>CAJUQT010000054.1 GCA_910588225.1 uncultured Acetatifactor sp.
TTCCCCATACGATTTTCATAATTTCAAGTTCGGCATCGGAAATTTGCTGTACCATAGGCTTAACCTCCTTAACGTATAACACGGTGTTGACGATAAAAGTATAACACAGCGTTGCCCTTTTGTAAAGATGCTTTTTGAAAAGCAAAGGACATTCTTCACGATAGAACCGAATATTTCTTGACATACAAATAGAATTATGGTAGGTTATTAAAAAAGTTTAGGAGAACATGGAAATGCGGAACTTATATTTTACAATGAATTATATGTACATGTATTACAGACGTACTTAAAAGTAATTGTGTTTCGATTGGATGCACAGTTACGCAGGTAGGTCTGATATGTCTGTGCATATAAATCGGTAGGTGTAAGCTGTAATTATGATAGAATGCTTGTAATAGCCAATGGTTTTAGAAATGCACTGGACATATTGTATGTTTGGTGTTTTTTTGTTTTGGAAAGAAGTTTTTTATGATATTATCAAATGGAACAGAGGGTAATACGGAGGCTGTATATGGAAATAACAATAACATTATTAAGGGCAAATATTGACAACGCAAAAGAACTACATGCTATGCAGGTGAAAGCGTTCAAAGAATTGTTGGAGAAATATCAGGATTACGATACAAATCCAGGAAACGAGAGCGTGGAAAAATTAGAAGCACGCTTGAAACAGGACTTTACATTTTACTATTTTATTTATATCGGACAGCAAAAAGCAGGAGCGATCCGTATTGTTGATCAAAAGGAAAACGGAAAAAACAAAAGAATTTCCCCAATATTTATATTGCCGGAATTTCAAGGGAAAGGCATTGCACAGAAAGCAATCCGGCTGTGTGAAGAAATGCATGGAAACGAAAATTGGGAGCTGGACACAATTTTGCAGGAGTCTAAAAACTGTCATTTGTATGAAAAAACGGGGTATCGCCAGACGGGAAAAACAGAGGTCATTAACGAAAGACTCACATTAACATTTTATGAAAAGAAGAAAGCAGACAGACCATTATCATAGTTACTCATTCACCGGAGGCGGCGAAAAGCACAACTTTTTATCAAGAAAGCATGGTCCGGGCAGCGGGAACCTGGGCAATGATTCTAATGGGAAATGCGATTCTTGCTTTTGGGGTGACGGCGTTTATCGCTCCCCATGGCATCATCACGGCAGGCACTACAGGCATCGGCCTGGCGTTGGCCCGTTTCCTGTCTTTAGACACTGCGGCAGTGGTGCCGGTTTTGAATCTGCTGACAGAGCTGCAGGCAGGCGTCACCATGCTGTTGATGGAGACAGGGTGCGCTGGCCGTGAGGGAAAAGGTGTTTTATGTGTCATACCGCCGCGGAAATTGTATGCGGCTAAGGAACTGGTCTATGCTGTGGATATAAAGAATAGACAGGATAAGGGAAATTCGTCTGATCTTTTTGTGTATGTCAGTCATTGTAAGGGAAAAAGTTCCGAGATATAATAACAGGAAAACTAAAATCTATAATAAAGATAATGATACATTGAAAGAGAATCCGTACAGCTTGTTTTGAGGAGGAAGCATAATGGATAATGTTATGAGAAGAGAAGCGGAGCAGCTTTACGTCTGTGATGAAGAGGTCTGGAAGCAGATGCTTCCGGCAAGGCGGCTTACTCAGAAATTGAATACAGTTGACCGGACGGATCTCCAGGCCATTGCCGCCATAGTAAAGGAGCTGTTCGGAAAGTCGGAGGGAGCGATGGTCAGCCCGCCCTTTTACTGCGACTACGGATTTAATATCGAGGTGGGGAAAAACTTTGGGGCAAATTACAATTGCACCATCCTTGATGTGGCGAAAGTGAAAATCGGCGACAACTGCCTTCTGGCTCCCAATGTATCCATCTATACGGCGGGACATCCTTTTGACCCGGAGATCAGGAGCCGGGGATATGAATACGGTATCAGCGTGACGATTGGAGATAATGTGTGGATCGGCGGCAATTCGGTGATCTGCCCCGGGGTACGTATCGGGGACAATGTGGTGATCGGAGCCGGAAGCGTGGTGACGAAAGATATTCCCGGCAATGTACTTGCGGCGGGAAATCCCTGCCGGGTGATTCGGGAGATAACGGAGGAAGACAGGAAATATTATTTTAAGAAAAGACGGATTGACGAAGAGATATTCGAGGACATGAGACAGAAAAGATAAAGGGATTCATGACAAAAAACGTGTAAGGGTGATATATAGATCGCAGAGGTTCTGGTACGATCTGTATATCACCTTTTTACTTTATAGGAAACTGTGCCGTCAGGCGCATGCATTCACGAGTTTGCGAAGCAAATCTCGCAAGAGTGCGTAGCACTCTTTTTTATCATCATAAGATGCGGGAGAATGATAAATGACGGATAAGATACAGCGATTGCTGAAAAACCGACAGAACAACTATATATTTCCATTTTTATGGATGCACGGGGAAAGCGAAGAGACGTTGCGGGAATATATGGGAGCCATAGGGGGCGTGGGCATAGGGGCGGTCTGTGTGGAAAGCCGTCCCCACCCCGACTTTATGGGGGAAAAGTGGTGGAAGGATATGGATGTCATATTGGACGAGGCGAAGAAGCGCCGCATGAAGGTCTGGATTCTGGATGACAGCCACTTCCCTACGGGATACGCAAACGGTGCATTGGAGCATGCGGATGAAAAACGGTGCCGGCAGAGCCTGGCATATCGGGTAATAGACTGCCCGGAGCCGGGGCAAAGGATGTCGTTTTCTGCCGGACAGTATGAAAAGCCGGACGACTGGGTGCCGAATCTGAATGAATCCTATACCATGAACTTAGAGCAGGTGCGCCGTTTTGAGGATGACAGGTTTCTGGGAGCCGTCGCGCTGCGCACAGGCGGGGAATCGCTGGAAGAGATGCAGGAAATTCTGCCGGAGGGAGAGGAGAAGCTTCTGAACTTTACGGTGCCTGCAGGCCGGTGGAAAATATACTTTCTGTACCTGACCAGAAACAGGGGACCCCACAGAAACTATATTAATATGTTGAGCCCTGCCTCCTGCCGCATTCTGCTCGATACGGTGTATGAGCCTCATTTCGCGCATTATGCGGAGGACTTCGGCACCACGATAGCCGGATTCTTTTCCGATGAGCCGGAGCTGGGAAACGGTCATCTCTATGAAAGCGGAAAGCGAATCTTCGAGATGGACGATCAGGCCTGGAGCAGGGAATTAGAAGATGCGCTGCGGGGGAAATGGGGTAAGGATTTCCTGAAATATCTTTCGCTTCTCTGGGAACAGGATTTTTCCGATTCGCTGAAAGCGAAGGCGCGTTTCGATTATATGGATACGGTAACGCGCAAGGTTGAGGAAGCTTTTTCTCTGCAGATTGGGGAATGGTGCCATGCCCATGGGGTAGAATATATCGGCCATCTAATAGAGGACAATAACCAGCATACCAGGACGGGCAGCAGCCTGGGGCATTATTTCCGCGGCCTGGCGGGGCAGGATATGGCAGGGATTGACGATATCGGGGGGCAGGTGCTGCCCCAGGGAGAGTGGAACGGACCCTGCGGCATTATAGGGGAAATAAGAAACGGGGAGTTCTACCATTTTGTGCTGGGTAGGTTGGCCGCTTCTCTCGCAGCCATAGATCCGAAGAAGAAAAATCGCTCACTGTGCGAGATTTTTGGAAATTACGGGTGGGAAGAAGGGGTGCGGCTGGAAAAATATCTGCTGGACCATTTCCTGGTCAGGGGGATCAACCATTTTGTCCCTCATGCGTTCAGCCCGAAAGAATATCCTGATCCGGACTGTCCGCCGCATTTCTATGCCCACGGTCATAATCCTCAGTACCGGCATTTTGGAGAATTGATGCGGTATGCCAACAGAGTATGTACCCTGTTGGACGGAGGAAAGCATGTGTCGCCCGTGGCTATCCTGTACAATGCGGAGGCGGAATGGACCGGGGACTATATGGATTTGGAGAAGCCGGCCAGGCTTCTGGCACAGCGGCAGATAGAATATGATTTTATTCCGGCAGATGTTTTTGCAGACAGGGAGTATTTCGGCACGGAGATTGGGAACAGGCTTCGTATAAACGGGAGGGAATATAAAATTCTGCTGATTCCCAGGGCGCAGTTTATCAGCAGTGTCCTGGCGGAAGCGTTGGAAGCCATGGGGCAGGAAAGATTTCCCGTCATATTTATAGATGCGCTGCCGGAGGGAATCTGCGGAGAAATCCTGCCGCCGGAGGGAGCTTGCGGAGAGATGCTGCTGCCGGAGAGGACCTGCGCAGAGATGCTGCCGTTGGAGGGCGGGGAAAAAGTATGGGGCTTAAAAAATCAGACAGGAACGGAAGTATGTCCGCTTGCAAATCTGCCTCAGATGCTGGAAGACTATGGAATACCGGAGGTGGTGCTGAATCCCGCGTGTTCCGGCATTCGCTGTCTGCGATATGCGGCGGACAGGGAAATCTATTTCTTTGTGAATGAGGGCGTGGAGTGCTATACAGGGCAGGTCAGAGTGCCGGCAAGGGGAAAAAATTACCGCTATGACGCATGGAACAATACAATAGCGGCAGCTGCATCCGCTGAGTGTGAAGAGGGGACCTGGCTTTCGTTAAAGATAGAACCTCTGAAAAGCTGTATTATCGTGTTTGACGATCCGGAGGAGGAACCATCTAAGATATATCAGATAGTTCGGCAGGAACCGCAGGAAGACTGGATCAGGAAACCGTGGAATGAGGGATGGACCAGAACCTTTTGCAGCGCCGAGGCATATCCCGATTTTCAATCTGCCAGGCAAATAGCGCTGCCGGATCATATGGAGACGGAATACCCTGAGTTTTCCGGATTTATCAAGTATGAAAAAGAACTGTTCTGCGAGACTGGGGAGGGCGAATTGATATTGGAGGTTACAGATGCCTATGAAGGCGTGGAGGTTTTTGTGAACGATGTCAGTCTGGGAATCCAGATTGCGCCGCCCTTTTCTTATTGCCTGACCGGGAGGCTGCGGAGAGGAAACAATGCGGTAAGGATTGAAGTGGCGACCACTCTGGAGCGGGAGAACGCGAAGCTTCCGGATCCGATTCGGATGTACATGGGGCTGGGGGAAAAGATACCGGAATGTCCCTCGGGAATCAACGGAACCGTGAGCTTATACTATGCAGAGGAAGAGGGATAAATATTTGCAGGAGATATTAAATAAGTAGGATTTGACGTAAACAGACAGAGCCGAGGAGAAATGACAAGATGGAAGGATTATGGAATATTATCAGCTTTGGGGCTGTGGGAGATGGAAGGACAGATTGTACACAGGCGATTCAGACAGCAATTGATGAAGCGGGAAGCCAACCAGGCGGTGGCGGGGTGTATGTTCCGGCAGGAGAGTATGCTGTCGGGCAGATTACGCTGCGTCCTCATGTGCGGCTTTATGGGGAGACAGGCTGGAGCATTCGAAACAGTGGCGGAAGTGTTTTGAAGCTGAAAGAAGAGGAGGCAGATTGCCTGCTGGACATAACAGGGTGTTTTGGCTGTACGGTGACGGGACTGGTACTGGATGGAGGGAAAAAAGGAAAGGACATCTCAGGAATTATGTTCAGGAGGGAGGATTTTTTTGACCATCCGGAAGAGGATACGATTCGCATCGAAAATTGTCAGGTAAAAAAATTCTCCGGACCGGGTGTCTTTCTTCAATTTGCGTGTGCCTTTTCCATGCGGGGCTGTCAGATCGAGCAGAACAGCGGAGACGGACTTTTCCTGAATTCCTGGGACGGATTCATGATGGATAACTGGTTTTCTGATAACGGGGGATGGGGAATCCGCTGTGCGGAGGAAAGAGTCAATAACGCGGCTATGACGCTTACGGGCAATCGGGTCGAGTGGAACCATAAGGGAGGCTTCTATCTGAAAAACGCTAAGCTGTGGCAGATTACAGGGAACTATTTTGACAGAAGCGGAGGGCCGGCAATATTTTTTACCGAAACGGAGCGGGGCTGGATGGAGAACCGGAGGATTTGGACGACTGTCAGCTTCGGCTGAGCGAATGCTTTAATGTCACTGTAACAGGAAACACCTTTCTGGTAGGAAAACATGATGACAACAGCGGCAGGATGTCTCCTAAATACGGCATGGTCATTGACCGTCTCAAAGGCTGTATCATCAGTCAGAATAATTTATATAAAGGATATGTTGACAAACAGATTGTGGATCTGGGAGGGCATGGGGAACAGGTTATTATTGAAAGCAATGTGGGATGTCCCGTATCGGATATGGACTGCCCGGAGGGAAAGAATCTGCGTATGCGATGGGAGTAGCCGTAGAGTTCAGACAACCTTTATTCGTGTTGATAAACAGCAGAGAAGTATGTCAGGGGTAGAAAAAATGTGCAGAAGAAATAGGAGTGGTATATGGAACAGATTGAACAATACGGCATTTTTGAGAGTAGGGAGAGAGCGGATGGGAATATAACCGGTATCTTTAGCTGTGAGGAGACCCGGATCAGGGTGAAAGCATTTGCCGTGAATGAGGGGGAAGTAATGGTGCGTTTCAGGCCGGAGCACACAGGGGTATGGGAGTACCGTATCCAGGCCGGAGAGAGGATTTTGAGGGCGGGAAGCTTTTTGTGCATTCAGGCGGGGGAGGGAAACCATGGACCGGTATCCGCAGCCGGATTTGGCTTTCGCTATGCGGACGGGACGGAATATCGGCCCTTTGGAACGACCTGCTATGCCTGGATTTATCAGCCGGAGGAAATCCGGAGACAGACATTGGAGAGCCTGGCGGGCAGCCCCTTTAACAAGGTGCGCATGTGTGTGTTCCCGAAGGATATGATTTATAACGAGGAGGAACCGGCTTATTTTCCCTATGCGAGGGGGATTGCGGAAGACGTACAGCCCGGGAATCCGTCTCACAATCAGGAAGAGGGATGCAATCACAGGAAAAAGCAGGGGAAGTGGAATATTGGAGCACCGAATCAGACATTCTGGGAAATATTGGAGACAAGTATTCTTGAACTGGACAGACTCGGGATAGAGGCGGATCTGATTCTGTTCCATCCTTACGACAGATGGGGATTTTCACAGCTGTCCAAGGAGGACAACTTAAAACATCTGGAATATTGTGCGGCAAGGCTGGCCGCTTATAAAAACGTGTGGTGGAGCCTGGCAAACGAGTATGATTTGATGCCCGGGCGGACAGATCAGGACTGGGATATTTATGGGCAGAAGATCAAAGAGCGGGATCCTTACGGACATTTGCTGTCCATTCATAATTGCTTTCAGCCATATGAAAAAGCGGATTGGATGACACATTGCTCTCTGCAGACGGCGGACACCAAATCAGCAATGACCATGCGCCTGCAATATAATATCCCGGTCATGATTGACGAATGCGGGTATGAGGGAGACATTCCTTTTGACTGGGGAAATCTCTCCGCCTTTGAACTGGTACATCGAATCTGGATGGGGTACATACGAGGCGGCTATTGCAGCCACGGGGAGACGTATGAATCGGAGGATAACCGTCTGTGGTGGTCCAAGGGCGGGAAGTTAAAGGGAGAGAGCGTTGCCAGAATCGCCTTTCTGAAAGAGATTCTGCAGGAGCTTCCCCAGAATGCGGAGCCTTTTTGCTGGAAGATTGAAACGGATCCCAACGGAAAGAAACAGGAGGGCGCGGATACTCCCTTTGCGATGGCTATGATGAAATTGGATGAGGAAGAGAGGAACCGCAGGATTCTGGATATGCTGCCCATGGCATTATGCAGCGAGGAGTGCTGGTTACAGTACCTGGGGAGATCCTGTCAGCGGGAGCTTCATGTAAATGCACCGGGGAAAGGGATTTTCCGGGCGGAAGTGCTGGATGTGTGGAACATGAGCCGCATCTGTGCCAGCGAGGGATTCGAGGGGAGTCTGCACATGAATCTGCCCGCAAAAGAAGGCACGGCGGTATTGCTGAAAAAAATTTCCATGTGAAGGAGGAGGCGTTATGCACTATTTTTGTAATCCGGTGAATCTGGAATACCAATATCAATTATTCCGGGTACGGGACAGAGAAGGGAATCTGTGCAGGATTCACAGGGAGGCGGCCGATCCGTCCATGATTCTTTTTAAAGGGAGCTATTATCTGTTTCCCTCCATGTCTGCCGGTTTTTATACCAGCGAGGATCTTGTCAGCTGGGAACGGCATGATTTCCTGGGTGATATACCCATATATGATTATGCGCCGGATGTGAGAATGATCGGGGAGTACCTGTATGTCTGCGCTTCCGCCACAGGAGACTGTTCTTTCTACAGGACGAAAGATCCCCTGACAGAGCCATTTGAGGAAATCAGGGGAGAAATTCCGTTTTGGGATCCGAATCTGTTTCAGGATGATGACGGACGGATTTATCTGTACTGGGGCAGCTCCAACGCGGAGCCAATCTATGGCGTGGAGCTGGAGCCGGACACCATGCGTCCCGTTGGGGATAAGCTCGGACTGATAGAGGCCCGGGAAGAGGAATTGGGTTATGAGCGGATTGGAGAGGATCATGTGCCGCCCAGGACGGAAGAGGAAATTCAGGCATCTATTCAGGCAGTGATCCGGGAACATATGGACGAGGGGAAGAATCCGGAAAACTATGGGGATCCTGAGGAAATGATGAAAAAGCTGCGCAGATGGTTTGGAAACAGCCCTTATCTGGAAGGCCCCTGGATGACAAAGTATCAGGGAAAATATTATCTGCAGTATGCGGTTACCGGAACGGAATATAACGTATATTCGGATGGCGTATATGTGGCGGATTCTCCGTTGGGGCCGTTTACCGCGGCGAAAAACAATCCTTTTTCCTATAAGCCGGGAGGTTTTATAACCGGGGCGGGACATGGCTCCACCTTTGAAGACGGGCAGGGTAATTTCTGGCATATCTCCACCATGCGGATTTCGAAAAACCACAGCTTTGAACGGAGGCTGGGGTTATGGAAAGCGGGTTTTGACGAAGAGGGAGAACTGGTATGTGATCAGAGATACGGAGACTGGCCTGTCAGGACGGATGCCAGGCTTTGGGAGAAGCCGGACTGGATGCTGCTTTCCTTTAGAAAACCGGTAAAGGTGTCATCAGGATCAGGCGGGGAATGCGTGGCGGATGAAGATATTCGCACCTGGTGGCAGGCGGAGCATGGAGGAAAAGAAGAATGGGTGGAAGTTGATCTGGAAGAAGAAATGGATGTTCACGGGGTGCAGATTAACTTCGCGGATAACTGGACAGTGGAGGCGGAGCCGGATATGGAATTTTTTGCATCCTGGGAGGACCGCCGTCATCTTGACAGCAGAAAGAGGGAAACAAGATGGATTCTGGAAGGGTCAGGAGATGGAGTCGAATATGAGATCCTGGAGGATAAATCGGAAGTGCGGATAGATTTCTCCCATGATTTTATAGTATGGGAAGGCGGGAAAAAACTCCGTTTTCTGCGTTTGCGTGCCATGGAGCTTCCTTACGGGCAGAAGCCCTGTGTCAGCGCAATCAGAGTATTTGGGTTGGGAAACGGCGCAAAACCGGATCAGGTCAGAGCGTTTTCCTGCTCCCTGGAGGGGAAAGAACCGCTGACGGCGCTGGATATGCAGCTTGCATGGGAGGATAACGGCGCGGTGGGATACAATATTCTCTGGGGCTATGATCCGGATAAGCTGTATCACAGTTATATGGTCTACGGCAGGGCCGGGCAGAAGATTGGCGCGTTGGTGCAGAAAAGCCCGGTGTATGTGCGGATTGATGCCTTTAATGAGAATGGAATTACTGAGGGCATTGTCCGGAGGGTTCGGTAGAGGGCACAAGGGAAAACGATAACAAAGATGAGAGAAAGGATAGAAGAACGAAATGAAAGATTTAGACGAATTGATTCAAAATCTTACTTTGGAAGAGAAAGCCGGTCTGTGCCAGGGAGCGTCTTTCTGGTTTACGAAAGAAATGGAAAAATACGAAATTCCCGGCATTATGATGACGGACGGACCCCATGGCCTGCGCAAGCAGACGGAGGAAACGGATCATCTGGGGGTCAATAAAAGTATACCTGCGACCTGCTTTCCTTCCGCGGCGGCAATCGCCAACAGCTGGGATCAGGAGCTGGTTCGGGAAATCGGAGAAGCGCTGGGGGAAGAATGCCTCCAGGAGGAGGTATCCGTACTGCTGGGGCCCGGAGCCAATATCAAAAGAAGTCCCCTTTGCGGAAGGAATTTTGAGTATTTTTCGGAGGATCCGTATCTTTCCTCCCAGATGGCGAAAAGCCACATCATTGGCGTACAGAGCAAGGGGGTCGGCACCAGTCTCAAACATTTTGCCATGAACAATCAGGAGACCCGGCGGATGACGGTAAATGTGTCCGCAGATGAAAGAACCATGCGGGAGATTTATCTGGCAAGCTTCGAGGCGGCGGTAAAGGAAGCGAAGCCCTGGACGATTATGGGAGCCTACAATAAGGTAAACGGAGAATACTGCTGTGAGAGTCACCATCTTCTGCGGGAAATTTTAAGAGAGGAATGGGGATATGAGGGAGTGGTGGTGTCTGACTGGGGGGCCGCGAATGACCAGCCGGGAGGAATAGAAGAAGGATTTGACTTAAGGATGCCGTATGCGGGAGAAGCATATACGGAGGAACTGATTAAGGCCGTGGAGGAAGGAAAGCTTTCCGAAGAACGGCTGGACGAGACGGTAAAGCGGATTCTCACAATGGCAAAAAAAGGACAGGAAAATAAAAGGCCGGGATCTGTTTATGACGCAAGGGCGCACCATGAGCTGGCTGTCCGGGCTGCCGCCGCGAGTGCGGTGCTTCTGAAAAATGAGTGCGGCGTTCTGCCTTTGGATAAGAAAGAAAAAATCGCCGTGATTGGAGGATTTGCAAAGAATGTCCGCTACCAGGGCGGAGGCAGCAGTCATGTCATTCCCACTTTTCACAGAGAGCTGACGGAGGTTCTGACACAGGATTATCCGGAGATTGCGTTCTCCTTTGCCAGGGGTTATCGGCTGAAGAAGGATGAGGTGGATGAGGATTTTGTGGCGGAGGCTTTGGAAAAAGTACGATCTGCGGATAAAGCGGTGGTGCTGATCGGACTTCCGGACGGCTGGGAGAGTGAGGGCTTTGACCGAAAGCATCTGCGAATCCCGTCCAATCAGATAGATTTGCTGGGGCGGCTGAAAGCCACAGGGAAACCTGTGATTGCCCTGCTGTTTGCAGGGGCGCCGGTGGAAATGCCCTGGATTGATACGGTTGACGCGCTGTATGCCATGTATACAGGCGGTCAGGGGGTGGCGGAAGCCATGGTGCAGCTGCTTTACGGAATCAGCAGCCCCTGCGGAAAGCTGGCGGAAACCTATCCCATGGAGCTGGCTCATACCCCTTGCAGTCTGACTTTTCCCCAGAAAGAAAATGCAGTATACGAAGAGGGGATTTTTGTGGGTTATCGTTATTACGACAGGAAAGCGTTTCCGGTACGTTTCCCCTTTGGGCATGGACTGTCCTATACGCAGTGGGAGTATTCGGATTTGAAGATTGACCGGAAGCAGATGTTGGATGCGGAAGAGGCCGTTGTGTCGCTGTCTGTCCGCAATGTGGGAGACAGGGAGGGCAAAGAAGTGGTGCAGCTGTATATCCGGGATGTGGAGAGCAGTGTACCCAGACCGGAAAAAGAGTTAAAAGGATTTGTCAAAGTGTCCTGTAAGCCCGGGGAGAAAAAGACGGTGCAGTTTCGGCTGAATAAGAGGAGCTTTGCTTTCTGGCATCAGGAAATGGGAGACTGGTATGCGGAGAGCGGGGAATATGAAATTCTGGCAGGCGCGTCCAGCAGGGATATTCGATTAAAGGAAAGAATTCAGGTGGAAAGCACAGCCAAATGGAAAAAGCATTACGATGCTTTTATAACCATGGGAGAACTGATGGAACTGCCTGAAGCGCAGCCCATTATAGGGGCCATGATGTCTTCTTATCAGATGCCGCAGAGCATGTCCGAGGAAGAAAAGCAGCGGCTCCTGGAGGATGAGGATTCTACGGAGGAGATAGCCATGGATTATGCCGCCATGGGCATGGATATGCCGCTGATCAAGGTGGCCGCCATGTCGGGCGGAGCTTTTGGGGCAGAGCAGATTGCCGGTATTCTTGAGACCATCAATAAAGCCTGACTTTGTGCTTCTGACGGGTTCGAGCCCTTGCATTCCAATGGGGATGGAGAGACTGTAGGAATAAGAAAGCGAATTGAGAATTAAAAAAGCTTCTGTCTGGAAGCGGAATGAGGAGGATATATTTGTGAAGCAGATTATGTGGAACCAGAATTGGACTGTGGCTGCGGGAGTGACGGATCCTTTTGCGGTGATTTTTGGCGGAGGGGCAGAGGGAAAGCCGGTCATACTGCCCCAGGATGCCATGATTCTGGAGAAGCGGAGTCCGGACTGCGGAAGCGGAACCCAGAGCGGATTCTACCCGGCGAAATCCTACACATATCAAAAGGAATTCTTTGCGCCTCCGGAGTGGAAAGAGAGCTGGAATGTTCTGGAATTTGAAGGGGTGATGAGCAAAGCATTTGTCTACCTGAACGGAGAACTGGTACATAAGAATAAGAACGGCTATTCCCAGTTCTTTGTGGATTTGAACCGGTATCTGCGCTATGGGGAACAGAATACGCTGAAAGTGGTTGCCGTAAACCAGGAGCATGGCTCCAGGTGGTATCCGGGAAGCGGTATTTACCGCAGCGTCAATCTCCACCAGGGCGGAATGATTCATGTTCCGCCGGAGGGAATCCGGATCGCCACGGAAGAAATCAGGGAGAACTATGCGGTGGTTTCCGTGGAGACGGCGCTTCAAAATACCGGGATCCATGCAGGCAAGGTTACAGTGTGCTGCAGGGTCGTGGATGAACAGGGGAACCAGGCGGCCGGAGGCGAGAATACCGTTTCCCTGCTGGCGGCGGAGGAGACGGTTTCCAGAATGAAGCTGACTGTGGATGCCCCCAGCCTGTGGAGTCCGGAGCATCCTGCATTATACAGGCTTATATTGGAAATCCGGGAGGGAGAGAAACTTTGGGATCAGGCGGCGGAGAGCTTTGGCATCCGTATGATCAGTGCGGATGCCAGAGAAGGACTGCGGATTAACGGAGAAGAAGTAAAATTGCGCGGCGCCTGCATTCATCATGACAATGGCATACTTGGCGCTACGACTTTGAAGCAGGCGGAGGAATTCCGCTTGAGGAAGCTGAAAGAAGCGGGATTTAACAGCATCCGCAGCGCCCATCATCCGGCGGGCAAGACGATGTTGTCCATTTGTGACAGGCTGGGTCTGCTGGTTATGGACGAATTGACGGATATGTGGGACCAGCCGAAGAACAGCGGAGATTATGCCCTGGAGTTCGGCGAAGAGTGGGAGCAGGACCTGGAAAAGATGGTAGCAAAGGACTATAACCATCCTTCCGTAATTCTTTACAGTCTGGGAAACGAAATCCCGGAAATCGGGAGACGCAGCGGCGGAAGGAGAAACCGCCAGCTGGCCAATTATCTGCGCAGCCTGGATTCCACCAGACTGGTCACAGGCGCTTTCAGCGGGTTTCTGGCTGTGGTAGACCGGCTGGGAGACTGGCAGGAGAGTTCAGGCGACGGCGCAGAGGGGAATGGTGGAACGGCATATAAAGCGCAGGTACAGCCGGAAAACGTAGCTGAGCCAGGGCCGGACAGCAGCCGGGAATCCGGCGGCAGCGAGGGAATGAACGCTGTCATGGGAAGCACGGAGCAGGAAATGCTGGATGCGTTTTCCGTCAGCCCCATGCTGTCTCAGTGCCTGGAGGAGGCTTCCTGCGAACTGGATGTAGTAGGCTATAATTATCTGACCGCACGGCATGCATATGAACATACCTTACATCCTGACCGTGTGGTGGTGGGCAGCGAGACTTATCCGCCGGAAATTGCAAGGCTGTGGAAGATTGTAAAGGACAATCCCCATGTGATCGGCGACTTTACCTGGACGGGCTATGACTATCTGGGGGAGGCGGGAATCGCAATCTTTCACTACAATACGGAGCGCCGGGAGCAGGGGTGGTATCCGGATCGGCTGGCATACTGCGGGGACATCAACATCAATGGCTATCGAAGGCCGGTGAGCTACTTGCGGGAGATTGTGTATGGGCTGCGCCGGGAGCCATGGATTGCCGTGGAGCGCCCGGAGCGCTATGGCATGCCCTGCAATACGAATTCCTGGATGTACCGGGACGCAATAGACAGCTGGACCTTTACAGGCATGGAGGGAAAGCCGGCTAAAATTCATATTCTCTCCGCTTCACAGGAGGTGGAACTGTTTTTAAACGGCCGCTCGCTGGGAAGAAAACCTGCCGGTGAAGAAGCCGGATATGATGTGCTCTTTGAAACGGCTTATGAGCCGGGTGAGCTGGTTGCCGCAGGATACTCGGAAGGGCGGGAAGACGGAAGATTCCGCTTGATTACCGCAGGAGAGCCCGCTGCCTTTGCCGTGTCCGTCAGCTGTGATTCTCTGACCGCAGACGGGCAGTCAGTGGCGTTTATTACGGTGGATCTGGTGGATGAGAAAGGAACTGCCAACCGCTGGGAGGCCAGAGAAGTCCGGGTTTCGGTGGAGGGTGCGGGAACCTTAGCCGGATTCGGGTCGGCGGCACCCAGCACCGAGGGAAGCTATGACGACAATATCTGGCGTACCTACGACGGCCGCGTGATGGCCGCCGTACGAAGCGGACAGGTTCCGGGCACGGTATCCGTAAAGATAAGCGCCCAGGGCTGCGGCACGGAGTCAATCAGTATTCCGGTTCTTGAAGGTGAAATTCAGTAGTGGAATAAGTGTCACGGAATTGTTTCAAGGTCATCCCTGTGATGGCCTTGAACTGTTTTCCGAGATGACTCTGGGAGGAGAAACCCAGATAGGAACTGATCTCTATGTAGGAATAAGGCGAGTAAATCAGCATGTTTTTTGCCAGCGCGATTTTTTCCCTGATAACGAAATCCGTAAAGGAGATGCCTTCGTATTTACGGAACAGCTCCGAGAGGTAATTGGGGCTGATATTGAGTTCTCCGGCCAGCTCCTGCATGGTGATCTTTTCGTGAAGATGGGAAAAGATATAGTCCTTGCTCTGTTCCAGAATCGGATGCCGTCTGGCAGGGGTGTCCTTTTGCTGGGTGCTCTTAATATCTTTAACCATAGTGGCAAAGCGTATTTTTGCCCCTTCCACCAGAGGCTTCAGCTCATCCAGTATTTTTAAATTTTCTATTTTCATAATATAAGAATCACACAGAGAAAAGGCCAGTTCCGGATTGACGCCGCCCCGGATGGCAGCCCGGCTGATCAGCGTGATGACGGAGATACAGATATTTTTATAATTGCGGTCGAATGACGGGGCAAGGGTACCCATTTGCTCCGGGGTATCGTCGGAGAAAGTGCTTTTCAAAAGTGCCAGATCCCCCATTTCGATGCTGGAGAGCATACGCAGCTCCTGGCTGTAAAGGTTATGCTTGACGCCCCTTTCCCGATTGAGAAAGACCAGATCGGAATAGTACTTATGGACTTCCTCGTTGCTCTGGTCGGAGCAGTTTGCATTTATCAACTGCTGCTCTGTAACGGCCGGTACATGAAAGAGGTTGTGGAGAAGCAGGACGGACCGGATAAATTCATCAAATTCACAGATGCTGATGGGCAGCATGGAAAACAGGTCAGGCATTGGGGCGTGCAGGGTGTGGGAGAAAGAGAGATGGGAGTACAGCCTCACGGGCCCCAGCAGCAGGAGCTGTTTTTCCAGACGGACACAGGCATAAACGAAATCCTGATTTACAGAGGAAAGGGCAGGGAGCTGCCAGTCGGCCTTTTCCAGAAAGAAGTCCATGGATTCCGGCAGGTAGGCTAAAAAGTCAAATATGTTTTCCTTACACTGGAAGCTGTCCTGGGGAATTCCGTTCTCTGTCAGGAGAACAAGCCTGGTTTGCAGGCGGTCTGCGACATATTGAAAAAGATGATAAGTATTCATGTTTTTCCTTTCAGGTGTATTTTCTTTCATGAGAATTATATCACAGATACCATTATTCGTGTCAAAAAAAAGGCAATTGTAATATATTTTTTACAATTAGGTAAGATAGAATAGTTCTTATAGAGATTTTAAGAATCAAAAACGGAACAGAGAAGGAGAGAATGCTTATGAAAAAGGCAAAAGTGGAGAGAGGCAAAGGTGGATGGAAGCATGACTTGCTGATGAACAAATGGCTGTATCTGCTATCTATCCCTGTGATTCTTTATTTTTTGGTCTTTAACTATGCCCCCATGTTTGGGCTTGTGATGGCATTTGAGGATTTCAAGCCTCAGAGAGGTATCTTCGGAAGTGACTGGGTGGGACTGAAGCATTTTATGGATTTTTTTGGAGGACCTAATTTCCTGATCCTTTTGCGGAATACACTGGTGATCAGCCTGTTGGGACTGGTGATTGCGTTTCCGCTGTCCATCGTGTTTGCGCTGCTGCTAAATGAAATCAAAAATCTGAAGTTTAAAAAGGTGGTGCAGACAGTCAGCTATATGCCTTATTTCATTTCCATCGTGATTATCTGCGGCCTGGTAAAGGAATTTTGTTCCACCACCGGGTTTGTGACGTCTATTATGGTGAAGCTGTTTGGAATCGAAAAAGTGAGCCTGCTGACCAATCCCGATTATTTCTGGGCCATTAACCTTTTGTCGGATATCTGGCAGAATCTGGGATACAATTCCATTATTTTCGTGGCGGCAATCACTTCGGTCAGCTCCGAGCTTCACGAAGCGGCGGCCATTGACGGGGCAGGGCGGCTTGGCCGGGTCTGGCATGTGACGATTCCCTGCATTATGCCTACCATTGTCACCATGCTGATCTTAAAATGCGGTACGCTTCTGAACGTGGGGTTTGAGAAAATATTACTTTTGTATAATCCCAGTATCTATTCCACGGCGGATGTGATCAGTACCCATGTACAGAGACTGGGAATCGAACAGGCGCAGTATGGGTATTCTGCCGCGGTAGGACTGTTTAATTCCGTGGTGGGAACGCTGCTTTTGCTGCTTTCTAATTATTTCAGTAAGCGATACGCAGATACGTCGATTGTATAGGGAGGTGGACATAATGATTGAAAAACATTCAAAATCCCGGATTCTTTTTCTGGTTTTCAACTATACCTTTATGATTCTGTTTGCGCTGGCGTGCTTTATGCCTCTCTGGCATGTGCTGATGGCATCTGTCAGCGACCCCCATCTGCTGATGGGCTCCTCGGGGCTGCTGCTGAAGCCGCTGGGAAAGCTGACGCTGGAGGGATATGAGCTGGTAATGCACAGCAGGGACATTTTGACGGGATACATAAATACCATTGCTTATGTGCTGGCGGTTGCCGTGGCGGGGTCTTTTCTGACGGCGATTGCAGGGTATCTGATTTCCAGAAAAGGTTTCAGGCTGGCAAAGCCTCTCACGATTTTTATTATGTTTACCATGATGTTCAGCGGCGGCATTATTCCGACTTATATGGTGGTGCGGGGACTGGGGCTGTTGAATACAAGGGGGGCTGTTATCTTTCCCAGCCTTATGAACGCTTATTTTATCATCATGATGAAATCGTCTTTCGAGCAGCTGTCCGGAAGCTATGAAGAGTCCGCCAAGCTGGACGGGGCAAGTCCTCTTGTAATTCTGTTCAAGATCTTGCTGCCGCTTGTGAAACCGACCATTGTGGTCATTATCATGTTTACTGTGATCAGCCAGTGGAATTCCTGGTATACGGCTTCCATTTATCTTCCCAGAAGAAGGGATTTGTGGCCGCTGCAGCTGTTTATGCGGGAGATGCTGATTCAGAACGATACCTCAAAAATCGTCACATCGGCGGGAGAGGCAAATGCGCTGGTCAATATGACCGGTAATTTGGTGAAATACTGCGTTACCATTGCGGGCACGCTTCCGATTCTCTGCGCCTATCCCTTTGCCCAGAAATACTTTGTGACCGGCATTACGCTTGGAGGCGTGAAAGAATAGAAAGGCTGTCTGTACCGGTGCTGACATTAGGTGCTTAACAACGAAATCCTGCGCATTCCGGCAAAATTTTGGTTCCGGCTTGTCCGGTTAGGCGGACAGGCAGGGAAGGTTTATGGGGCAGGTTATTACGGGAATACGCACGATACGTATTATGCGGCGGACGTATTAGAACGTGAAGCAGAAATTATAGGGAGATAGTCATATGGAGAAATTAAGAGGCGTGAATCTGGGCGGGTGGCTTGTGCTGGAAAAATGGATGAATCAGAATCTGTTCGCAGGGACGGATGCCATGGACGAAACCTATCTGTGCCTTAAGCTGGGAGAGGACAGGGCCAGAGAGCGGCTGACGATTCACAGGGATGAATTTATCGGCGAGAGGGATTTTGAGGACATTGCGGTCAGGGGCTTTAATGCAGTCCGTATTCCCGTCCCCTTTTTCCTGTTCGAGGATGTGGGCCCCTATATTCATTGCCATGAGTATCTGGATAAGGCATTTGTCTGGGCGCGGAAATTCGGTTTGAAGGTTCTTGTGGATCTGCATACGGCTCCCGGCGGGCATAACGGGACGGATAATTCGGGAATCTGCGGCGTATGCTTATGGTCCACCAGAAGCGAATATCGGAATTATACCCTCAGCGTGCTGGAGAGAATTGCGCAGCGATACGGAAAAGAGGAAGCCATGTGGGGGATCAGCGTGTTGAACGAGCCCATGTGCAGCGACACGGAGGCGGCGAAAGCGCTGAATATACATAATCTGACGCAGGTGTATCTTCCGGCGGATCAGGAACTGGCTGCGGAAAATACCAATTATTCTCTGGAATATCTGCGGCGGTTTTACAGGGATGCCTACCGGGTGATTCGAAAGCATATGGGCAGTGAGAAATATGTGGTTTTCAGCGATGCCTTTGAACTGGAGGTATGGGATGAGTTTCTGGACTGCGGCGATTTTGAGGGAGTGGTACTGGATACCCATAACTACCTGATGACACCGGATCAAATGCTTTTTACGGAGAGGAACCTGGAGGTATATGTCAGGTACCTGCGCAGCCTGGGAGAGAAAGTTAACGCAGCGGCGAAGCGATTTCCGCTGATTGTGGGAGAATGGAATATTCAGAACCAGGCGGACGGCCTGGAGCAGATGGGAAAAGAGGAAAAGGACAGGCTCTATACTGCCATAGCGGATGCATTTCTGGAGGGCATGAAGGACACCCTGGGTTGGTTCTACTGGAGCTATAAGATCTATCTGGAGGGGACTGACGCGGAATGTGACGACGCGGGACGGTGCGTGAACCATGGCTGGCTGCGGCCCGGGGAACGATGAGTGGGCAATGCGCCAATGCAGGACAGAAATCGGCAAATGACTGCGTTCACGTACAATTCCCGTGAGCAATGAGTCAAGTCAGCGAAGCTGATCGGTGGAATATCCGTCTTGGAGGAGGCACGGATTATACCGGAATGAAAACGACATAAGACAGGAATTTCTGGAAGGAGAAGAAAGAATGGCATATTGGGAAGGAATACCCATGGGAAAGGAAGACAGGCCGGTTCTGGTCTTCGACCCGTCCGCGCCGCTGGCTTACGATATCAATGACGCCAATGGCGACTGGTACATGCTGAAGCCGGAGTTTCTAGGCTGCATGGTCCTGCCTTTCAGCAAGCGGATGGACGGGCAGGAGGGCCAGGTGGAATTTGAAGGAAAGCCCGTGAATTATGTGCTGGAGACCATGGCTGTGCAGGGAGTGGAGTCCTGGTGGCTGGGAGTCAGGCTGGGCGGCCATATCACAAGGTATGGCCAGGAGGGAACCCTGCGGGTCAGCGGGTTTACGGATACGGACGGAAACAGGATGGAACCTGCGCAGATTAAGGTAAAGGCAGGAGAGCGGGTGCAGCCGCAGCCCGAGTATGCGGCCCATGAAGCCGTTGCTCTGCAGGCCGCCCGGGAAGGCATTGTGCTGCTGAAAAATGACAGGGGGATATTGCCCCTTAAGAAGAATGCCAGGATAAATATTTTTGGTAAGGGAATCTATGAATTCCGGTTTTGCGCCGTAGGCGCGGGGAAGATCAATCCCCGGTATGAGGTGGGATTGCTGGAGGCTCTGCGGGAGCAGTCCGATTTTCAACTGAACCGGGAGCTTCTGGAATTTTATTCCCAGGGAAGCGACAGCATACCGGGAGAAGAGCTTCTGGCCCGGGCGCGGGAATATGCTCCCAGAGCGCTGATCGTGCTGTCCAGGCCGTCCGGGGAGAACCACGATAATTCCTCCGGGGAAGGAGAGTTTTGCCTGACAGGGGAGGAAAGAGCGCTGCTGCATAAAGTGGGGGAAATCTTTCCGGATGTGATCGTGGTACTGAACGTGGGCTACCCGATAGAAACTGATTTTATCCGGGAAGAAAACATCGGTGCGGCTCTGTATACAGGCTTTGGCGGGATGCTGGGCGGAAAGGCGATAGCCGACGTGCTGTGCGGGGAGGAGAATCCCTCCGGCAGGCTGACGGATACCTGGTGCGAACGATATGAGAATTATCCGTCTGCGGCCAATTTTTATGACTGCAGGGATGGCAGGGGGCGGTTCGGCGCGGATGAGGATGTCTGGCTGGATACGGTATATGAAGAAGACATCTATGTGGGATACCGTTATTTTGAGACATTCGGCAGGAACGGGCAGGTGGCCTGGCCTTTTGGATACGGGCTGTCCTACACGCAGTTTCAGACTGAAGCGGGGCAGTGCGCCTATGATGACGAAAGCGGACTCAGGGTGTCTTTCGTGATAAAAAACGTGGGGGAAATCCCGGGGAAAGAAGTGGTGCAGGTATATCTGGCCAAGCCGGAGGGGGCGTTGGAGAAGCCGTCAAGGGAGCTGGTGGAGTTCGGAAAGACCGGACTTCTGAAGAAAGGGGAAAGTCAGCAGCTTACCTTTCGGATTCCCAGAGACAGGATGGGGGCGTACAGTACGGCGGAGGCGGCATGGCTGCTGGAAGCCGGGACTTATCGGGTATATGCCGGTGAAAACGTGAGGGACGCGGAGGAAATATACCGTTTTGAAGTGGAGGAAACGGAGATTCTGAAGCAGGTCAGGAACCGTATGGTTCCTGTGCAGAATATCAGGGTATTGTCCCAGAGAGAAAGTGATTCGGAAAAGAGGAGCTGGGGAGAAGCTTCCGGCATCAAGAAAGGAGTGCACGGGTTACAGCCTGTGAAGAAGCAGCCTTCCTATCAGGTGCCGAAATATCAGTTCAGGAATGACGACAGGGAGAGGATTACCTGGCAGGACCTGCGGCAGAACCCGGAAGAGCTGGAACGTTTTGTGGCGGGTATGAGCGTGGAAGAGATGGCCAGGCTTGCCGTATGCGCCAGCCACGGATGGGGAATGGAAGGGACGGGAGAAGCCGGAAGAATTTATGCCCTGGAGGGGCTGGAGCTGCCTGATTTTGTGGTGGCAGACGGGAACAGCGGCGTGAATCTGAAAAAGCCCAATATCGGTATGCCATCCGGGGTTACCATTTGCACGTCCTTTAACAGAGAACTGGCGGCGCAGATCGGAGCGGTGATCGGGGAAGAGGCAAAGGAGCTGGGAATCAGCCTGATTCTGGCCCCGGCGCTGAACATACATAGAAATCCCCTGAACGGACGGCATCCGGAATACTTTTCGGAGGATCCCTATCTGGCGGGGCAGATGGCAGGGCATTACTGCCGGGGCCTGGAAGGAACCGGGACGGGAGGCTGTTACAAGCATCTGATTGCAAACAATGCAGAGACGTCCAGGAAGCGGAATCAGAGTGTGATAACGGAACGGGCCATAAGGGAAATTTATTTCAGGGCATTTGAATATGCGCTTCAGGTACATCAGCCGGTAAGCGTGATGACGGCTTACAACGCCGTGAACGGTATCTTTGCTTCCGAGGATTCCGATCTGATACAGGGGCTGCTGCGGGAGGAGTGCGGATGGCAGGGCTTTGTAATGACGGACTGGGACAGCTACAGCACGGCGGATGTGGTAAAGATGCAGAAAGCGGGCAATACCTGGATTACGCCGGGCAGCATGGATGATACCTATAACAGCAGAATCGTGGAAGCGGTAAAGAAGGGAGAATTGGAGGAGGACCGTCTTCGAGAGAATATTTATCATTTTATGAAAGCACTGCTGCGTCTGGGACAACATTGCTGATTATTCGTATTATTGTAATAAAAAACAGTTTAAAGTGATATAAGGGATGATAAAAAGAGATTAAAATAAGAAACACAGAGACACAAGACAAGGGAGCGGGTCATCCTGCATCTTTAAATGTGGTATCGCAGATGAAGCTGCGGTAGAAAGGAAGGAGATAATTATGAAGAGAAAGGAAGTCACAAGATTATTTGCGCTCATGCTTACCGTGATACTGGGTTTGAGCGCTTGCGGAAAGGAAGGCCCAGAGAGCGGCGGGGAAGATTCTAAACCTTCTTCCGCAGGCCAGAGCGAAGAAAGCCAGGGAAGCGGGGAAAATCAGGGGAACGGAGAAAGTCAGGAGGCGGAAGAATCGCAGGCTCCGTCCCAGGGCGGAACGGAACTGGATTTGTCGGAGCAAATGCATGTATCTATTTTTTCTCAGGCAGACGATGTGAGCTATGAGGAATTTATCGCAAATCCGGTGTTTGAGTACTGGGCTGATATGTTCAATCTGGAGCTGGAATGGCAGCTGCCGCCTCAGGGTAGTGAGGCAGATCAGCTGAACATGATGTTCGGCACACAGGACTATACAGATGTAATCGACATCTCCTACAATATGGAAAATCTCGCCACCCTGTACCAGGATGAGGTGATTTATAATCTGGCGCCCTATCTGGATACAGAACTGCCGAATTACAAGGCGTTTCTGGATGCCAATCCGGACGTGAAGTCGGCGCTTCTGGACGATGACGGCAACCTTTATCATTTTGCGGTGATTCAGGAAGCGCCCAAGCAGTGGGGGGGCCTGGTCTACCGTCAGGATATCCTGGACACTATGACAGGCGGAAACATTCAGTTCCCCAGCGGAAAGGATGCACCCACTACGATTGAGGACTGGGATTATATGCTGCCGCTGATGAAGCAGTATTTTGAAGAGGCGAACATGGCGGAATATGCCTGCCTGATCATTCCGGCGGTGGGATATTTCTCCACAGGGGAGCTTATGGCCGGATTCGGCATCGGCGGATTGCAGTATGTAGAGGATGGTACGGTAAAATATGGTATTTCTCAGGATGCTTTTTATGATTACCTGACTAAGATGAAAGAATGGTATAGCCAGGGATACATCTACTCCGACTTTGCCAGCCGGACGGACGATATGTTCTTCCTTCCCAACACGGCATTGACTTACGGCGGTGCCGCAGGCGTATGGTATGGAATCACGGATAATATCGGGGACAGCATGTCCCTTCCGGAATACAATCTGTTCGTGAATGTGGAGCCCATTAATTCTCCCGCCAATACTGCAGGAGGGGTACAGAAGCCTCTGGGCATATACCTGGATTCCGGACGTGCCAGCAACAATAGCGGCTGGGCAATTTCCACGGCATGCGATGAGGAGAAGCTGCACAGACTCCTGGCCGCATTTGACTACTTATATTCACAGGAAGGCTCCAATACCAGATCCATGGGACTGTCCGCGGAGCAGGGAGCCGCCGATGTAGCTTCTTATGTGGAAAAAGGCGTGACCAACGGCACCAGAGAAAACGGTACCAAAACATGGACGGAAGAGATGGATAACTGTGCGGAGTACGGAGTGTACGCATTCTGCGAGAACAGGATGCCCGGCGTGGTGGTGGATTATGCCACCAGAACCTGTGATTTAAAGGATGGTGTGGATCGGGCCGTGGTTGCGGATGAGGCCTGGACGGCAAGCGGCAATGCCAACGT
This sequence comes from uncultured Acetatifactor sp., assembly GCA_910588225.1. Lineage (GTDB taxonomy): Bacteria > Bacillota > Clostridia > Lachnospirales > Lachnospiraceae > Acetatifactor. Next base: position 23,839 of record CAJUQT010000054.1, read on the forward strand.
GTATCCGCTGACGGTAGGCTTTACGCCGGAGGAAACGGCGGAGCTGAACAAGCTGGAGAGCGCTGTCTGGGATTATGCGAACTCCATGATTCCGAAGCTCATTATGGGCAGGGAAGAGCTGACAGAGGAAAGCTTTGCGGCTTATCAGGCACAGCTGGAATCTCTGGGTATGCCGAGAATACTGGAGATCAGACAGGCGGCTTATGACAGATATGTTGAAAAAGCGAATAAGTAATTGAGTCATGATAATGCATGGGGAAAGGCTTGCCAGTATATTTGGCAGGCCTTCTGCATGGAAAATAGTCCGGAAAGGAATCAAAAGTAAGCTGTAGTTGCAAGCATATACATAAAAAAGTTACGTTGATCCCGTTCCGGCGGCAGGTCTCGATGTAGGTCCTGATGACGGCGTGGTTGTCCGCAGCCGATACAGACCCGAACTGGCCGGATATCTTCATGTGCGATTTCACTCCGTGCAGGCCGCGTTCCGCGAGGTTGTTCGTGGTCGGAAGGCTGAAGTAAAACTTTTTTAGGGAACATAAACAGGAAGCAGGCGCTTGCCTTTGGCCTTATGGCCACGGGCAGGCGCTTTTTCTATATCCTCTGGAAATTTTGCCAAGTAGACTTTCGAAACCAGCTATTCGTGAGTAAACAGGTGGAACTACATTTCTCTTTTGAGAACTGAATATCGCTGGCCCGGGCCCGGCGCATGAAGAAACTGAGCCAAGCGGGACAGCTTGATATGGATGCCATTTTTTCCATGATGACGGAGGAAAAGGGCAATCAGAAAGAAACCGTCAAAATCGGCATGGACAAGCTGCGGAAGAAAAACAAGAATTAACTCATGTACGGTAAAGTTAAAAAATGGTATTGACAATGACATCAAAAGCGCATATACTGTACTTATCGAACCAGTACGGATATTACAGACGATACGCATAGAGAGGAGTGAATAAATGGAAATAATCATAAGCAACAGCAGTGATAAGCCT
>CAJUQT010000055.1 GCA_910588225.1 uncultured Acetatifactor sp.
GCGTTTGGCTACGGACCAAAAGGTCGGGGGTTCGAATCCTCTAACGCACGTTAAATAGATATTTGTATACACTATTGTATATGTCAATGGGTGTTAGCAGTGAGCGGCGGGAAAGTCTTAAGGGTAGGCATTCCCGCTGTTTTCTTATTTATGACAATGCATGACACTAGAATTCTGTTCTTGAATTCCAGTGAAGAATCCGTGCAGCGTGTCTATTATTTATAGTTTTGGAATATCTCAGGTGAATGGTTGATTATGTTCCTGCACTGATATCAACATGCAGGATTGTGACAGGCGGACAGGAAAAGGACAGCATGAAATTGAAGAAAGAAAAAATAATTTATATAGCGCTGACAGTAATGGCAGTGTTCTGCGGGTTGATCTGGTCGGTGACCAATATTGCTCACGACTGTGCATATCAGATTTCCATGTCCTGGCGGCTGCTGTCGGGTGACAGAATGTTTCTGGAGATGTGGGAGCCGCATCAGACTTCTGCATTCCTTCCGGCTATTTTAATGTGGATTTATGAAAAGCTTTTTCATACGACCACAGGTATTGTACTCTATCTGCAGGCTTGTGGAATTCTGATTCGCGGAGCCATAGCATTCTTATTGTATAAAATATTTGTTAAAGCTCTGAAAAAGCCGGTGGCATACGGAATGGCGCTGCTGTTTTTCATGATTTCACCAAAGGATTATGCACTGCCGGAGTTTGCGAACATGCAGCTTTGGTATTCTGCTCTGCTTTTTTGCTGTCTGTACGGTTATCTGCGATCGGGAAGGCGTATACTGCTGGCTGCGGGAGCCGTCTGCCTGTGTCTGGAGGTGCTGGCGTATCCTTCCTGTCTGATCGTCTATTTTGGAGTCATAGGATTATTGGCATACTATTCTGAAAATAAGAAGAAGGATGTACTGCTTTTTTCCGGAATCTGTGCTGGACTGGGAAGTGCTGTGGGGGGATATTTTCTGCTTAGCCTTGGGCCGCATACCTTCAGGCAGTGTCTGGAGGGAATGCTGGCGCTGGAACCATCTCACACGGTGGGCATGGGTGATAAGCTGCTGGGATATCTGAAGGATATTCTGAAAGTGCTTCCCGTATTTCTGATTGTGGGAGCAGGCGGATGGGTGATAAGCAGGATTCTGCTGTTGTTTTTTCGCAGAGCCGGGAAGGGAACAGGCGCAGAGAAGGGAGTAGGAACAGAGAAGAAACAGGCAGGACGGCAATTGTGGTTTTTATGTTCCACAGGTATCTTTCTGACAGGTTTTTTCCTGAATATTCTCAGTGCGGAAAATCGGACTGCATACAGTCTTATTTTTCTGTTTCTTGTGGCCGTCGGCCTGCGGAATGTAAAAGTGCTTGCAGGAGAAGAGAAAAGAATTTATCTGTGCCTGAGCGTGATTGGGGGGCTGGGATTTACGGCGACGTTATTATTGTCTGATATGCCGCTGTATCCTTCCGCAGCCTACGGACTGCTGGCCATTATTGCGGCACTTATACCGATTGCAGGGGGAGAGATTTCCGAAGGAATCAGAAAGGGGCTGTTTTCCTGCTTTATTTGTTTTGTGGCATTGCTGGCTTTTCGATGTGTCTATATCAGGACGCCTATGACAGGAAGGGGACAGATCTGTTCTGTTTTGTCGGATTTGTCAGTGGTGCGTGTGGGGCCGGCGTGGGGGATTATTACAGATGAACAAGGGGCCTGTATACAGCGTGACAGTTATCCTGAATGGGAAGAATGGATTCGGCCGGGAGATAAAGTATGGATTATAGGCAGCGTGGCGGATACACTGGGGTATCTGTACAAGGATATGGAAATAGCGGGACCCTCCACCATGTCAACGCCCTCTTACAGCGATGCTGTCCTGGAATACTGGCGGCTGAATCCGGACAAGTATCCGGATGTGGTTGTGGCGGAAAGCTATATGGGGAATCTGGCATATGAGCTGCAGACGAATGAATGGCTGCAATCCTGGCTGGAAGAAGAATATCAGCCGGAGCAGATTGTAGACGGAATATACTGGAAGTATTATTTCAGGAAAAAACGATAAAGGGTATTATGGGACAGAATATGCAGTGCAACAGGATTGGAACACGAAGAAAGCTTATATTTGCTTTTGTGCTGGGAGGAATTCTTTCTTTTTTCTATGTGGCAGGTTATGGGCTGGAACGGGATAATTCTCTTGATTTGACTGAGAAGGTTTTCTATCTGAAATGGATATTGGGGGCTTTTCCGGCCGCCGGAATCCTGCATGCTTTGTGGGAGCTGACGGACAGGTACGGAGACCGGATCGGGAAAGCAGCGTTGTGGAGAAGGGTAAAATTCATACTGCCGGATTGGCTTTGTGTGGCAATTCTGTTGATATGCTGGCTGCCGGTATGGCTGTCTATTTTTCCCGGAGCATTTGCTTACGATGCATTTACCGAATGGGAGCAGTTTCGGGACGGTATGATTACCTCTCATCACCCGGTGCTGCATGTGCTTCTGCTAGGGGGGACAGTGGAAGGAATGTATCATCTGACAGGCAGCTATAACGCGGGAATTGCGGTATATACTTTTCTGCAGATGCTGATTCTGGCAAATGTATTTGTCCGGACTCTGAAATTTATGGAAGAATTTCAACTTCCGGATATATTCCGCTGGTTTGCGCTCTGCTTTTACGGGCTGTCGCCGGTGTCGCAGCTTTTTGCGGTCAGTACCACAAAGGATGTGCTGTTTTCGGCGGCACTGCTTATATTTTTGCTGAATCTGATACGATTCTGCTGTCAAAGGAAGGAATTTTTCCTTCACAGAGGACAGATGATTTCCTTTGGATTGTCTGCTTTCTTTTCCATGATTCTGCGGAATAATGGTCTCTATATTGTGGTGATAATTCTGGCAGTTATGTTGGCGGCAGGCGGGGAATACCGGAAGAAGCTGGCTTTGATTGCGGCGGGAATCTGCCTGGCCTATGGTGTGTATGTGGGGCCGTGTTACAGGATTCTGCAGGTGACGCCTGGGGGAATCGAGGAGATGCTGTCGGTACCGCTTCAGCAGATGGCCCGGGTGCATAAATATGACTATGATTCTCTGGAACGGCAGGACCTGGAGCTGCTTTACCGGATTGTCCCCAAAGAGGATTTGGACAGCTACAGATCAACGGTATCGGATTTTGTGAAAAAAGGGTTTCAGAGGGAGAATTTTCAGGATTATAAAAAGGAATTTTTCTCATTGTGGCTGAAATGGGGAATGCAGCATCCTTTGACGTATGTGAATTCTTTTCTGATTAATACGGTGGATTTCTGGTATCCGGGAGCGGTGGTGGACGGCTATCAGGACGAATATGGCAGGAGCTCTTACTTTGATTACAGGGTAAGCATTCCGGGGGAGGAGATGAGCTTTCTGCCCGGAGTACATGGGTATTATGAGAGGATTTCTTTTGATCCTGAAATGCAGAAGGTTCCTTTTATGTCCCTGCTTCTGAGCCCCGGCTGGTATCTGGTGATGGTGATGGTGATTTTCTCCCGATGGTGGCGAAACAGAAAGTATACATTTATGATACCGGGGCTGATATTTTTGCTGACGATGTTGACCGTATTGCCCGGGCCCATGGCGCTAGTGCGGTATGTGCTTATATTCTATTATGCTTTTCCGGTATGGTTAGCCTTTTTTCTGTGTGATGAGCATTTTTCCGGTTATTGACTTTGGTTTCCGGGAAAAGTATAATATAGGGATGCAGGAACCATATTTTGGAAAAGCAAACGGAGCGTGCGATGGAACAGGAGAAAGGGAACTTGCGGCTGTGTAAAAAATGTCTGCTCAGAGATATGGTGGGGCAGGAGGAGTATTTTCGTTCCCTGGGAGAGTATATTGACAATCTGGATGAGGAGCTGAAGGTCTCTGCTCCTGTATACGAGGAGAGACTGACGGTCTGCAGGCAGTGTGATATGCTGCTGGAGGGCATGTGCCGCAGCTGCGGTTGTTATGTGGAACTGCGGGCCGTGGTGGCAAAGAACAGTTGTCCCAGAGAATACTGGCTGCAAATGGAGCAGGGCAAAGCAGGTTGTCCGGTAGAGTGTGATTGAAAAATCTGTGACAGAGACAGGAAAACGGAGCGGCCTGAAAGCCGCTTATCAGGAGTGATATATGACAAAACAGGAATTTCTGGAAATGATGCGACTGGCGCTGAATGGAAAAGTATCTTCCAGCCTGGTAATGGAAAATCTGCGTTACTATGAGGACTATATCAATATGGAGGTCCGTAAGGGTGAAAAAGAGGAGGATGTGCTGGCGAAGCTGGGCGATCCGAGACTTTTGGCCAGAACCATTGCGGAGACCAGCGGCGCAGGAAACGGTCAGTCTGCTGAATATGCAGGCGAAGGAATGTGGTATGAACGCAGTGAGGAATACAGACCTGACAGCAGAGGCAGACAATTTTGGCTGAAAGTGCTTTCTAAAGTGCCGCTGTGGGGGTGGCTGATAGCGGTGCTGTTGATTGTCATGGTGGTTTTAAGCGTGGCGTTTTCGATTATCGGCGCAATTCTGCCAGTACTTCTGCCGATTCTTTTGGTGCTTTTTCTTGTGAAGGCATTTCGTGACTGGTTTAACTGAAGAAGTAAGAAGGACTTTTAAAGTGCCGAAGTTAAAAATGGTACTAAAGTACCAGAAAAAGTCCGCATATTTTATGTTATTTTTTCTCATACTACTCCTGTAACTGACAACAGGGAACTGTAATGAACAACAGGTTCCCACAGGAAAGCCGCTTTGCATTGCGGCAGGATGTGAGGAAAGAAATGGACAACAATAAGTACAACAACAGCACAGGCAATTCCGAGAATTGCAAGAACAGTCAGAATCAGAACAACCAGAACAGCAGCAAGAACCAGAACAGCCAGAATAAGAATCAGAACAACAGCAAGAACCAGAACAACCAGAATAACAACTACTAAGGTTTTTCTGACCAATAGGGACACGTTTCATGTGCCCCTATTTACATAGAAGGAGTGTACAGGGGGGAAAGAATGAGGAAATTTGAACTGATTGCCCCATGTCATTTTGGCATGGAGGCACTTCTGAAACGGGAAATAGATGATTTGGGTTATGATATCACTGAGGTGGCTGACGGAAGGGTCACCTTTTATGGTGATGAGGAGGCTTTATGCCGGGGAAACATTTTCCTGAGGACGGCGGAACGTATTCTGATTAAAGTTGGAAGCTTTCACGCAGTGAGTTATGAAGAACTTTTTCAGGGGACGAAGGCATTGCCCTGGGAGGAATACATACCGGCGGACGGGAAATTCTGGGTGGCTAAAGCGGCCAGTGTGAAGTCTGGACTCTTCAGCCCTTCAGATATTCAATCTGTCATGAAAAAAGCCATAGTAGAGCGATTGAAGGAAGTGTATCATGTCAGCTGGTTTCCTGAGGAAGGAGCCAGATTTCCGATACGGGTTTTTCTGATGAAGGATCAGGTGACAGTGGGACTGGACAGTACGGGAGAATCTCTGCACAAGAGAGGGTATCGAAAGCTGGTGGCCAAGGCGCCTATCGCAGAGAATCTGGCGGCGGCTCTGATTATGCTGACCCCATGGAACGGAAGCCGGATACTGGTGGATCCTTTCTGCGGCAGCGGTACCATTCCCATTGAGGCGGCTATGATGGCAGCAGGGATGGCACCTGGTATGCGGAGAAGTTTCACCGCGGAGGATTGGCCGGGGATTGTGGGACATGAAGTGTGGCGGGATGCCCGGGAAGAAGCAGAGGAACAGGTAGATCTGCAGGTGAAGCCGGAGATACAGGGGTATGACATTGACGATCATATGGTAAGCATTGCACGGGAGAATGCCAGACTGGCAGGTGTGGAGCATATGATACATTTTCAGCGGCGGGATGTAAGGGAGCTTCGTCATCCGAAAAAATATGGCTTTATCATCACAAATCCACCATATGGAGAGAGGATTCATGATAAAGAGGATATACCGGAGCTGTATAGGATAATCGGAGAGCGGTTTCGGATGCTGGATTCCTGGAGCTTGTATCTTATATCCGCATATGAGAATGCAGAGCGGGATATAGGGCAAAAATCTGTCAAGAATCGAAAGGTTTATAATGGAATGATGAAAGCCTATTATTATCAGTATCCGGGGATGAGACCGCCGAAGGACAGGGACTAAAGTTCGGCAGTTGCGGCAGAGAGGGATAAATGAGGCAGCAGGGAATCTGCCGCAGGAATTGATGAGACAGAAATACTTGTATGGGAGCGGAAAATGGAAAAAGAAAAGCTGATATTTGCCACAGGTAATGCCGGCAAAATGAAGGAAATCAGGATGATCCTGGAGGATACCGGATATGAAGTTCTGTCAATGAAGGACGCCGGTATCCGGACATACATAGAAGAAAATGGGAAAACTTATGAAGAAAATGCGTTGATTAAAGCCAGAGCAGTTGCGGCTGTGGCGGGAGAGCTGGTCCTGGCAGATGATTCCGGATTGGAGATTGATTATCTGAATAAGGAGCCGGGGGTTTACTCGGCCCGCTATCTGGGGGAAGACACGCCCTACAGCATTAAAAATGCCGATCTGCTCAAACGTCTGGAAGGGGTGCCGGAAGAGGGGCGGACAGCCAGATTCGTATGTGCCATTGCGGCAGTATTGCCGGACGGCCGGGAGCTTACAGTCCGGGCGACTGTGGAAGGTCGAATCGGCTATGAAGAAAGAGGTCGGAACGGCTTCGGATATGATCCGATATTCTATCTGCCCGAAATGGGGAAATCCACGGCGGAACTTACGGAAGAAGAAAAAAATCGGATCAGTCACAGAGGCAAGGCACTTCGATTGATGAAAGAGGAACTCAGGAAGAGATGAAAGTTTTGATTGTCAGTGATACCCACAGGAAAAATGAGAATTATTTTAAGGTGTTGGAACTGCAGAAGCCGGATTTGGTGATTCACTGTGGTGATGCCGAGGGGAGTGAGCATGTTTTATCTAAGGCTGCGGACTGTCCGGTACAGATTGTGCTTGGAAATAATGACTTTTTCTCCTGTTTGCCACGGGAACTGGAACTGCAGATTGGGGCTTTCAAAACGTGGGTGATCCATGGACATAATTATGGTGTGTCCATGGGAAATGAGATGATAAAGAGGGAGGCTGTTCTCAAAGGGGTGGATATTGTCATGTATGGCCATACTCACAAACCGGTGATCGACAAAAGCGGCAGCGTTATTGCGGTAAATCCCGGAAGCATTTCTTATCCCCGGCAGACAGGGCGCAGGCCTTCTTATATTATTATGGAGGCGGAAGAAAAAGAAGTGGAGTTTCGGATTGAATATTTATAATCTCGTTTTAGAAGACAGCAGGCAGGTAGATTGTTGTAAAATATCTGAGAAAACCTTGACATGTCAAGGATTGAAAGGTATACTGAATAAGTATTTGACTTACCAATGAATTATCGGGGTGTGGCTCAGCTTGGCTAGAGCGCCTGGTTTGGGACCAGGAAGTCGCAGGTTCGAATCCTGTCACCCCGATTTTTTATAGCTACAAGCCGGGCGGGTCCGGCAACGGGAACGGCTGTGGGGAGCTTGCTCACCAACAGTCGTTTTCGTTGTTGGACACATGCGGCGACAGCCGCAAAGCGAGGAAAGCCGCAGGCTTTTCGAACTGTGCCCGGCGGATTTGAGCCAGTGTTTCTGGCTCATTATTTATGACAATAGAAAACTTGTAAAGCGTGTTTTCTATTGTATGTTTATTCTGTACATTCTAATCTGTCTTTTTGTCGAATACATACCGGGAAGATGCAGGAAAAGGCATTTGTGCGGGGCTGTGCGCCCCTTTTTTATCCTGCTGCTGCTCCCATTGTACACCACTGCCACAAGTTGCTTATTGTCAATCAAAGAACCATGCCAGGCTGTGAAAAGCCCCGCATGGTTCTTTTTCACCTTATAGGAAAGTCCGTCATCAGACGGACATGGAATCAGTAAGGTGCCGCAGGCACTTATTTATGGCAGTAGAATCTTCTCAGAGAGTAGATTCTGCTGCTGCACAAAATACGAAAGGAGACAAAATGAAGAAGTTAGCCGAAAAGGAGATTCTGCTGAAGACCAGCATCAAAGCTTCGCCAAACGGAACAAGAACCTATTTTCTGGGGAAGTCCCTGGAAAGTCTGGAAGGAGGGAAAGGTATTTTTGTGCTGTTATACCCTACCAGAACCATGGAAAACCTGCATATAGAGGACTCAACCAATGTGCATCTGCTGAACCACATGAGGGAACTGGGATTGAAGGAGTATGGAATCGTAATCCTTTTTCCACAGTCACACAGAGTAAGCTGTCTGCAAGAGGGTTTGCACTGGATACGGAAAATCTGAACTATATCAAGGAGTCCAGATTCAGAGAGCTTAAGGGTCCAACTGATAAGGTCATCATTGCATGGGGAATTCGCACCAGACTTCCCGGGTGGTGAACCGGGCGAAGCTTATAGTCCCCGACATATCTTTCGAGATACTGCTTTACATCATCCCAGTCAATCTGACGTTTGCCCTTGAAACGGATATCGTTAATCAAGACCAGCTTTTGACAGACCAGGATGGAAGCAGATGTTAAGCCAGATTGAAAATGGCAGCATCGGCACAGTCATAGCAAAGGACATGAGCCGTGCAGGGAGGGACTGCCTTCAGGTAGGATTCTACACGGAGGTATTCTTCCGGGAAAAGGATGTCTGTTTCATTGCTGTCTCCAACGGTGTTGACGGTATCAACAACACCAGCAGCATAGCTATGTTGGAGCCGTAATAGCGAAAGTAAGGCTGGTTATCGCAGAAACAATCCTTGTAAAATATGAATGATAAGACAACATGGCTTTTTATGACAGCTTCCTATATCCGATCATCCTTATATACAACATCAGAGAGCGGAATTTTATACATTTGCTTATGCTGATACATTTTTGCGTCGGTATTGCTTATGTACTCCACCAAAGGAATTGTGGAATGTGCGGGGACAAGAGTGGTGGCATAGCTGAAGCATTTGGGATGCCCGCTGCTTTTGTCTGCCAGCATTGCCTGCCGCAGCTTTTCCAGCTTCTCATCCTGCTTCTCCGGAGCAAGTCCGGTTTGAAGCAGGAAAAACTCGTCTCCGCCTACCCGGCAAACTTCGCCGCCCAGTGTCTGCAGGGCAGCAGATACTTCAATGAGATAGCTGTCGCCCTGCTCATGCCCAAAGGTATCATTGCAATATTTCAGGTAGTCCACATCAATAAAGGAGAGCAGAAAAGCAGTTCCCTCCTGCAGCCACTGTTCCATTTTTTCGGTGGCATAACGCCTGTTATTCAGGTTGGTCAGAGGATCCACATAGGCAAAACGGTAAATCAGGTTCTGCCGTCTCTGTCGTTCTGTTTCATCCAGAACGATATGGACGATTGCCTGTTTCTTAGCATCCTGGGAACTTTCCTCATTCGAATGAAACCAGGGAATGAGAAAGGACTCTACTTGATAAAAGAGATCAATACCGTCAGGTGATTCCAGTGCCATATTCCAGCGAAGGGAGCTTTGACTGCGGTCTGGAAGCTCCTGTTCTTCCGTGAACTGCCCATTTGGCAATTCTGCGGAATCCGGCTTTTGATTTTCCCTGTGAAGGTCTATCTGTTCCTGGATCTCCGGCTGCTTGTCGAGCAGCTGCCGGGTTAAGTGGGCGGCATTCTGCGCATGCGCTTTCTGAAACCAGCGGGCAGGCTGGTTGGTGTGCACTTCCTGGCCGGTATCCGCGGAATATACGAAAATCATATTGTGGGTGTAGTCGGTGAGAGCATTCACTAAATTCAGGTTGATGCGCAGTTCCTGGTTGCTCTGTTCCAGGGCCCAGCTGATTTCATCCATGGCCTGGATATTATCCAGCAAAACCTGATTCTCTAATTCCAGGGCTTCATTTTTCTGCTGCAGCTGATTTGTCAAATCCTGAACCCTGTCAGCCAGAAGCGCTACTTTATCTCCCAATTCCCGGAAATCAGGAGATAAATCTTCCCTGCGGAAGGAGGGGACATTTCCCTGTTCGAGAATACCCTGTATATAGTTTAGTAAAAGATTCAGTGAATGTTCCATTTCATCTCCCCCTATAAACAGTTTTGTCAGCAGACTTTTCTTTATTATACAGTAATTGAGCTTAAAAAGAAAGTTCTTATTCTTCTTTGATTATTTTTTTACGTTTGGGCATACTGAGAGTGAGATGATTACTCAAACATCAAAAATCAGAGAAAAAATGAAAAAAACGGAGGAAAAGGAAAAATGAAGAAAACAGCAGGATGGAAACGGGTGTTGCCGCTGATATTCATACTGGTGCCTGTATTAGGGCCGGGAGAACCGGTGAGAGCGTCGGCCGGGACCACAATTATCAGTCAGGCGCCGGAGGAGGCAACAGCAGACTGGAATCTGATGACAGAATGGCTGGAGAACGCAGCCGCCAGCGGGAGCGGGGAGAATGTTCCTTTCGCGGTGGGAAATACTTTTACGGTTTCCACGGATATTCTGAGCAGATTGGCCGGGAAAAATGTGACGCTGGCATTGTATACAGACAGCAATGTGACCTTCACCGTGAGCGGAACGGACGTGAGACGGACGGATATACCTGTCTGTGTGACTTTATCTGAGGAAGAAGTGCTTCCCGACGAAGCACTGCGGCAGATTTGCGGGGCACAGATTGTGAGACAGTTTCAGATGGCGGAGAGAGAGGCGTACCCCTGCCTGGTAAATGCACATCTTTCACTGGGAGCAGAGAATTCAGGGAAAAATGCCGTTTTGTATTCCTGTGACGAGGCATCCGGCCGTATGAAGCAGGAGGGTATTTACCGGATTAATGAATCGGGAAGCGCCATGTTCGGATTGAAGCGGGGCGGTGTGTATGCCGCGGTGATAATGGAAAGCTATACGGTCATGCCGGGCGACATGCTTTCCCGTATTGCGGTAAAAAAGGGAATCAGCCTGCAGGCCCTGACGGCGGCCAACCCGCAGATTGCGGATCCGGACAGAATCCATGTGGGACAAATCCTCAATATTCCCGGTGTATAGCGGAAAAAGGAGAAGAAATCTCCGCGGCGTTTCCGTATCAGTCCGCGGAGATTCTCTTTTGCAGAAATTATTTTTCCACTTTTATGTAAAAACTGTAAAAAACAGTTGACGTGGAAAACTTTTATGGTATAATAATAGTTGTGTATGTGGGAAGTACGTACATAATAACCCAATCAGTCGTGATACTTTGAGGGACTGAAGGGAGGTCGGGTGGAGATGTCAAACGTAATCGTAAAAGAAAACGAAACATTGGACAGCGCTTTACGTCGTTTTAAGAGAAGCTGTGCTAAGGCGGGTATTCAGCAGGAGATCCGCAAGCGTGAGCATTACGAGAAGCCTAGCGTAAGACGCAAGAAAAAGTCAGAAGCAGCTAGAAAACGCAAATATAACTAAGCAGCTTATCCGTCCCCGGTCTTATGGCCGGGGATTTTGTATGTGCGAAAACGGTAAGTGTTCCGCATATGTGGAGCCTCATTTTCATATTCTATAGACAGAGGAAAAGAATTGGGAGTGTGGCCGGTATTATGTTTACCAAGAAGAAATTATCTGCTCTTTTTTTGTCATTGCTGCTTGTCTTTACAGCATACATACCCGTAAGCGCCAATGTTGCGGTATCTTCGCCGTCAGTGATTTTAATCGAGAGCTCCACCGGAGAAGTAATTTATGAATTGAATTCCACGGAGCGCAGAAGTCCTGCCAGCATTACGAAGATTATGACATTGCTTCTGACCTTTGAAGCCATTGATTCCGGGAAAATCAGTCTGACGGATCAGGTTGCCACCAGTGAGTATGCCAGTTCCATGGGAGGGTCTCAGGTTTATCTGGCGGCGGGAGAGGTACAGTCGCTGGATACCATGATTAAGTGTATTGCCGTGTCTTCGGGCAATGATGCCAGTGTGGCCGTGGCGGAGCATATTGCGGGCAGCGAGGAGGCATTTGTGGCGCTGATGAACGAAAAAGCCGCGGAACTGGGGATGGTGGATACTCATTTTGAAGATTGCTGCGGCTTGAGTGATTCTGACAATCACTACACTTCTGCCAAAGATGTGGCGATTATGTCCAGGGAACTGACGACAAAATACCCGGATATTTTTCATTATACGACTATCTGGATGGAAGATATTACCCACGAGACAAGGCAGGGAACGGCGAACTTTACTCTGAGCAGCACCAACAAGCTGTTAAAGCAGTATCAGTGGACTACAGGACTGAAGACCGGTTCTACTTCAAAGGCTAAGTACTGCTTTTCGGCCACTGCGTCCAAGGATGGAATCGATTTGATTGCGGTGGTCATGGGAGCGCCGGATTACAAGACTCGCTTCGGAGATGCACAGATATTGCTGACTTACGGTTTCAGTGTATGTGATATTTATGTGGATGAGAATCAGGATGTGCTGCTGCCATTGGCGGTGGAAGGCGGTGTGGAGGAGGAAGCTGCTCTGAGGTATGAAGGAGAATTCCGATATCTGGATACTGCAGGGAGCGATTTGTCTGCAGTGGAAAAGGTGGTGGAGCTTCCGGAAAAGGTACAGGCGCCTGTGAAAGAGGGCATGGAGGCCGGATGTGTCAGATACCTTCTGAACGGCATGGAAATTGGCAGTGTGCCTGTTTTGTTTGCCGAGGATATCGACAGGGCAGGGTATACGGATTATTTCCGCAGAGTGCTGGGATACTTCCTTTTGACAGAAAACCAGGGGAGAAGCGATTCCCAAAACGAGACCGAAGCGCAGAATGAGACAGAGGGCGTCAACGGGACTGAATCCTCCGATGAGATGGAGGGCCGGAAGGGAGTCGAAGCTTCAAACGAGACCAAAACTCCGGACCATGGGGCTGGTACGGAATCAGAACAGGCAGAATAAGCGGCAGATGAGAGGAACAGTATGACGGATGTGTTGATTACCATAACGGGAATCATAGTGCTGATAGCAGCGTGGGTTATTCTATATGACAGCAACCGCTTTGTCGTAAGGACATATACGGTGACGGATGACAGGATAAAAAAGAGCTGCAGGGCCGTGTTTTTGACGGACTTGCATAATAAATGTTATGGTAAGGATAATGAAAGACTCCTGGAGGCAATTCGCGGACAGCATCCGGATTTTATCCTGACAGCGGGAGATCTTCTCACAGCCAGACCGAAGGAAACCGTGGAGCCTGCTCTGCGGTTTCTCCGGCAGCTGGCGGAGGACTATCCCATCTATTATGCCAATGGAAATCATGAGCATCGTCTGAAACTGTACCCGGAGGTTTACAGTGATATGGCGGAGCGCTATGAAACGGCGCTGAAGGAGTTGGGAATTGACAGGCTGATAAACCGTAAGGCTCTGCTTCCTGAATATGGAATTGCAGTGTACGGCTCCGAGATTGATGAAGCATATTATAAACGGTTAAAGACAGTGGAAATGCCGCCGGATTATCTGCATTCCGTATTGGGACAGGCGTCGGACAGTATGTATACGATTCTGCTGGCCCACAATCCTGATTATTTTCCGCGGTATGCCGCGTGGGGGGCGGATCTGACACTGTCCGGACATGTGCACGGGGGTGTGGCCCGGGTGCCTTTCTGGGGGAAAGGGGTGATTTCCCCTTCATGGCATCCATTTCCCAGATATGACGGCGGCGTTTTCCGGGAGAACGCTTCCGTCATGGTGTTGAGCCGAGGGCTGGGAATGCACACCATCCATATAAGATTGTTTAATCCGGCCGAGCTGTGGGTGATAGAATTTAAAAGAGAATAGAATGTACGTTCTTTCTTGAAATGGCAGGAAAAAAAAGGTAAAATAATAACTCGGGCTGTTGGAAAACGACAGGAGAGAAAGCATAAACGAGGATATTATGGCGATACCTGTAAAACTGGAAGTCTTTGAAGGGCCTCTGGACCTTCTTCTTCATTTGATTGATAAGAATAAAGTTGATATTTACGATATCCCCATTGTGGAGATTACGGAACAGTACCTGGACTACATCAGACAGATGGAGACGGGCGACATGAACGTGATGAGTGAATTTCTTGTGATGGCGGCTACTCTGATTGACATTAAATGCAGAATGCTGCTTCCCAAAGAAGTTGACGAGGAGGGGGAAGAAGAGGATCCAAGGGCAGAGCTGGTACAGAAGCTGCTGGAGTACAAGCTGTACAAATATATGTCGCTGGAGCTTAAGGATCTGCAGGTGGACGCTGCGAAAAATATGTACAGGGAGCAGAATCTTCCTCCGGAAGTGGCAAAGTACAGTTATCCGGTAAATTATGAAGAGCTGATTGGGGATATGACTCTGAACAGGCTGCATGAAATCTTCAAATTTATTATTCGCCGCCAGGAGGACAAGATCGACCCCATTCGAAGCCAGTACGGCAATATTGAAAAAGAAGAGATTGATATGGAGGCGAAAACCCTGTATGTGGAGGCTTTTGCCAGGGAACACAGTACTTTCAGCTTTCGCAAGCTTCTGGAGAAGCAGGCGGGCAAAATGGAAGTGATTGTCACGTTTCTGATTATTCTGGAGCTGATGAAGACCGGTAAGATTGTCATCAGTCAGGAGACAATTTTTGACGACATATTGATTACTTCCCGTATGTGTGCCGGAGAGGGTGACGGGGGCGGTAATGATTGACTTTCATATTCATGTCATCGCAGGGGGATTTCACACTGTTTTGTGCGGCCTGCGGGACAAAAAGAATTCAGCCGGAATTCAATAGGAAAGCGGCCGGGAAGACAGGGAGATGGAAAATGGAGAAAGCCAGAGCGGAAGCGGTCATTGAGGCGGTGTTGTTCACCATGGGTGAGTCTGTGGAAATCAGCCGTCTGGCCGAAGTAATAGAAGAGGATACCAAAACCACAAAGGAAATCCTGCGGGAGATGGAAGAGCGTTACAGACAGGAAGACAGGGGAATTGCGCTGGTTCGATTTGACAATGCCGTGCAGCTTTGTACCAAGGAAGATATGTATGAATATCTGATTAAAATTGCTAAGGCGCCCAGGAAAATGACATTGACGGACACAGTTTTAGAGACACTTTCCATTATTGCGTACAAGCAGCCGGTGACCAGAATGGAGATAGAGCGGGTGAGAGGGGTTAGCTGCGACCATGCTATCAATAAGCTGCTGGAATATGAGCTGATTACGGAGCTGGGCCGCCTGGACGCCCCCGGCAGACCTTTGCTCTTTGGCACAACGGAACAGTTTCTGCGATGCTTCGGCGTGGGAAGTCTGGAAGAGCTTCCTGAGCTGAATCCGGTACAGATGGAGGAATTCAAGCAGCAGGCGGAGGCAGAGGTACAGCTTCAGCTGGACATTTAGGGACTTGCAGTCAAACATAAAAAGCAAAAGCAGCCTCATATATTATTAAAAATCCCATTGAAAGACAATGATATGAAAATGCGGATGAAAAAAATATTGGGCGGCTTTCTTTTTTTCTGCTGTCTTCTGTGGAGCATTTCTTTTCCCATTCAGGCTGTGGAGATGGATGGAACGGTTCATCAGACCTCCTCTTCGGGAGCACCGGCGGACACAGATTTATACGCGTCGGCAGCCGTATTGATGGATGCGGATTCCGGAAGGGTACTGTATGGAAAAAATGAGAATACATGCCTTGCCATGGCCAGCACCACGAAGATTATGACCTGTATTGTGATTCTGGAGAATACATCCCGGGAGGATATACTGACAGTATCCTCCTATGCTGAAAGTATGCCGAAGGTCAAGCTGTACATAAAAAAGGGGGAGCAGTACAGGGTGGGGGATCTGCTGTATTCGCTGATGCTGGAATCTCACAATGACACCGCGGTGGCACTGGCGGAATATGTGGGAAAGCAATATCTTTCTCCTGAGCTGCGCAGCAAGGATACCGCGGAGTATACCGTGGAGGAGAGCAAACAGGCCATGGCGGCATTCGTGAAGCTGATGAACCGGAAAGCCGCACAGTTGGGCTGTGAAAACACCTGGTTTATCACGCCCAACGGCCTGGATGCTACGGAAACCATTGTTCTGGAGGATGGATCCGCCATTCAGAAGGAGCATTGTACTACGGCTGCGGAGCTGGCCAGAATCATGTCTTACTGTATCCGGGAATCAGATTGTGCGGAGGCATTTCTGGAGATTACAGGAGCCGGAAGTTATAGTTTCCATGCCAACGGGAGGGATTATTCCTGCACCAATCACAACGCGTTTCTGAGCATGATGAATGGCGCGCTGAGCGGCAAGACGGGATTTACCAATAAAGCGGGATATTGCTATGTGGGGGCGTTGGAGCAGGATGGGAGAACTTTTGTGGTGGCGCTGCTGGCTTGCGGCTGGCCCAATAATAAGAGCTATAAATGGAGCGACACCAGGAAACTGATGCAGTATGGGCTGGAGCATTATTTTTACAGAAGCTTTTCGGAGAAGGGAGTTGCCTTTGACGAAAGCAGGCTGAAGTCCATTCCTGTGTTGAAGGGAAGGACGGAGATACTGGGTGCTTCTGCCTGTGTGGATGTCGAAATTGCCGAAAGGAAAAGCGGGCCGGAGCAGAATGTGGGAACACCACAGGAAAATGAGGAAGGACATGCGGACAGAACAGGAGAACAGTGGAAGGATGGTCTTCTTCTGAGAGAAGACGAGGAAATCCGGGTGGAATACAGTGTGAAAGAGCAGCTGACGGCACCTGTGGAATGTGGCATGACAGTGGGGACCATAGATTATATGGTGGGAGATACCATATATAAGAGGGAAGAGATTGTAACTGTGAACAGCGTCATGCCCATAGATTTGAAATGGTGCGGGAGGCAGGTCCTGCAAAGATTTCTGCTGATTCCCTGAAATTTTTTTAAAATCTGAGATTAGAATTGCAGTGGAACGATTTTCCATGTATAATAGATGAGCACACTTGAGAAACAAATAATCCCTGTTGTCAGGTATACAGGGACTGGAGGGAAATGCATGAAGAGAAAAATTGCGCTTTTGCTGGCGGCTGCCATGGTGCTGAGTTCGGGTCTGACAGCGTATGCTTCTGAAACCGGCGCCGGGGACCGGGGCAAACAGAGAAATGTAAGACAGGAGGCCGCCGCAAGCCATATTGCCCAGGGCAACGGAGCGCAGGCGGGCAGTTCTTTGAGTGACGAAGAGCTGGCACGACAGGTGCAGGCTGGAAATGTGGGACAGGTGGATGTGGTGATTGGGACCGTGCTTGCCCTGCAGAAATCGGCGAGCTTCACAGTGAAGCTGACAGACTCTCAGGGAACGGAGAAGACAGGGACTCTTGCACTGGAAGGAAATCGGGCGGGAGAGAAGCGGGTAAGCTTTGAGGGACTGCAGAAGGGGGACTATACCCTGCAGGTGTCCGGGGATGGCTTTGTCACCTACAGGCAGAAGCTTTCTGTGGAAGACAGGACCAGTACCGTAAAGTTGATGACAGGTTACCTGGAAGGGATAAATTATGAAGACGGGACCGCTCATCCGGGAGTTCTGCTGTTGGGAGATGTGAATATGGACGGCGGAATGGATGCCGCGGATAAGGACGCTATGGTAGATTCCGTTCACAGCGGAGTGACTTCGGGAATGTCGGACTTAAACCGTGACGGCAGCACCAATCTTCTGGATTTGGAATACTTTGCGAAGGGGTATCAGGAGGCAGAGATTCAGGCGGGAATTGAGAAGTCCGTTTCCGCGTCTGTGATTACGCCTCAGGCCGGTATCGGCACAAAGGTGGTGGAAGGAGATCTGGGAGGGCTTCTGCGCAATCAGAGCAGCATAAGGCTGACCCGGGAGGACGGGCAGAATATTTCCCGGGAGAAGCCTGTGGTTCTGGAATTTGATTTCACAGAAGTGGGGAATTCCACAGATATTGACGGAATCATTTTTGAGACAAACCGGGAGAACCCTGTGACGGAGGCGGAGATTCTCGTTTCCTATATGGAAGATGGCAAGGAGGAGACGATACCAATTCCTGTGCAGAGAGAGGTAAATTACCTTCTGAAAACGGAAGAGGTCAGTGCGACATTGGATAATAATGGGAATATCGTTATTCATCTGGGTTCGCAGGTTGCTGTCAAGAAGGTGACATTTACCATTACCGGCGTAATGAATAACAACAATCTGGCGGAGATCTCCAAAGTAGAATTCGTCAACGGCATGGAGGAGAGAATTCCGGAACCGGAGATGAACATTCCGGAGCATCTGGATGCGAAAGCGGGTAATGCCAGCATCAGCTTAAGCTGGGATCCCTGTGTCAATGTGACGGGGTATGAAGTACTGATCAGACACGGTGACAGGCAGGAAACCTGCCTTACATCGAAAAATGCGCTGAATATCAGCAGCTTTGACGGGAAAAAGCTGACCAATTATCTGACCTATCAGGTGAGCGTGCAGTCCGTCAACGGTACCTGGACCAGCGGATACTGTGATGAGGTGGATGCCACGCCCAAACCCACCGGCAAGCCGGATAAGCCTGACAATGTATCTGCCGTTGGGAAATACAAAAGTGTCGTGGTGTCCTGGAAGAATATGAAGGATACCCTTACCTATAACCTCTATTATAAGGAAAGCACGGCGGGAGAGTATCAGAAGATTGAGAAGATTGAAAATAACAGTTATACCATCACTGAGCTGAAGGATCTGACAGAATATACAGTCTATGTCACCGGTGTAAACGAGTTCGGTGAAAGCGGTGCTTCTCTGCCGGCGGCAGCGATGACCACCAGCCTGGATCCTGCGCAGATACCGAAGTACAATCTGATTAACACTGGCGAAAAGGGAGAAAAGGGCGCGCATATTGTCAGTGCCTCCATGTCCGGAGAGATGCGGGAAAGCGCTCTGGATACCCAGACCGGAACCGCCTGGGGAACCGTGGACCATGATCCGTCTTCCTACTATTACAAGGGTACCTGGGATGACGGCGGGTTTAATCCCATGTCCCTGAGCCATGGACTGACCTTTGAATTCGACCAGGCATATAAAATGGATACCATTGCTTTTCTGGAGGCGCTTCCTCAGGATACAAGTTACGGCTATGCAAAGGTTCGTTACTGGAAGGCGGATGGAACAGAGGGCAGTGTGGCAGGTGTCTCAGTGCAGAAGAAGAGTGATGCATCGGGAAGACCTTATTATGTGCTGAAGTTTTCGGAGCCGGTGGAGGCGAAGAAGATTCAGTTCGGGCTGGCGCGTTCTGTGGCTGTCGGAAATATTTCTGTATCAGAAGTTTATTTTTACTATTACGATGAGCTGTGGGATGAGATTCTTTCCCTCTATGAAGATGATCTTCATACGATACTGAGAGCGGATGTAACCCAGGCAGTCATAGATGCGCTGAGAGCGAAGATTCAGACGGTGGATCCCGTCAGCGGAGAGTATAATCCGGATCGGGAGCTCCTGGAGCGCGAGCTCGCCACAGCGGAAACGATTCTGAAGGACGGCGGGCTGAATGCTGCCGCCTCTGTGAAGATTCACAACGGCATTACCACAAGCGATGTGGGCCGGGGCTTCGGCGGACTGAATGCATGGCAGCCTCTGGGTGTTACAGCGGCTGCAGGGGAAGAGATTATGGTCTATGTGGGCCATAACACTAAAAAGACAGGAGACAAGACCGACCTTAAGCTGATTGCCACCCAGTATCATGCGGAGGCCTCTGCCATGAGCAGAGAGGTGGCCGCCCTTAAGGTGGGAGCCAATAAGATTACCATACCCAAAGTCTGGACCACAACAGGATTTGAGTCCGGCGGAGCGCTGTATGTGCAATACAGCGGCAGCGGCAGTGACCAGTATGCGGTTCGTGTCAGCGGCGGTGTGCAGGTGCCCAGACTGGATCTGTATCAGGTGACCGGCGACGAGCGGCTGACCAGGGTGGAGAATTATGTGAAGGAGCTGGAGACCTATGTGGCCGGAATGAACAGCCTGCATGAGACTGCGCATAAGAATTCCGGGAATGCGGAGGTGGCATACGATTATGACCAGACAAACTGTATCCTGGGGGCGTCGGATATTCTGCTGGATACCATGATGCTGTCCCTGCCTGCGGAGCAGATTCTGGCCGGTGCAGAAAATGGTGACACACAGCAGAAGGCGCAGGCAATCCTGAATTCCATGGATGCCATGGAAGATATGATGTATCTCTTCTACCAGCATAAGGGACTGAATGCCACCGCGGCCAATGCCGTGGATCAGATACCGAAGGGCCACCTGAATATTCGTTATCAGAGAATGTTCTCGGGAGCGTTCATGTATGCTTCCGGCAATCATATAGGAATTGAATGGGGGTCTGCACCCGGAATGGTGAACAGTGTGCCGGTGCAGTCCGATTCTGAAGGAAGGTATCAGAGCGGCCGATATTTCGGATGGGGGATTGCCCATGAGATCGGACATTGTATTAACCAGGGAAGCTATGCCATTGCGGAGATTACGAATAATTACTTTGCGGTGCTGGCCCAGGCAAAGGACGATAACGGCAGCGTGCGCTTCCAGTACGGGAATGTGTATGACAAAGTGACTTCGGGCGCGAAGGGAGCGGCTTCCAATGTGTTCACACAGCTGGGAATGTACTGGCAGCTCCATCTGGCTTATGACAGGGGATATAACTACAAGACATATGCGGATCATAAGGAGCAGCTTGCCGGTCTCTTCTTTGCCCGCGTGGACAGCTATTCCAGAACGCCGGCAAATGCGCCGAGTCCGGGCGGTGTGCCGTTGAATCTGAACGGAGCGGATAAGGAGCAGGCTCTCATGAGGCTGGCCTGTGCCGCGGCGGAGAAAAACATTCTGGATTTCTTCGTGCGCTGGGGCAAGACGCCTGATGCGGAGACACAGAAATATGCGGAGCAGTTTGCGGAGGAGACCAGGGCTATTTACTATGTCAGCGATAACTCCAGAGTGTACAGTCTGGCGGGCGGTACAAGCGTGCTGGGAACTTCCGGAGATAAGGAGGCTGTGGGCAGTGTGACGGCAGCGGCAGACGCTCAGAACCCTCATCTGGTGAACTTGACCATGAGTGCGTCGGGGATTCCCGAGGCAGATATTCTGGGATATGAGATTGTGCGCTGTTCCACCTCCGGAGGCAGGACAGTCAGGGAAACGGCAGGATTTACTACGGGGAATGCCTTTACGGACACTGTTCCCATGAATAATCGGGTGGTGTGGTATGAGATTACCCTGATTGACCAATACCTGAACCGTTCTGCAGTTAAGGTATCGGACTCCCTGAAGATCGGTGATGACGGAAGCCTGGATAAGGGTGCCTTTACCGTGGAGACTGTGAATTTGAAAGTGGAGGGAGAAGCAGACTCCACGGAGAACGAAGAACCTTCCTGTTCCGCAGGGGAGGAAGAGCTGAAAGACCAGGCGGATGGAAGTGACGGTTATGAGGTAAGAGGAAAGGCCCAGCTGGTGGACAATGCTGTGAACACAGTCTACACGGCCACAGCCGGCGGGGAGTCGGAGATTATCCTGAATCTGGGCAATACCCGTACCGTGAGCGGCCTGAAATACACCCATGGGGAGAGCTCGGCGGCAGCGGTGGAATGCACGATACAGGTGCGTTCGGGCGGTGAATGGAAAACCGTTGCATCAGATACGCTGGGAGCAGATACGAGTATAGTGTACTTTACTAACGATGACGGCAAGTATATAGCCGTTTATGAGACTGATGCCGTGAAGCTTGTCCTGAAAACGGCAAACGGCAGCCAGGTATCCATCGCGGAACTGGATGTGCTGGGACCCACCGGAGATAATGTGGAATTCAGAAAGGCCGGGGAAGGCACGGTGGCAATCGGCAGACTGACGGCAGATTATACTTATGCGGAAGGACAGACGATTCCGAAGGATTCCATTGTCTTCACAGGAAGCTACAAAGGAAGCCCTGCCTATAATGTGCTGATCCTCTATGATCAGGCCGGAAATATTGTGGGCGGTCTGAATGCGGACGGGGAGCTGAAGGCACAGCAGATTATCCTGGCGGATCCGCCTGAGGAGGGGAATCTCGGAAACGTATCCGAGGGTACCTGGATTTACTGGATAGAGCCGGAACAGAACATGGATCTTACAAGCCTTCAGAAAGTGCGGGCAGAGCTCTACCGAGTCAATAATGCGTTGACTAACGAGGGTCAGAGGCTGGTGAGCGATTCTCTGTATGAAACGGTACCTTCCCAGCTGCCGGGAATCAGCTTTGACAGCAGTGTCGTAAAAAACGGAACCACCGGTAATGCCAGCAATAATGTCAGCGGAAGCGGAAACGACAGCGGAAGCGCCAGCAATAATATCAGCGGAAGCGGAAACGACAGCGGAAGCGCCGGCAATAATGTCAGCGGAAGCGGAAA
>CAJUQT010000056.1 GCA_910588225.1 uncultured Acetatifactor sp.
GGCAGCGGAACTTATAAACAGCAACTGAGCGAAGGAGCCCGCAGAGAAATGCCGGAGGGGCTGTGTCGGGCAATTCTCTGCATTAGGGGGCTCAGAGAGAAGGCAGCGGAACTTATAATATGAACAAAACAAGAGAAATTGAGTACCCTCAGGGATTGAAGTGGACGAAGCAGCGGAAAAGTGTATACGGTGTATTATGGGAAGCAAGGGAACCTCTGAGTGCGGCACAGATTTATCATCGTGTGGAGCGGGAAAGTCAGGGGGAGGAATATGCAGTATCGACGATTTACCGGATTCTGGCGGCCTTTGAAGAGAAGGGGCTTGTGGAGAAGACTGCCTGGATGGAAGACGGTACGACTGTCTATGAACTGAAACGGGACGAACATACACATTATGCGGTATGCTTGGAATGTCACAAAAGGGTTCCGCTGCAGAGCTGTCCCTTCGCGCACCTTCATCTGGAGGAAACGGAAGGATTTACTGTCACGGGCCATAAGCTGGAATTATACGGTTATTGTAGGGCATGCCAGAAAATGGAGTCGGATGGTGGGCATGAACTGTTCCGCTGAAAGAGTAAACTGTCACGTTTGGTCCGACAGATCTGGCAGGCTCAGTCCGTATTTTTCCAGGATTCTGTTATACAGATAAGAATTCAAATAGGCAGACAGCCCCGGTGCAATCAGCAGCAGGGGCCAGAATACAAAAAGCCCCACCAGAAAGATGGCCGCGGTCATGATAATGGCGGAGAGCATAGGAAGGAAATTCCGCAGGCTTATGGCAAAATTCATTTTCAGGAGAGCTTTCGCAGCATTGTCGCATCTGGCCAGAAGCGGGAAGATGAAGAACAGGTTCAGCAGATACAATAGGATCAGCACACCGAAAGCCGGCAGGAACATCATGGACATGGAACTGCCGGAAAAAAGACTCCAATAGATATCTGCGCCCAGAATAAGGGCGGCAGCCAGAAAAAGGAGCCAGATAAGTGTGGCCTGTCTGAAATTTGAGCGGAAGGCGCGCCGGAAATCAGCGCAGGTGTAACCTTCCTGATTCGCAGTCAGCTTCAATGCAACATAATACATTGCGGTACTGCCTGCCCCGATGGTAAGCACGGGCAGACAGCACAGGTACCAGAACAGGGAGAGCAGGAACATATCTGCAATGTTGCCTATAAATCTCCACACAGGATTGTCAATATTGAAGAAACGTTCCATAGGGTTCTCCTTTTCCTCTTAACTTGTTATATCAGCAGAGGCTGTTGTCTGCAAAAGTCAACAGCCTCTTGCAGCAGCATGGAAAGACTGAATTTCCGCAATCATTCAGTTAATTCTCTAAGCGGACTTATCTTCAGAGCATCACAGTTTACAACTTCGTAAATCTCACCCAGAGAGTCTTTCAGGTTCTCATCCACAGTTACCTGGAAACGAGATACCTCCACATGAGACGCATTGTGGGCACAAAGTGCATGAACGGAATTCTGAAAACGGCCGTCTCCGATACAGGGCCGCAGGTCCAGAGTACCCTTTGGCCAGTCTGTTTTCTTTGTAAGATTTAAAGCAACATTGCTGAAATAGATGTCGCTGATGTTTCTCTCGTTTTCTCCATAAATCAGGATACCATTTTCGCTGTTGCAGCTGATATTCTCAAAAGTCACATTGCGAATGTGCCCGATTTCGGCTTCTTCCTTGCGTTTCAGTGCAGTGATGGCGATGGGCTCCGCTTTACCCCACCAGTGATCCGAAGAAAACTGTCGGGTATCAATATGGATATTGGAAAAGGTTACATTTTCAATGCTGCCTTTATCTCTCAGTTGCATGGAGATCCCTCTGTTGCTCCGGCTGATGATGCAGTTCTGCACGATAATGTTTCGGAAAAGGGCCTCGCTTTCCGTACCGAATTTAATTGCGGCGCTGGTGGAAGTCAGGGTACAGTTTGAAACAAGAATATTCTCACAGGGGCCGTATTTCATGGAACCGGCGGTGTTCTTGAACACAATGCAGTCATCGGCACATTCTATGTGACAATTTACAATGCGTACATTCCTGCAATGGTCGGGATCGATACCATCACAGTTAGCCAACTTTAAGTTGTTCAAAATGCGGATGCCGTCAATCAGCACATCTTCACAGCCTACCAGATGCGTGGTCCAGAAAGCGCTGCCGGTAAGCGTTACTTCCCGCAGGGTCAGATGCTGCACATGTTCCAGAAAAAGCAAAGGCACCCTGGGGTAGAAGCTGCCGTCTATGTGCCAGGGAGTGACAGCACCATAATAAATCGATTCATTTCCGTCAATTTTGCCTTGCCCTGTAATGGAGATGTATTCGCAGTCCTTTGCATAGAGGAAGAACAGAGACGGCCCTCCCGAGTATTCGCAGTTTTCATAAGTGGGAACGGAGACTTTCAGAGGATCTATATTCCCCCTTCCAAACAAGTCGTAATCCTCCAGCCTGTCGCTTCCCTTCAGGATGGCACCCATTTCCAGATGCAGTTCCACACAGGAGCGGAGCACCAGGGAACCACAGCGGTAGGTGTGCCCTCCTGTCAGCAGAACACGTCCGCCGCCCGCCTGGCCGCAGGCATCTATGGCCGCCTGAATTGCGTGGGTGTCAATGTGCATGCCGTCGCCTACAGCACCATAATCATTTACATTATATATCATATTGATAACCATACCTTTCTGTAACCTGCAAGCCTTTCTATGGGCTTAAACATATACGCTATGCTCCATGCAAGCGTTTTTGCCATGTATGAATTTTGTGGGGCTGCTGCATTGGTCTTTTGAGATACAAAATCCGGTGTTTTGTAGAAAAAGCATTACCGGATCCGGTACTTAGGTGGTCTAATGCGACAATCCTGCTATATGTATACATGTATTCCGGGCATTGTGCAGATACGAATAAAATGGATTTTAAAACGTTCCTGAATGAATGTATCACAGCTTTCAGGATGGGTCAAGGGGGCTCCGGTTCGCAGTCTTCTCCTTTTAACGGAGGTTCTACATGATGCCTGGACTGTTTGCGGAAGGTTCTGGGAGAAACCCCATTGACTCTCCGGAAACAATCTTTGAAATAATTGCTGCTGTTAAAGCCGCAGTTTGTGGCTATTTTAGTAACTGAGTCATCGGTGGTCAGGAGCATTTGGCTGGCCTGGCGAATTCGAATGAAATTGACGTATTCCTTAAAGGTGACACCTGTGACACGCTTAAATTTCCTGGAGAGATAGGTGGGGGTCAGATTGATGCTTTCTGCCACTTCATTCAGGGTCAGAGGCAGGGCGAAATTCTGCGCAATGTAACGGAGTGCCGCTTCAATATCTGTGCTGATAGGAGTGTTTTCCTTCAGCTGCTCATAGACGAAGATACCGTTGCGCCGGATGGTCAGCAGAAGCGTCATCATCTGAAGCTGCAGAAATTCATAGGAAAATTCGTCCGGAATATTATTCTCCTGCAGCATTGTGTCCAGCAGAGTTTCCATGGAGGAACGGCTATCTTTCATGAGAATGACCTTTCCGGAACGGGACAGCTTCCCCTGGATATAGGAATGGGACTCCCAGTAGTAATCCGGAAGCACTTCCGGCAGACAGTAAACCACCGTGCGTTCACAGGGAATAAGCCCCTCATATTTGGTACTGTGAGAATCACCCGGAGCAACAATGAAGATATCGCCTGCCGTCAGGTGGTAGAGGACATTATTTACTGAATAAATACAATTTCCCGTTTTCAGGTAGAAAATTTCGTAATATTGATGAAAGTGCTCGTAAGTCATGGAAAAAGTGGGAACTCTGATTTGGCGTTCTATATAAATGCCTTCGTTACAGTCTTCCGTGTACATAGTATGCCCTTTCTGTCAGGTTGCTGTTCGTAGAATCTCATTTATCTATATGGGTAATTTTAACAAAAGGTCTGGTTCTGCCCTTAGCATGTTTGTAGAATTATAACACTATACTCTTGAAGTAACAAGACAAATTTAGAGTATTTTTTTGGAAAAGACAAAAAATCTGTAGTATTTTTAAAAAGTACACATTAATTTAGTAGTATTTAACAGGCCATGCTTATAAAATATAACATAGGCAGCATGACATCCGGTACATGGTCCGGGCCGGATAACTGACCAAAAGACGCGTCGTAATTTAAGTAACGGTTCACAAAAAGTATAGTGAAGAAAAGAGGTATTATGAAGAAGAAATTAATATCAATATTTTTGGCCGCCGGTATGGTATTGAGTCTGGCCGCATGCGGGAATGAAACGGGGGGGCAGGAAAGCTCTGCAGGCAGTGATACCGGCAGTACACAGGAAAGCTCTGCAGGCAGTGAAGAGAGTTCTGCTCAGGAGTCTTCCGCAGCACCGGAAGCGGACGGAGAGCCTGTTACCCTGAGAATGGCCTGGTGGGGCTCACAGACTCGTCATGACATTACGGTGGAAGTCATCGAAATGTACGAGAAGGAGCATCCCAATGTTAAGATCGAATATGAATTCTTTTCCTTTGATGATTATTTTAACAAGCTGAAGACGCTTCAGGCATCCGATCAGGTGTGGGATATCTTCCAGCTTGGAGGCAACTTCCCCATGTATATGGATAAGATTTGCTTTATGGATGAGTTCATTGATTCCGGTATTGTGGATGTGTCCGATATTCCGGAAGCTTATCTGCAGATTACCCAGGATATTGAGGGCAACCAGATAGGCCTGTCCAACGGTTTGAATACATACGGTATTGCGTATGATGTGGATATGTTCAATGAGGCAGAAGTTCCGCTTCCTACGGAAAACTGGACCTGGGATGATTATGCGGATGCCGCTATGAAGATTATGGAGAAGACAGGACATTACGGCAGTTCAGGATTGAGCTCTTCCGAATTTATTGCAGGCTGTTCTACTTATATAGGGCAGCAGGGCAAGGTAGGTGAATATGGATTCTTCAATCTGGATCTGACCGGCATGGGCTTTGAGGATCCTTCCATGTTGGAGGGATATATCCAGATGAGAGCAGACCTGATCAAGGCCGGTGCCTCTCCTGACGCCGGTGCGGAGATGGAGATTACCAATATTGAAAATGATTTCCTGGTGACCGGAGAGGCTGGTATGACCTGGGTGGCGGTAAATCAGTTCCCTACTATTTATGATATCTGTAAGGCAGAAGGTCGTACTTTGGCTTTGGCTCCTTTGCCCAGAGTAACGTCAGACGGACCTTCCGGAGCAGTAATTCAGTCCTCTCAGATGCTGTGTGTGTCTCAGGACAGCGAACATAAGGAAGAAGCGGCCGCATTCATCAGCTGGTTCCAGAATAGTGTGGAGTGCAATCAGGTGCTTCAGGGTGAGAGAGGAATTCCCGTAAACAATACAGTCCGGGATTCTCTGAAGGCAAATCTGACCGAAGGCCAGCAGATTATGTATGATTTCGTAGACTTGATTGGTACTTTCGAAGTACCTGAGAAGGTTAATGTGCTGAGTCCTGACGGACAGGATCAGGTGGTGGACAAATATCGCAATTATATTCAGGATGTTGTGGCAGGCAATATGACCGCCGCGGAAGCCGCACAGAAGACTTATGATGATGCGGCAGCAATCTTTAATTAAAATCTTTAATTAAATAAAAACCTGCATTGACTGAAAGTTTATAATGACAGAAGCTGTCGGCACAGACACACCATGCGAAAGTGTGCCTGTGCCCTTCTTAACGGTGTGGGGAGCAATTGCTGACCGGAGGAAATTGTTCCGCAAAAAAGACACTGTTGAAAATGCAGACGGAACTAAGATAAGGAGGAACCGGCTTGAAAAGTAGCGCACAGACAATACGGACATCTAAAGTAAGAAAATTTATTTACAGTAATAACACGGTGGGCCATGTGTTTGCGGCACCTTTTATTTTCGGATTTATTTGCTTTTCTCTGATACCTATTCTTACATCTTTTTACTATGCTTTTACAGATTATTCTCTGGGGTCTAAAACTTCGGAGATAGTAGGCGGCAGAAATTTTGCCATGCTTTTGACAGACGACATTTTCCTGCAATCCCTGGGGATTACGTTAAAATATGTATTTATCTCTGTCCCGCTGAAGCTGGCGTTTGCTCTGTTTGTGGCGTTCCTTCTCACAAGGAAGAGCAGGCTGGTAACGCTGTATCGTTCGCTGTACTATGTACCGTCTCTGGTAGGCGGCAGCGTGGCCGTAGCACTGGTATGGAAGCAGCTGTTTGCAAGGAAAGGGCTCTTCAACTCCGTGCTTTCCGACGCGGGATTTTCCACCATCAACTGGTTCGGGGACACGAAACTGGCACTGTGGCCATTGATACTTATGAGCGTATGGCAGTTTGGTTCTTCCATGATTATCTTTGCCGCCGGTCTGAAGGAGATTCCCACATCCTATTACGAAGCGGCCGAGATTGACGGTGCCAACGGGTTCCAGAAATTTTTCCGGATTACGCTGCCCTGCCTGTCTCCTATTGTGCTTTATAATCTGGTGATGCAGACTATATCCGCATTTATGGCCTTTACCCAGGCGTTTATTATCACCCAGGGCGGCCCCAACAATTCAACCATGATGTATTCCCTGTATGTCTATAATCAGGCCTTTAAGTATAACAACATGGGATATGCCTGTGCCATGAGCTGGTTCATGCTGGTGGTGATGAGCGCGATTACACTGATTATCTTCAAGACCTCGAAGATGTGGGTATTCAGTGAAGCAGGAGAGTAGGAGGTGAACGTATGAGTGCAAAACATAAAATACAGAAAGTATTGTATCATCTGTTTGTCATTATTTTCGGCATTATTATGATTTATCCGGTATTCTGGATGATAAGCGGCTCTTTTAAGGACAATGCGGAAATCCTGCGCGGCACCCTGAGTCTGGTTCCGGAGAATCTGAAAATCAGCAATTATTCCACGGGATGGAAGGGCTTTGCCGGAATTACATTTGCCACCTTTTTTAAGAACTCCTTTCTGATTACCACCGTGGCGACGCTGGGAACGGTGATCAGCTCTTCCCTGGTGGCCTATGCATTGTCAAGAGTTCGGTTCAGAGGCAGGAAACTGTGGTTTACCTGTATGCTGGCCACTATGATGCTGCCGGGACAGGTCATTATGATTCCCAGTTTCTTAATCTGGTATAATCTGGGGCTGAGCAGCACCTATGTACCGCTGATTCTTCCCTATTTCTGCGGTCAGGCATTTTTTATTTACCAAATGATGCAGTTTATGGCCGGAATTCCCCGGGAACTGGACGAGGCGGCTACCATTGACGGCTGCAGCAAGTACAGCATTTACAGCCATATTATCCTGCCGTTGCTGAAGCCTTCCATTGTGACGACGATTATCATTCAGTTCTATTGGAAGTGGGATGATTATATGGGACCGCTGCTTTACCTGAGCAAACCTCAGTCCTATACGGCGTCACTGGCCATCAAGCTGTTTGCGGACAGTGCTTCTACCACGGATTACGGTGCCATGTTCGCCATGTCCACACTGTCGCTGATACCGGTGTTCCTGATTTTCCTGTTCTTCAACAGGTATCTGGTGGAAGGAATAGGAACCAGCGGACTGAAGGGATAATTTGTGCACCGGGAACCAAAAGGCACTATATAGCTCGAAAGCCCTGCGGAAAGGGGTTGGAGAAGATAGATGCGGAATTAATATCAGGAGGCATATATGATTCAAAATCCGATTTTGAGAGGGTTTTGCCCGGACCCCAGTATTGTCAGGGCAGGCAGGGATTATTATATCGCCACTTCCACCTTTGAGTGGTGGCCGGGGGTGAGATTGTTTCATTCCAAAGATTTACAGAACTGGGAGCAGATACCGTCTCCCCTGCGCAGGGAGAGCCAGCTGAATCTCATGGGAGACCCAACGTCCGGAGGAGTGTGGGCGCCCTGCCTGAGCTATGATGGCAAGAGGTTTTTCCTGACTTATACGGATGTGAAGACCAAGAAAGGCAGGTATTACAACACCCATAATTATGTGGTATGGACGGAAGATATCAGAGGACCCTGGTCAGATCCGGTGTACCTGAACAGTATCGGCTTTGATCCGTCGCTGTTCCATGATACGGATGGGAGAAAGTATCTCATCAACATGGTGAACGGATTTAAGGGAGTGCTGGTACAGGAGCTGGATGAGCAGTTTCATCTGGCGGGAGAGCGCAGAAAGGTTTATTCGGGGTCAGGTATCGGCTGTACAGAGGGGCCGCATATGTACCATATTGGAAAATGGTACTATCTGATTGTGGCGGAAGGCGGTACCGGTTATGGGCATTGTGTGACAATGGCCAGGTCTGAAAGCATATGGGGACCTTTTGAGACGGCGCCGGACAATCCGATTCTCACCTCCAATCAGGAGGATATGGAAGCGCTGCAGAAATGCGGTCATGCGGATATCGTGGATACGCCGGAGGGAGAATGGTACATGGTCCATCTGTGCTCCCGGCCGCTGAACGGTCAGAAGTGGTGTACATTAGGCAGAGAGACTGCTGTCCAGAAGATGGTATGGGACAGCGAAGGATGGCTGCATCTGAAATCCGGCGGAAGGTTTGCGGAGAATGTCACAGAAGCGCCGAAAGGAACGGTGGGAGAAGGAGAGAGAAACGGAAACCGGGAAGCATATGGAGCAGAAGCGTCTCACCAGAAAAAAAACTGTGAAAATCCGGATAAAAAGGCTGGATTTTACGATGACTTTGACGGAGCAATTCTGGATGTCAGGTATAATTCTCCCAGAGCAGATTATGCTGCTTTTGCAGACTGCACTGCAAGACCGGGATTTCTCCGGATGAAGGGTCAGGAGTCGCTGAATTCCCTGCATCACGTATCCCTGCTGGGGGTCCGGCAGCAGGCGGTGTCCTGCGGCGCGGAGACAGGGATGGAATATGAACCGGCGTATCCGGAGCAGCTGGCAGGGCTTTCCTACATGTATGACGCCATGAATTTCTACATCTTTGGTAAGACAGTCACGGAGGAAGGACAAGCGGTATTGACTTTGGTAAAAAGTGACGGAGGCGTGGTTACGGATGAGATGGAACCGATTCCCATACCCGAAAAGGGACTGATCAGACTGCGCACGGAGATTTCCCGAGACGGTACAGAGGCAACTTTTTCCTATTGTATAGAAGGCAGCTGGGAATGGAAACAGGCGGGAGAACCTGTTACTACTCAGATTTTAACGGATGAACACTGCAGAGGCTTTACAGGGGCATACTTCGGTATGTATCATCATGACATGACAGGACTGGCCCTGACGGCAGACTTTGACTATTTCTGTGTCCGGATATAAGATAAACGACTATAAAATCCTCTTTTTGAATGTTGCGTTTGAAAAGGGGATTTTTTGCAGCATTTAAAAATTACCCTGTTTCCAGTTTTTTTCTTCTTGTTCTGTAAACTTCCACAAATTAATGTTAAATTATAAAAGTCTGTATAGGAACCAGTATGAAACTTAGATTAGATATGACGGGAGGAAGGGGTATGGGGATGATTGCAAATACTGCGGCGCCGAAAGGCGTCGAATTGCGATATGATTTTCAGGTTAGAGTGAGGAGCCGCGGTGAGGAACAATGGCAGATGCTCTCCTGCTATCAGGTATGGGTGGATATGCATGAAAAACGTGCCGCATCCATGGCCTGCTTTGATTTCTCAGGGGAAGCAGAGGTGGAGATTACCTGTCCGAGCCTTTATTACATCTACCAGGTTGACATACGGCCGCTGTCTGCCGGAATCAAAGCGGAATATGATTCTAAAGTAATACGATTTACATTGCACCGCCCTCGGAAACTGTCAATTGAAGTAAACGGCGAACGTTTTCACAATCTGCATCTGTTTGCAGGAGCGCTTCAGGAGAATATTCCGGATCCTGACAGTGAGAGCACTTTGTTTCTTCCGGGCAGGCAGGGGACCGCAGCGCTGTATAGAATGGATGAGCTGCTTTCCGGACTGAAAGCAATGCCGGAGGAGCGCACAGTCTATTTTGGTCCGGGTCTTCACTATCTGGAAGAATGTACCATGCAGATTCCTTCGAATACGAATGTATATCTGGCGGCGGGGGCCGTGTTGGTGGGTTCTCTCATTGTAAACAGGGCGGAGAATATTCGTATATTTGGAAGGGGGTGTCTGCTGCTTTCCAGCTTTGAGAGATTTACCGGTCTGAATGCCATCCGTATCAGCCATGGAAAGAACATTATATATAGAAGGAATTCATCTGCTGAACCCTCCGCACTATAGCATCTACGTGGGAGGAACGGAGAAAATACGGATTGAGAATATTACTTCTTTCAGCTGTGAAGGGTGGTCTGACGGCATAGATATCATGAGCAGCCGGGATGTCACAGTGCAGGACTGCTTTCTGCGTACTTCGGATGACTGCATTGCCGTATATGGAAGGCGGTGGGATTACAACGGGGATACACGCAATGTCCGTGTGACAGGGTGCACGCTTTGGGCGGATGTGGCACATCCAACCAATATGGGCACGCATGGAGATTATGAGCACGAGGGGAATATACTGGAAGATATCTGCTTTGAAGATCTGGATATTCTGGAGCATCGGGAACATCAGGCAGATTATCTGGGGTGCATGGCTATCAATGCGGGGGATAAGAATACAGTACGGAATATCCGCTATGAAAATATCCGGATAGAACCTTTTGTGCACGGGAAGATACTGGATATTCAGGTGAAATGCAACCCGGCTCCTGGAAAGAGAATTGAGCATATTATCTTAAAGGATATTGACTATATGGGGCAGGGAGAAGTCCGTTCCTGTGTCCGGGGCTACAGTGAAGAATATCAGGTGGCGGATGTGAAAATAGAGAACCTGTCAATTCGCGGAAGAAGAGCGGAATCTCTGGAAGAAGCAGGAATTGATGTGGGACCTTTTGCGGAGAATGTCCGAATTTGCTGAGAATGGAAATATGTGTGAAAGGGCCGGAGAGACGGGATGGAAGAATCTGCGATGAATTGGAAAATTTGTCGGAGCAGACGAAGGGGCGGATATGAAGATATTGATAGCAGATGATGAAGATTATACCAGAGAAGGGTTTACGGTATCCGGACATTTCAGAATGGCGGTGGTGCTCATGATTCGCTGTCCCGGATGGACGGCGGCGATATTGGTGATACAGGCAGTAACGGTGTTTCTGACATGGTTTTTCGTTTATTTTCCATTGCTGTTCCTTATGGGAATCAGCGGGTATATGCAGGCCGCCGTATTTGACCATATCTTTCAAAAGCTGATTGACAACGGAAAGATTGAAGAATTGGGAGAAAGACAGGTATAAAGAGATAATTTTCATATTCTTCGAAAATTACCATATTTCCAGTTTTTTTAATATAGGATTCCCATTTTCCGGACTATAAAATGAATTTAAAGAAGAAAGCAGTCACGGAACGAAATGACAATCAGTTCAGCGATGAGATAATGCGGGATACCGGAGCGGGCTTAAGAACCGAAACAGGAGGGAATATGGTGAAAAAGGCAAAAACAAAGGCTGTCAAACCTTATAAAGAGCATCTGGGCTTTAAAGGCGGGCTCGGGGAACTGTGGAAGAATAAGCTGCTGTATCTGATGACACTGCCAACCATCATCTGGGTGTTAATCTTTTGCTATTATCCGATGTATGGTGTGCTCATTGCATTTAAGGATTTTAACTATAAACAGGGTATCTGGGGAAGCCCCTGGGTGGGGCTGAAGAATTTCCAGTTCCTTTTTAACTATAAGGGAGTGGGGAGGATTTTCTTCAATACCATTTTTCTGAATATACTCTTCATTGCCAGTTCTACTGTTCTGTCAATTATTCTGGCACTGGTATTCGTGGAAATCAAGAATAAAGTTTATAACAAGGTGGTACAGACCATCGCTATTTTCCCGCATTTTGTGTCCTGGACGGTAGTCGCAATGTTTATGAGCGGCATTATCGGGGGCAGCGGTATCCTGAGCAGGTGGATCGTGGAGAACGGCGGAGAAGACCCGGCATTTTATACCAGCCCCGGCTGGTGGCCGTTGATTCTGGTACTTTTGAAAATCTGGCAGGGTGCGGGATACGGAACCATCGTATATGTGGCTGCAATTACCGGCTTTGACCAGGAAATGTATGAGGCGGCCAGAGTGGACGGTGCCACCAGACTTCAGCAGATTACCAAAATCACGATGCCGCTTCTGAAAACCACAGCCATTATGCTTACCATTATGAGTGTGGGCAAGATTTTCAACGGTGACTTCGGGATGATTTATGCGCTGGTGGGCGACAATGCCTCTCTGTATCCCACGACGGATGTCATTGATACTTTCGTATACAGAGCGCTGAGGCAGCTGAACAATCTGGGAATGAGTACCGCCACAAGCCTTTTCCAGTCCATTGTGGGACTGGTGCTGGTATTCACCACAAATTTTGCCACAAAAAAAGTGGAACCGGATGCGGCTATTTTCTGAGTGTGAAGTGAGAAACGGACAGGTTGAGACACATAATGAGCGGGAGGAAATAAGATGGGAAAAACGAAGATAAAAGGAACCGGCATTAAAAAGTCCAGAGGCGAAATTATTTTTGAAGTGGTCATATACATAATTGCAACTGTATTCTGCCTTTACTGCCTGTTTCCTTTTGCAATTATTCTGGGAAGCAGTTTTGAGACAGAGGCTAATTTTGCTACAAACGGATTCCCGATTATACCGAAGGATTTTACCACTCAGGCATATAAGGTGGTATTGGGAGACGCGCAGATTTTCCGGGCTTATGGTGTGACCATATTTACAACGGTGGCCGGAACCATATTCAGCATGTTTCTGACCATTACCATGGCATATCCGCTCTCACTGAAGAAAGTGAAATTCCGTAATGTGATTACATTCTTCGTCTATTTTACCATGCTTTTCGGGGGCGGGCTTGTGCCTACCTATTTGTTGATTACCAAAAACCTGGGCTTGAAAGATAATATTCTGGTGCTGATTATACCGGTTGCTTTCGGGGCCTGGAATATGTTCCTGATGCGGAATTTCTTCAACGGAATTCCACATGAGCTGTCAGAATCAGCTTATATGGATGGTGCAAATGATTTTCAGATATTGTGGAAGATAGTGCTGCCTGTGTCTGTTCCGGGCATTGCTACCTTAAGCCTGTTCTATGCGCTGGGTTATTGGAATCAGTGGTTCAATGCCATGCTGTATGTGGATGATAACAAGCTCTTCCCGCTGCAGTATCTGTTGATGCGAATGCTTCGGAATGCGGATGCCATGAAGGAAATGGCCAGAAGTACGGGGATTTCCGCAGGAGAGATTCCCACCAACTCACTGCGAATGGCCACCACGGTAGTGGCTATTGGCCCTATTATTTTCCTGTATCCTTATGTACAGAAGTACTTTACCAGTGGTCTCACAGTAGGGGCCATTAAGGGATAAGAGGTCCTGAGGCCACATCCCGGTAGTTACATGGATGGCTTATTTGTCCCGGACGGTGTGCCGGATTAACTGTATTCGGAAACCTGAGGGCTGCAAATAATAAAACAGCATACACCCGGCCCCGGAGAAATTACAGATGCGAAGCAGCCGGAAGCTCTTCGCGGAAAAAGGATATGGGCGGATGTATACAGAACTGAAAATAAGGAGGAATGAAAATGAAAAACAGACTTTTTAAAAAGGCTATGGCTTTGGCCATGGCAGGAACAGTTGCCCTGTCGCTGGCCGGCTGCGGTGGAGATGGCGGTTCAGAGAATGGCAGCCAGAATAACAGCCAGAACAACAGTCAGCAGTCCGGGCAGCAGGAAGTATCCGCGGGGGACTCGTCAGAAACTCCGTCTAATGCGGAAAGCGGAGAGGCAGCCCCTGAACTGGAGGATACCACCATTAAGATCCGTGTCATGAATGAATTCCGCAATCTGGATAAGGTGCTGGCAAAGTATGAAGAGATGACAAAAGATGATCCGATTATGAGCAAAATCCATCCGGAATTTGCATGGGTAGCCGGCGGTGACTATAAGGATAAGCTGACTACGGCAATGATTGGGCAGGAAGATTTTGACCTGATGTTCTGCGGAAGCTGGCATGGACTGAGTACGTTTATTCAGGACGGCAATTTTGCAGATTTGTCTTCTTATTTCAATAATGACGCATTTCCCGGTCTGAAAAGCGCATTTTCAGATGACTTTGTACAGGCGATGACCTCTTATATCCGTCAGGAAGACGGAAGCTATCAGAGCGGAATTTATGGCATTAACCTGGCTACTTTTTATGAAGATACCCGCGGTTATATGTATCGTGAGGATCTTCGCAAGAAATATAATTGTGCGCCGATTACGGATGAAGCCAGTCTGCTGGAATTTGTGAAGACAGTGCAGGAGAATGAGGAAGGAATGATTGGTGTAAGCCTCTGGAATTTCTTCCGTATGGATTCTCCCTGGTATTCTGCAAAGCATGACCATGTATATACACAGGATAATGTCAATATTCTCGGTGATCAGACCTGGATTTGGGTCGGATTAAGCGAAGATGACAAGACAGTGCTGAACGCTGTGGTACCCGGTGATTCCGCAGAAGAATTCGCCAAAATGCCGGCGGGCTATCAGGAAGATTTTATCAGTACATATATTGTGGACCGCACCAAATGGAATCCCTATCTGAATCCCAGCCGCGGCGGTACCGATACAGTGGAGAAGCCGGCCGCCGGAAGCAGGGATATTATTCTGAATGATTTGAAGCGGGACGGCTGTAAAAACACGGCCGTCCTTGTGAAGAACGGAGAGACAATTAAAATGAGGCAGAAACTGTCATAAAAACAAAAAGAAATTAAATTTTTTTTAAAAAAGTACTTGCATTTCTTAAAAAAATATAATATAATTTATTTCGTTGTAAAGAACAGCATGTATTAAGAACATGCTATACAAAGGAGACGCGCCGCTAGCTCAGTTGGTAGAGCACCTGACTCTTAATCAGGGTGTCCAGGGTTCGAGCCCCTGGCGGCGCATGTGAAGAACTGTTTTTGGGGATTTAGAGGCCCTGGGGGCGGTTCTTTTTTCGTGCGCTGAAAAGGGCATAAAATCAGGGTTTTTTGAAAATAACAGGGGTAATCTGAAGTAGTTATATGTAATTGGCTGTAAATGTCTCAAAACAGTCTCACATTGAAAAAAGGTCGTTTCTGAAAACAAGATGTCTCACTTTTGTCTCACTTTTTCTATACGCCGAGAGCCTGTTCTACAGCCGTTTGGGCATCTTCCTTCTCCAGAATAATATGATTGTATACCTCTATTACCATTTTTTCATGATCACCTAAAAGTTCAGCAATCTTTTTGATGGAAATGGTAGGGATCTGGTAGCAAAGGTTGGTACAGTAATTATGTCGGAATATATGAGCAGTCAATGTTGGAGAATTCATCTGTTTTCGGATCCCTGCCCATAACTTGACATAGGAGCTTTTGGTCATGATATTTTTCCTGGCGGTATGGAACAGCCGAGATTGTTTCAGAGACTGACAATATTCCTGGAGGAAGGGAAGAACATTTGATGGTATCGGTACTTCCCGGATGCTATTCTGGCTCTTTGTTGTCTTGATATAAGGAGTATTTTCGTCAAAGGCCAGGGATTTATTCACATTTAGCTTTTTATTCTTAAAATCGAAGTCGGAACATTCCAGAGCAAGTGCTTCTCCCCGGCGCAGGCCGCATCCATAGATCACATATACGAATGCTTTTTGCATATTGGTAAAATCTGCAGAAAAAACGGCATTTTTTTCTTCCTGTGTCAGAGGGCGTTTGTCAGTGTTCTTTTTCTTTTTGATTTTGATTCCATCAAAAATTTCCATGTAAATACCAGGGGCAATGTACTTATCGGTAACGGCGGCGTTAACAACCTGTTTCAGGGTAAGAAGAATCTGCTCCTGGGTCCGTATCTTGCCGGAGGCAGCATTCAGACACATCAGGACATCTGTTTTTTTGATTGCAGATATAGATACTGATTTCAAGATAGCCAGATGTACTTCTATGATGCGGCGATACATGGACTGGGTATTTAACTCTGTATCATTTTTATATAGTTCAAGCCATGTTCTGGCGTATTCCTGAACGGAAATGGCGGATTCTCGAATCAAGTTTCGATTTTTGACTTTTTCTTCCATCTCCCGGACCATCTCCTCCAGAGCCCGGCTTGATTTTTTGGTTCGTATGGTGATTCGATGCTTTATGCCTTTTTCCGTATAGGTACCATCCCATACTTTAGCCTGGAAGTAACCGTCTTTTCCTTTGGTATATTTTGCTGTTGCCATTGTGCCTTCCTCCTTTTTGGGGTATAATTTCTGTAACAGAAGCTCCCACACCTCTCAACGATGTGTCTAATGGGAGTACATTTTGGGTATAAAAATAACAGCCAGCGAAAAAACGCTTGCAGGCTGCTCCCGGAGATGATACAATACTTTTGCAAAACAGTGTATCCTCTGGGATATATCGAAAGCCGTTCGGTGTTGGCACACCGGGCGGTTTTACTTTTAACGTGTTGTATATGCCTTGTCACAGGTACGGAGCCCATCTATATGTTCAAATAAGTCTGGTTTTATAGGTGCGCCTAATGGATCGAGGATAAAGTCGATTCCTTCGCGTCGAGCAAGTTTGGCTGCAGAGACAAAATCACTGTCACCAGAAATTAAGATAATTTGATTTACCTACTTTTTATAGGCCATTGATGCAATATCAAGACCGATTTTCATGTCCACACCTTTTTGCTCTATTTCAATACTAAAATCAGCCTCTGTTAAAGAAGTAAATGTAAGACTACCATTACAAAGCTTTTTTACAATATCAGGACGGATCATATAATGCGCCTGTTCTTCGGCAAGTTTTCCCAAGCGTATGGCAAATTTTCGTTTTTTCTTTAGTTCATCCAAAAACTGGTTCATCCATATATATAAATCAGTCTTCGAAAGATCAACTTGTTTTTGAAGAAATGGGTGGAAAAGACGTTTTGCTGTTGGCGGACAGTCATAATAGAATATCCGATAAAGTTCATTATTGCTTTCACCGTGAGAATTTAGGTGCCTTTTGCAGTAGTTGGCCAGTTCTATGGCCCTATCCTGAGCGCTGATATCACCGAATACCTTCTGGGACCGCCTTCGATAAAAACCTCCATCTACCAGAATCGCAGTTTTCATATGTGCCTCCTTACATAAAAAAGCTCCAGGGTTCAGTCATTCTCATATATTGAGAGACGTACAACCTGGAGCATTATTAACATGTAACCTTTGTTACACCCTTATATTATATGCAAAAGGTTGATTTGTCAATCGTTTTACTAAGAATTGTGAATAAAAATGTGTACAACATGTGGATAACCACAATATATTGTGGTTAAAACCGATGTGGAGCACAATACAAACTTTATTTCCAAAAGATTATTCCCCTATAATTTCATACTCTCCATCCAGCTTCCCGATGACTTTCCCCATGCAGACAATATTATCGAATTCATTGACCTGGATATTGGGAGATTCCGGGTTATGGGAAATCAGTTCCGTTTTACCATATTCTTTTATATATACACTTCCATTCACTACAAATATACCCACATCTCCATATTTCATCTCGACATGTTGAGAAACCATGACATTATCCCCGTCCATATAGTCCGGCTCCATAGAATTACCATTGACCTTGATCACAAAGTCAACACGATCGTCCCAATCTGAATCTGAAATTGCAATTTTGGAAGCTACTTCATTCCCCAGGATAAAGATACCACTGCCTGCGGAGGCATCCCGAAAGTATTCCGTGATGTGCCTGCTCCTGAATGAGTGGCGCGGCATCTCAATAATGGCAGCAGGACTGGCCTCCAGCTCTGCGATGCGGTTGTCCTTTTCTTGCAAGGATTTTACCCGGGCCGTTTCACGATCTAATACTATATTAACTGTTTCCTGGCCGTGGGAGTCGAGGGCGCGGTATTTTTTGATGTGGTCATATTCCGCAAGTGTAACATCGTTTGCTTCTTTTGGAAGTTTAACGCAATCTTGAAAGAGATAATTTGCATCAACTTTTAATGCCTCTATCAGTTTATACATAACTGGCTCTTTTGGGTGGCTTGTTTCGTTTTCATAGTTTGTTATTGCAGAACCAGTTACGCCTACTAATTTTCCCAATTCTATTTGTGTAAGCCCTTGAATTTCTCTTGCTTCTTTTATTCTGTATCCAATTCCCATGGTATCACCTCTTTCTGTAAAACACTATAACTTAAAAGTCTTTAAAAGTAAATACATAAACTCAAGAAAATTTAGAAAAATGTATTGACAACTAAATAAGCTTGATGTATCCTGAAAAAGAACTAAAGAATCTTGAATGGCGGAGGTGAAAACTTGAACTCTATAGTAGCACCAAATGTAGAAGCAATAATTAACAGAAAATGCCTAAAACAAAGTGCAGTAGCGGAAAAGGCGGGATATACAAAACAACAGTTCAATTCCATGTTGAGAGGACGCAAGGTTATAAGAGATACCGATATTATGAGAATCGCGTCTGCGCTGGAAGTTGATGCTAACACTTTATTCGAAGAAAGAGAGACAAGCGGATGAGTTAAGGCCGCGGGAGCCGGTATAGGAGGGAGGTGAGGGAAGTGGAAAAGAAGGGGACATATAAGGTTGACAGGCTTTTCTGTGAGAAGCTGATTGCATTGCTGAACCGTGGCACGAATCCATTGATGGATGCTTTCCGAGCGGACAAAAACGTGAAGATACGGGTCGTGGCGGATTACGACCTGCAGGCGGAAAAAATCGAGGTCACATATTTTGCGGAGGAATCTCTTCTTCATGCAAGCGAGGAAGCTACACTTGTGGTATCCAAAGAACATGCTTCTTGGAGCGCAGCAGATCGGAAAGAGATCGGGGAAATTGCCAATATAACATATCACCGTCTGCTCGCATTAATGGAAGATGGTTGGATAGATGCGGGATTACAAAACGAAGCGTGGGAATTGGCAGAGGCACTGGTCGGGTTATTGTATTCATGCAGTACCATTCCGGCAGAAAAGGTACGGAAATATGCAAGCGGGATAATGGAGTTTGCAATGGCTATGTATCTTAGCAAGATAGCGGGCTTCCCAGAAGAGGGCGAGAAAGGGAGATACAGGCATTGCAATGACTTTATTAAGCTTTGGTTGGCCGGCAGGGACATATTAAAAAATATACAGCAGGATGCTCCTGCAGATGCAAATATGTAGCATTTGCATCTGCAGGAGCACGTTAACCGTTGGTTACTTATTTTGTTTTTCTGAGTTTGCCTTGTCCAACCGCTGCTGTTTTTCTTCGAGGGAGCAGCGCCGATAGGTAGAACCTTTTAGGCATCCATGGTTTCGTATATCGCGTTTGGAACATATTCCGATATTGAAGCAATCGTGCAAATATGTTCCATCAGTGTCTATACGGTCTTGGAAATCAGGAGAAACTAAAGGGTTTTCCATAACGAAAAGCACTCCTTTCTTCTGTACTCAGCCATGGCAGTGGCCTGTACAACCAGTATAAAGGAGAAAGCAGGGGATTGCAATAAAATCAGGAGTAAACACAGATAAGTTCTTAAGGCCGCGGGAGCCGGTATAGGAGGGAGGTGGGGGAAGATTGACAGAACGGCAAGTTAGAAATGCCAAAGAAGAAGGACTGGATTTAAGTAAGATTCAGCGGGGATGTGAACATATTTTTGAGTACCTGGATAAAAATGATTTCAGTTTGTTGGAAACAAAATATCTGATATCCTCAATGGGGCTTATAACACAAGATATTACAAAAAATGACCCATTGAGGAAAATAGCGGAATTTGACTATTCACTATCTGTAGGGAGTGCGTTTTCACGAACCGCCGCTTCAAATACGGAATCGTAAACACTGGCATACAATTTCCATATTTCTTTTACGGCTGGATCAGAATATGTTGTATCACCAGGAATAAAGGCAGTTTCGGGCAGTTTCTGAATTTGATGCTCACAAAAAGCTGTTGCGATATTATGTGCAGCAAGTTCTGGATTAATAAATGGCATCATAATTTTGTCTCCTTTCTATTGTACTCGGCCCTGGCGGGGGCCTGTAAGAACCAGTATAAAGGAGAACATACAGGATATCAAGACGGTTTTTCTGGGCATTGGGAGTGAACACAGATAAGTTCTTAAGGCCACGGGAGCCGGTATAGGAGGGAGGTGAGGAAGGATGGACAGGGAACAGACGACAATCCGCCTTCCTGTGGAGCTGAAAGAGAAACTCCAGAAGGAGGCGGACAGGAGAGGAATAGGCTTTAATGCGCTGGTACTTATGATCTTGAGCGAGGAACGAAGCCATCATCAAAAAGAATAGCGCCATGTGCTTTTTCCCAGGCTTCGATATGTTTGATTATGAGCTGTTCGATTTCCTTATTGGCGGAGCGGCCATTGCGGTCGGCTATGTACTTTAGCTTGTCCATGATTTCGGACGGGATACGTAAACCGTATTGTGGGTTCTTATGTGGGGCATTTGGCATTTTGCTGACCTCCTTTTGTCAATATGGCAACATATTAGCATGAATAAAAAACTTTGAAAAGTTTATGCCAACATATTGACATCATATAAATAACCACCTGTAATGAATGCCAACAGGTGGTTAGCCACCTAAGAAGGAGGGTATATGGAAAGAGTAAGAGCCGGGTTGCGGATACCATATGATTTGAACACATGGCTGATTCAGGAAGCCCAGAAACAGGGAATCGCAAAAAACGCTCTAATCCTTCAGATTCTGTGGGAATGGGTTAGGCGGGAACGACAAGAAACATCGGCCACGGGAGCCGGTATAGGAGGGAGGTGAGGAAAGATGGAGAAAAACGAACTGCTTAAGACAGAAGAGTTTGTGGTCTGCCCTAACTGCGGGAAACCACTCTTAAGGGCAAGCCTGCTGAGTGCCAAAGGAACAGCATTTGGCAAGAATTACTGTTCGCACTGCC
Source organism: uncultured Acetatifactor sp. (assembly GCA_910588225.1). Taxonomy (GTDB): domain Bacteria; phylum Bacillota; class Clostridia; order Lachnospirales; family Lachnospiraceae; genus Acetatifactor. The sequence continues at coordinate 20,896 of CAJUQT010000056.1, forward strand.
ACTTTGAGGTCGGGCTTTGTTTCAAAGGCACGCCGGCAGGAGAGGCCGCAGGCAACGCAGCGAAAGAAAGTAAGACCTTTTACGAGACATCATTAGGGAGCTGCATGTAGCCGCAAAAAATGAGGGGTACAGCTTTTATAAGCCGTACCCATGGGAAGGGTATCAAAGGATTAAATCATCTCCTTGATTCTCTCTCCAACGCTTGTGAGTTCCCCGCACTTTCGACATATTTTCTGATCTGCATTATCTAACTCGACTTGATATGCAGAACAATTTGGGTTAGTGCAATAGTTTCCGCCAGCAGCTTTGTTCGTTGGCCGCGCAATATCGCAAAACTCGCACTTATCCTTTGAATCAGGTATCAACTCATTACAATGTGGACATTCCCACATAAGTATCTCTCCTTTCCTTCTGTACTCGGCCATGGCGGTGGCCTGTACAACCAGTATAAAGGAGAACATACAGGATATCAAGACGGTTTTTCTGGGCATTGGGAGTGAACACAGATAAGTTCTTAAGGCCACGGGAGCCGGTATAGGAGGGAGGTGGGGAGGAGTGGAAAAAAGAGGGACATATAAGGTTGACAGGCTTTTCTGCGAGAAGCTGATTGCTTTGTTGAACCGTGGCACGAATCCATTGATGGATGCTTTCCGGGCGGACAAAAACATGAAGATACGGGTCGTAGCGGATTACGACCCGCAGGCGGAAAAAATTGAGGTCACATATTTTGCGGAGGATATGAGCTGATCAGCTTTGCTGGAATTCCGGGAATCTCTAAAACGGATTCCTCGCTGTCCCACATGAATTCATAGACTTTTGGAACGCCTGCAATAGAATAGACATCCCATGCCAGCATTTCTATCAGCTTTTTGATGCGGTCATGCTCTGGCTGACCGCAAAGCCTTAAGTCGATATAGTATCTTTTCATAGGCTCTCCTTTCATATGTACTCAGCCATGGCAGTGGCCTGTAAGAACAGTATAAAGGAGAAAGCAGGGGATTACAATAAAATCAGGAGTGAACACAGATAAGTTCTTAAGGCCACGGGAGCCGGTATAGGAGGGAGGTGAGGGAAACGGAAGTTGCGGTTGCGGCATTTATTTTGGGATGTGCGGTTGGAATGTGTGCGTACAGACAGGGTATTGTAAGTATTTTAAAAAGAAATCCGGCTACACGGTGCGATTACTGTCAGTTTTGGCTGTTAATGGGGAAAAAGCCTTTTCCTCAAAAAAAGAAAGGGGAAAAGGCTAAGTAAATTATTTTTTGGGCTTAGGCGGGCAGGGGACAGGAATGGGTTGCTTCGGACCAGGAGCACCGCCGCCGTCTGAATGTCCGCCGCTTCCTTCCAGATGCTGATCAGCTCCGGCAGATT
>CAJUQT010000057.1:0-3187 GCA_910588225.1 uncultured Acetatifactor sp.
TTGGGGCTATACCGCCTAATCTGAAATTACTTCCCTCTAACCGTAAACATTTGAGTCTCCGGGCCTTTGCACGACAAACGCATGAGTAAATAAATTGTGAACACGCTTCTTTTTTGAATGTAAAAAATCCAGAAAATCAAAGTTGAGTGGTTGTAATAATTCATGCGTTTGTCGTGTATTTTGAGTTGTCGGTATTGGAAGAACCAAAATGGTATAGTATACTGAAATATACGGGAAGGAGACGTGTAATGCGTGAGAAAAAGCAGGCGTTGAAGCCCGATACTGTATTGAAAAATTATTGGAGTGATAATGAACGGTTTGCCGATTTTTTTAATGCGGTACTGTTTCATGGGGAGCAGATGATTTTTCCAGAAGAACTGGAGGAACTTGACACGGAGGAATCCACTGTGTTAGAGCACCGGGAGTATGCGGAATCTATTACAGCTTCAAGAGACAGTGTCAAAGTCAGGAAGAAGTCTTCTGCGCTGGGAGTGGAATTCGTGATTCTGGGCGTGGGAAATCAGGGTTATATTCATTACGCCATGCTTAAACTGGTACCTGTTATCACAGTGGTTGTCTACTATGGCGAAAAACCTGGAATGGAGCCGTTTCGTTACATGAGATGTTGAATGCTATTTTGCTGTCAGTATCTAAAATTCAGATTGTCAAAAGTCGAGGACAGTGAAACAGGAATCAGGAAGAAGCGAGCCGATTTGCCAGATTTGCTGCAGTGCTGGGGTATTATACAGGTTGAGACAGGAGAAGAGAAGCATAAAAAGTCTGTGTTTAAGGCCAATGGATAGGCAGGAAGTCTTTTTTGCTTGCCAATCCTCAGCCTTTGTGTTACCATGAATTTGTCACCAAAATAAAAAGAGATTCAGGAAGGAGGGCTTACCATGCAGAGTCGCAACAGACAACATCAGAACAGAATAGAGGAACTGACAATCAAAGGTACAGCGCTCCGCAGGTATGATAGATAGTTTTGGCTTGAACAGGCTATTCCTGACAGGCATCAAAGCTTTTATTAAGATATCCTTGCCGTGGCAGCACCTTTGGGGGTGCTTTTTTGCGCCCATTTTTAAGGAGATAAAATAATATGAAGACAGTAAAAGGCATTTACGCCGAAGCGAAGATATTTACGGATGACGTGGAAGAATATGCTCAGGCACAGGTGAAGATGATATGCGACAACCAGGTGGCAGAGGGCAGCAAAATACGCCTGATGCCGGACATCCATCCCGGCAGGGTGGGTCCCATCGGCTTATCCATGACAGTTACAGACAAAGTAATCCCCCAGCTGCTGGGGGTGGACATCGGCTGCGGTATGACCTGTGTAAAACTGAATAAGAATACCGCAGAGTTCCAGAAGCTGGACCGGGTCATCCGGGAGAATGTGCCGTCTGGGTTCGCCATAAGGAAAGAACCCCACCATATGGCGGAAGGATTTTCCTGTGAACAGCTTCACTGCGTCAGGCATATCAACAGACAGAGGGCGGAGAGAAGTCTGGGCACCCTTGGCGGAGGAAATCATTTCATTGAGCTTGACAGAGGAGAGGACGGCAGTCTGTATCTGGTGGTACACACGGGCAGCAGGCATCTGGGGGAGGAAGTGGCAGAATATTACACAAAGCTTGCCAGTACGTCCCTGAAAGAGCAGGGGATGGAGGTCCCCTATTACATGAGCTGCCTGGAAGGGGCTGGAAAAGAAGCCTACATGGAGGACGTGCAGACCGTCCAGGACTATGCCGAACTGAACAGGCAGGTCATTGTAAGGGAAATCCTGAAGGGCATGAAATGGAAGGCCTCAGAGCAGTTCTCAGTGGCGCATAACTATCTGGACGCTTCCGGGGTGCTCCGAAAGGGAAGTATCGCAGCCCAAAAGGGAGCCCGGGTAATCATCCCGGCGAATATGCGGGACGGCATGATTCTGGGCGTGGGACTGGGCAATGAGGACTGGAACCGCTCGGCGCCTCACGGTTCCGGCAGGAGGCTGAAGCGCGAGGACGTAAAAAGCCGGTATACCGTATCAGACTTCAAAAAGGAAATGAAGGGTATCTACAGCAGCTGCGTAGGGGCGGACACATTGGACGAAGCTCCCTTTGCCTATCGTTCCCTTGCGGAGATTGTCGAGCAGATCGGAGATACCGTTCAGATAATGGAAATCCTGAAGCCAGTCTATAATTACAAGGCAGGAGGCAGAGAACTGTCGCGAAATAAATCCTGAAATTATTGCCTGCAGAGTGCAGGAATGGCACAGGGACTTTTATAGTAATGAAAACAGTAGGTAATCAACCATAAAACAGAAATTAAGAGGTGCAGGTTTATGATAATTCAGATCAGTGCAGGACAGGGGCCCGCCGAATGCCAGCTGGCGGTGGCGAAGCTGCTTGAGGCGCTTAAAAGAGAATATGGGGATTTGGAAATCCTGTCAGAGACCAAAGGCCATGAGAGGGGCTGCCTGGATTCCGTCCGTTTTCGGACAGAACATGACCTGAGCGGCCTGGAGGGGACGGTGCTGTGGATCTGCAGGAGCCCTTTCCGCAGGAACCATAAAAGGAAGAACTGGTATGTGGACGTGAGCATCATCTCGGAGGCAGTTCAGATGGCGTCAGATGGGGAATACCGCATCGAGAAGTTCCACAGTGGAGGAAAGGGAGGCCAGAATGTGAATAAGGTGGAGACTGGAGTGCGGGTCATACACATTCCTACGGGAATTGTGACCCAGTCCACAGAGGAGAGGAGCCAGTTCCGGAATAAGCAGATTGCCATGGAGAGGATGCAGGAGAAGCTCGCCTGTCTGCGGAAAGAGCAGCAGGAACGGCAGGCTGGCGCCGCGTGGATAGAGCACTACCGCATTGTCAGAGGGAACCCGGTACGGACTTATGAAGGAGAAAGGTTTCTGCTGAAGGTTATTTAATAGCCTTTCCAATATGTTTGTCCAATCTCCATTCAGGCGCAATACCATCATCTGCCCAATATTCATCAACTGCTACAAGCGAGGTGAAATAAAATAACAAAGATTTAGGTAGGACTAAATTGGCTCTCTAAACAGATAATCCGTTTGTGCAATGCTAATCTGGTCCTGCCTTTTTGTTTTGAGAAGGAGGATTTACAGATGGGCTTTACAAAAAGGGAGCTGATTGAGTTCCTAAACGAACTGGTGGAATTAGCCAGTGAGGAAAACAAA
>CAJUQT010000057.1:3197-21853 GCA_910588225.1 uncultured Acetatifactor sp.
CTATATAGCAGCAATGCCGGATGCGGTGCAGGAAGAAATCAGGCAGAAAGTAATTGCAGCACTGACAGAACACGGCGAATGTCCCCCTGAAAATGTTGACCGTGCCATGAGTTCCAAAATCTATGACTTTCAAAAATTTGCTCGCGATTGGCATATATACTGTTGAATTAATGCTTAGATGGAGGAAATGGAAAATAAGCCAATACTACTGTATATATTTTTCTGCTTTGCGTGATAAATGGAATAAATTCGAAAATGCAATGGTTCAATGGCATTCTGTGGGAATAGGAATAACAGGTATCGTATTTGAAGCAAAAGGAATTGAGAATAATACACTGTAATAAAATAAAAAATGGAATCCTGCAACTACAAGCTATAAAATAAGTAAAGCAAGCTCCCAATTATTCTCCGGCCATATGATTCCTGTATTCGGACGGCGTTTTGCCGGTTTTCTGCCGAAAGCGTTTTGCAAAATAACTCATATCGGAAAAACCGCAGGATTCAGCGATTTCAGCAATCGTCTGATGTTCGGAAGTCTTCATCAGATAGACCGCGTGCTGAAATCGCAGATCATTCAGAAATTTCTTTGGAGATTTTCCCACCACTTTTTTAAAAGAGCGGCAAAGGTGCTCGTAACTGATATTCATATTCTGGGCAAGGACCTCCAGCTTTATATCTTCCGCGAAATTTTTTCTCAGAAGATAAAGCAGTTCCTGCACATAAGAGAGGGTGTGAAAATCCTCTCTGATTTCCATGTCGTATGCGTTTGCACGAAGCAGGCTGCAGAACACAGAGAGGAGAAGAATCTGGATTTCCATTTCATAGCAGAGGGGTCTGGATTTGTCCAGAAGGCATATTTTTTCAATGCTTTTCAGGCTGTCCATACCGGAAGCAGTTTCCTGAGTCAGCACCGGGAAGAAGCGGATATATTCTCTGGCACTGGGATGAATATATCTGGTATAAATACGGGATTCCGTGCTGGGGAATACCAGGGAGTTCCCGAAAACGATGCTTGTAAAGCTGAAATCCGATGTATTGGCGGAGATGGAATAGTGAATCTGGTAAGGATTTACCATCAGCGCCTGGTGAGCGGATAACGGATATGAAATTCCGTTGATGCCGAAGTTGACGGCTCCTTTCTGCATATAGATGATTTCATAATCAGAATGCCAGTGTGCGGTGAACAGTTCAGGGGGAAAAGCAGGGGTGAACTCATAGGAGGCAAAAGGGAAAAGCTTCTCTCCGTGTACGATTTTTTCCTGGATGGGGTTGCTCATATGGGTTCCTTTCTTTGACATATCAAAAACATCATATATTCTGATGGGAAAATTATAACACATAAGTCAGAAAAAAACTATAATAAATAACAAACAACCCAATTTGATGTCAAATATATACAATTAGTCAATCTGAATTCAAATAAAATCCGGATAATTGACAAAATAGCAGAGAAATAAGAAAGCTATATCTCGCAGAAAGAATAAAAAGAAAAATAAGGGGAAAAGACCATGAAATTTTGATAGTATCAAAAATATTTTATTGCGGCAGAAAGGAGGAGGTGTTTTGCAGCGGGAAAAAGAAACAATTGTTTTGGGACAGGAAAAGGGTCAAATAGAAAAAGAGACCAATGGAAAAAGAGGGAAGCTTTCTCTGCAGGTACACTACTGGCTGATGGTACTTCCGGGATTTGTCTGGATTTTTCTGTTCAGCGTGGTTCCCATGGTGGGAATTATCATGGCATTTGAAGATTTTTCACCCAGCAGAGGATGGTTTGGCTCAGAATGGGTGGGACTGGAGAATTTCGAATATCTGTGGCGGCTAAGCGACGCCAGGAGGGTGCTTAAGAATACGCTGATCATAGCGGGAGGAAAACTGTTTTTGAATCTGGTGATTCCTATTGTATTTGCGATTCTGTTAAATGAAGTGGTAAACCTTCGGTTTAAAAAGGTGGTACAGACTATTGTATATCTGCCGCATTTTATCTCCTGGGTAATTCTTGCGAATATCATGTCCAATATTTTCGGATATCAGGGAGTGGTAAATGCTGTTCTGGGAATGTTCGGGACAGAGCCGGTGGTCTTTATGGGAGAGCCGGATATCTTCAGACAGCTGCTCATCGGCACGGATGTGTGGAAGGAGTTCGGTTACGGAGCGGTGATCTATCTGGCGGCCCTCACAAGTATTGACCCCAATCTGTATGAGGCGGCATCGATTGACGGGGCCGGCAGATGGAAGCTGATCCGGTATATTACGCTTCCTTCATTGATTCCTACGGTGGTGCTGATGGGAACGCTGTCCCTGGGAAGCATTCTGAACGGAGGCTTTGATCAGGTATTCAATATGTATAATGCATCAGTCTATTCCACGGCGGATATCATTGACACCTGGGTCTACAGAATCGGTCTTGTGAATGTACAGTACAGCCTGGCATCCTGTGCGGGATTGCTGAAATCCGTGGTAAGTCTGGTTCTGATTTCAGTTTCTTATTTACTCGCACACAAGTTTGCTGACTATCGAATTTTTTGAGGTGGGAAATTATGATAAAAAACAAAAGCGTCGGTTCCCGGATTTTTATGATAGTAAACGGTTTCAATATGCCACGTTCTGCCCTGTTATGAGAATGCACGGTTCAAGGCTGCCATTTGTGGAAAAAGAATCTCCTTATGCAGTGGAAGGTTCCATGAGCCGCAGACTGTTCAGCGGTTCCGATAATGAGGTCTGGAGTTATGGGGAAGAGGCGCTTGCCATTTTCACAAAATATATGATGCTCCGGGAGAAGATGCGCCCTTATCTGACAGAACTGATGAAGGAAGTGCATGAGAAGGGGACTCCGGTTATCCGTACGCTCTTCTATGAATATCCGGATGACAGGACAGCATGGCAGATCAGCGATGAATTTATGCTGGGAAGCAAAATCCTTATAGCGCCTGTGCTATATGAGGATATGAGAAAGAGACAGGTCTATCTGCCGGAAGGAAACTGGAGGAACATCAACGATGGAAAAGTATATGCGGGGGGAGCTGAATATACATTTGATGCGCCGCTGGAGGAGATTCCTGTATTCCTGAAGGATGGCTGTCTTTCAGAACTGATGTAAGCCACAGGGATTTATTGAAATTTCAGAATTATCTTATCTGTACAGCCTCCGGAGAAATCTTCCGGGGGCTGTTCGTCAGCCTTGCATTTGTCACCGGCATATGGTATGATATGCTAATGAAAAAAGCGTCGCCGGGAACGGCAACAGGACATTGTGCATTCACATGCGGAAAGCAGGCAGAGAGAGGGTAATGCGTATTGTCGAAGGGATGTGCGGCTTGCGAGGATGGCCTGTGAGCTGAAAAAGATACCCTATATGAATTTTATGGATTATATGGAGAATCGCCCGGAATATATTTCGCAGCGTTTCCGGGAGAATATCGGGATTTGACGGCGGGCCTGAAAAGGAATAATAAATAAATGAGATAAAAAAGAAAGAGAATGCAGCATTGCTGCGCCCGTGTAGGGTAAAGCATATTCCGGTAAAATGTTTTGCGGGCGGCGGGGATATGTTCAGCCTGGTCTGGAAATAAGCATCGCTTATTTCTTCAAAGCGTTTTCTCTTTCTTTTTTTATTTCATTAAATTGAAGCCGCCGGCAGACCACTGTCCATGGCGGCAGGAGCAGCTTTATACACAGCTGCGGGAGCTTTGCCTGACAGTGAATCCGGAAAAGTAAAAACAGCGGGTCCAGGAGAATACTGGGAATTTCTGGGGTTCGGGTATCGGGATGCCCTGCGGCGCTGGCAGCGGGATAAGAATCTGACATATTTTACCTGGTGCAGATGGTTTCTGCTCAATCTGGACACAGACAGAGGACTGCGGATAATAGATGAATATATGCAGGAATATATTCGTTATGCTGTGACGGGACGACACTATAAAGGAAATTACAGGATAGACTATGAGACTTTGAAGAATTGGGGGTATCGCAGTCTGGTACATGAATTCTGGGAAGGGAGGAAGGGATGAACAGGATGAGAATGGAAAAAGGACGATGGGAGAAGCTTCTGCTGTTGCTGTATTTTGCGCTTTACCTGACAGCGGCGCTGACAATTGCGCTGAATCAGCCTTTGAATGATACTCTCCCCTCACTGTGTAATCCGCCGGATGAACATTCGCGATATAAAGTGCCTCTGTATATCTGCAATCATGGAACGCTTCCCACCGGATTTGAGGAGGAGCTTTTCAGCGGGGAATGCAGATGGACGTATGGTTTTTATACTCTGCTTCCCTATATGCTGCAGGGTTATGTCATGCGGTTCGTCAATCTTTTTACGGATTCGCCGCTGGCGCTTCTGTATGCGGCCAGGCTGGTCAATGTAGCCATTGGCCTCTGTATGGCTGTGCTGGTCTGGCTTCTGGGGAAGAAGCTGTTCCGGGATGACCTGGTGCGGTGGCTTTTCTGCTTTCTGGTGACTTTTTTGCCCCAGAGTCTCTTTCTGCACACCTATGTGAATCCGGATTCCATGTGTTTGCTTTCCACAGCGCTGATGCTGTATGGGCTGGTGTGCGGCTATGGAGACGGTTTTTCCAGAAAGTCCTGCGGATTTCTGGCAGCAGGAGTGATTCTCTGCGCCTTGTCATATTATAATGCATATGGATTCATTTTGGGCAGTATTGTGCTGTTTGCCGCTTATTTTCTGGAAAAAAGAGACGGCAGATGGCGATATGACTGGAGGAATTTCCTGAAAAAGGGAATTCCCATAGGGGTTCTGGTACTTATGTGTGTCAGCTGGTCCTTTATCAGAAATTATATTTTGTATGACGGCGATATTATTGGCCTTACCACGAAGGAGAATTTCGTGAAGTCTTTCGGAATTGAGAGAGAGACTTATTACAGTCAGGGGAAACCTCTGACCGAAATGCTGTTTAAAACAGGATTTTTTCAAAGCCTCGGCGACAGCTTTATTGCAAGTTACGGCTCTGCCAGTCTGTATAGTCGGAGAAGCGTTTACTGGTTTTACCGGATTCTCTTTAGTGCGGGTGTATTCAGTATGTTGTTTTTCAGAGGGCAGGAGAAAAGGGAGCAGGAGACTTTGCGATGGCGCTGTAAGCTGTTTCACCTGGTTATGGTATTTTGTATGCTGATGCCTTTGATTCTGCTGATTCGCTATGCCTATACGGTGGATTATCAGGCACAGGGGCGTTATATTCTGCCGGGGGTGATTCCTTTTATGTATTATGTGGGCCGGGGCGTGGAAAAATTTCCTCTGTGGAGGAAAAGTTCCTCAGGGGTGAAAAAGGTTCTGTGTGCGGTGCTGCTGACTGGAATTGCAGCGTCTCTGCTGATCACGGTGTATGTCTGCGCATTGCCATATTATCTGCAGGCGCCGGAAATCCTTTGAAATATACTGTACAAAAACGTAGGTTTATGATAAACTTTTCACAGGTTTTCTTTTGATCCCTGCATCGCAGGATAGGAAAAGGTATATGGAATATACATTCCGGGAAGAGATATATCGAATGCGGAACAGGAAGACGAAACGAGGGGTGAAATTATGGATGGAATGAATGGATATATGCCGGTTGACAGCAGGAGGGAAGCAGACGAACTGAAAGCGGCCAGGAAGCATTTTTCGATGTTGGGAGGGATGTTTGTCCTGGGGACGATTTTACTTTATGCGGTGCAGCTGATTCCTGCCATTATTGTGGGAGTGCTGAGACCGGAGTGGCTGATAAATCCGGATGTGGCCCTTCTGTTTTCTTCGGTTCCCATGTATCTGGCAGGAATGCCGTTATTGATTGTTCTGGTGAGAATTGTCCCGGGCGACAGGCTGGAACGGCACAGTATGAAGGCAGGTCCCTTTCTTGTGTCCGTCATTATGTGCTTTGCAGTCATGTATGCGTCCAATATTGTGGGTAATATTATAACAACTATTATCGGCATTCTAAAGGGCAGCGCAGTGGACAATGTGATCAGCGATATTGCAACTTCTACCAGTATGTGGCTGGTTTTCCTTGTAATGGTGATCTGTGCGCCGATTATGGAGGAATATATATTCCGTAAGCTGATTGTGGACAGAACTGTCCGCTACGGAGAAGGGACAGCTATTTTGGTGTCAGGTCTGATGTTCGGCCTGTTCCACGGAAATCTGAACCAGTTTGCCTATGCTTTTTCCCTGGGGGTATTTCTGGCCTTTCTGTATGTGAAGACAGGAAATCTGAAGATTACCATTGCCCTTCATATGATAATCAATTTTGTGGGTGGTGTGGTCAGCAAATGGCTGATGGAAAAGGTGAATATCGATGAGTATATGCGGATTGTCTCGGAAGGTATGGATGCTGAGACACTGATGAGCTATGTCATGGAGCATCTGAGTGGTTGGATTGCGTATATGGTTTTCCTGATCTTCGTGATAGGAATGCTGATTGCAGGCGGTATTTTGATCGTTGTAAATCTGGTGAAGAAGAGATTTACCCTGAACAGAGGTATGGTTATGATTCCAAGGGGGAAGAGATTTCGCACTGTGATTCTGAATGCGGGTATGATAGTATATTGTCTCTTCTGGATTGTGATGATTATCGTCCAGCTGGTGATGTAGAATAGAGAGTAATTCGGACAGCAGAAGCCTGCCGGTAACTGAGAGGGTTTTATAATGTACACATTTGAAAGCAGAATCAGGTATAGTGAGACGGATAGCGAAGGGAAGCTTACCATAGCTTCCCTTATCAACTATTTTCAGGATTGCTCTACCTTTCAGGCGGAAGAACTGGGGTTAGGGCTGGATTATTTGAAGGAAAGGCATATGGTATGGGTGCTTTCTTCCTGGCAGATTGTGGCGGAACGTTATCCAAAGCTCTGTGAAAAGGTGACTATAGGCACGCTGCCTTATGAGATGAAGGGATTTCTGGGTTTTCGTAATTTTGTCATGATAGATGAAAGAGGAGATTGCATTGCGAAAGCAAATTCACTCTGGAGTCTGCTGGACACGGAGACGGGAAAACCTACGGTTGTTCCGGAAGAAATGCGGGAAGGGTATCATCTGGAGGAAAAGCTGGATATGGAATATGCGCCGCGTAAGATTGTGGTTCCGGAAAATGCTGTGCAGAGAGAGCCGGTGATGGTAAAAAAGCACCATCTGGACACGAATTATCATGTGAACAATCAGCAGTTTGTGAACATTGCCATGGATTTTCTGCCGGAGAAATTTCCGGTCAGGCAGATTCGGGCGGAGTATAAGAAACAGGCTTTCCTCGATGATCAGCTGTTTCCTTTTGCAGCGGAGGAAGAGAAGCGATTTGTGATTGCTCTGCGGGATGAGGCGGGGAAACCTTATGTGGCGGTGGAATTTTCATGAGAGCCGGGGAAAACTGTGGCTGTGAAGGAGGCAGAAATGATTCGTCTGGGAGAAAGACAGGAACTGTTTATTGTAAGGAAAGTGGAATTTGGTGTATATCTGGCGGCTTCCCCCGAAGAGAAGTCGGAGGTTGTCCTCCTGCCGGCAAAGCAGGTGCCGGCAGGAAGTGAAATAGGAGATGCGGTGACAGTATTTATTTACCGAGATTCTCGTGACAGGCTGATCGCGACTGTGAGGGAACCAAAACTGCAGATGGGGCAGGTGGCGGAGCTGGATGTGGCACAGACAGGAAAAATCGGGGCTTTTCTGGACTGGGGACTGGAGAAGGACCTTCTGCTTCCGTTCAGGCAGCAAAGGGGAAAGGTGGAGCAGGGGGACAGGGTTCTGGTTTCTCTATACATAGATAAAAGCGAGCGTCTGTGTGCTACCATGAACGTATATGAAAATCTGCGCACGGACAGTCCTTATGGACTGGATGACAGAGTGACAGGGCGCGTCTATGAGATGAGTGACAACTTTGGGGCCTTTGTGGCGGTGGATAATCTCTATTCCGCATTGATTCCGCTGAAGGAACTGTACGGCAAGGCGGAACTGGGACAGGATATCACGGCACGGGTGGTCAAAGTGCGGGAGGATGGCAGACTGACGCTGAGCATCAGAGACAAGGCATACCTGCAGATGGATAAGGATGCGGAGAAGATCTATGCCATGATTCAGGACCGGAACGGTGTGCTGCCCTTTAATGACAAAGCATCTCCCGAGCTTATCAAACAGGAGACCGGGATGAGCAAAAACGAATTTAAACGGGCTGTAGGGAAACTTTATAAAGAAAGAAAAATAGAATTTAAGGGAGATTGTATCTGCAGAACTGTTTAAAGAGTAAACGGCAGGAGGCAGATACAGGATAAAAGGAGGTAAAACAAAATGGATATTACAGGTGTGGCTCTGGCAAATGTTTCTGAGCTGCCGCAGATAGGAACGGCAGTACTGAGCAAGGCAATGGATACCAGTGAGGCGCTGGGGGCGGGAATCGTAGAGATGATTGATGCCGCGGCAATGGAGCTGAGCGTGAACCCTTATGTGGGAGCGAATTTTGATATCAGGGTATAAACGGGTTTTCGTATTTTTTACAGTTTTTTGTTAAAGTTATTAAAAACCTATTGCTTTTTTGCTGTATTTTTTGTACATTTGTATGTATACAGCGTTGCTTGTTTCCATTATACCCATGGATGAACATTTATACGTTTTTTCATAAATGATTTGAGAGCAACTGCTTTGAAAATTTACAGGTTTGAGAGCGGCAGGGTAGCGCTGTATGTGACACAGGTTGGTCTGGATGGCAAAAAGGAGCGGGGTTAATGATATCGAATCAGATTTTGCAGAACACAATTGATGGCCTGAAGGGAATTGCGAGAGTGGAGTTTTGTGTCCTGGATGTTGACGGCAACGAGGTGGCTTCTACAGTTGACATGAGCAGTGTATCCAGAGCAGCGGTGGAATTTGCCGCTTCGCCGGCGGATTCTCAGGAGGTACAGGGGTACCAGTTTTTTAAGATTTTTGATGAACAGCTGCTGGAATATGTACTGATTGCCAGCGGCCCGGCGGAGGATGTCTATACCATTGGCAAGATGGCGGCTTTCCAGCTGCAGAATCTTCTGGTGGCTTATAAGGAGCGGTTTGACAAGGATAATTTTGTCAAGAATCTGCTTCTGGATAATCTGCTTCTTGTGGATATATACAGTCGTTCCAAAAAGCTGCATATTCAGACGGATGTTCCCAGAGCGGTTCTGATTGTGGAGGTGCCCGGCGGCCGTGACAGCAATGTGCTGGAGCTGGCGAGAGCGCACTACAGGGGAAACGGCAAGGACTTCGTGACGGAAGTAGATGAAAACAATGTCATTATTGTAAAAGAGCTCACGGACGGAGACTCCCTGAAAGAGATGGACAAAGCGGCGAAGGCGCTTTGGTCCTATCTGAAAAAAGAGGGGATCCGGGATGTGCGCGTTGCCTATGGAACGGTGATCCAGGAAATCAAGGAGGTAAGCCGCTCTTATAAAGAGGCGAAGATGGCGCTGGATGTGGGCAAAATATTTTTTGATGAGAGAGAAATTATTGCCTACAGCGAGCTTGGAATAGGGCGTCTGATTTATCAGCTGCCCATACCTTTGTGCAAAATGTTTATCCGTGAGATTTTCGGGGGGAGAAGCCCGGATGATTTTGATGAGGAGATGCTGAGCACAATTGATAAATTTTTTGAAAACAGCCTGAATGTATCGGAGACATCACGTCAACTGTTCATTCACCGGAATACTCTGGTATATCGGCTGGATAAGCTGCAGAAAAGTACGGGACTGGATCTGCGTATTTTTGAGGATGCCATTACCTTCAAGATAGCGCTTATGGTTGTAAAGTATATGAAGTATATGGAAAGCGCTGACTTCTGAAGCGGCGGTGGGTTTTGGCATGGAGGAAAATGATGACCAAAAGAGAACTATCCTGGAGAAAGCGGGAACAATTTATAGAGGACCACGGCATTATCTATCTGGATAATGTAAGCAAGGTCTATTCCAAAGGGGCGCCGGCTCTCAATGGAATTACACTGGGGATAGGAAAGGGAGAGTTTGTTTTTATTGTAGGGGACAGCGGTTCCGGCAAATCTACATTGATTAAACTTCTGTTGCGGGAGCTTACCGCTACCAGCGGCAGTGTTTATGTAATGGGCAGTGATCTAGCGAAACTGAAGCACAGACAGGTGCCTAAATTCAGACGGAATCTGGGTGTGGTATTCCAGGATTTCCGGCTGCTGAATGACAGGAACGTGTATGAAAATGTGGCATTTGCCCAGCGGATTATCGAGGTTCCCTCTATTGAAATCAGAAGAAATGTGCCCACTATCCTTGCTACAGTGGGGCTGGCAGGGAAGTATAAGGCGAAGACCAGACAGTTGTCAGGAGGTGAGCAGCAGAGAGTGGCACTGGCCAGAGCTCTGGTGAATAATCCTTCCATACTGCTGGCAGACGAGCCCACAGGTAATCTGGATCCCAAGAACTCCTGGGAAATTATGACATTGCTGGAAGAAATTAATCAGAACGGAACTACGGTGGTGGTGGTTACGCACAACAGAGAAATTGTCAATGCCATGCACAAGAGGGTGATAACCATGAAGCGGGGCATTATTATCAGCGATGCGGAAGGAGGGGAGTATATCGATGAAGATTAGTACTTTGTTTTATACGATAAAACAGGGCTTTGTCAATATTTTCCGCAATAAGTGGTATTCTTTGGCTTCCATTGCCACTATAGCCGCATGCCTGTTTCTGTTCGGTCTGTTTTATTCCGTTGTGGCTAACTTCCGCAGTATTGTGATGAAAGCTGAGGAGGGAGTATCTGTAACGGTATTTTTCCACAGTGAATGGGATCAGTGCGAAAAATTGGGCAAGCCTCATGAGGAAGGAATGCTTCCTACGGACGAACGGATAGAAGAGATCGGACAGATGATTGCCAATCGGGCTGAAGTTTCGGATGTGAAATTCGTCTCCGACGATGAAGCCTGGGAAAATTTTACGAAAGAAAGATTTGGGGAAGAGTTTCAGGCGTATTCTCTGGGGTTTCTGGAGAATCCTTTAAAAGGGGATCACAGCTACGAAATTTTTCTCAGTGATGTATCGTTGCAGAACGCATTGGTTACGTGGCTTGAATCCTTTCCTGAGGTGAGCAGAGTCAATTATTCGGCGCTGACTGCGGACACACTCAGCGGTGCTAACCTGTTAATCGCCTATGTATCCCTTGGCATTATCGTGATTTTACTGGCAGTCAGCATTTTCCTGATCAGCAATACTGTGGCCATTGGTATCTCCGTTCGTTCGGAAGAAATCAATATCATGAAATATATTGGTGCCACAGACTTTTTTGTCAGGTCCCCTTTTGTGTTGGAGGGAATGCTGATCGGACTTCTGGGAGCCATGCTGCCGCTGGGGCTGATTTACAGTATTTATAATTATGCGCTCAATTATATTGCGGAGAGATTTTCTATTCTCAGCAATTTTCTGAATTTTCTGCCGGCGGAGGAGATATTTCATGTTCTGACGCCGGTATCTATGGGCGTAGGTGTGGGGATTGGGTTTTTGGGAAGTATCACGACGGTCAGAAAGCATTTGCGGGTGTAGAGTGAGCCTATGAAGAAAAAATGGAAATTATGCCTTGCACTGTGCGGATTGGTTCTGTTGTGGGGAGGAATATTGTGGCGGCAGGGAGCTTTGCCAATGCGGGCGTTTGCGTCCGGTAAAACCTCCGCTGTTACCTCGGACAGTATTCGGGAGAAAGAAAATCAGATTTCTCAGAAAAAAGAGGAGAAAAAAGCCCTGCAGGGCGGTCTCAGTGATTTGAAGGAAATAAAAAAGAATCTGGAAAGTCAGAAAAATAATCTGAAAGATTATGTGAAACAGCTGGATGGAGAGCTGGAACTGATAGAACAGAACATTGCCGCACTGAAAGCGCAGATCAGTGCGAAAGAGGAGGAAATCCGCCAGACGGAAGAAGAACTGGAGGAGGCGCTGGAAAGGGAAGAAAATCAGAAAGAATCCATGATTGTGCATATAAGATTAATGTATGAGACCGGAACGCCCAGTATCCTGGATTTGCTGCTGCAGTCCAGAAGTATGGGGGATTTTCTGAATAAGGCGGACCATGAAGAGCGGGTTGCCTCTTATGACCAGGCAATGTGGCAGAATTACAGGATGGTCAGAGAATATGTGGAATTGTGTAAGGAAGATCTGGAGCTGGAGAAGGAGATTCTGGATGAGACCAAAGCGGGCGTGGAGGCGGAGCAGCAGAACCTGGAAGAATTAATCGAACAGAAACATAGAGATATCACTGCTTACGAGGCAGATATCAATAATAAGGAAAAAGCCATTCAGGAATATGAAGCGGAAATCAAGGCTCAGGAGGATGAAATCAAGCTTCTTGAGGCGGCGGTGGCAGAGGAGAGAAGAAAACTGATTGCAAGCAATGCTTCTGTACTGAAATATGATGGTGGTATGTTTAAGTTTCCCATGGCTTCCTATACGAGAATGTCCGATGACTATGGAATGAGAATGCATCCCATTCTTGGTGTGGAACAGTTTCACAATGGGGTGGACTTTGCCGCGCCGGCCGGGACGGCTATCTATGCCGCCTATGACGGAAAGGTGGTGGCGGCGGCCTATAGTACCAGCATGGGTAATTATTGTTTCATTGATCATGGGGATGGCCTGTATACCATATACATGCATGCATCGGCGCTGTATGTGAAGAAGGATGATATTGTGGCACGGGGAGATACCATTGCTGCGGTGGGGAGCACCGGCCGCTCCACCGGAAATCATCTGCATTTCAGTGTGCGGCTGAATGGTTCTTATGTGTCTCCATGGAATTATCTGAAGGAATAGCAGGAAGGATGTGAATGTTATGACAGACAGAAATGATGCATATTTTGACAATATCTCCGGAAACAACAGGGATATACCGCCTGGCTCAAGGAGTGACAATCAGGTGAATGATGAGCAGATGTACAATAACCAGATGAACAACAATCAAATGTATGATAACCGGCCGGGATATGGTTACCCGGTGCCCCCCCGTCCTGTTCAGCCGGTAAAGGGGGAGAGAGGAAGCGGCAAAGGGCTTTTCCTCGGAGGTCTGATTACGGGGATTGCGGGGGCGCTGATGATTTTCGCCATTTGTTATCTGGGACTTTATATTCAGAAACTAATGGAAGCCCCGCGGCAGTCCGATGAGCAGTTCCGGTTTAAGGAAGGCTCTGCCATCGATGAGTCTGTACTCACGAAACTGCAGAATCTGGAGAGTACCGTCAACAAGTACTTTTATCTAGGGGAAGTCACGAATGAGGAATTTCAGGACGGAATATACAAGGGTATGATAGCGGCTTTGGGAGACCCTTATTCCGAGTATTATTCTGTGGAAGAGCTTGCCGTGCTGATGGACCAGACAGAGGGGATTTATTATGGCATCGGCGCATATATTCAGCTGGATACCGCTACGGGTCTTCCGAAGATCAGCGGAACTATTGAAGGAGCCCCTTCGGAAGAGGTGGATTTGCGGGCCAATGATCTGATATATGAAGTGGACGGGACTGCAACTTATGGAATGACTCTGACCGAAGTTGTGAGCCTGATTAAAGGACCTGAAGATACAAATGTGGTTCTGACCATTATCAGGGAGGGAGCTTCCGATTATCTGGAAGTCAGCGTGACCCGGAGGCAGGTGGAAACACCTACCGTGGAATATACCATGCTGGAAGATGATATGGCATATATACAGATAACGGAATTTGACGAGGTATCCATCGATCAGTTTGCCGATGCTCTTGCAACAGTGAAAGGTTCCGGCATGAAGGGATTGATTCTGGATCTGCGGGGAAATCCCGGAGGAAGCCTGAATGCTGTGGTGGAAATGGCCAGGATGATTCTTCCCAAGGGAATGATTGTATATACGGAAGACAAAAACGGAAAGCGGTCCGAATACGCCTGTGACGGAAGCAGGAAGCTGAAGGTACCGCTGGTGGTGCTGATTGATATGAACTCTGCCAGTGCTTCAGAGATTATGGCGGGAGCAATTAAAGATTATGAGCTGGGGACGCTTGTAGGTACCACCACATTCGGAAAAGGCATTGTGCAGCAGATTATTCCCTTTCGGGACGGTTCTGCGGTAAAAGTTACCATCAGTGCTTATTACACGCCGAAGGGCAATAATATACATGGCATCGGCGTGGAGCCGGATGTAGTATGCGAATTCGACGGAGAAGCTTATTACAGCAGTGAAGATCATCCGGACAATCAGCTGGAAAAGGCGAAAGAAGTGCTGCGGGAGATGATGGAGTAAATTGATATCCCTCATGGGCTGTGTTGAGCTGCCCCATGGGGGATTTGATTATGCGCGGCAGAATGTGGATGGACTGTTTTTAAAGTAAAATCTGCTGTGGGCAGACCTTTTTGACACAAAACCAGCTATAATAAGTTATGGTTTGCATGATTTATGACAGGTTGTTTTATATTATGCAACACAAAGTACGTATCAGAAAGGTGGAGAAAGGCATGAGAAAAGGTTGGAAAATGCTGGCAGCCGTATTGGGGGGAGCCGTACTGGTCTGCAGCGGGTATGAAGGCGTTCCGGTGAGGGCTGCGGAGAGCGGGCAGCAGGAGGCAGAGTTGTCCACAGCGGCGGAAGCTCAGAAGAAGGAGATTCCGAAGGCGACGGATCTGAAATGGAATGAGAAGGGACAGGGGATTTTCACGAATCCCAATGGGCGGTGTGGAGTAAGAGCCTATGTTTATACTCCGGATGGGAACAAACTGACATATAGTCCCGGTACAACTGTGCCCGGAGGAGAAATCATATTTGACCTTTATCATTTAATGCAGGAGCCGGGAACCTATACGTTTGAAGTGTACCTGGAAAACAACAGCGGATCAAGCTTATCGGAGCGCAGCGGAGAGTTCGAGTATGTGAAGCCGGATACAAAGCTTCCGGCCCCTGTGGTCAGTGTAAGCAAAGAAGGTGTTGTGTCATGTACTCTGCCGGAGAACGAGGGAACCGGATATGTTCTGGGGACAGACTATGGATTTAATTATGAGCTGTGGTCAGGCAACAGAAGGGTTTCACAGTGGGGAACGAATCAAAGTACAGTTAACTTCGGTCAGCAGATGAAACCGGGAATAAGTTATTCGGTAAGAGTCTGTACAATCAGCAGAGATATTATGAAATATCTGGACAGTGAATGGTCCGCGCTGATTCCTGTGAATCCGGAGGTACAGGCATCGGAACAGGAACCAGAGCATACAAAATGGGAACCTTCGGAGGAAGAGCTGAAGCTGTATGCTGCCTGCGGCAGCGAGGAAATAGGGTTTACCGCGGATGCGAACAATGCTTATGAGGTCACGATAGAGAATTCCGTTCAGGGGCTGATGTGCTTTGCCTCCTTTGAATCCGTACTTGAGGACTATACCATTGGCAGAACTTATAATATCTTCCCTTCCGAGAGAGGAAAGGTATCTCAGATGGAAGACAAGGTAAGGATTACATTGACGATTCCGGAGGCGCTGCAGGCAGATGGCAGGACGTTCAGGATGATCAATGTATCGGAAGGCGGAACCCCCTTTGTGTTGGAGGATCTGGACTCTGATTCGAAAACCATCACTTTCGAAACGAATACCTATTATGCATTTGCACTGGTTTACAGCGACACAGCAAAAGTAAAAGCAAAGGTAAGATAAAAGAAAAGGATATAAATTCAGCAACAGTGTACCGCAAGGTATAACTGTTGCTGAATTTTATTCTGATTGAATTCCCAAAATGTGAAAATGATGCTCGAACAGCAGTGTGTTTGTTTCAAAAATGGTCTTTCCCTTTTGGAGCGCAAACAGGATTATGGCATCTCGTTCATCTCTTGCATATAGCTCCGGGTTTTTAGATGCCTTCAGCAGTGCCTGTGTTTCTTCGTCAGAAAGGCGCAGACCAAATGCCAGAGCAAGCAATGTATTCCGGGAAGGTGATTTTTCCCCTGAAAATATCTGATATACATATGCGCGGCTCAGCAGAGAGCCACGTACTACATCTGCTTTGCGGAGCTTTTTACAAGATAAAAGAGAACATAGATATTCGGGCAGACTATGGCGTACCAGGTTTTTTTGATTGCTTCTCAGATAATCTTCGATATTCGTTGCAGCTTTTAGCTCATGTCTTAGTTCTTCAGTGGTTTTAGCGTTCATGTTGTCTCCCGTATGTTTATTTGATATAATTGACTCTGGTGTAGATGGCCATTTGGCCGTTTTCAGCAGGAATAGCAAGCACGGCAAACTTTTCGAAGATTTGCTTCTGCTTTTAATAGACATTATATCAGATGGTTGGAGATATTCCAATCTGAAAGATGGACTTTTGCGCGGAGAAGGCAATTGTTGGCTAATCTCATTGAAATCACTGCACTTGCGGTTTCTGTGCATCTGCCGCCGTGGACGGAGTGAACAGTAACTAATTGTCAGGTTAACGGTCACGGAATGAGCAGCAATGATTGTTATGTAAAGTAAAAACCAGTGAGGGAAAAGAAACATGGAATGCGAAGAGATAAAGCTGCTGAAACAGAGTGAAAAGAGTACAGTACATCTGGTACGGGAAAAAGGCGGTTCCCGGATATTGATACGCAAGAGAATGGCCGGGCGGCATCCGGTCTATCAGGTGCTGCAGAAATGCTCCCATTCCTGTCTGCCGAAGCTGTATGAAGTCGTCATGTCGGAAGATTCCACAATCGTGATAGAGGAGTATATAGAGGGACAATCATCAGGAATTGCAGAATTATCTGAGAGGCAGTTCCGGCAGGTGGTGGGGGAATTGTGTTCTGTGCTGGAATTTCTCCATAAAAACGGGATTATTCACCGGGATATTAAACCCTCCAATATTCTTCTGACGGAGGATGGACATGTGCGGCTAATAGATTTTGACGTCGCCCGCATGCCCCGGAAGGAGGCAGAACAGGATACCAGATTGTTTGGCACCAAAGGATTCGCCCCGCCGGAACAGTATGGATTTGCCCAGACAGACGAGCGGGCAGATATTTATGCTTTGGGTGTGACGCTTGAGCGGCTTCTGGGGGAGAAGTGCCGAAAGCGGCACTATAGGCGGATCATTCGGAAATGCACAAATCTGGATCCGGACAGACGATATCAGTCGGTGCGGCAGGTGAGAAGAGCTTTTTTCCATGCGGAATGGAAACTTTTGGTGATTATACTGTTTGTTCTCGCTGGGGGGGCAGGTATGGCTTTACTGCCTGCCATAAAAGAAGGAAGACTGTTGGAAAATCAAGAAGAAAGCGCCGGACTCACCGTCCTTCCGGCGCCGGGGAATCCGCACTGGGATGGAGAAACCGGGATTGCAGTGTGGGACAATGTGCTGGAATCAGGCGTTGGGGATGAGGTACAGTTTTATTTGAGATTGTATAGAAAAGATACCGCAGATTCGCCAGATGTTAATGACAATGACTGGTGCCATGAACAAAAAGTAAGGATGGGCGGTTCTCACAGAGACTGGGAGAGGATAACCTGGAATATAGTGACGAAATTGCAGGAAAACGGGTTTTATTATTTTACGGTATCGGCCGTGGGCGACGGCATCCAGTATGCAGACAGTCCTTATGTGGTGTCGGATGCTTTTGCATATACGGGTGAAGACGCCGAGCCTTTGCCCGCTCCTATGGGACTTGAGTGGAGATTGTATGAAGTGGATAATGCCCGGCGTTATTATGCTGTATGGAGCAATCTGGAGGATTATGAGGAGCAGGATTATTTTAATGTGACTTTCTATGATCAGGACGGTGCTTATGTAATGAATAACACCTGGTCAAAAAGTGCGATTTTGGAGGATGGATATGGCGGAATCTCTATTCCGGCTCAATTCCTGAAAGCGGATCCGGGGAGTGCATACCGCTTTACTGTTCAGGTATATTCTTCACGGCCAAATGAATATCAGTCAAGTCCCATGCCGGACCCTGTACCAGAAGAGTATTATAGTCCCTGGTTTTATTGTGGGCCGAGGGAGTGAAACAGCTGCTGCTTTTCCGCAAGGCTAAAAAAGCATGATTTCAGAAAAGAAGAAATTGAAAGAGTGCACGTAAGGACCGACGGAAAGGAAATCTGCAGCTATTTAAGGCAGATGCGTATAGAGTTAGCCAAAGCCAACAGAATTAAATTCCGTTCAGAAGAATGCCCATCCCTTGGCCCCTGCGCCGGTACCTGTGATAAATGTGATCAGGAAGCGGAATATCTGAGGGATAAACTGGCCCTAATCCCGGAAGCCCAAAGGATCATCCCGGATTTTATATCCGTAACGCCCAGGGCAGCATATACGCCGGAAGAGCTGATAGAAGTACTTAGAAAGGACGAAATCTACTACCTGATGACAGGGGGCGGCATCGTTTTTGGCGGCGGGGAACCCCTGCTTCAGCCTGCCTTTATCCATGAAGTTTGCCAGCTGGCAGGCCCAGGATGGCAAAAAAGAATCGAAACATCCTTAATGCAAAAATGGTTTGGGCAACGGTTCCTTATTATTTCAGAATACAATCTTTTTATGTATGCATCAGAGATAAAAGAGAGCACGAATTGAAATGCATTATATTTTAAATTGCATGCCGAGCGGGATAGGGGAAAGGTCTGTAAGACCTGCGACGGCTCGGCTATCTGCCCCTAATAATCACAATATTAAAAACCAGGGAGATTTTGCTATGGCATTTACTTTGCAGATCAGACAGAAGAAACTATTTGGAAAGACAGTACTT
>CAJUQT010000058.1 GCA_910588225.1 uncultured Acetatifactor sp.
TTTCTCAATGGATTTTTCAACCTGTCATTATAATAACTCAAAGCCCCGCCGGCGTGCAGGCCCAGCCCAGCCCCAGCACATTGGCAATCACATTCGTTGCTATGTATTCTCCCGCCGGGTGTCCCTTCGGAATCCGCGGAAACATAAATCTCAGAAAGGGCGAAATACCTCTGGTAAGCTTCCTGACCAGCCCCACCCGCTGGGCAATCTCCATCAGCCCCATCCAAAGCGCCACCACCCCCGCCATGGTAAAGCACAGAGAGATTGCCTCTCCCGCACTGTCCAGCGCGGCGTTGGTCACATCGCCCAGATGTCCGGACAGGGCTCCATAAATCACTGCCAACAGTATCATAACCGCCCATATTAAATTCAGCATAAACTACTCCAAAACTGTCGTTATCCTATTTTATGTAAAAAATACGCTGTCAATGCCATATTTTCGTCCTCTTCACATACATGAAAATAATTGCAATCCCCCAAATGATATATTATAATATTTTTATTCCGGACAGAAAACGGGCGAAAATTATCGCTTTCAGCTCACAGTTCTGTCAAAAATCATAAGCCAATGAGGAGGACAAAACTATGTATGCTTCACTAAGTTCCATTGTCAATATCGCTTTCTATGCACTGGCTGCAATAGTAATCATCAGCGCCATAGTAAAAATCGTAAAATCAAAAAAAGACAAAGAGAACAATAGTGGCGAAAAGTAAGAGAGATGTTAACCTCTGCCTCTGCTGATTAGCAGGTACAAAAAACAAGGCACCCCAGGCAAATTTTCCTGCCGGTGCCTTGCTTTTTCATTTTCTTTTTATTCTTTGGTGTAATTGCTCCAGTCCGGTCTGCCGCCTACAACGTTCCCTGAGTGAAGAGACTCTTCACATGTGCCACCTCTTCCGCCGTTGCCTTGCTTGCGGGAACATAGTATGATTTTTCCCTTGCAATCTGGTAAAGCTCTTCCTGGGACTGCTCACAGGCATTTCGGATCTGCTTTAATGTCTGCTTTAATTCCTTATTCTCGGACTGTGCGATCATGCCCGCATAGCGGGTCAGTTCACCATTGATACCGGCCAGGGTATCTGTTACCATTGTTTTTTCCTGCATCTTCTCTTACCTCTCATTCTGGAATACACTCAATTTACGTGGACTAATTTAAAAATTTCATCAGCTGTTCCTTATTGTCCATAGCTGACCGGGCACCTTTTTCAAAAAACTGCCTGATCTGCGGATCTTCCGCTTCCTTCGCATACGCCTGCATTTTGCAGTGAGTCGTATCGAAACCGCCTATGAGGTGACGAAGATTCTGTAAGTCAAGTTCTGAAATATTGCTCATTTCCATACCTCCTGTTATTCTTGGATAAGTGCCTGCAACTACTCTTTTAAAAGAACTGCTATGAGTACTCTGCCATCAAAGTTCTTTTGCAGGACTACGAGGTTATTATTGACTTACAGAGAAAAATATATACGACCGTAATTCTGCCAAAATCTCCTTGGTCCGAACCAGTGATACCGCCAGATTATGGAAACTTTTTATTCTATTTTTGTCCCCTTCTAAATCTGATGCCGCACCACTCCGTATTCATCGTCTAATCTGAAATACGGGCATTCCCTCTGGGTCCCGGACAAAAAACGATACATTTCATCTTCATCCAGGTCTACCAGACAGCTATAACATTCATCCTCCTCATCATATACATAATTGACACACATGTCACAATTATTCACCGCCATCCAGGTCTCCTCCTTTTCCCGCCGGGCCGGCTTCACTCCTTTTCTCCGGCATGTAGATAAGCATAGATCTCTCTTTTCCCCACACCTCTGTCTTTCGCTACCTGCTTCATGGCAGATTTGCTGTCTATTCCCTGATTTTCATAATACGCCATGTGGTCTTCTATACTCATATTTTCCCAACTTGCAATCTCCTCCTGCCGCTGCTGCCGAAAGCTCTTCCCTTCCACAATCAGCACATATTCCCCTCTGGGTTCCTCCGCTTTATAATATTCCAGTGCCTGAACAAAGGTGGTCGGCATTACGGTTTCATATTTCTTCGTCAGCTCCCTGCACAGCGTAACCTTTCTCTCTCCCAGACAATCATAGAGCTCCTCCAATGTCCGTACCAGATGGTGAGGCGCCTCATAAAGCACCATAGTGCGTGTCTCTTCCGTAAGCTGTGTCAGAACCATTTTCCTTTCCTTTTTTTCCGTCGGCAGAAAGCCTTCAAAGCAGAACCTCCTGGTGGAAAGCCCGGAAAGCGTCAATGCCGTAATGCAGGCCGAAGGGCCCGGCAGGCTGGTGACAATAATCCCCTCCTCATGGCACATACGCACCAGAACCTCCCCGGGGTCCGAGATGGCCGGCGTCCCTGCGTCCGTAATCAGAGCAACATTTTTCCCCGCCAGCATCTGCTCTGTCAGCTGCCTCGCCTTCTCCACTTTGTTATATTCGTGATAGCTGGTCATGGGTGTATGAATGTCGAAATGATTCAGCAGCCTGATACTGTTGCGGGTGTCCTCCGCGGCAATCAGGTCCGCCGCCTGCAGCGTCTCAACCACCCGCGGCGTCATATCCTGCAGATTCCCAATGGGTGTCGCACATAAATATAATTTCCCTGCCATGCTTTCCTCCTTGCTTCTAAAACCCGTAAACCTCACCAATCTCCGCCGTATACACCCCCGGCTCCTGATATACAATCAGAGGCTTTTCTGCTTTCATCCCTGCGTTTCCACCCCTCACCGCCTCCAGCAGCACCATATTCGGTTCCCTGTCCGCGTAAGGATACACCAGCTGCAGACGTTTCGGCTCCAGCCTGTGTCTCACCAGCGTAACCATAATTTCTGCCAGCCGAAATGGTCTGTGCACCAGAAAAAAATGTCCCCCCGGTTTCAAAAGCTTTGCCGCCTGCCCGGCCACATCCTCAAAAGTACAGAGAATTTCATGCCGCGCAATGGCTTTCGGCGCAGAAGGGTTCACCAGCCCATGCTGCCCCGGCATATAGGGGGGATTGCAGGTAATGCAGTCAAAAGAAGCAGACGGAAAAAAACTGTCTGCTTCTTTTATGTCTCCTACAATAATTTCAATCTTATCCTGCAAGTCGTTCAGCAATACACTTCTTGCGGCCATATCTGCACTCTCAGCCTGAATTTCCAGGCCGGCCAGATAGCCACAGTGATACTTTGCCTCCATGAGAAGCGGAATAATGCCTGTTCCTGTCCCCAGGTCCAGCAGCAGGTCTCCCTTTTTTGCACGGGCAAATCCCGTGAGAAGTACCGCATCCATACCGAAGCAGAATTTCTCAGGATTCTGAATGATCTGATAGCCGTTTCTCTGCAGCTCGTCCAGACGTTCATTCTCTTTCAGTCTGACTGTCATTTGTCATTGCCTGTCCTTCCTGCTCATTCTGATGTCTCCGGCCGTCCTGCCGTCTTCTGCCCCCATGCCTGCGGTTTCCTTCTCTGTGATTGTCCCGTCTTTCCCCATTCTGTTGCTCGGATTGCGTATGGTGCCCTCTCTGGGGCTTCTGGCTTCCTTCCCCTCTCTGTTCCCACTGCTTCTGGCCTGCGCTGCCCCTATGTCTCTGGCTCTCTTCTCCGCGCTGAGCCTGCTGTCTCCGGCCTTCTTCCCCACGTTGTGGCTGTTGCTTCTGGCCTTCTTCTCCCCACTGAGGCGTCTGCTTCTCCTCACCCCTCTGCGGCTTATGATTCTCCTCGTTCCTCTGTGTCTGCTGCCTTCGGCCTCCTTCACCCCGCTGTCTCTGTCCGCCTTCGGCATACTGCCCTGAATGCCTCTGGTTCCCGCCGGCACGGGGGCTGTTCTGTCTCTGGGTTCCCTTCTGACGGCCGGCTCCCTCCTGTGAATGCGGTTCCTCCGCAGTTCCTTCGCCCTCCTGCTGTTCCCGAAGCAATGCTTCATCCTCCGGGCATTCCAGCTCTTCCAGAAGAACCTCAAGATTCTCTTTCTCTTCTCTGGACAGATTCATTTTATCCTTCTTGCCATGCTTACGCCGGAACTGCAGTTTCTCCACAGGATATTCCTTGATTTCCTTCTCATCCCCCACACTCACAACAACCTTTACCAGCTGCCGAAGTACATTGACACTGTGCACCTCACCTCTGAGTCCATCCAGAGTAGTGACAGAATCTCCGATGTTGGGAAGCCGTCTGTTCAGCTCCTCATAAGTCTCCTCCTCATTTTTCAGGCAGCACATCAGTCTGCCGCACATACCTGATATTTTGGCCGGGTTCAGAGACAGGTTCTGTTCCTTTGCCATTTTTATGGACACCGGAACAAAATCGGCCAGGTAGCTGTGACAACACAAAGGACGCCCGCAGATGCCTATGCCTCCCACAATTTTAGTCTCATCTCTCACGCCAATCTGGCGCAGTTCAATTCTGGTCTTAAACACACCCGCCAAATCCTTTACCAGCTCGCGGAAGTCAATTCGTCCGTCTGCCGTAAAATAAAACAAAACCTTATTATTATCAAAAGTATATTCCGCATCAATAAGCTTCATATCCAGTCCGTGACTGCGGATCTTCTCCAGGCAAATCCGAAAAGCCTCCTTTTCTTTTTCCCTGTTGGACGCCTCCTGCTCTACATCCCGCTGGTTGGCAATACGGATAACAGGCTTCAGCGGCTGCACCACCTTTTCATCTGCCACCTCCATGACACCTGCTACCACAGTTCCGAATTCGATTCCCCGGGCAGTCTCCACAATCACATGCTCCCCCTTCTTAATTGTCAAGTCTGAAGGGTCAAAATAATAGACCTTGCCCGCGGTGCGAAATCTTACTCCTATTACTTTTGTCATCTATCCACCTCACTGCATACTTTTGGAAAAAAGCATGTCTTCATCAAAATACAGCAGCCGACACTGCATAAATCACTGTCAGCTGCTATTTTAACATATCTCTTCCAAAATGACCATAGTTAATAATGGAATTTAATTTATCCCATCTTCTCCAGGTCCCGCAGATAAGCCCTGTACATCTCCTTAAGTGTCGCCTCCGCTGCAGCCTCCACAGGCAGAAACGGCTTCCTGCAGCCTCCAAATTCCATCCCCAAAAAGCCCAGAATTACCTTCAGGGAAGCAAACACCCCATACCTGCACAGCACACTGATCACCCCGTTGACCAAATGCTGATATTCCCGGGCCTGATCCAGATTCCCCGCCCTGAAGGAATCGTAAATTCCCCGAACAGCCGGGCACAGAATATTATAAGTACTGCCGATTCCACCATCTGCGCCGGAGCTGAGCCCGGATACCAGCATTTCGTCATAACCGTTCCAGACAGTCAGATCAGGATGCGCGTATTTCATTCTCTCCAGCTGAAAGAAATCCGATGCAGTAAACTTAACACCGGCCAGATACGGATTCGCACACATTTCGTCCAGCAGTTCAGGTGTCAGCGAGAATCCCGAATACGCCGGGAAATTATAGATAAAAAACGGGACCTGTATTTCCTCCATCAAATCAAGATAATACCCCTTGATTTCTTCTGTGGAAAACTTATAGTAAAACGGACTGATGGAAGATACTGCATCCACTTTCAACGTTCCCGCATGCCGGCCCAGCTCCAGAGAATGCTCTGTGGCAATCTGGCCGATATGTGCAATGATCAGTTTTTCACCGTTGTTCTCCTCACATACGGCTTCCAGAACCGCTTTCCTTTCCTCCATACTCAGCAGAAAAGCCTCTCCTGTGCTTCCGCACACATAAAAGCCGTCGATTCCCTGCCCGATCAGCCATCGTACCTGCTGTTTCAGCATTTTATAATTTACTTTTCCCAGTGTATCATACGGTGTAAGCAACGCCGCACAGATGCCATTAAATTTGCTCATATTTTTCTCCTTTTATTCCGAATCACAGATATACTGCCCTCCGAACAGCTCCGTATAAAACACACTCTCATATGATAATCTTTTACCATACTTTCACTCCTTTCCGCAGAGCTCAGTTCAGCCATACAGTTCTCCTCGTATCTTCGTACCTGCCTCCTGTCAGCGCCTGCATGGAAATCCTGGAGAATAGCACATGATTATTCCTGCAATGCACCAGTCCTGCCAGAGGCTCCTCTTCCTCAATCACGCATAAATCACTGTACCCAGGCATGGCGTCTCCCTCCGGCAACGCCATTTTATCCGTGAAAGTCAGCCCGCCGTCCCTGCTGAGAAGCACCTCCATGTCCCGCCGGCATGGAATCTGGCTCACCCGGGAGACCAATACCACATTCTCATATCCCTGTTTCCCGCATATATGCGTCACTCCGGCATCACAATTATTGGCCGGCCCAATACTCACAGGCTCCGGACTGCTCCAGCTCATCCCTCCGTCAAAGCTGCGGCTGATATAGCGTCCGGTCCATCCCCCTCCCGGCCGAATCACCCAAATCAGGCCGTCCTCCGTCTCTTCAATCCGGGACTCATTGGCCATAATCTCCTGCCCCAGGAATGCCGTATGCTCCCATGTCTGCCCATGGTCCTCACTGTAAAGTGCGGAAACACAATATCCTCTCTTCGTCGGTTCCCTGTCCACGTTAAACCGCCTGTGCCAGACAGGTACTACCAGTCGTCCCGCGTAATCTCCCCTTTTGATACAGATGCCGTGTCCCGGTCCGGCAAGATGAAAAGGCAGTGCGTTCTCCCCTTCTTCCATGAACTGATTCACCTGCTGTCCCTCGGACCAGCTTTTTCCAAAATCATCACTGTACGATACAAAATTCCTCGTATGCAAATTGTCCGGATTATCTGAATAAAAAAGAAACAGCCTGCCTATTACCTCATCATACACCGGCACCGGATTCGTCCAGCAACATCCCTTTTCCAGCTCCAGACGAACCGTGGCTTCAAAGCTTCTTCCCCCGTCTTCGCTTCGACGCATCCAGATGTCATGCAGACCATGCGCATCTCCGCCGTCTCCTTCCCGGGCCTCGGCAAATACCAGCACCACATTCTTAACGGCAATCAAGCCAAATACATGAAACAGGGAAATATGGTTGTCCCCATGACGCCAGATTTCGGTTTCCGTGTATTCCCATTTTGACATAGTCGATCTCCTTCTCCTGTTTTTCTGCCTTCTTCCTGCTCTCACAGTATTGATATTATCCCCGGAAAATACCCTCAGCCGATAATACCTTCATCAGACAACGCCCCAATACAGCCGCTCTCCTGCAGCAACTCCCGCAGTTGTCTCACCGACACATGCGCAAAGCTGCCCGTCTTCATGGCGAGCCCTGCCGCCAGGCCTGCTGCCTGCCCCATTCCGGCACAGGGTCCCATCACCCGACAGGCGCCCATGACTTCCCGCTCTGCCCCCAGGCAGCGACCTGCCACAATCAGATTCTCCATATTGCGGGGCAACAGAGCGCCGTAGGGAATCTCAATCCACACATGCTCCCGCACCGCGTTCGGTTTCTTTGCATCCCCCATCATGGGGTCATAGGAAGGTCGTTTGGGATCCGGCAGATCAAAATTGTATGTGGTTGAAGCGACACAATCGTCATAATGTTTCCCTGCCAGAGCATTTTCCAGTGTAATCGGTTCTCTGGCTGCAATCCGCCGGGTCTCCCGGATACCCACATGGTCAAAAATCCTGCTCAGATGTGCTTTCTCAAAGCCAGGAAAATATTCCTTCATCACCTTCAGCAGTTCGTGAGCCAGTCCGCGTCCTTCCATGACTGCCCGGGTCAGCGATGCAGCATCCGTTCCGTCCACGTCAATCTGCCGAATGGTATTCACCATAAAGGTACCGGGTGTGGGCGTCTCGATGGCAATAAAAATTTCAAAATCCCACGGCCATCGTCCGGCCCCTTTCAGCTCATGAATGATTTCCACCAGCTTCGGCGACTCATGCTCATTCTGATACGCCACATAACGGGCCGTATCCACCTGATCCACATAAAATATAGTGGTAGCCGGGCACATGGCGCCGTCTTCCTCCCGGCCTTTCTCCATGGGACAGCCGGTCATCTCCGCCAGGTCCCCGTCTCCGGTACAATCTGCAAAACACTTTGCCCTGAAAGAAGAGAATCCGCCTTTATCATGCGTAATCAGTCGAGTCACCCGGGCTTCTTTTGTCTCCGCACCCACAATGGTAGTAAAAAAACGCAGATGCACACCTGCATCCACACACTTCCGCTCCAGATGCCATTTTAGAGTATCCACCTCACAGGAAATGCCCGCCGCCATCCGTGGATACCACCCATAAGGATTATAATGATGAATATCCACCGTATCCGGCTCCACCGCGGCTCCCATAGCAATCAGCTCGTCCGTTATCTCGTCAAACAATCCGCCGATTACCCGCACCATCCTGTCATTTTCCGGATCATACCAGCGGCCGCCCAGAAGCTGCATCACACCGGCAGTACACGCAGTACCGCCAAGACAGCCATCCTTTTCCAGCAGCAGCGTGTTCAGTCCCTGTCTGGCGGCCGCTATCGCACAGCACACTCCCGCCATCCCTCCGCCTGCCACAATGAAATCATAGCTTCCTTCTTCTCTGCATTCATATTCTGTTTTCATCTCTGTTCCAACTTTCTTTCCTCTTTTTCAACACCAGCACTGTCACAATATATTCCATTGGCCCATCCCCTCTCCGTGCTGTGCCATATCTGCCTCCTTGCTTCTTTTCCGCATTCCTGCCTCTCGCGGTGCCGGCTTTAAAATCCTGTAAAATTTGAATCTTACAGGTAATATGCCCGTTCGCTCTTACAGGATGCACTTACCCCTTGACGGCCCCCACCATGGTTCCCTTCACCAGGTATTTCTGAATAAAAGGGTACCCCATCAGAATCGGCGCCGTAGCAATTACAACCGTAGCCGCCCTCACAGTGGTGGGTGTGGCGCTGGCCATCGTCATGGCATCCCCCGACGCCGCCAGATTCTCACCCTGATCAATGAGGCGGCGCACCACCATCTGCAGTACAATCAGATTGTTTTTGTTCGCATATGCCATGGAATCAAACCAGGCATTCCAATGGCTTACCACACTCCAGAGCCCGATAACTGCAATCACCGATTTGGACAGGGGAAGAATGACATGGGTCATGGTCTGTATCACACCTGCGCCGTCAATCTTTGCCGCATCCTCCATCTCCCGGCTGATACCGCTCAGGAAATTACGCATAATAATAAAATTCCAGGCACCTGCCGCCCCCGGCAGTATCAGCACCCATCTGGTGTTCAGCAGATGCAGGCTCTTCAGGTTCAGATAAGTGGGAATCAGTCCTCCTCCGAAGAACATGGTAAAGATAATAATAAAATTAATCGGAGACCACCCCGGCAATTCCCTGTGAGACATGGTATAAGCCGCACAGAAAGTGATGAGCAAAGTAATCAGCGTCCCCACAGCCGTGCGGAAAATGGTATTGGCATATCCAATAAAGATTGTGTTGGCAGAAAACACTTTTTTATAGGCTTCCAGCGATATCTCCGGAGGCCAGAACTTAAATCCCGGCGCATTGGCATAGACCTTATCCGAGAAGGAAAGCACAACTGTCTGCCAGAAAGGGTAGACAAAAATAAAGGTCAGGAAAAGCAGGATAATATAGGTGACAATCTGAGGTTTCTTCTTTTTCTTTCGCACTTTCACCATAATCCCTCCTCTCCGTCGCTGAGCCTTTTCACCGTCACATTAGAAGCAATGACCAGAATAAAGCCAATCACATTCTGGAACAGTCCCGCCGCCGTGGCATAACTGTAATTGGACTTCACAATCCCCTGTCTGTAAGTGTAGGTATCCAGAATATCACCAACACTGTACACAACAGGTGAATACAGATTGTAAACCTGGTCAAATCCGGCCGACATTATTTTTCCAACCTCCAGGATGAACAGCGTAATGATTGTGGTTCTGATACAGGGAAGCGTAATAAACCAGATCTGCTGCAGTTTCTTCGCTCCGTCAATGGAAGAAGCTTCATATAAGTCCTGATCGATTCCCGTAATGGCTGCGATATAGACAATAGAACTCCAACCGCTGTTCTTCCAGATAGCGGACAATACCAGAATCGGCTGAAACCATTTCGTCTCCGCCATAAAATAGACAGGATCTCCACCCAGCTGCCCGATCAATGTATTAATCGGCCCTCTCAGACTTAAAATATCCGAAATAAAAGAAGCCGCAATAATCCAGGAAATAAAATGAGGCAGGTAGGAAAATGTCTGAAAAGTCTTCTTCACCCGCTCATTTCGAATCTCATTGATAAACAATGCCAGAATAATGGGAGCCGGGAAACTGAAAAGCAGTTTTTTCAAGCTGATAACGATTGTATTGCGCAGTACTTCATAGAAGGATGCTGCTTCGAAAAGCTGCCTGAAATATTTGAATCCTGCCCAGGGACTCCCCATGATTCCGTCCAGAATTCTGAAATCCTTAAACGCCAGCGTGATTCCGTACATGGGGACATACTTGAAAATAACGATAAATGCCAGAAATGGCAACAGCAGCAGATAATAAGTCCGCATCTTTTTTATCATTTTCAGTTTCTGCCCCGGCGGCTCTGCATTCTTTGCCGTTTTACCCATATTCACACCTAAACCCTTTCTCTGTAAAAATCAAGTATAGAAAAGCTGTCTTCCCCCTACTCGCACGCCGGGCACCTTCAGCACATGTCGACATTTTTGCTCCGGATGCCCTTGTGAATAAAAATCCTGCGCACGGATACACTTCACTCCATGCGCAGGATGGTTCCGTTCTCTGTATTCTTTACTTCAGCGCCTCTTCATATTCGGCAATTACCTTATCCAGTCCCGCTTTGTTCATATCTGCAAGATACTGCTCCCAGTCGGCTTCCAGATCCTTGTCACCTTTCAGTACGCCGTAGAAGAAATCTTCCTCCACCTTCTGGATTTCTCCTGTATAGGTATCATAAGCTTCATTAAAGACAGAGGCAAAATTATTACCCTGATAAATAGCAGGCCATGCACCTGATTTCGCAATATTTGCCTTATCTCTCTCAGACTGGGTAAGCTCTATCATGTACTGGTCCGGCGCACTCATTCCATAGAAGGTATCGCCCAGTCCCCTGGCAGCCTGATCCTCCACACTCATTGTCACCTGAATCTGGCCGCTGTCACCCAGAGTATAGTCCACACCTTCCTCACCGTAGATAATCTTTGTAGCCAGCTCATGATCCGTTGTCAGACCTTCCATCATCTTCAGCACTGCGATGACCTGCTCGTCTGTGGCATTTGCCGTAAAGCACAGCGCACGATTTGCACTGGCATTGGGATACAGCGCAGACGCGTAAACCGTTCCGTCGCCATAAGCAGTACTCAGAGGTCCCATTACCTCTACCGTACCCTCTCCGAAGACATCTTCCACCATACCAATGATGCTGGAAGAGCCTCTGTTGGAATAATACCAGGTCTGAGAGTCCACCATCACGCCGATGGTTCCGTTAGACCATTTTGTACGCACCTGATCACGCTTGTCCGTAATACATTCAGGATCAATGATTCCCTCGTCATACCACTCCTTTATGACACCAAGAGCAGACTTGTACGCATCCTGAACCGATGTATAAATCACACTGCCGTCTTCCTGCAGCTGGTAGCTTCCCTTGCTGTTCTGAGACTGTGCAAATCCGAAAGCGCCGTATACCGGCCACAATCCCATCCAGTTGGTTCCTATATCAATACCATAGGTATCGTCTTTCCCGTTCCCGTCCGGGTCCTCATAGGTAAAGGCATACAACAGGTCATGCAGCTCCTCCAGTGTCGTTGGTTCACTCATACCCACCTTCTCCATCCAGTCCTTCCGGTAGACAACAACACTGGTAGATGTGGGGGCATTGGTGTTAAAGGGAATGTAGAGACACCTGCCGTCTACCAGATGATCTCCCTTCTCGAAGAATTCCTCTCCCAGAAAATCAGTGTAAAGCTGCATTCCGGTAGGGTAGTATTCATACAGCCATTCCTGCGGAATCTCACGGATTAGTCCCTGATCGTACATATACCTGAAATCGTTATGCAGATAAGAAGGATAACAAGTCGCATTTAAAATATCTCCGGAGGAGACATAGGTATCAATATTTGCAGAGGAAACATCCGTAATGGGTTCCAGATTGATGTGAAAGGTTTCTTCCAGCAGCTGCTCTGCCCAGGAATCCGGCGTCACAGTAATCTCGGAAGTATAATATCCCAGCCAGTTAATTGTCACATTCTCGCCGGGAGTCTGGGAATCCGAAGCCGCCTGTGCCCCCGAAGCACTTTCTGCAGACCCTGTGGAAGAATCCTGACTGCCTTCGCTTCCGCAGCCGGTCAGCATTGCTGCCATTAGATTTATACACATCAATATCGCCAATATTTTCTTTTTCATGTCTTTACCTCTCTTTCCTGCCGTACAAAATTTCAAACCTGCCCTGCCTGGTCCGCAGTGCATTCTGTGCTGCCCCTTTCCGAAAGTCCGAGACAGCTCTCCCTTACAACAATTTCAGGCTGCACCAGGTAATAGTCAAAGTTTCCTGTCATCTCACACTCTATCTTTTTCCGCAGCACTTCCGCCGCCGTCCTGCCCACTTCCTCCATTCTGTAAGAAATGGTTGTCAGCCCCGGTTTTACTAATTTCAGGCTTGCGTCGTCATTGTAACCGATAATTCCGATATCTTCGGATACCAGCAGATTTGCATCCTCCACACACCGCATGGCCTCCAGTGCAATTACATCGCAGAAGCAGAATACCGCATCCAATGGTATATCTGATTCCAGAATTCTTTTCAGCTGACTGCAGCAGTCTTCCAATGTGCCGTTGTCATGCATTAAAATGCGCCTGTGATCCACTTCAATCCCCCTGCACTGAAGCGCGCTGATATACCCATGGCATCTCTCGATGCTGGTACGATAACGCTGCTGTGCCAGATAGGCAATATTTCGATAGCCCTGATCAATCAGATGTAATGTGGCAATATAGCCTCCGTAAAAATCGTTGGATTTCACCAGCGGTACGGAGATTCCTTCCACTTCCCGGTTGCAGAACACAAACGGAACCTTTGACTGCAGCAGGCTCTGATACAGCCCCACATTTTCCAGCACGCTTTTCGCAATCACAGGTACGATAATGAAACCGTCCGTGCCCGATACAATCAGCCGCTTAATGTATCTGTCCTGGTTTTCCGCACTGTTCTCAGAATTACACAGAATGACATTCGTATTCCATTTCCGCGCTTCGTTCTCCACGCTGCTTGCAAGCTTTGCGTAAATGTCTTCTCTGATATCCGGCACAATCAGGCACCAGTTCCTGGCATTTACCACCATACCCTCCAGCTTGTGAGACACATAGGTGCCGCTGCCGAAACGTGATGTCAGAATCCCTTCTTCCTCCAGCTCCCTTATCGCCTTGTCAACGGTAACCCGTGAAGAATCCAACTGCTTGCTGAGAATGCTTCTGGAAGGCAGCCTATCCCCGTCGCTCATCTGAGCGATCAATTCTTTCAATGTCAGTTTTATCTCTTTATACCTTAGCATACCATCCACCAAAAAATTTTTTGATGGTTTCATTATAGCAAGTCATATAGATTAATCAATATATTCAGCTGTTTTTAGGCAGATTTTACTCGTTTTTAGGCAGATTACGTCTCTGTGCAACCTGTTTTTTCCAATTTCTGCACAAAAACTGCCTGTTATATATACTAATCTGCAAACTGTACTATAATCATCATGGTAAATTCCCGAACCGGGTAAGAGCCCCCGCAAACCATAACAGGAACTGCCACGGTTCATGGGGGCGGACTTTCTATATCTCTGCAGGCATTCTGTTCTGTTCTGTCCTGCAAATATTTCATTTTCTCTCAGCTGTTCTCCTGTATCGTCAACATGAGAAGTTCCATAACCAGCTCAAAATTGACATTGGAATCCAGACGCTTCTTCGCTGTATCCAGTGCATTTATAATATTCTCAATTCCTTCATAGCTGCTGCGCTGAGCCGTTCTGCGCAAAGCCTGAATTTCCTCCTTAAAAATCAGATGATTGATATCGCTGGTGGCCTTAAACAAAAGGGCATCTCTGTACCAGATAGCACAGATATCCAGATAATCATTAATTTTCATCTTGTATTCCGTTATTTTTTTAACGGCCGTAATAATTTCATTCAGCTCCATGTCCTGTATGTATTTTAACAGCGACAGTGCTTCCGTTTTGATATTCTCAAAATCTTCGCTGGTGGCCAGAGCCTTTGCTTTTCCCACATTGCCTCTGGCAAAAGCGGCACACACCTCTGCCTTATAATCCGGCACCTGCAGCTGTGTACAGAGATACTGCTTCACCAGACTGTCAGGCACAGGTTTCATATTCAGCACCACGCAGCGACTGAGTATGGTAGGCAGAAGTGCATTCACATTGGAAACCATCAGAAGAATCACCACATATTCCGGCGGTTCCTCCAGTGTCTTCAAAAGCGCATTCTGTGCCTGCACCGTCATTTTCTCTGCCTCGTTTATCAGATAAACCTTCCGCGGGCTGCTGTACGGCTTAATGGCCACACTGCCATTCACCTGTTCCCGGATGTCATCCACACTGATGGAATTCGGTTTCTCATGTACCACCCAAATTATATCCGGATGATTGCCTGACAGGGCCTGCCTGCAGGAATGGCACTCCTGGCAGGGCTCCGTTCCCTCTTCCTCACATTGCAGTGCCATGGCAAACACCCTGGCGATAAATTCCTTACCGGAAGATTTCTCCCCATTAATAATATAGGCATGGGACACCTTACCTGTGGAAAGCGCGCTGCATAAATGCTCCTTTATCTGTTCCTGTCCGATAATATCCTGAAATCCCGCCATACTGCCACCAACCCCTCTTTTTGTATTTTACAAGCTCTCTTTGACATACCTGCCTGAACCCTGAATTTTTTATATCCGTTCCATTGACGCCTGTCTTCTCCCACACTGCTTCGACTTTTCCCGACCTTTTATGCCTCAGGTAAATATATCCAACAGCAACCCTCTGATTTCCCCTATCTTATTCAGAATCGCCAGATTATCCTTCTCATCCTTCATCAGTTCCTGAGCCAGCTGATCGAGGTTCTCATCAATCAGACGGATAATACCATACACCCGATGCCGCCCACGTCTGTCGAGAAAGTTCTCTCTGGAAAAAGAGTGGGAATGACTTACGACTTCATTCATAAATTCCTTCACCAGCCCTCGATAATGTCTCATATCCTTGACATCCCGACGTTTCGCCAGCCGCTCCCCCTGCATGGTAATCTCTTCCATAAGCGTCTGCAGCCTGGCCTGCAGCTCTGCTCCCTCCACGTGACTGGCAAGCATGAATTTAAAGCTGCCGTCGGTCGGCTGTGTGTTCTGTACCTGCTCCACCGGCGCGGTCTGATTTACCTGCCCCACCTTAATTTCCATTTAACTGTCTCCCGCATTCTGTTTTGTACGCGTTTCCTTCTCTGCATCCATTGCATTTGACTTGCCTTTTATACCCATTCGGCCTCTTCCCAGCTTGAATAAGGTCATTTTACAGTTACCACATGTATCATGTTTGTAGTTCCTGCAATTCCCAGAGGGACACCTGCCGTAATCACCACTATGTCGCCGGATTTCACATATCCTGCCTTCGTCGCCTCTGATACCGCATCTGCGAACAGTTCTTCTGCGCTGTCTTTCTGCGCAAGCATCAGCGGCTTCACTCCCCACAATAAGTTCAGCTGTCTGCAAACCTTTTCCCTCACCGTGCAGCCGATAATCGGACTTTCCGGCTTGAACCGTGAAATAGCTTCAGCCGTAAAGCCGGACAAAGTAACTGTGATAATCGCTGCAGCCCGCAGGTCCCTGGCGGCAGTACAGGTGGCATAGGCAATGGCCGTGGTAATATCTGTCTCTTCCTGCTGCTCTCCCCTCCCCATTCTGGAACCATAGTTAATATCTTTTTCGGCGCCTTCCGCAATTTTCGCCATGGTTTTTACTGCTTCCACAGGATATTTTCCCGCTGCGCTCTCTCCGGAAAGCATGATGGCCGTCGTACCGTCATAAATGGCATTGGCAATGTCTGTTGCCTCTGCCCTGGTGGGCCTTGGATTCTTAATCATGGATTCCAGCATCTGGGTGGCTGTAATTACATGTTTACCGCAGGCATTCGCCAGATGAATCATTTTCTTCTGCAGAACCGGCACCTCTTCCAGCGGAATCTCCACGCCCATGTCCCCTCTGGCCACCATAATGCCGTCGGACACCTCCAGAATCTCCTCCAGATTCTGAATTCCCTGCATATTTTCTATTTTAGCAATAATTTTCATGTCACAATCATGCTCTGCCAGAATTTTGCGCACTTCCAGAATGTCTTCCCGACATCTGACAAAAGAAGCAGCCAGCAAATCATAGCCCATTTCAATTCCAAACAGAATGTCCTG
Organism: uncultured Acetatifactor sp.; assembly: GCA_910588225.1. GTDB lineage: Bacteria > Bacillota > Clostridia > Lachnospirales > Lachnospiraceae > Acetatifactor. The sequence continues at coordinate 16,359 of CAJUQT010000058.1, forward strand.
CAAATCCACTTCGCTGATATACGGCATAGACAGAACCGCTCCCGGCACATTAACTCCCTTATGATTGGAAACATATCCACCATTTACTACACGGCAGACAATTTCTTCTCCCTGAATCCGCTCCACTGTCATTTCGATGAGACCATCATCAATGAGAATGGTCGTCCCCTTTTTGATATCATTCTTCAGATTCTTATAGGAAATAGAGGCTTTCTGTGCCGTTCCTAATATTTCATCCGTGGTAAGCACAAACTCATGCCCGGATATCAGCTCTACTCTTCCTCCTTCAAAATCCCGGAGCCTGATTTCCGGCCCCTTCGTATCCAACATGGTTGCCACAGGCAGGCCCAGCTCATCACGGACCTGCTTGACTCGTTCGAACTTTACCTTCTGTTCTTCATGTGTGCCATGTGAAAAATTAAACCGTGCCACATTCATTCCTGCCAGCATCAGCTCTCGCAGACGCTCCACACTGTCACTTGCCGGTCCAATAGTACATATTATCTTCGTTTTTCTCATTCTTTTACTCCTCTTTATTTCTTTTGCTGCATACCTCCGCGTTTTCCTGCAATATCTTTATACTTATCTCCTGCAGTGCACCACTTTCGTCTCTCCTTGTCCTTATTCCCTGTACGTTTAATCCCTGTGACACAGCCTCCCAAATTTCCCGGCAATGCGTTTCTCTCACCTGCTCTCCAGGTATCAGCAGCGGAATCCCCGGCGGATACAGATTGACAAATTCAGAGGTATATCTCCCCACACTTTCTGTCAAAAGAATTTCCTCTGCCGGCATCTCCCAGGCTTCTGCCAGAGAAATCTTCTCCTGTGGTATCTCCCAGGCCTCTGGCAGGGAAGTCTTCTCCGGCGGCTTCTCTCCTGTCCCTGCATAAGAAAGTTTCCTGTCTATTTCCAGCAAAGCTTCGGTCATACGATTATAAGCTTCTGAACCATCATTTATGGTAAACATGGCCAGTACAAAGTCTATAGAAGCCATTTCTGTCTGCAGCCCATACTGTTTCAGCAGAATATCATATAGTGCTTTTCCCGTCAGAACCGTTCCTCTCACAGAAATTACAAGTTTGCCTATATCCTGTCTTTCTCTCTTTCCAATCAGAATTTTCAGGCTTCTACATTCCGACAGCTTTTCTGTCATTCTTTCATAAAAATGTTGAAATTTCGCAAAGGCATTATTATTCACCTTATCCATATATTGCAATGCATTATCAATGCTTGCCATCAATGGATAAGATGGACTGCTGGTCTGATAAATCTGAAGAAATCGCCTGAGCAGGCTGCGGTCAATGCGTTCTCCATTTACATGAAGCAACCCGGTCTGTGTCAGGGCCGGAAGCGTCTTATGCATACTGTGAATCACCAAATCTGCACCGGCCTGACAACTATTCCGTCGGCTCCCCTCTGCCAGTCCTAAGTGCGCACCATGCGCTTCATCCACAATCAAAGGAATTCCTTTTTCATGAACTACTCCAGCGATTTCCGCAATATCTGCAACTCTGCCCTCATAAGTAGGAGATACAATCAAAACTGCATTCGTCTCCGTTGTCCTCTCCAAAGCCTCCCGAACCTGCAAAGGCGTTACGGCATCTACGATACCATATTCCGCCAATATACTCGGATAAAGGAATTCCGTCTGCAAATGTCGCAGATAAGCTGCATGATATGCCGATTTATGACAATTTCGAGCCATCAGAATACACCCCCCAAAAGGGACTGCAGCACTGACAGCACTGAGGATTCCTCCTGTACTCCCATTGACCAGGTAATAGCTTTCCTCCGCTCCATAAAGCCGGGCTGCTTCTCTCTGCAATTCAAGAAGAATTCCTTCCGGCTGATGTAGATTATCAAAATCTTCTATTTCTGTAATATCAATTTCATACAGTTCTTCAGGAAGCATCCCCCAGCCTTGCCGTTTATGTCCAGGCATATGATAAGGATATATCCCTTTTTTGTTATATTGAGACAACTTTTCAAATAAATGCTCCACCTTCAGTCTTCCCTCAGCTTTTGAAGTACAATCCCATGTCCTCTGTGCATATGCAAAGTCTCCATCAGAGAACACCATTTATCCGCCGCCGTAACAATCCATGCCTCTCTGCATGTCGGCGGCACAACTGTCAGAGGCCACATATGCCTTCTTATAATATTCCTTTCCTTCTCTGTCAGCTCATATTCCCTGGAAGCATTCCGCAATGCCACGCCTGGATGATAGAAGCCATGTAATTTATGAGGATTCACCTCGTCGGGAATATGCCAGTCATAAAGGAAATAGTCATGAAGCAATGCACCTCTTATCAGTTCTCTTCTGCTGCAGGGAATGTGCAGACTCTCACTTAACGCGATACTATACCTGGCCACATTCATTACATGAGCATTGACAGTCACATTACCATGCTGAATATAACTTTTCATTCGTCTGAAATTTCCTGATTCAAGAATGTCCGCCGCATTTGTCCTGATCTGCCGCTGGCGTTCCCGAAAGTGTTCCATTTTTTTTTGCCATCGTCTCGCTTGCCTTACTGTACGCTGTTTTCCATTTCTTTCCGTCATTTCCTGTTTCATATTCCCTGTCCCTGAGTTTTTGTCCATATCTTATGATACATCTTTATTCTGCTGCTCTTCCAGCATATGCTTCCTCAGGAAGAGATTATCCGGCTGGTCATTCAACCGGTGCTTCCTCAGGAGGCTGCTGATCGCTCGGTGTTTCGACCGGTACCTCTGCTGGCGGCTGCTGGTCAACCGGCGTTTCGACCGGTGCCTCTGCTGGCGGCTGCTGGTCGACCGGCGTTTCGACCGGTGCCTCTGCTGGCGGCTGCTGGTCCGGCGGAGGGTTCTCTCCTACTCCCTGCTCACCGCCTTCTTCCGGCACTACTGTTTCTGGTGTCGGCGGTGCCTGTATCCCAATATAAGGTGCTCCTCCATAGTAATAACAGATAACCGGGAATCCTTCTGACACATACTGGTAGATCTGTCCAGCCATATCCGGAGGAAGATTAATACAGCCATGAGAACCGCTGGTCATAAATATCTGTCCTCCGAATGCCCCTCTCCAGTTGGCATCATGCATACCATAATTTCCATAAAAAGGCATCCAATAGCTTACCGGCGTCCGATAAGTTGCACCTTTCAATACCGCATTCCGTGTCTTATAGGTAAGGCCAAATATACCTTCCGGTGTCACACAATCATATGTGGAAACCATGGTTCCCGATACGAAGTCTGTCTCCAATACAATATTTCCGTCCTGGTACAGATAGAGATGCTGATTACTCAAATCTGCTTCCACATAGGAATTTCCAATATCATTGGCTCCCTTCTGCATTGCCGTAATACTATATTGAGGTTCCTTTTTCATGGTACTGCCCTGATAAATAAGGTGAATTAATTCCTTTGTTTCCGCCTCAGTATCCGTCTTCCACCCATAATTCCTGCTGGATAATGTCAGTTCTGTCCCCAATGTAGTTATAAATTTTTTCTTTTTTCCATATGTATCATATTCTGCCGCCTGCTCCTTGACAAATTTCGTAACCTGCTCTTCGTCCAGTACTGGTTCTCCGTCTTGCATGTCAATCCATTCTGTCAATTTTTCACGGTCCAGAATAACTTCCGTGCCATTCCAGTCATAAGTAATACTGGTACTCAGCCATCTGTTTACCTTATCTATGACATTGGTCAGTTTTTTGTCATCTTGCTTGATAAAAGCCTCCTGATAACAGCCCTGTTCTTCCAGATCAATACTGTCCTTCTTCTCACGGATACCCTCAGATATCAGACGTATCACCTCATTTATATCCATTTCTGTCCCGGCTGTCTCAGGAACAATTTCATAATACCCGTCCAGGCCAGGTTTCTGGCTAATATAAGCATCCTTTGCCTTTACCATATTCCGCTTCTTACAGGCATCCCATGACGTCACTATACTCTCCAGTATATCCTCATCAAAAACAATGTTGCGCTCCAAAAAAATGGCCTTTCCATTTCCTACATACGCCAAAATCCATTTATGGGCATCTTGTTCTTCCAAAAGCATTTTCACTGCTTCTTCACTGTTTCCATAAGTCAACTGAATATCCGCAGAATTTATTTCTCCTATTATTGCTCCGGATTCCCCCGTTTTATAATTTCGTCCTGTAATTTTCAATGAATAATCCTGAATTGGAGCATCCAGCAAGGCAGCTGCTTCTCTCACTTCCATGTTGCCGCAGTCGATACCGTTTATGATGGTATTTGGTAAAAAATGAGTTTGGTAATATTCCACGCCCTGGCAATAGCCTGCGCATACCGCCACTACAAGTACTAGCATTAAAAGACTGACCGCAATAAGAACATACTTTTTTATTCGCTTTTCAGGAGCCTTTTCTCTCAATTCTTCTCCTGTCTCTTTCCCAGCATTTTCTTTAGAATTCTTTTCCTCCTCTTTCTCCTTTTTCTCTTCTTTATTTTGACTTTTCATTTTTTCTTTCATAATTTTACTCCACATTTTTTATGATTAAAATTTTCAGAGGCCACATTATTTGACATTTAACCGCCCCCTACTCTAAATCACATATGCCTATTATATCATACTTCTACATAAAAAAATAGCACTAAAAGGCTTATTTTACACCTTTAAATGCCATCTTCTTCCTGTTCATCCATATCATTCCCACAGGATTCTTATCTATTAAATGTATCTCTTGTTTAGTTACTTTATCTCCTAAAAAAATGAATGCCCAGAACCGGAATCGAACCAGTGACACGAGGATTTTCAGTCCTCTGCTC
>CAJUQT010000059.1 GCA_910588225.1 uncultured Acetatifactor sp.
AATACCCCGGAGGGGTTAAAGTTAGACCCCCATTTGAAATGGGGGTTGCTAATTAAACGTGGCCATAACATTGTCATTCATAACAGGAATGACGGCATCTGTCAGTCCGGCTGCCTGGCAGAAACGAACACAGGGGGTAAACGCCTGGTATGCCGTTTCGGAAGACTGATCGTCAGAACAGACAGGTACTTCTTCCAGCAGGTCCCGGCATACACCACATTCTCTGCTTCGAAACAGGTATTTTCCGTTTTCATCGCGGATACAGATACCCACACCCAGAGCGGCGGACAGAGATTCCAACAGGCCCTGGAGGGCATTGATATCAAATATGTCGGAAAATTTGGATGTTCCCATAAGCACTTACCTCTTTTGCGCCAGAGCTTCCTCTGTTTATATCGTTTTTATTATACTGCGTCCAGGTCCAAAAATCAATCCTTTCTGCCGATGAAGTGGAATGTGTGTGAAGACTGAATGGACAGGCCTCTTTTGGCATAAATAGGGACTAATTTCTAATCGAAGTGAATTGACAATTTATACGGAAGGTGGTATCATAACTGAGGGATTAAATCACGAAGATTAATGGTGGTGAAATGGATAAACAGCAGATATTAATTGTCGATGACGAAGAAATCAATCGCGCGATTTTAATGGAGATGTTCGCAGACAGCCGGGATGAGTATGATTTGCTGGAGGCAGATAATGGTCGTGATGCGGTTAAGCAGATTGAGGATAACAGTAATATTGTTCTGATATTATTAGATGTGGTAATGCCGATCCTGAACGGATTCAAGGTGTTGGAGTATATGCAGGAACAGGGGCTGCTGAAGGAAATTCCGGTAATCATGATTACCGGAGAGACCATCGAGGACAGCGAGGGAAAGGCATATGCGTTTGGTGTGGCGGATGTTATACATAAACCTTTTTATTCTCATATTGTCAAACGCAGAAGCAAGAATATCATAGAGCTGTATCAGAATAAGCGCAATATGGAAGCCCGCCTGAAAGAGCAGGAGATGGAAATCAGGGCGCAGGAGAAGGAAATTCGGGAAACCAATGAATTCATGATTGATGCGCTCAGCTCTGTAGTGGAATCCAGAAGTGCTGAAACTGGGGAACATACCAAACGAATTAAGTACTATACACGGATTATGGCGAAATGCCTTATGGAACATTTTCCCAGATATGGGCTGACAAGTGCGAGAGTAGATGCCATATCCAGAGCTTCTGTGATGCATGACATCGGTAAAATCGGTATTTCGGATGCTGTCCTGCTGAAACCCGGGCGGCTGACAAATGAAGAATTTGAAGTGATGAAGACGCATACTATTATTGGCTGCGAGCTTCTGGAGAAGCTGTACAGAGACCGAACAAGTGAATTTTATGGTTATTGTTATGACATTTGCCGTCATCACCATGAGCGCTGGGATGGCAGAGGGTATCCCGACCATCTGGTGGGAGACGATATTCCGATCAGTGCACAGATTGTTGCCGTTGCGGATGTGTATGACGCGCTGGTAAGTCCGAGGGTCTATAAAGATCCGTTCAGTAAGGAAAAAGCATTTGAGATGATAATGAACGGTGAGTGCGGTCAGTTCTCGTCAGACATTTTAAAATGTTTTGAACTTGCCAGAGAAGACTTCTTTAATATTATGGAAGTAATCGAGAGTTTTGAGTTTTCATGATATGAGCAGGCAGCAAAGGAGTAAAAATGGTTTGCTGCCTTTTCTTATTCTGAGGTAACATGTTATCTGCGGAGGATTTGTATGGGTGAAGTGTGTGAATTTCCCGTGGAAGATGCGCTGGAGATGATCTTTATATTCAGTGCGGCGGGAAGAATTTCATATGCGAATGGCGCCGCAAGAAAAAAGCTGGGGTATGAAGAGCAGACCAGGGGAAATGGGCTGGCCGGCAGGCACATGGAAGAGATATTTCCCAATACCTTCAGAGCTTCCAGGGACGGATTTGAGACGCGCTGCCTTTTTGGGGAGGAGACACAGCACCTTGTGGCATATCGGCGGAATCTCACCTGTTTTCCGGTGGAAGCAAAGCTGCTAAGTACCGGTTCCGGGGACTATATCTGTATGGCGAACGATATACTGGAAAGAGAGCACCTGGGCAGGGAAATCGAGCAGGTTCGAGAGGAAGCACAGCAGGCTGCAAAAGTCAAAGCAGAGTTTGTGGCAAACGTGACACATGAACTGAGGACTCCGGTAAACGGGATTCTGGGAAATGTGCGGGAGCTGCTGGGGGAGGTAAAAGAGCCGCACACAATGAAGGCCCTGCGCCTGATAGAACGATGCTGCGGAGACATGAATAAGATTATTGATAATGTTCTGGATTTCTCGAAGCTGGACGCAGGGAAATTTACGTTGGAACCCCGCAGGTTTCACGTTCGAAATATGCTGAATTATGTAAAGGAACAGCATATTGGCAGGATTACTGAGAAGGGACTTGATTTTTTTATGACAGTTTCACCGCAGGTCCCGGAATATATTATAGGGGATGAACTGCGGATTGTTCAGATTCTAAATAATCTTCTGTCCAATGCACTGAAGTTCACTTCAGTGGGTAAGATTACGCTTCAGGCTTTAAAGACGGTAAGGGTGGATGACAAGACGGAACTGTTCTTTATCGTGTCGGATACGGGAATCGGAATCGCCGAGGAAGATAGAGATAAGCTGTTCCGAAGCTTTTCTCAGGTGGATGCGTCTATATCCCGAAAGTATGGCGGCACGGGCCTCGGCCTGAATATCTGCAGGCAGCTGGTGGAGCTGATGGGCGGCAGCATTGAGGTGGAGAGCCGCAGCGGCAGAGGAAGTGTTTTCTCTTTTTCCATATGGGTTGGTGCCTGTGAGGAAGAAGCGGATTCCCGGATTTCAGATGACAGGGTGACGGCTTATCAGTTTACAGCCGGACAGGAGGAAAACAGCGGGACCGAATCAGATGATACGAAGATTTACGGGACGGATAAGAATCGGGAGGCAATCGGGAGAAATCTGTCGAAACTGATTCTCTGCGTAGAGATGGAGAACTGGGAGAAGGCGGAGATGTTCATGGAGACGGTGAGACAGCTGACAGAAGAAGCATCGCCGGAGATAAAGCGTATGGCCCTGAAACTGAAAATGGCCATTCAAAAGGAAAACTATGAAAGAGTAATTACGGAATATGATAAGCTGATGACCGGCTTCCAACTGAGTTGAAGGCAGTTCGCGGCCGGAGAGAGGGGCATAAATGAGTTACGGAGAAAGGACGGCGGAGATACTCATTGTGGATGACTGGGAGACCAATAGACAGGTTCTGGAACAGATTATCCGCGGCATAGGTGCTCGTCCTGTTCTGGCAGAAAGCGCAGAGGCTGCATTGAGAAAAATCAGAGTATCCCGGCCGCAGCTGATTCTGACAGATATCTCTATGCCGGGAATGGACGGCTATGAGCTATGTAAAATTCTGAAGGCGGACAAAAAGACAAAAAATATTCCGGTTATCTTTATTTCAGCATATGATAATCCGAAAGATGTAATAGAAGGACTTACGCTGGGCGGGGCAGACTATATCACGAAGCCTTTTATCCCGGAGGTGGTGCAGGCACGTGTGGGTATCCAGCTTCGCCTGTATGCGGCTCATTGGGAGTTACAGGAAATGAACAGACGCCTTCAGACTTCCGTGGCCGAGCTGCTGAAGCAGATTGAGCAGGAGAAAAAAGATGTGCTGTATGCACTGGCAGGAATTGCGGCAAGAAATTCCTGCTACAAAAAGGAACATATCGACAGACTCAGCCAGAACTGCAGGATACTGGCACAGGGGATGCAGCTTTCACCTCTGTTTGAAGATAAGATTTCAGATGCCTATATTGATACCATAGAGCTGGCGGCGCCTTTGTGTGATATTGGAAATATCGGGATTCCGCTGGAACTGCTTCGCAGACAGACAGCTCTCAGCGATGAGGAAATGGCCATTGTACAGACGCACACGATAATAGGCGCAAATCTTTTGGAAGATTTGCATGTAGGGAAGGATTATAATGACTTTATCAACACGGCGGCAGACGTTGCCCGCTATCATCATGAAAACTGGGATGGAAGCGGATATCCGGAGGGACTGAAGAAAGAGGAGATTCCTCTTGCGGCACAGATTGTGTCCATTGTGGAAGTATACTGCGCGTTGACTGATAAGAAAAATTACGGCAGGGAGGAAGCTTTTGAGATTATGAGCAGGGAGGCAGATATGAAGTTTAACCCTGAAATTTATAAAATATGCCGGAAAATTTCACGTCGGCTGCTTTAAAGAATATGGATTTATCGTACTGAAATGGAGCTATGGTTATGATTAAAGAGGATGAGTTTATCAGAATCGCTTCTTATATGAAACAGCGTTATGGCATAGACCTGTATCAGAAAAAGGTCATTGTGAATGGACGGCTGGAAAATTATATCAAAAGAGGCGGCTGGCAGAATTTCAATGAATTCATGAATGCGGTGGAAAATGATAAGACGGGAAATCAGGAGAAGATGCTTGTAAATTTTCTGACCACCAATTATACGTATTTTATGCGTGAATTTGAACATTTTGATTTCTTTAAGAGTCAGGTGCTGCCCTGGCTGAAACAAAAAGAGGCGGCGAGAAAGGATCTGCGGATCTGGTGCGGTGCGGCATCCTCGGGAGAGGAACCATATATGATAGCCATGGTGCTGGCAGATTTCTTCGGCATGGAGAAGAAGGGATGGGATACAAAAGTTCTGGCCACAGATATTTCCACAAAAGAGCTGCAGAAAGCGCTGGCGGGAATCTACAGTGAGGAACAGCTGAAAAGTGTTCCGCCACAGTGGAAAAAACGTTTTTTCAAGGCTGTTGCAGGTGGAACTAAGTATCAGGTGGTACCGGAACTGAAGCAGGAAGTGATCTTCCGTCAGTTTAATCTGATGGACCCGTTTCCATTTAAAAAGAAAATGCATACTATATTTTTGCGCAATGTTATGATATATTTTGATGAGAAGACAAAGCGGGAGCTGGTACAGAAGGTATACGAGGCACTGGAGCCTGGAGGTTATCTGTTCATAGGAACGACAGAGACACTTGACAGGAACAGTACGCCGTTTCAGATTATTCAGCCGTCGATTTTCAGAAAATAAGGAAGGACTGGTGAATTATGCTGCCGATTAAGGTATTAATCGTAGAGGATTCTATCGTGTTCAGGGAATTGCTCCTTCAGAATCTGAACAGAGATCCCGGGATACATGTAGTGGGAACGGCGAAAGACCCCTACGAGGCAAGGGATGCAATTCTGGCGTTGAAGCCGGATGTCATGACTTTGGATGTGGAATTGCCAAGGATGAACGGCATTGAGTTTTTGCGGAAGCTGATTCCACAGTATCCTCTTCCAGTAGTGGTAATCAGTTCTCTGAGTGATAAGGTTTTTGACGCGATGAATGCCGGAGCGGTGGATTTCGTGGCGAAACCGGCAGTATCCAACAGAAAGCAGCTGGAGGATTTTATTAAAAACGAGCTGCTGGTGAAAATAAAAATAGCCTCCAGTGCCAGAATTGGCAATGTCAAAAGATCTATGGTGCAGGCGCAGCAGCAATACCAGTCGGTGGCGAGGGGCAATTTGATTGTAGCTATCGGGGCGTCCACAGGCGGTACGGAAGCGACTTCCACTGTGGTCAGGCAGTTTGGTACGGATATTCCCGGAATTGTCTGTGTACAGCATATGCCGCCCGGTTTCACACAGATGTATGCAAAAAGGCTGAATGACGAATGCAGGATTCAGGTGAAGGAAGCGGAGACAGGTGACAGGGTTCTGCCGGGACATATGTTGATTGCTCCCGGAGGCGACAGGCATATGCACCTGGTTAAAGTAGGCAGTAATTATCAGGTGGAAGTCAAGCCGGGACCAAAAGTGAACGGACACTGTCCTTCGGTGGATGTATTGTTTGACTCTGTTGCCAGGACAGCAGGTTCCGATGCGTTGGGAATCATTCTCACCGGAATGGGCGGAGACGGCGCCAAAGGATTGCTGGCTATGCGCAAGGCCGGTGCCAGGACTATCGGCCAGGACGAATCCACTTGTGTGGTTTATGGAATGCCCAAGGTTGCTTATGAGCTGGGGGCGGTACAATATCAGGAAAAATTGACTGATATCGCCGGAAGGACATATGCTTTATTAAATAAAATGTAAAGGAGAAGGAGAATGAAAATTCTATTGGCGGAGGATGATTTCGCGACAAGAAAATTTATGGCCAGCTTTCTCTCAAAGTACGGTGAGTGTGACATTACTGTGGACGGGATGGAAGCGGTGGACGCATTCATGATGGCTTTGGAGGACGGAGAACCGTATGATCTGGTATGTCTTGATATTATGATGCCGGTTATGGACGGTTATCAGGCACTGATGGGAATCCGCAATCTGGAAAAGCAGAGGAATGTTCCGGAAGATAAAGCGGTAAAGGTGATTATGACCACGGCACTGAATGAAGAAAAGAATGTAAAGATGGCGTTTGACCTGGGCTGCACCATATATTCCGGTAAGCCCATAGATCAGGAAAGATTTGAGCAGGCAATGAAAAAGCTCAATTTGATTTAACTGGAATAAATGCGGAAAGGAGAACTATATGGCTGAAGATTTTAACACGGAAAGCATGCTCGATATGTACCTGTTCGAGAACGGTCAGCTGCTGGAGCAGCTCCAGGAAACAGTTCTGGAACAGAAGGATGCGGATTGCTTTGATGAAGACAGCATAAACGAAATATTCAGAACCATGCATACCATCAAGGGATCTTCGGGTATCATGATGTTCGACAATATTACGGCCGTATCCCACAAGTTAGAGGACATTTTCTTCTATCTGAGGGAATCTCATCCTGACAATGTTCCCCATGTGGAGCTGGTGGAGCATGTGCTGGAGGTAGAAGATTTCATTTCAAGCGAAATGGAAAAAATCCGCAATGGGGATCCGGTAGACGGTGACGCCAGCAATATTATTGCGGACCTTGACAAATTCCTGAATATGATTAAAAACGGAGGAGAGGCAGAAGCAGCAGCGGAAAATGTGCATGAAGAGCCGAAGCATTTTTACATAGCACCGGTTGCCACCAGTGCCAGCCGTTTTTACAAGATTTTTATCACATTTTTCCCGGAAACGGAAATGTCCAATGTTCATGCTTACAAGGCTGTATATGCGTTGAAGGAGATAGCAGAGGACATTCTGTATTCTCCGGAAGATATTCTCACGGACGAGAAGAGCAGTGAGAAGATTCTGAAGGATGGTTTCCGGATTCTTCTGCAGGCCCAGTGCAGTGAAGAAGAAGTACGTGAAATCATTGGTGTGGGGTACGACATTGAAAAGGTTGAGGTCTATGAGTGCGATGCCAATCAGTTCCTGCTGGGATTTGATTTCGGTGATCAGGCGCCGGCACCGCAGATTGATCTGGAATCCAGCGTGGAGGTGATAGAAGCCAGGCAGGAGGAAGCAGAGAAGGGGAAGGCCGAAGCAGATGCCAAGAGCCCGGAGAAGCCTAAAATCATACCGGGTGATTTTGTGATTCAGTCAAAGGAGCCGGGCAAACAGAAGAAGCTGGCGAAGGATAAGCCTAAGGGCGAAAAGGCTTCCTTTATCAGTGTGAATGTAAGTAAGATGGATCAGCTGATGGATTTGATCGGAGAGCTGGTAATCTCCGAGTCTGTGGTACTGCAGAGTTCGGATTTGAAGGTTCCGGGTCTGAATCTGGATAACTTTAATAAGGCGGCGGCGCAGCTGGCGTCTATTTCCACTGATTTGCAGAATGTTATCATGTCCATGAGAATGGTGCCTCTGACCAATACTTTCCAGAAGATGAACCGTATTGTGTTCGATGTGTCCAGGAAGCTGGGAAAGGACATTGAGTTTGTCATGGTGGGAGAAACCACAGAAGTGGATAAAAATATCATCGAGCATATCTCAGATCCTCTGATGCATCTGGTCAGGAACGCTGTGGACCATGGAATTGAGACCAATGAGGAACGTGCGGAGAGCGGAAAGCCGGATAAAGGCAAGGTGACCCTGTCCGCAAGAACCGAAGCTGGTAAGGTATGGATCAGTGTGGAAGATAACGGTACGGGACTTGACAGGGAGAAGATCCTTGCCAAGGCGAGGAAGCAGGGAATTCTGGATGAAAGCAAACCGGATTCTGCTTATACGGATAAGGAAGTATATCAGTTTATTACTCTGCCCGGCTTCTCCACCAATGAGCAGGTGACGGAATATTCCGGACGCGGTGTGGGTATGGATGTTGTGGTACAGAACATTCAGGCCATCGGCGGTGCCCTGGAAATTGAGAGCACACCCGGCTGCGGCAGTGTCATGAGCCTGAAGATTCCGCTGACTCTGGCAATTATAGACGGCATTGTGATGGAAGTGGGGAATTCCTCCTTTGTTATGGAGACAGGTGTAATCAAGCAGTTTATCCGGGTGAAAGAGGATATGATGATTCATGAGCCCAACGGAGACGAATTTGTCATGATCCGCGGGGATTGTTTCCCGGTAATTCGCCTGGGAAGATGGTATGGACTGGAAGAGTATCAGGAGTCCGTGGAAGATGGCGTTATGCTGATTCTGGAAGTGGAAGACAGAAAGATCTGCCTTCTGGTGGATAAGCTGATCGGTGAACAGGAGATCGTGGTAAAGCCGATTCCTTCTTATATTAAGAAGGTCAGGGGGCTGTCCGGCTGTACACAGCTTGGCGATGGCAGTATTGCTTTGATCCTGGATGCCCCTGGGCTTGTAGAATAAATATTATGGAAAGGAACGGTAGTGTCTATGGATGAGACGAGCAGATTGCTGGGACAGATGGATGAGACGAACGATGAGGCAGACAGCCATGATACCCAAAAAGGCAAGTATATGACCTTTAAGTCCGGCTCCGAATATTTCGGACTGGGGATACAGTACGTACAGCAGATTATTCAGTATCAGACAGTTACCAAGATACCTGAAACAGAAGATTATATCAAAGGGCTGATTAATCTGCGGGGCAGGATAATACCTGTAGTTGATGTCCGGCTGCGGTTTAAGCAGGGATTATGTGAGTATAATGACAAAACCTGTATTCTTGTCATTAATGTAAAGTCTACCACAGTGGGACTGATTGTAGAGCAGATTGCGGAAGTGGCGGAGATTCAGGAAGAAAATATCCTGCCGCCGCCAAGCATCGGCCGTGCTGACAAAGCCCATCACAAATATGTTTACGGTATTGGAAAAGTGGGAAATACTGTAAAATTGCTGTTGGATCCGGAGAAACTGTTGTATGATGATGATCCTGCAGACGGGGAGCCTGCAAAGAAGAATGAAGAATGAGAGGTATGACTTATGAAAAACTTGAAAATGAAAACAAAGTTAATCCTGGGATTTGGAATTCCCATGCTGATAATCCTGATCAATGTTTTGTTCAGTGATCTGACCACGAAATCTGCGATTGGGCTTACAGATGCGGCAGAGCAGGAGACTTTCCTGGTGGGGTCAGCTATCTTCACACTGGCTTTGGCTGTGGTATCCATAGCAATAACAGCAGCTATCGCGCTGTTCCTGATCAAGACCATCGAGAAATCTGTCAGCCAGCTTTCTGATGCAGCTAAGGAAATCGCAAAGGGACATGTTGATATCAACATGGTAAAATACAATAATGATGAGTTTGGTGAATTGGTTGACGAATATACAAAGGTTATTGACAATATCAAGTATCAGGCGAAAATAGCAGAAGAAGTGGCCGGCGGTAACCTGACGGTAGCTGTAAACCCGGCTTCACCGGAGGATGTGCTGGGCAACTCCCTGAAGAAGCTGGTAGAGGATAATCATAATGCATTAAGCAATATCAGTGATGCGGGCTCTCAGGTGACCATAAGCTCTTCTCAGGTGGCCAGCGCAAGCCAGGCACTGGCACAGGGTTCCACAGAACAGGCCAGTGCAATTCAGCAGATTACGGCGTCGATTGATGAGATTGCAGAGAAGACAAGACAGAATGCGGAACAGGCGAACTCTGCGGCGCATCTGGTGGTCAGGGCTATCAGTGACGTAAAACAGGGAAATGTACAGATGCAGAACATGGTATCTGCCATGGAGGATATTAATAAGGCATCCGAGAGCATTTCCAAGATTATCAAGACCATAGAGGACATTGCTTTCCAGACCAACATTCTCGCATTGAATGCGGCAGTGGAGGCGGCAAGGGCCGGAGAAGCCGGAAAAGGCTTTGCCGTTGTAGCGGAGGAAGTGAGGAGTCTTGCCGCCAAGAGTGCGGAAGCCGCCAGTGAGACTTCTGCTCTGATAGAGGACTCCATTGAGAAGGTGAATGCCGGTTCCAAGATTGCAGGCGAGACGGCAAAGGCAATGGAGGAGATTACGAAGGTCGTTCAGGACAGCGAAGTAATTATCAATGGTATCGCGGAGTCCTCCAACTATCAGGCCACTGCAGTATCACAGATTGAGCAGGCAATTTCACAGGTATCTCAGGTGGTACAGACGAATTCTGCAACCAGTGAAGAATGTGCAGCGGCAAGCGAGGAGCTTTCCAACCAGGCGTCCAGAATGCGTGAGATGCTTTCCATTTATAATCTGGGTAACGGTCAAAGCACTTCGAGCAGGGGAACTTCAAATTATTCCTCGTCTCTGTCAAATGCAAACGAGCAGGTGATTTCTTTGGGAGATGGTTTCGGGAAATATTAATATGAATGTTTTTTCGGAAAGAGGTGTATTTTATGAATTTACTTGATGAGTTAAGGTCGCTGGGAGTGGATGTGGATGACGGACTCAAGCGCATTATGGGAAATGAAAAATTGTATACAAAGCTGCTGGGATCTTTTGTAAAGATGGCCAAAACAAATGAAGTGCGGATTGAGGACGGATGTAGCGACTATACAGAAGCAATAGAAAAAGCACATGCGCTGAAGGGAACGGCGGGAAATCTGTCACTTACGCCCATCTATGAGGGATACACTGAAATTCTGAATTTATTGCGGGGCGGTCAGCCCGCGGAGGCGAAGGCAGTTCTGGAAAAGATTCTGCCGGTTCAGCAGGAGATTCTTCGTTGCATTGAGAATTCTATGCAGTAGAACAGTGGGCTGGGAGGAGTATGGAATTGTCTTCTGGTTTTGGTGAGAGAAAGGAGATGGAGGAATAGAAACGGAAATGGATACTGTACAGCACAAACCACAGAGAGGCGTAAAATTACAGCCTCTGGACATCATAGAGGGCTATAAAGTACGGCCCGGTTATTACAATAGAGACGGTGCGGCCGCAGCATCCAATGGAGTCAGCTTTACTATTCATTCCCATGGTGCTACAGGCTGTACTCTGCTGCTATTCCATCCACAGGAAAAGGAACCCTATGCCAGATTGAAATTTCCGGAGTCCTATCATATTGGAAATACATATTCCATGCTGGTATTCGGATTAAACATTGAGGAATTCGAGTATGCATTCCAGCTGGATGGCCCTTATGACCGGAAGAAGGGATTGCTTTTTGATAAGGATAATATTCTGCTGGATCCTTATGCAAAAGCTGTAACCGGCCAGAGAAATTGGGGAGAGCGGCCGGAAGAAGGCGAGAATTTTGTATATCATGCAAGAGTCGTTGAGAATAATTTTGACTGGGGCAATATACGGCAGTTGGAACTTCCGCTGGAAGATTTGATTATCTATGAAATGCATGTCCGGGGGTTTACAAAAGATAAATCTTCCGGAGTGGATGCAAAAGGGACTTATGAAGGACTGCGTCAGAAGATTCCCTACCTGAAAGATCTGGGAATCAACGCGGTTGAGCTAATGCCGATTTTCGAGTTCGATGAAATGGAAAACGCCAGGATTGTAGACGGAGAACAGCTGTACAATTACTGGGGGTATAACACGGTGTGTTTTTTCGCACCGAATACGGGCTATTCTTCCGTGGTGGAACACAATCATGAAGGCGACGAGCTGAAACAGCTTATTTATGAGCTGAAGGAAAACGGAATCGAGGTCATTCTGGATGTGGTGTTCAACCATACCGCGGAAGGAAATGATGACGGTCCCTGCTTTTCTTTTAAAGGTATTGACAACAATATTTATTATATATTGACACCGGATGGACAGTACTATAATTTCAGTGGCTGCGGAAACGCCCTGAACTGTAATCATCCCATGACACGCCGGTTTATTATTGACTGTCTGCGTTATTGGGTGACTGAATACAGAGTAGACGGTTTTCGATTTGACCTGGCTTCCATTCTTTCCAGAGATCAGAATGGAGAGCCCATGGCTGAACCGCCCATTCTGCAGGGAATTGCCTGTGATTCCATTCTGGGAAAGGTCAAACTGATTGCGGAAGCCTGGGATGCGGCAGGGCTCTATCAGGTGGGGAATTTTCCGGCTTATAACAGATGGTCGGAATGGAATGGAAGATATCGTGACGACATGCGCCGTTTCCTGAAAGGGGACGAAGGCATGGCGGGAGTGGCTATTACAAGAATTACGGGTTCCAGGGACCTATATGACACAGTGAAGCGCGGACAGAGTGCATCGGTAAATTTTCTCACATGTCATGACGGGTTTACTTTGTATGACCTTTATTCCTACAATATGAAACATAATGAGAAAAACGGGTGGAATAATACCGATGGGGACAACAACGGCAACAGCTGGAACTGCGGCGTGGAGGGAGAGACGGAGGATCCGGAGGTAGAAAGCTTACGCCGGCGGATGGTGAAGAATGCTTTCGTGACACTGATGTGCAGCCGTGGTCCTGCAATGTTCTATGCCGGAGATGAATTTTGTAATACACAATATGGAAATAACAACCCGTACTGTCAGGACAATATAGTTTCCTGGCTGGATTGGACAAGACTTGAGCAATATCAGGAAATACATGATTTCTTCCGCTATATGATTGCTTTTCGCAAGAAGCATCCTGTCATCAGGAAAACCATGAAGGAAGCTGCCTGCGGATTCCCTGATATCAGTATTCATAATGGATATCCCTGGAATGGGGGGACAAATTATACCAGCCGATTGATTGGCATCATGTATGCAGGCAGAGACGAGGCAGATAGCAGAGATGACATTGTATTTTATGGAATGAATGCGTACTGGGACTCTCTGGATATGCAGCTGCCAGGTCCCCCGGATGGTATGCAGTGGAAGGTATGTGTAAATACTTTTGTGGAATATGAAGACGGAAAGGACATTGAGGCGGAAACGGAATTTCAGTACGGAAGTAAGATAAAAATACCGCCGCGCTCTGCGATTGTACTGACTGCAGAATAGACTGTGACAGGCACGAAAAATCAGAAACCTGCATATAATGCGATGATTGCACCAGATTCTTAATGGCTTTAAGGCCATGAACAGGGGATCAAAAGGGGATGACCGTATGGATTGCAGGGATAAGATACTTTCGGAGCGTTATTTTGATGTCATTACAAATTTTCCGCTGGAGATATTGGAAGACAGCATTTACGATTTATGTTATATCAATATTGATAACCTTTACTATGTGGTATATGTCAGTGAAAACAATATTCGAAATGTCAGCGAGTATGTTTTCGATTATAAAGCTGTGCCAAAGCTGTATGGGCTGATGCAGGAGGATGTAATCAATCAGGGGTATGATCCCAACAGTCTGATCGTAAGCGGAATTACACAGGTTCAGCGAGAGCCCTTGAATCTGACTGGACGGGGTGTGGTTATCTGCATTATTGATACAGGGATTGACTATACGGACGAGGTGTTCCGGGACAGTGAGGGAAACAGCCGTATTCTGGCGATCTGGGATCAGACGATTCAGAGCGGAACTCCTCCCCGGGGCTTTTATTATGGTACGGAATTTACAAGAGACGAAATCAATGGTGCATTGCAGGCGGAGGATCCATACAGCATTGTACCCAGCAGGGATGAGAACGGACATGGCAGTGCCATGGCAGGAGCAGCGGCCGGAAGCAGAGTGACAAACGGTATAAGTTACCTGGGGGCAGCGCCGGACGCTGATATTGTGGTAGTAAAATTAAAACAGGCAAAGCAGTTTCTCAGAGAGTTTTATATGATACCGCCCGGTGTCCCGGCATATGAAGAGACAGATATCATGCTGGGAGTGCAGTATGCAGACGGCTTTGCAGAGCAATTCAGGCGGCCGGTAGTAATCTGTCTTGGCTTGGGCACTAATTATGGTGATCATGCGGGCAGTGCCCCGCTGCCCAGTTATCTGGATTACATTGCTTCCAAGCGCAGCCGGGCAGTGGTAGTCTGCGGAGGAAATGAAGGAAACGCAGGCCATCATTTTCAGGGATATCTGGAACCGAAGAGAAGCGGAGGGACATCTGAAAATGTGCCGGTGGAGATTCGTGTTGCAGATAATATAGAAGGATTTCTTCTGGAACTCTGGGGAAATGTGCCGGATCTGTTCACAGTTTCTGTGCGTTCTCCCGGAGGTGAGACGATTCCGCCGGTCAGGCTGGGGATTCAGAACAGCATTACGTACGGATTTGTGTATGAGAGAACGAGAATTACCATAGCGGGAAACCTGGTGGAGCCTGCTTCAGGAGAAGAGGTTGTGGTAGTGCGTGTGGTGAGGCCTACCCCCGGCATCTGGACTTTTCAGGTGGAAGCTGTGGGAGATTCTCACAATGGAACATTTCATATGTGGCTTCCCATCACGCAGTTCATGAATGCGCCGGTGCAGTTTCTGGAGGCATCCCCCTATATTACTCTGACAGAACCTGCCATGGCAAAAGATGTCATTAGTGTATCTACCTACAATGCTGCCAACAACAGTTTTTATATTGATTCCGGCAGGGGATTTACCAGAATCGGCACGATTAATCCCGATTTTGCAGCTCCCGGAGTCAATGTATCCACTCTTCGGGGAAAGGAATCCGGGAGTTCTCTGGCGGCGGCTATTACAGCCGGTGCGGTGGCCCAATTTATGCAATGGGCGGTAGTGGAGGAGAATAACAGCATTGTGGCCAGCCGGGAAATTAAAAATTATTTTATCAGAGGGGCCTCAAGAAGCTTTGATACGACTTATCCAAACAGGGAGTGGGGTTACGGCCGGCTGAATGTTGCAGGGTCTTTTGACGCGTTGATTGGGGTGTGAGATATGACATATCCCTTGTCTTAGTTCATGGGGATGAGGTTAAGCCTGCATCGTAGAATTTACTATTGGGAAAAAGTATAAAAATCGTAAAATCTCTTTTCAGTACAGGAAAGCTGAAAGGGGATTTTTTATGCTATAAACATAATTTTCTATTTCCGCTTGACATGTGTAAGAAAAAATGCAGAAGCGAGGATTCATTATGAGAAAAAGCGTCTGTGAAAAATTAGAGAGCAATTCCGGGTATATAGGGACGAATCAGTTATTAAAAGCAGGCGTTACCAACAGACAGATTGGAACTTTGACAGCGGAAGGGGTACTGGAGAAAGTCTGCCACGGATTCTACTGGGTGAACAAAGCGTCCTGCAGAAAGCCAAAAGAGTATAAGGCGATAGAGGTCTGCATCAGCGATCCGAAAGCGGTCATATGCGCTGACAGCGCCTGCTTTTATCTTGGACTCATTTCGGCGGAGCCGGCCGTTTTGTCAGCTGCCTAAACGAGAGACTACTGATAATGATAGGAAGAAAAATAATGAAAAGAAAAGAATTTAGAAATGTGTTTTATGCTTTAAAAATTGCCTATGGGGCAGATCCATTGAGAGCATTGTTGGATTTGTTTGTGAAATTTCTTTACAGAGCTTTTGTGGTATTTTACAATGTTTTTTTTATAGGCTATGTTCTGAAAACGATTGAAAATAGTAATCATAAAAAACAGATATGGATACTTGTAGGAATCAGTATTTTCATAATGGTCTCATATGATTTTTTGGCAGCTTGGTATTATAATACATACAAGCCATATGCAGATAAAAATGTATATAAGAAATACAAAGAACTAATAGCGGGTATCTTCCAAAACGCATGAAAAAGTCTTTTACTGGGGCTGTCAGTTAATACCCATTATAGTCTCTTATTCAACGCCCATTTTTACTTTCAGGCTGCCAAAGCTGTAATGCAATCCCAGGATACACGCAGGCTACGCATTGAAGGAACTGTCATGGAAGGCAGTAAACCGCGCAAAGCAGCTGCGCTATATGAAGACAGAAGGATTCCGGGAGCTGGTCTATTTCAGGAATGGTGCAGAAGCCTTCCTGTCCCTATTGAGAGGAAGCCGTCCATTGAATTGTTTTAAATAGTGCTTCCTTTGAGATTGTAAGTTTCATCCAGTTCAATATTATAACCGATTGGCTTACTTATGTTTTGACTTACCAATTATTATTTAAACTGGCATTGATTTCTTCATAGCTTACAGCTTTTTGTTTATATTTACCGTTATTCCAAAAATCGGCGATGTAAATCTCTCTTTTTTCTCTATCAAAGCCATATACTAATGTTGAATGAATGAAATGCCTACGATGATATGAATAGGAAAATTTGAAATAGTATCTGTCCAAACAGGCCTCTAAAGCATATCCTTTTTGTATCATATGTTCAATATAATCAGAAAAAACAGTAAAAAAACCTGCTTCTCTATTTGTTCTCATCCAAAGGAGGCCGGGAAGCGTAAACAGTGTACAAAAGAAATTGTCTAAATCAGCGTGATCATAAAAATCACTGAATACAGTCTTGTGATCAGGACGAATGATTAGCTGTATAAAATGATCGCTGAACCAGGGCATAATGATATCTTTTCTTGACCAGGATAATGAAAGAATGTTTGCAATACATGGATAAGTGGTAATGGGTGGTTTGGATAAAGACAAGATACTTAGAATGGATAAGTATAAAAATGTAGTCCTCCGGTTGAGGTTCGCAGATAAATCATGATACATAAAGCAAAAAGATACAGGTCTAAGTACTTATGAAACAGAATTCCCATAATCATCATTTTACTAAGTTTCGGAATGAGGAGATGTATGGGCGGGTATCACAATCAAACAGAGTGCCATTGACAAAATGAAGAATTTCGACCGGTAAGGCTGCCAGATATGTGATCGGAATGGGAGCGTCGGGCTGTGATTTGTCCCTTTATGCGGCGGCCCTTCAGCCCTTTGCCACAATGGACGGAAAACGTCCCTGTTTCGGTTGATTCCATATCCATATGACCGGTTATCCCGGTCTTATCAGCAATGGGGAGACCCGCTTTGAAGCGGATGATGACAGATGTAAGATTATGACCAATGTTCCGCTGGTGTGGACACAGACCATGGGGGATATGAGGGGAGGCGGGATACATTCCAGTTATTCGTATATGTACCGCTGGCCTGACAGCGACCTTCCGGGACGGCAGCACAGGCAGTATGAAATAGCGGGAGCAGCGCTGGGCATGGATTGGGATATGGCGGTCTGCCCCTGTGCTGAAGACCTTGAAAAGTGTGGCGAGGAAGGGAAAGTTTATCCTCTTGATCACCAGGAAGGGGAGGTGCCCTTCCATTATGTGATCCGCGCAGTGCTGGATCATCTGAGGAAATGGATCAAAGACGGTATCCCTGCTCCTAAGTCGGCCTATCTGGAAATGGAAGGAGAGTATCCGGATGCGGATTTTGTGCTGGACGAGCATGGAAATCCAAAGGGCGGTGTCCGTTCCCCGTATGTGGATGTTCCCGTCTGTACTTATACCTGGCGGGATAACCCTGGAGCCGTGCGGAATATCATAACACCTTTTTCAAAGGAGAAGCGAAAGGAGCTTTATGCCGCCCATGAAGCCTATCTGCGTTCGGAAGCATTCTGTTCCGGAAATCTTCATCCGGCATATATTGTTCGGGATGCTCCAGCATATGAAAAAATTGACATTAATTTAACATCAGCGAGATATGGACAGCTGAATGCTATGGGGGCTTTTGACGCACTGATTTAGGTGTGATACTGGAATGTAAATATATGCAGCGAAAGCCATATTGTGCATGTCTCTGTGGAATCTGGCTAAGCCTTCTCATCATATATTGATAGAGAAGATATCCTTGTTTTCCAAAGGAAGACAGGACAAAATGGAGAGAGGGAAATGAAAACAATTTATGTGAAGGATGTTGTGCGGCGGATTGCGCGGCCCGGCAAATGGGACTGGCAGAAGGCAATTCCCACGTTTATTTTTCTGTGTGCCATGTTTTTTCTGGGCAGAGCCGCGGCCGAAGTCATTGGAGAAATGCGGCTGACCTCCGCACCGGTGATGACAGAAAGTGAAAACTGGGGGCTGGGGTTCGGCGGAGAGGGAGAGAAGCCCACGGGAAATGCCTCTGCGGCGGAATTGAAAAAATACGATGCTTATTTCTGCGGGGAAGGGGAAGAGAAAGTGATTTATCTGACCTTTGACTGCGGCTATGAGAACGGGAATACAGAACCGATTCTGGATGCTCTGAAAAAGCATAATGCCCAGGCTGCTTTCTTCGTGGTGGGACATTTCCTGGAGTCCGCTCCGGATATCGTAAAACGCATGGTGGCCGAAAACCATAGTGTGGGAAATCATACATATCATCATCCGGACATGTCGAAAATTTCCGATATGGCATCTTTTCAGAAGGAGATGGATGACGTCGCATCGCTATTTAAAGAAATAACAGGAACAGAACTGGCTATGTATTACAGGCCGCCCCAGGGGAAGTACAGCACAGCCAATCTGCAGATGGCGAAGGAACTGGGGTATTCTACTTTCTTCTGGAGTCTGGCCTATGTAGACTGGAATCAGGATGATCAGCCCAGTCATGAGGAAGCATTTGAAAAGCTGACAAAGCGCATTCATCCAGGGGCGATTGTATTGCTGCACAGTACTTCAAAGACAAACGGTGAAATTATGGATGAACTGCTGACAAAATGGGAAGAGATGGGCTATACATTCAGACCACTTTCGGACCTGATGGAAGGCGGAAAAGAAACTACAAATCGAAACGTCCAGTGAAAACAGAATACAGGCTATCGGGAAAGTGAAAAGCCAGGAAAAACGGAGGATGAAAAAGGTACCGGAAGCGAAGGCAGATTCCCATTATAGTATGGAAAAGGGGAAATTGCAGGAGAATTGTACTTGCTTTGCAACTTCCTCTGTTTTATAATGGTAACAGTTCTGAAGGGGAGCGGCAGTGCGTTTTTTCGCAGGGATATATTCCGTGAATATTGCCGCTGAAGTAACACGTTTGCGGTGTGGAAACATGAGGGCAGGTTTGAGAGAAGGGACTGAACGGGCTGCAAGTGCAGATGAAGCAGAGGAGGAGAGATGGATAAAGAACTGGTAATTGTCATTGATTTTGGCGGACAATATAATCAATTGATAGCCAGACGTGTCAGAGAGTGTAATGTATATTGTGAAATATATTCTTACAGAACTGAACTGGTGAAGATTAAAGAGTTGAATCCTAAAGGGATTATTCTGACAGGAGGGCCCAGCAGCTGCTATGAAGAAGAGGCAGCCTCCTGCTCTCCGGAATTGTTTGATCTTGGCATTCCCGTGCTGGGATTGTGCTATGGTGCTCAGCTGATGATGCATATGCTGGGCGGGAGGGTGGCCAGAGCAGCCATGCAGGAATACGGCAAGACTGAGGTGGAGGTGGATGTAACCTCCGGGCTGTTTACAGATGTAACACCCCATACCATTTGCTGGATGAGTCATTTTGACTACATTGCTGCCACGGCTCCTGGTTTCCGGAGGGTTGCCGCCACGGCAAACTGTCCTGTGGCAGCGGCGGAGTGTCCGGAGAGAAAACTATATGCAATTCAGTTCCATCCGGAGGTCCTTCACACAGTAGAGGGCTCCAAAATATTATATAATTTTGTGCGCAATATCTGTGGCTGCAGTGGCGACTGGAGGATGGATGCTTTTGTGGAAGAGAGTATCAAGGCGATTCGCGCCAAAGTGGGCGGTGGCAAGGTGCTCTGTGCCCTGAGCGGCGGAGTGGATTCTTCTGTGGCGGCAGTTTTATTGTCCAGAGCTGTGGGAAAGCAATTGACCTGTGTGTTCGTGGATCATGGCCTGCTTCGGAAAAATGAGGGGGATGAAGTGGAAGCTGTCTTCGGGCCGGATGGGGATTATGATCTGAACTTTATCCGGGTGAACGCACAGGAGCGCTTTTATGATAAGCTTGCAGGTGTGTCCGAGCCGGAGAAGAAGCGGAAGATTATCGGAGAAGAATTCATCCGGGTATTTGAGGAAGAGGCAAGAAAGATAGGTGCTGTGGACTTTCTGGTGCAGGGAACCATCTATCCGGATGTGGTGGAGAGCGGGTTGGGAGGCGAGTCCGCGGTGATTAAATCTCATCATAATGTGGGAGGATTGCCGGATTGTGTGGACTTCAAGGAAATCATTGAGCCTTTGAAGACTTTGTTCAAAGACGAGGTCCGCAGGGTGGGACTGGAATTGGGAATTCCGGAACATCTGGTGTTCCGGCAGCCCTTTCCTGGCCCAGGACTGGGGGTTCGCATTATTGGCGAAGTAACTGCCGACAAGGTGAAGATGGTGCAGGATGCGGATGCCATTTACAGGGAGGAGATTGACAGGGCCGGACTGGCGAAGGAGATGAATCAGTATTTCGCCGCGCTGACGAATATGCGCAGTGTGGGTGTCATGGGTGACGAGAGGACTTATGATTATGCGGTGGCACTGCGGGCGGTGAATACGGCGGATTTCATGACAGCGGAGGCGGCTGAAATTCCATGGGATGTGCTGAAAAAGGTGATGAGCAGGATTATTAATGAGGTAGGCGGGGTGAATCGAGTGCTTTATGACGTGACCTCGAAGCCGCCGGGGACGATAGAATTTGAGTAACGGATAAAATCCCGGAAATGCTGATAAAATGGGCATTTCCGGGATTGCTTTTTGCCTGTTGGCTCTAAAATGGCTCTAATTATTTGAGGAATACTGGATTTGGGGCGGGTA
>CAJUQT010000060.1:0-11004 GCA_910588225.1 uncultured Acetatifactor sp.
ATCGATCTGGCATATAAATACGGGTATGATACCCCGGAAAGCTTTACAAGGGCTTTCTCCCGCTTTCACGGCGTATCTCCCATGCGTCTTCGGGAACAGCCTCATCGAATAAAGGTATTCCTGCCCCTGACAGTGGAGATTTCGATTAAAGGAGGAAACAAAATGGACTTTACAATTGAAAAAAGGGAACCCATGAAAATGATCGGGTTTGAAAGGAATTTTTCGTATGACACTTCGTATCGGGAAATCCCTGAATTCTGGTCTGAATTCTGTGGACGATACTGTGGAAGCGACGCTGGGTTCGATCAGGAAGAGAACGAAATCAGGCAGACCATTGCGGAGTGTATGGTAGGAGAATTTGGAGTCTGCATTGATGATATTGGGGATGGAAAGCAGTTTCGCTATTATATTGCAGGTGCGTATCAGGGAGGAAAAATTCCGAAAGGGATGAAAGTTTTTGAAATTCCTGCCAGTGAATGGGCTAAATTTAAGTGTATCGGAACCATGCCGCAGGCTTTGCAGACAGTCAATACCCGAATTTTTTCGGAATGGCTTCCCGGAAATCAGGATTTTGAAATGACGTTCCCGATCAATATAGAATGGTATTCCGGCGGGGATACAGCGGACAGTAATTACGAAAGCGCTATCTGGATCCCTGTGAGGCGCCTTGGATAAATGGAGCAGGGAAGCGCGGACCGGACATCAGTCATAGTCCACGCTCATCAGACAAAGCCCCTGAGGCGGAGCCGTAGGCCCCGCCTTTTTTCTGTCCGGACATTCGAGAACTTCTTTCACCTGCTGCGGCGTCATCCGGCCGCAGCCCACTTCCAGCAGGGTACCCACCATAATGCGAACCATATTCTGCAGGAATCCTGTTCCATGAAAAGTGAAATACAGATATCCGCCCTCACAGGTGATTTCAATCCGGTCCACCACCCGCACGGTGGATTTCTTCATCCGGGGATTCACGCAGAAATTCCGAAAATCATGTTCCCCTTTCAGCAGCTCTGCCGCCTGCAGCATAAGCTTCACATCAGGCATTTCATCCAGTGCCCAGTAGTACTTTCTGTCGAAAACCGGTCTGACCTCCCCTGTGTAACAGGTATAACGATAGGTCTTGCCGATTGCATTATAACGGGCATGAAATCTGGGGGAAGCCTGCCTGACCTCCTTCACCGCAATGTCGTCGGGCAGGTAGCGATTCAGGTAGTCCCGAATCTCCTCCGGCGTACAGTCCGTCTCCAGAAAAACATTGGCTGTCATCCCTCTGGCATGAACGCCGGCGTCCGTGCGGCCGGCTCCGATGACTTCCGTCTCCTTTCCGCACAGCACGCCCAGCACGTTCTCAAGCTTCCCCTGAATGGTAGTCTGTTCCGGCTGACGCTGCCAGCCGGAATAGCGGCTTCCGTCATATTCAATCAAAAATTTATAATTATTCATAAGCTGCCCTTTTCATTTCCAGTGACATCTAATCCCTCAGAACCAGATTCCGAATCTTCCGGAAGTCTCCGTCCATCACACGATAAGTGGCCTGAACTCTGCCGTATTCTTTCGGCGATATATCCGTATGAATATACAGCGAATCCATGCCTGCCCTGCGGGCTCCGGTAATATCCGCACTCTCGTCATTTCCAATCATGATACACTCCGCGGGATTCAGTTCAAAGTGCCGCAGAAGACTTTCAAAAAATACGGGAGAAGGCTTCTTACATCCCTGCTCCGACGAAATGAAAATGCCGTCAAAATACGGCGTAAGTCCCAGCATCTCAATCTCCGGCCTGGTAAAATCCGTCTGAGCATTGGACAGCAGATAAACTTTCTTCCCCCGCCGCCGCAATTCTCCCAGCAGCTCCTTCACCCCGTCATAGGCCCGGATATATTCCCTGGACAGCGCCCGGAATGTAATCGCCGTCATTTTCGCCTGCTGTACATCACAGGGAACCTTTTTCTCCTGATATAACAGGGCAAATACTTTCGTCAAATCCGGCTCCGCCTCTTCCCCGCCGATTCTTCTGCTCTCTTCCCGCTCCAGAAAACGGAATCTTTCCCGGATCTGTGCCGCACTGTAACAGGCTCCCAGTGCCGAATATATTTCACTCATTTTTTCCCACAACAGGGGATTCTCCTCGTCTGTGCGGATATCCGCCAGAGTCCCGTAAAAATCAAATATATAATTACGATACATAATTTTCCTTATCTTAATCCTGTCATCGTCTGTTTTATTATTTCAGCTCTGTCACTGCCGGCACAGCGCCATTTTCTGCGGTAACTTTCACTTCACAATTGCCGTTTTCAGCTCCGCAGCGCATCATACACCCGCAAAATCTCACCCACACTCCATGCCTGGGCGAAACATCCCTTCGAGGATACGGGACTGCCGCCGTCATAGATTTCCGGCAGCTGGCCGATGCATCCCTCCCTCAGCGCGGCGTTGATGCTTTCCAGCTGCCTGTCTACATATTGCTTTGCCTCTTCCGAGTAACCGTGTACTTTCAGGTAAGCCAGGTAATAGCCTCCCAGCGGGAATACCCATACCGTGCCCTGGTGATAGGCCAGATCACGTTCCAGCTGCGGCCCGCCATAAAATGCATGAAATTCTTCATCTGCCGGATCTAAAGTGCGCAGGCCGTAAGGTGTATACAATTTCCGGAACACCATCTCCACCACCTGCTTTTCCCGCTGCTGCGGCAGCACGGAAAACGGAAGCGACACCGCCCAAATCTGGTTGCAGCGAATCTGGTTGTCCGCTTTCGTTCCGGAAATCACATCCTTCAGGCAGCCCGCCTCTTCATTCCAGAACTGTCCGAAACTTTCCTTCACCTTCCCGGCCATCCGGGCATAATCCTTCTCGTCCTCCGGATAAAACTTTCGAAACTCGTTCATGATGCACAGGGCATTATACCAATATGCATTGATTTCCACGGGCTTTCCGTGCCTGGGCGTGGGAAGAATCTCTCCCACACGCACATCCATCCAGGTCACCTGATCGTAATCCTGTCCGGCCATAATCAGCCCGTCTTCATCCATTTTGATGCCATATTCCGTTCCCTTTTCATACCAGCTTATGATTTCTTTCATCGTCTGATATGCACTTTTCACCAGGATGCTGTCCTGGGTCCTTCTGTAATATTCATACACTGCCAGAATAAACAGCAGCGAAGCATCCACAGTGTTATACCCGGGCGACTCCTTTCCCTCCGGAAAGAGATTGGGCATGAGTCCTTTTCTGCAATAGGTCATAAAAGTCTGCAGAATACTCTCCGCCGTTTCATATCTGCGAGTTGCCAGGCAGCATCCCACCATGGCAATCATAGTATCCCTCCCCCAGTCCTCAAAAAAAGGAAAACCGGCCAATATTGTCTGCTTTGCTGTGGAAGAGCGATAGGAAATAAACTGATGCGCACTCTGAACGAGAACCTGTGCCGTTTCATTCCGGAAATCAGCCTGCTCCCGTAATTCCTTCCTGTGTTCCCGCATGTTCTCAGTCATCTCCTCCACTCCCGGAAGATTGGTCGAAATTCCATACACCATCCAGAGCCTGCCGATCGCTCCGGAAGGTACTGCAATCTTCATGCAGTGATTCACTGCAGTTCTGCCGGTCTCTCTCCTTCCGTCGCAGGCATCATAGGCATAATAGAGGTTTTCACTGAAATTCAGCGGCACTTCCTCAAACTCCCCATTGGTCTGAAAATGCAGTGTCTGTCCGTTTGCGGCAATCCTCCCTTTCACCTCAGCAGCTTTCACGCCGTGCTCTCCGACAATGCTTTCGTCTCGTCCCCCGTCCGCAATATCCCCCTGTGCTTTTACAGGTTTTGCACAGAGCAGCTCTACTGTGAACTTCTGTTCTTTTGAAAGCAGATTTCCTTTTGGCACAAACTGCAGGTGCGGATATACCTCCAGCGACACTTCCTCCCCGGAAGAATTTCTGATTTCATAGGATATTCCAACGGAATTCTCCCCCTGCATCAGCACAATGGTCCGCACCACCTCCACACCCTTTGCCAGATAGGTCCATTGGGGATAATCTTCATAGGAAAATTCCGTCTGCCAGAGATATCCTTCCTCCCTGTCCGCAGGCTTCTCATAGGCCTGACTGGAAATATGTATCCGTTCTGCCCCGATGCACAATATTTCTTCCAGACGGTGAATCATATTATATCGGTGATTAGGAGAATGCACACAGGCCATCAACACCGCATGATCATTCCGTCCGCAGGAACCAATCATGGTAAGCGACGAAAATCCCCCCAGACCATTCGTCATCAGATAGCAGTTTTCCTCTCCCCGCTCAAAACTCTTCCAGTCCTGTTTTCCATAGATAAACTTCATTGTAACCTCCATGCTGTCATATCTTTTCTCTCTTTCCGCAGGCGCTGATTCTTGCTTCCCCGGTGTCATTTCTGCCGTACTTTCTTCTCCCCGTTTTCGTCGGTGCGCTCTCCCGCACTGACGTCTGTGCTGTCTTCTCCTGCTATTTACAGGCTAAACCTTCACTGTTTCACGCACTGTCCTCTGCCCCGGGGCACTCCTTTTCTTATGCCTTCTCCGATACCGGTTCTTCCTGCTTCTTCCACACAGTCTTCGATTTTCTCTCCTCTGCCTTCTCAGTCTCCGACTTTGCTTTATCCTCCTGCGCCTTCTCCGTTCCCGACTTTGCTTTCTCTTCCTGCGCCTTGTTCCGCTCCGACTTTGGTTTCTCTGCCTTCGCCTTCTGTTTCTTCTCCTTCTCCAGCTTTGCCTTCTCCTCTGCCGCCTTCTTCTGCGCAAGTTTCTCTTTCTCTATCTGCTGCTTCTCCTCCGAAAGTCTGCTGCTGATTCTGGTCAGCCGGTAGATTTTCTCACGCATTTCTTCCGAAAGCATCTGTGCATCCATCCGCCATTCCCAGTTTCCTCCAAGGGTGGACGGCTTGTTGATTCTGGCCTCCGCATCCAGCCCCAGATAATCCTGAAGCGGCGTAATACAGGTATTGGCGGAGCTCATCATGGCCAGGCGCACAAAATCCCAGTATTTCCTCTCGTCCGGCGTATCCGCATTATCCATGTATTCCTGGGCAAAAGCTCTGGATTCCGCGTCCAGTCCCTTCCACCACTGCACCAGCGTCTCGTTGTCGTGGGTTCCGGTATATACCACACAGTTTCTGTCATAGCTGTGAGGCAGATAATCCGTCTCTTCCCTGGGGTCAAATGCAAATTCCAGCACCTTCATCCCCGGGTATCCGCTGTCCTTCAGCAGCTGCACCACAGAATCCGTGAGAAAGCCCAGGTCTTCCGCGATAATCGCTTTATCACCCAGTTTGCTTTTCAACGCTCTGAACAGTTCCATCCCGGGCCCCTTCTCCCAATGACCGTTTACAGCGGTCTTCGCGCCGAAAGGAATGCTGTAATATTCGTCAAATCCACGGAAATGGTCAATTCTCACCATATCATACAGTTTGAAGCAATGTTCCAGACGTCTGCACCACCAGTGAAAATCCGTCTGCCGGTGATAATCCCATTTATACAGAGGATTCCCCCATAACTGTCCCGTAGCGGAAAATGCGTCTGGAGGGCAGCCTGCCACAGCCAGAGGCCGATAATCCTCGTCAAACTGGAACATTTCCGGATTGGCCCAGGCATCTGCCGAATCGAAGGCCACATAAATGGGAATATCTCCGATAAACTGAATTCCGTTTTCATTGGCGTATTCCTTTAGTTTCGTCCACTGTATATGAAACTGGAACTGAAGATATTTATAGAACTCAATATCAAAATAACACTCTCTTCTGTAATAATCCAGCGCATTGGACCAGCGTTTCCTGATATCCTCCGCCCATTCGTCCCACGCGGCTCCGTCAAACCGGAGCTTCACCGCCATGAAAAGAGCATAATCCTCCAGCCAGTCCGCGTTTTCCTGTGTAAAAGAGATAAATTCCGGATTCTGCGCGATATTACTTCGCTCATAGGCCAGGTGCAGCAGAGAAAACCGCTGCTCATATATTTTCCCGTAGTCGATTCGGTTAGGATTGTCACCGAAATCACATGCCTCACATTCCTCTTCCGTCAGCATCCCCTCTTTTACCAGCGCCTCCAAATCAATAAAATAAGGATTCCCTGCAAAAGAGGAAAAAGACTGATAGGGGGAATCTCCATAGCTGGTAGGGGAAAGCGGAAGAATCTGCCAGTAACTCTGTCCCGCCTCCTTCAGCCAGTCCACAAAATCATATGCTTCTCTGGAAAAGCAGCCAATACCGTACCGGGACGGCAGGCTGGCAATCGGAAGCAGTAACCCGCTCGCTCTTTTCATATCTCCTTTTTACTCCTTTCTCTTTCCCAGCAACATGCCGCCATGGGCAGCCACCCGGACACTATTTTCCGTTATTTCGGCCCTTCTGCGGCAGTCCGCCTCTTTTTCATCCGCCAGAACCTCCCAGAAGTCCTCTCGCGAAGCAGCCTGTGCCATACCCTGCTGTCCGGCGCTCCGGCCCTCCGGCTGTCCTTTTCCTTCCTCCGCACAAGTCACTGCCCTCTGCTCTGTCTCCGCGATCCATACAGTTTCCGGTATCTCAATGAGCTGGTCTTCACAGGATGCATTGTATACAATAAACAATTCCTCCCAGGAACTGCGGCGGTCATCCCTGTTATCCACAAGAAACGACACCACGCCATCCCCGTGGATCCTGCCACCGGTAATTCTGGCGGCGGCATCCGGCGATTTGTCGCACAGCCCCGGCAGACGTTTCCGCAGGCGTATCAGTCCTTTATAATATTCCACCAGCCCTCCGTATTCAACTGTCCGGTGCCATCTGAGCATGTTCAGCTCCGGTGTGGAACAGTAGCTGTTGTCCTCTCCCCACTTCGTTCGTCCGAACTCCTCCCCGGCCTGCAGAAACAGATTTCCCTGACAGGTAAAATAAATAAAAGCCGCAAGCTTATTGGCGGCGAGCACATCCTCATACTGCCTGTCAAAATCCGCCTCCTCCCGGTGCATGGACAATACCAGCTTATCCCAGAGCGTAAAGTTGTCATGGGCCGACACATAATTGATAATCTGTCCGCAGCTCTTCGGCATGAAACACGCACCGCCATCCTTCCAGCCTGCTGCCGCATGAAGAATTGCCGATTCCAGCCTTTCTCCCCCGTTGACAAATCCTGGCTTCTGACTGTAAAACACACTGCCCTTTATGACATCCCTGGTGTCATCACTGAAAATGCCGATTCCCTCACTTAAATAGCCTGTATTCTTCTTCTCGGCAGGTCTGGTTCCCTTTTCCATAGGAGAGTCATCCGCACTCCAGGGCTCTCCATAAAGC
Source organism: uncultured Acetatifactor sp. (assembly GCA_910588225.1). GTDB lineage: Bacteria > Bacillota > Clostridia > Lachnospirales > Lachnospiraceae > Acetatifactor. The sequence continues at coordinate 7,290 of CAJUQT010000060.1, forward strand.
ATTTTCTCTCCCACACCGAACGCATCATCCAGCTCTGTGCGAATCCGGTTCATCAGTTCCACGGTCAGCAGCCCCATCAAATCAAAGCGGAATCCGTCCAGGTGGTATTCTCTGGCCCAATACATCACGGAATCCGCAATATAATTATCAACCATAGAACGCCCCGCCGCAATATCGTTTCCGCAGGCAGAACCGTTGGAGAGACTGCCATCTTCCATATAGCGATAATAGTAGTCCGGCACCATCCTCTGGAACCAGGAATCATGCTGATGGGTATGATTATACACTACATCCATAATAACTCTTATTCCATTATTGTGCAATGCCTGAATCATTTCCTTGCACTCCCGGATTCGGACCGTCCCGTCCGAAACATCCGTGGCATAGGATCCCTCCGGCACATTATAGTTTACAGGGTCATATCCCCAGTTAAACTGATTCTCATCCCCTGCTTCATCCACAGAACCAAAGTCAAAAAAGGGCAGCAGATGCACATGTGTAATTCCCAGCTTTTTCAGATATTCCATACAAGTTGGATATTCTCCCCCTGTTCCTGTCACTGTGAATGCCTTATATTTGCCTCTATATGCCTCCGGCACGCCACTTTCCATATCATAGGAGAAATCCTTGATGTGCAGCTCGTATATAATCCGCTCTGCGCTCTGTTTTGGCGCGCTGTCCGACTGGAAGCCCGGCGGATCTGTCTGTCTCAAATCCACCACCATGCTCCTTCCTCCGTTGCAGCTGCAGCCTACCGCATAAGGATCCGCAGTCCTTGTGTCTTTCCCCTCTGTTCTTACCAGATAATCATAATAAATTCCGTGGAGATTTTCCTGAAATGCAAGCTTCCAGACACCTTTTTCCCCCGCATGCAGCTCCTTTCTGAAGAAGCTTTCCCCGGTTTGGTCCCGATACAGCCGCAGTTCCACCCGCTGGGCCAAAGGACTCCACACCTTGAATACTGTGCTCCCCTCTGTACAAACCGCACCCAAATCCTTTCCGTCATACCGGAATTTCGCTTCAAATTCCTCACTGGCGAAAAAAGCCATATTCTCAGCTATCCTCTTTTTCACTTTCCCTGTCTCCTATTCAAAGTCGCTGCGCGACGGCACTAAAGGCCCCTATTAAAAATGCTGCTACAAAATAAACATTCGTATTCTGCAGCAGCACAAGGAACTGTCTCAAAATTTCCCTGACCATCGGTAAATTGTTTCGCGACAGTTCCTAAGTATAGTTTACATCACTTTACATCATATTATCAGTTTTTTCAAGAATTTTATCCCTTTACAGCTCCTGCAACGCCTTCCACATAGCATCTCTGTGACAGCAGGAAGACAATGGCTATGGGAATGGAAATCAGCACACACCCCGCATAGAACTGCGTATAATAGTAATCTACGTATTCCTTTTCCAGCATGGTCCACAGGCCGATTGCTATTGTGTAGTATTTCGTGTCATTTCCCATGATAACTTTTGCAAAAATGTAGTCCACCCAGGGACCCATAAAAGAGGTCAGCAGCGTATAGGTGATAATGGGCTTTGACAAAGGTATGGTAATCCTGATAAAGGTATCCCATTTCGTGGCGCCGTCTATATAAGCGGCCTCATCGATGGATCTGGGAATCGTATCAAAAAATCCCTTCGCCATATAGAACCCCAGGCCCGCGCCTCCGGAATAGACCAGGATCAGCGACAGCTGTTTCAGCACACCCGTCTCCAGCAATCCCAGGCCCTTGAGGATATAGTATACGGCAATCATTGACATGAACCCCGGGAACATCCCCAGTATCATGGCAATATTCATGAAATTCTTGCGCATCTTGAAGCGCAGACGGCTCATAACATAGGACACACACAGCACAAAGAATGCGGAAAGCAAGGTACTGAAAATAGCTATCACCAGTGTATTCAAAAACCATCTGGTAAAGTCGATACTCGTTCCTCCCGTAATCTTGCTGTTTATTCCCTGAACCAGTTCCGTATAATTGCTCAGCGTAAATCCTTTGGGCCAGATATAGGTTTTATAGGAACCGCCTTCCGCACGGAACGAGGTCAGGATAACAAATAAAATCGGCAATACCCAGATAATGCTTAATACCGTCAGGAGCACATAGCAGGCCCCGTTGGTAATTCTTCTTTTCATTTTCATTATTGGAACGCCCCCTCATCTTTGTAAGCACCTGTACGGTGGTAAGTTAACAGTGACAGAGTTGCAAGGATGATAAACACCAGAATACCAATCACAGCGCCCAGGTTGTAGTCCTTCTGGGTAATGGTCAGCTTGTAAAGCCAGGTAACCAGCAAATCCGTTTTACCTGCATAATAGTATTCCAGGGAATCGGGACCGCCGCCCGACAGAAGGAAAATCACGTTGAAGTTATTGATATTTCCTGTAAAGGAGGTAATCAGGTTGGGCGTCATTACAAATATCATGTAGGGCAGCGTAATCTTTCTGAAAATAACAGGAGCGCTGGCACCGTCAATCTTCGCCGCCTCATACAGATCCGCAGGAATGTTCTGCAGAATGCCTGTGGTGGACAGCATGGTAAAAGGTACGCCGATCCAGATATTGATGCAGATAATGGTTATCTTAGCCAGCAGCGGGTCCGTGAAGAAAGGCACAGAATCCGTTGCCCCGATGATGCCGAAATCTCTCAGGAGTACATTGACAGGTCCGTTGGCATTGAAGATTGTTCTCATGGTCAGCAGAGTAACGAACTGGGGAACTGCCACGGAGAGCACGAACATAAATCTCCAGAAGCCTTTTCCCTTCGTACCCTTGCGGTTGATCAAAAGCGCCAGCAGCAGTCCCAGGATGTAGCAAGTCACAGTAGCCGACACAGCCCAGATCAGCGTCCATCCCAGAACAGGCCAGAAAGTGGTGGCAAGAGAGCTGCTGGAAGCAATCAGCGACTTAAAGTTCTCCAGCCCCACCCAGGAGAACAGTGTTCCGGGCGGCTGATGCTCATGGTCATAGCTGGTAAAAGCAATGAGAATCATAAATACCAGCGGGACAATGGTAAATACAAGAATACCGATAATTGGGAAAGAAAGCAAAAACGCATGCAGGTTCTCTTCATGCAGGGAGCGAATGTCATCCCGGAAAGTAGGAATGTGCTGCCCCTTTGCCTTGCGCACCTGCGTACAGTAAGCACTTTTTGCAGACATACAGGCAACAAAGAGAAATGCCGCAGTCAGTACCAGGGTAATCACGCCATACAGCAGACAGAGCATGGAGTTATCACCCATGGAATACTCGTAAATCCCCAGAGCCTCGTTGTATACCTGGCCCTGCTCCACGGTGCCCAGAGTTATAAAGTCACCGATGGCTCCGATTCCAAACACAATCATGTATACAAAATAGAAAATCTCCAGTGCCAGGAAAATCACTCCCCTGACCACCTGTTTATTCATTATGTTGCCAAGTCCGAAAACGATAAAGGAAAGTCTGGTAATGGTATCACCCTTTTTAAATACCTGCGAAACGCTTTCGTCCCTGGGCTTATCATACTTAAGCGAAGCTTTTCTCTTAAAAAGTCCCATTAGATTTATCTCCTATCAGAGTTCCGCAGGTGCCACTCGACACCCCTCACAGGAAGAATTGCCGGCCGCACAGCGTCCGTCAATCCTTCCGGGTGTCTTCACTTCACCTGCTGATTTGAGTTCCGCAGGTGCCACTCGACACCCCTCACAGGAAGAATTGCCGGCCGCACAG
>CAJUQT010000060.1:11104-20868 GCA_910588225.1 uncultured Acetatifactor sp.
CGTCCGTCAATCCTTCCGGGTGTCTTCACTTCACCTGCTGATTTGAGTTCCGCAACAATTTATTCTGCAGTCATAGCCTGAACGAAAGCATCCAGTTTCGCCTGTGCATTGTCCCTGGTGATTTCCCCGCTTCTGATTTCGGTGGGGATTGCACCTGCATAAGACCAGTATCTGGAGCTGAATACGGAGCTGGAAGGCTGTGCCACACTGGCGTTATTGGACTGCTCTACAAGCACTGCCGCAAGAGGATCTGCCAGAACCTTCTCGCTGGCACCGGCCGCTTTGTTGGCAGGAACCTGCTGGGACAGTTCATAGCGCAGAACCTGATTCTCTTCGTTTCCAATAAATGCGGCAAACTGAACAGCTGCAGCCATATTCTTGGACTGTGCGTTTACGCCGATAGCCTTGGAGCCATAGAAGCTCAGCAGCTGATAATCATTGCCGTCAGGATTAAAAGTAGGGATAACTGCCATTCCCAGATCGTCACCCAGGATGCTGTGGAAGTTCTCATATTCCCATGTACCGCCGAACCATGCGCCCAGTCTGTGGCCCTCAATCAGCTCGGTAACTGTGATCTCACCATCGAAAGCACATTTGGGATTATTGATCAGGTCAATCAGATAATTGGTTACAGCCAGACCGGTAGCACTGTTCCAGTCTACACCTGCGGAAAGGTCGCTTCCTTCAGGTCCGAAAATACTGCAGCCCGCACCGTAGTAATAGCAGCCCAGTTTCCAGCCGCCCGCAGACTCAAAATAGTAGTTGTATACATTGTCTGCAGTTTCCTTGGCCATGATCTTCTCCAGGGATGTGATGTCGGACTCATCCAGGAGAGTCTTGTCATAGTACATAAAGAAGGTATTGTGGGTAAAAGGAATCCCGTAAATCTTACCGTCCTGTGTGACGGTGTCAACAACAGCCTCAGCAATATCGTTCTTTACCATCGCCTCGGTATCGCCGCCCAGCTGTGCAATGGCTCCTGCATCCACCAGCTGCGGAAGCTGGTCACTGGCAAACAGAAATACGTCCGCCGCGTTGCCTACATCCTTAAGCACTTCGTCCTGGCACTTATCCTCGCCCACAACCTCTGTGGTCCAGGTAATCTGGTACTCGGGATGTGCTTCTGCAAACGCATCCTGCATCTGCTTCATGGCACCGGTATCGATCTGGTTCTGGGGACACCATACTTTAAGGCTGACTGCCCCCCTGACTGGCTTCCGCCATCCTTGCCGCATCCGGCCAGAACTGAAGCCGCCAGAGCTGTCGTCAACAATGCTGCGTAAAGCTTTTTCATTTTAAAGTTCCTCCTTTAAGAAAAATTTTATTGTTTCTTAATATTTCATTGAGATGAAAATATCATATTTTAATTTTTTCGTCAAGCTTGATTTTGTGCATATTTTTGTCTTTTCCCCTCGTTTTTTGCGACGCATTATGCACTTTGTATGGCATTTCGAAATTTCTACGAAACTAATTGACGAAACTTTATTCTATCAATTTCGATATCGTTTTATTTTTACATCTGTATATGGCTGATTTTTCGATCGCCTTATTTGACACAAAAACGTCCGCATCTATTTTCCAGTTTTTTCCTTTTCCCCTTTTCCAGTGTCCTGCGGAAGAGCTGGTCACGCAGATTCAATTTTTCTTCCTCTGTTTCTGCCATATATATCAATGCTGCAACAAAATAAAGTTTCGCTGACAGACTTGTTTTTTCATCATCGTCCTGTTATAATCCATATATCGACAGGTAAAATTGTTGTAATTTTTCACAAACTTTAAACCAGCAGCAAAGCGCCGGTGCTGTAAACCGGCATTTAAGGGGGAATCTATTTATGACAACAATAAACGATATTGCTGCCAGACTGGGAATATCCAAAAGTACCGTTTCCAAAGGTTTGAACAATGCCAGAGATGTCAGCGAGGAAATGCGTAAAAAAATTCTGGAAACAGCTGTAGAGATGGGTTATGTCAACAGACGCCTGCAGAAAAAGGAAAAAAAGCTCTGTATTCTTGTGGAAAACATGGAATATCAGACACCCAATCAGTTTGGTCATGATCTTATACTGGGCTTTAAGCAAATGGCCGAACCTGACGGCTGGAAAATAGATGTGGTTCCTCTGGACAAGGAATTTCAGCGGGGAATCCCCTATACTGTGTTTATGATGGAGCATGGCTACCAGGCTTCCTTTGTTCTGGGCTTCAGCCTTCTGGATCCCTGGATACATGAGTTTCGGACTTCCAGGATTCCTGCCGTTCTCTATGACAATTATATCAAGGAGAATCCGAATATCGCCTCCGTAGGCTGTGACAGTCAGGAGGGGTTCGAACTGGCCGTGAAGCACCTGGTCAATCTGGGCCATCAAAAAATAGGCCTGATCTCCGGACCTCTGGATTCTTATATTCTGAAAGCCAGATACAGCGCCTATCTCAATGCCATGGATAAATATGGACTGGAAATCAATGAAAAATATATCGGACTGGAATATTACATAAATGATTCTACCAGAAAGTATGTCCCCAGGCTGCTGGATGAAGGCGTTACCGCCATTCTCTTCTCCCACGACATACGGGCCATTTCCGCCATTACGGAATGTGAGGACAGAGGCATCAGCATTCCCGGAGATGTAAGCATTATCGGTTTTGATGATCTACCTATAGCAGCACACACCCAGCCTCCCCTGACTACAGTGCGCCAGGACAGGCTTGCTTTGGGCAAATGCGGCTTCTATGCCCTTTCCTGCCTGCTGAACCAGGTCGCCATAGGTTCGATTCTCCTGCGTGCCACCCTGATTGTACGGAATTCCACAGGACCTGCTCCCCAAAAAACGGTATAACGGCAGCCTGTCCCCATGCTGCCGTACCGGTATTTGCCAGCCTTAAAACCTGCTGATGTCGGAAACCATCGCTCTTACACTCCCTGCTCTTGTCTGCCCACGCCTTCTCCCAGACGTACTTTTGTCTCGATTCCACGACCGGAATTCTCCAGAATATCCCTGTCAGGGCAGACTTCTCCTTTCTTGGTTATAAGAACGATCGTAGAACCGCCAAAAGCAAATTTTCCCTTTTCCCATCCCCTTTTTACATTGATTCCACGGTTATGATTTCGGATTTTTCCTACCAGTAAAGCTCCGACCTCCATCTGAATCATCTCACCGAAATTGTCGGAATGCAGTATACAGTATTCTCTTGTATTCTCCTTATATATGGGATATTCATCATTTGCCACAGGATTTACCGTGTGTAATACACCGGGAATCCATACCAGCTTGGCCACGCTTCCCCCGTCGGCATAGATATATCTGTGATAATCCTCCACACACAGCCGGAATATCCATACATAGCCTCCGGCATAAGATGCTGCCAGCTTCTTATCCTGCAGAAGGCTCTCCGCCGTATACCGGGTATGCTTAATGGAAAAAGACGCCTTCTCATTTAACTCATATACGCTCAGTCTGCCATCACAGGGGCTTACGAGAACATCCGGTGCCATTTCCACTCTGCGTGCTTTCGGTTCCATCCTCCTGGTAAAAAAGTCGTTATACGAGCAATACTTTTTTGGACGATATTCTGTCATATCAATTCCATGTCTGCGTATAAATCCGCTTATAAACACCCTTGACAATCCAGAATCCAGAATCCTTCCTCCCAGTCTTGATACTGCCGGTATCACCAGAAGCTTCAGCAGCGCCCTTCCCGCCGCATGACCATACAGTTCCCCCAGGAAGCGATCCTGCAGAGATACTTCTTGTGTTATCTTTCCTTTCCTGTCTGCAACCAGTCCCATAACCCCATCTCCTTTCCGCAATCCTGCCCTCGTTCAGGCATCATTTTTTATCCTCTGGAATTCACCAGTTCCCACCAGCTCCTCCATGCGAAGACAATCACTGCAACCGCAAAGGCAACTACTCCCACAATCAGCAATACCTGCTTCACAGAAGGCTTACGTACCTTAAAGTTAAGAACAAACAGAAATCCTACCAGCCCTACCACAATATGCAGCACCACAACAAATGCAAAATGACTGGGAAACAGCGGCGATATCACGAATAGAACAGGAAGCGCAATGGCCATAGAGGTAATAGGCAGCCCCTGATAATACTTTCGCGCCCCCCCGTCCTCGGCCTGGCGCTTTGCTTCCATCACATTAAAATATCCCAGACGGATCAGTCCGGCCAGACCATAGAGCGCCAGAATCACCATCCCGTATATTCGATCCATCCCCAGTCTGTAGCAGATTATAATCGGCAGCGCGCCAAAACACACCATATCGCAAAGCGAATCAATTTGAATTCCGAAGCTTTTCTCATCCTCCGTCCTGTCTTTTTTCATCCTGGCAATTTTCCCGTCAAACATATCACAGAAACCCGAAAAAGCAAGGAAAAAGATTGCCCATCGCAGCTGCATGGTAGCCGCGCTGAAAATCCCCGCCACGGCTGATATAAAGCTGATATAAGTGAGTATAACCGTATAATTATAAAATCCTATCATTTTCCACACCTCTTATTTGCCTTCCACCGTCATCTGACACAGGCTGTCTTACAGACATTCCACCTGCCAATCGCTCAGACCGGGCTTTCACCATATAGTATCCCTGCGCCACCAGCGTAAAAACCGCGCTCAGCAGCAGCTCACTGTAGTAGCTCATTCCCCTGGACAATACCATTGCCGGCAGAGTCATAGAACCGAATACCGACGAAAATATCTTCAGAAACAGCGCCTCGCTGATTCCCATCCCACCCGGCAGAGGAAGCATATCCACCGAGATGGAAATCACTGCCTGCAGAATAATCACATGCCACACCGGTGTTCCCGATAAGCCGAAAGACAAGTAGACCAGCCATGTCACAGTAAATAATGCCAGCCGCTGTATAAAAGTAATTACAATTACACGAAATATCATTCCCGGATGATTTCTCAGGTACAGCGCTGTCTCTCTGTATATCTGCATGGATTCACGGAGCTTATTGCAGCGTTCTTCCTTATGTCTGAGAAACCGAAATTTTTCCAGCAGCCCCATCCCTCTCCTCAGTATCTTCTCCGCCAGATCCGGATGGAACACCAACATTGTCATAAATGCCACGCAGAAAATATTCAGCAGCACTCCCAGATAAAAAACAGGAGTGACCTCTTCCATGTACCGCTGCATAAACTTTCTTCCAAAACAGACTATTCCCACGCCCATAACCACCAGCACCAGCTTATATGTGATGGTCACTACCATCAGAATTACCGTGGCAACCGGAATAGGAATCTTTTCCTTTTTCATATAGTAAATCTGCATGGGCTGACCACCTGTAGCAGAAGGAGTAATACAGCTGAAAAAGAATCCCACCGAAGAAAAAAGAAAGCAGATTCTTTTCTTCAGGCGAATCTGAAAGGAACGCATCATATACCACAGTATAACAGATTCCCCCCAGATAAAAAACAATACCAGTATAATTCCGGGAATCAGGCATTTTATATCAGCCTTCCTGACAGCCTCCAGCATTGTTCCCAGATCTTCCCCATGAAACACACCGTAAATAGTAAGTGTAAAAACTATAATCAGAAACACAATGTTCCAGAATGTGTTCTTTTTTGTCAACATTCACCGCTTCCTCCCTTTTGAAAGAAGCTTTCCATTGATTTTGTTCAGAATCTTTTCATAAGTTTCCCAGATTTTCTTATTTCCAGCTACAAGAAAACAAATTTCCGCAAGAAAGATCCCGCCAATCACATCCGGAATCACATGTTGTTTCGTCGTCAATGTGGAAATGCACACCAGCAGCGCCATCAGACAGGAAGCCGCCCGATACCAGAGCGGAATATTCTTCTTCCCACGCAGTCCTATGTAGCAGAACCAGCTCACCAGACAATGTATGGACGGAAACAGATTATCCGCTGCATCTATGGAATACAGAAAAATCACCACCTGATTCCAGAACCCCTCCGGCTCCACCACCGGTCTGGTATTCGTAGTGGGATACGCCAGATAGCAGATCAGACAGACCACTCTGGAAAGGAAATCAGCCGCAAAAAAACGGCATACCTCTTTTTTCCCCTGTCTCCCAATCAAAATGTAGTTGACAATCCAGAACAGATAACATCCAAGGTAAATGACAACCGTTGGCGGCCAGAATGGAATCAGCCTGTCAAGACTTCCTTCAATATTGTGATGCGGCCATTCTCCGGCAATCATCCTGGCTCCGCCGTAAACCGCCAGATTAAAGGTAACAGCAAAAATCAGAGGAATCATACTGTATTCCGGAATCATAGTATGTATTATTTTCCGTAATTTTTCCACGTAAACCTCCTGCCATAGCCAAACTGTCATCTGCTTCTCGTGTTCCATATAACAGGTTATACCGAATTGCTATTGTATAACCGTTCGCTGGAAATCCATAACTTTATAGACACATCTTAAAATATAGCAAAAAATTTCCCGATGCTCAAGCTGTTTTTTATATCTTAACGAAATCTTTAGATTATATCGGTAACAGTTCAGCGCCCTGTCTGAACTGTTACCGATATCCCAAAAAAGACAGCAGGCCTTTTACAAAGCCTGCTTTTCCATGGAAAAACCCCGTCCCCGCACTTCGCTCACTCTGCTGACAACCATGAAACTGACCGGGTCAATGCCGCGGACGATTTTTTCAAGTTTATAAAGCTCCCTGTTGGAAATAACCGTAAAAACATCTTCGTTTTATCGTGCAGATAGCCGCCCTCCGCATCCAGCAAGGTCACGCCTCTGTCCATTTCCTTCAGAATGGCATCCCGTATCTGCGCCGAGCGGTCACTGACAATCTTCACTTCCGTCCGTGTGGTTCCCAGCATCATGGTTTTGTCCAGCGCAACAGCCGAAATCAGCACGAATAAGATACTGTATAGAACATTTTCTGTCTCATGCAGCGGCGCCTGCAGCAGCAAAATAGTCACGTCAAATACATACAGGCTCACCGAGACGGGAATCCTCAGATACTTGTACAGAACCAGCGGCGGAATATCCATACCGCCGGTGGATGCCCCCGTGCGAATCACTATTCCCATGGAAGCGCCCACTCCCAGCCCCGCGAACAAAGTACAAAGCAGAATATCATCTGTCAGGACAAAATCCCCCAATATCCTGTCAAACACTTCCAGTGCCGCCGGTATCAGAAAAGTACTGGCCAGCGTATTCACCACGAAAGCCCTGCCCAATGTGAAAAGTCCCAGAATCAGCATCCCCACATTTACCAGGAACAATACCCCCGCCACAGACAGCCCTGTCATATAATGCACTGCAAGTGCAATGCCGGTTCCCCCTCCGCTGGCCAGGTTCGCCGGAAGCAAAAAAAGCTTCACTGTAAGCGCATATAGAATATTTCCCAGCAAAATGGCGATAATGTTCCGCCATGTCCAGTTTAACTTTTCGTACCCGCTCATTTCTGCTCCCTGTCAATCTCTGCCCAGTTAATTTTCCTCTCTTTATAATAGTATTCCCTGTCATGGTCGTTGATCTCCCGCATTACTCTGCAGGGATTGCCCGCCGCCACCACATTGGCAGGAATATCTTTTGTCACAATACTTCCGGCCCCGATCACTGTGTTGTCACCGATGGTAACTCCCGGCATAATGATGGCCCCGGCCCCGATCCAGCAGTTTCTTCCTATATGAACCGGCATATTGTACTGATATACCTGCTCCCGAAGCTCCGGCCAGACAGGATGTCCCGCTGTTGCAATCGTCACATTGGGGCCGGGTATCCGCCATCCGTTCCTTCGCCTTCCTGCCTTCCGAGCTGAGAATGCGGAAGCTGGAAGAACAGGCAATGCAAATTGAAAACGACAATGCCCAGACAGATCTGAATGCAAAAAAGCTTACCATCATCAATTCTCAGATAGATATTCTGACTGAAAAACTGGGGCTGGATATCAATAAGCCGGAAGATAAGGAAAAGGTACAGCTACTTTGCCTTCCGTTGGTCGACTATCTTGACCGCAATCCCGTCGGCAGCGTCAACGGTGTATCCTATAATCTGACCCAGGAATTGCACTTACTGGAAAACAAATCTGCAAATTCATGATTCTAAACCTACATCCCGGAGGACGCCCGTACCTCCGAGATGTAAATTTTGCATTTTCTTTTCATTGTGCTGCTTTATCGTGACAATTCAGACATCCCCGAACTACTATACACTATCATCGCTATCGGAATCTGCTGCCGCTCCGGCAATTTTAACTCGTCATTCTGCAAGCAGCTTCTGCCACCTCACATTTTCCCGCAGCCACCCACATGCCTCATCATCCCGGAAACTGTTCAACAGCTTCTCCTTCAGGTCATCATAAAATTCAGCTCCCGGCTTTCGAAAGTCCATATGCTCATAGAGACGGGATTCCATATAATCGCCAATTGTGGGAATACTTTCCAGAAGCCGCTTTGCAATGTCCGCCGCGGCATCTGCGTCCCCACCACTCATTGCCGGTTCCAGTTCCCACATCAGTTCGTAATACTTTCCCATTTCCAGGAGTGCCGGCAGCTGCCTCTGTATTCCGGCAAGCATCTGCATCTTTTCCGTATCTTCCTCTTCCGCCGCCAGCTGACAGATACCGTTTAAAACGATGCTCAGCCTCTGATACCCGGAAAATAGAAGCTCCTCGTAAGCCTTGTAAGCTTCCTCCCTCCGGCCTGTTCTGGCACAGATCTGCGCCTGCTTTCTCTTCTTCTCCGGATCCCGGTCTGGAAAATAAGCCAGATATTCCTCCGCCTTGCGGTGCTGCTCCTCCCTCACATAGAAATTATACAGAGAATCTGCGGCCCGGTATCTGGTTTTCTCCTCTTTGCTGTCCAGTGCCCGGACATAACAGCGAATAATCTCGTCGGTATATTTTTCCGCATCCGCTACCTTGTTCACCAGCCGGCCTGCATCCAGTACCACCGCCATATTCAGGAGCAGTTTCTCACAGTTAGGAAACTGTTCCCATTTCTTTTTTGCCCACTGAAAAGCATCTTCATAAGGTTCCTTTTTCAGCCTGTCATTCAGCTCATAAATCAGAGCGCCTATTTCGTCCTCCGTCAGTTCCTCCCGAAAGGACAGCAACGTATCCAGTGTAATGTCGAGCAGTCTGGCAATGGGTGCCAGCAGCATGACATCTGGCAGAGAATTGCCGTTTTCCCATTTATTCACCGCAGGCGCCGTCACCCCCAGCGCCCGGGCCATTTCTTCCTGGGTCAGATTCTTTTCTTTCCTGTATTTCCGTATCACTTCACCTGGCTGCATATAATTACCTCCTGTTCTTCTTCCGTCCCTTCCGTGCCCACAGCAGCGCTTCCGCCGAACCACATTCCCTTTTTGATTCCGCATCCACGCTTTCATTGGGTCTACATTTCTCTTTGGGATCTCCAGCCACCCTTTCATCAGATCTGCATTTCCCTCTGGAGTCCCCGGCCACATCCCTGACGGTCCCCGTTGCCTCCGGTTTTCCGTGAGCACTTTTCTGGAAAGCTGGGACTCCAATTTACACGCATCGGCCTTTGCTGTCTTTATAATAGAATCTAAGAGCAGATTCTATTATCTAAAACCTATTATAGTGGATAGAACAGGATCTCACAATTGAACAGTTGTTAAATCACAGGAAACAAAATTAACCACCGGTTATACCCTTGCAACAGTTCCACACACAGCGGGATTGACAGAGCATATTTCCGGTTCTCACAAAAAATTTCATGCTTTCCGTATGACCCAGTAATCATAATATGAATGACTCCTATTAGGAACACTGTAATATCAAGGCTTTTCGGAGCCTACA
>CAJUQT010000061.1 GCA_910588225.1 uncultured Acetatifactor sp.
AAATAGGTTCTGAAAGCACCATGAAATAAGGGCTGAAGATTCCGAGAAGTTATTTGGATGCAGAGGAGGGCGCCGACGCAAAAACTTTGAGCATCGAAATCCCCATAGAGGCCCGCAATGCGGTGCTGGAAGCTACCAGGAAGGCAATTTTTGAACAGGGGCAGGGGTTTGACCCACAGCCAGAGAATTTCGGCAATCAGAGCGGAGAAGCGTTGAAATTTATGTATGCCATGCTGGAAATGAAAACGGGTCTGATGCAGACAGAATTTGAGACAGGTTTTGCAAAGCTGGTTCGTGCTGTCTGCCGGTTTTATGGGCTGGAGTGCGATAAGATTGTCCAGATATGGACCCGGACCTCTATCAAAAATGATACAGAGCAGGCACAGATCTGCCAGCAGAGTGTTGGCATTGTATCACGAAAGACGATTCTGGCAAGTCATCCGCTGGTTGAAGATGTGGAGGAAGAATTGAAGCAGCTTGCCAAAGAAGATAAGGAGGCCCAGGAGAAGGCAGAACAGTATGGGAGCGCTTTTGGGGGCGCCGGTAATGGCAGTGAAGAAAACGAGGATGATGTGAATGGCGGTAAAGAATGAGAAGTACTGGGCGGAGCGGTTTAAACAGCTGGAAGCGTCACAGCACCATTCCTCCGAGAAGCTGGTGGATGAGATTCAACAACAGATGCGTCGGGCTGAAACGGAGATTGAGCGTAAACTCAATGCCTGGTATGGGCGGCTGATGGCAAATAACGGCGTGTCTATGGCAGAGGCCAAAAGGCTCCTGAACAACAAAGAGCTGGAAGAGTTTCGCTGGGATGTGAAGGATTATATAAAGCATGGTCAGGATAATGCCTATACACAGCAATGGATGAAAGAGCTGGAGAACGCATCGGCCAGGGCGCATATCAGCCGTCTGGAACAACTGAAACTGCAGGTGCAGCAGGAGGCAGAAAAGCTGTATGGGAATTATCTGGATAATGTAGACCAGCACATGAAGTCTCTGTATGAAGAGGGATTTTATAAGACAGCCTATGAGATTCAGAAGGGTGTTGGTGTTGGGTGGAATCTGACGGGAGTGGACTCCAAACAGCTGGAAAAGATTATCCGGAAGCCCTGGGCTGCAGACGGAAAGAATTTTTCGGAGCGGATCTGGAGCAGCAAACAGCAGTTGATTGATAACATACATACCTCCTTGACGCAGATGTGTATTCTGGGACAGTCGCCGGACAGAGCAATAAATTCTCTTGCCAAAGCTATGCAGACATCAAAGAATCAGGCAGGACGGCTTATTATGACAGAGGCGGCTTTCTTTGGTTCGGAGGCCCGGAAAGACAGCTTCCACGAGCTGGGAGTGGAGCAATATGAGATAGTGGCAACTCTGGATTCGATTACCTCCGAGATCTGCCGGGAGATGGATGGGAAAGTATTTCCTATGGCGGAATATGCACCAGGCGCCACAGCTCCTCCGTTTCATGTGTGGTGCCGGACAACTACTGTTCCGGCCTTTGGAGATGAGTTTGACTATGCAGGAAAACGGGCCGCAAGGGATGCGGATGGGAAGACGTATTATGTGCCGGCAAATATGAAGTATCAGGAATGGAAAAGGGCTTTTGTGGATGGAGATAAGACGGGATTGAAAAGTGTAGTTCCAGATGATAAAATTAGATCCATGAATGATATTACACAGGAATGGACAAGGACAAAAGGAATAAAGGGCAGTGCAGCTGAAAAGCAGGAATACATGGTCAACGGCACTACATATCAGGTGGATGGAAAGTACGTCATACTTCGACCGACCGCCCAGGAAAGAGAAGTTGCCTCTATATTGAGTGAAAAGTATGGAAAAGTGGTTAAATTTGTGCCGCAAGTGATGCTCCCGCAGGGTATACAGACTCCTGATTATCTGATTGACGGGGAACGGTTTGACTTAAAATCTCCCATTGGAAGTGGAAAGAATCTGCTTTATAGTATGGTTTATAAGAAAAGCAAACAGTCCCCCAATTTTATATTCGACATTACGGGCTGTCCGTTACCTGTAGAAGACATCGAAAAGCAGATAAATGGGCTGTATAGTTCGCGGCATACAAGATTTGTAGAAAAAATTGTTGTTATCAAAGATGGGGAGGTCTTAAAAGTATTTAACAGAAAATAGAAAAGACCATCTATCTGTCTGGTCAACCGGCTCATGGAACCGGGACAATGGAGACGGGAAATGGTCTTTTCTAATTTATTTTATACCATACTTCCAGAAAAAATGCAAGGAATTTTCCTGGCAGCAGAAATAAAGGTTGCAGAAAAATGTTGAAGCTCATATGCAGCCATAGTATAATTTTGGTAAAATTATACGAAAGGTGGAATTTGAAAATGGGATTCAGATTTAGAAAAAGTATAAAAATCGGGCCATTTAGACTGAATTTTAGTGGTTCTGGTATTGGATATAGCTTTGGCAGGAAAGGGGCAAGAGTGACGAAAATGCCTAATAGACGAACAAGAACTACCATATCTATTCCGGGTACAGGTGTATCATATGTAACCGAGTGTGGAGGTAAAAAAGGCAATAGGAAAGGAACTGTTGGTGGCTATCCACGTAAACATAAAGGTGGAAAATCAAGCATTTTATTATTAGTAGTCGTGGCCATAATATTGATAGGTATTATTATAGGTAACAAATCAGATAAAAATAGCACAGATAAGCTAGGGGAGATGTATAATGCCAAAGAGATTTTGTATATGGAACACCACCCACGGATTTATGATTCCATTGAATCCGTTGAGAAATACATAAAAATAAATGGTATATCAGCCATAAAACTTGTATCAGGTTATGAATTTGCAAAAGCAAATTATGATGGGGGACAATCACAAACAGATGGTGTTGTTTGTTTTAAAAAGGGTGCAACCCATAAGGAGTTAGTTGAGTGTGTAAGACTGATAATTGATGATAAGATTCTGGTTTCTGAAATGGATATAGACGATGCAGTTAGTTTGATGAATTCATATTTACCAGCTGATTTTTATGAGGTCTATACTTTGAATTGTGCATATGTCAGAAAGGAAAATAATGCAGAGCGTTATATAGCCGCTTTTAGAAAAACGGATTTAGATTCTAATTATGCATTATATTTTAGTTTCTATATAACACACAAAGTCAATGAATTATGGCTAATGGAAAATGATTTTGATGCATATGGAGGATTGGATAAAAGTCAAATTAATGATTATGATGAATGGATGTATAAATTCGAATAGTAAAATTAAATAAACGCTTGACTTTAGCCCGTACAAATGTTATTATTTATGTACGGGCTAAAGTGAGGTGATGAAAAATGTCCCCCAGAACAGGCAGACCTACTACCAACAAAAAAACGGAACGTTTAGAAATTCGACTTACACCTGATGAGTTAGGACTGTTAGATGAATGTTCACAAACTTTGAATGTGAGCAAAACAGAAGTAATTAACAAAGGCGTAAGGTTGGTTAAGGCCGAAATAGACAAAACAAAATAAGAGTAGCTGCCATCCCGCAAAGATAACCAGCTACTCAAAAGAAGAAGTTTCCTTCCATGAAATATTCTATCATGGGCAGGAGCTTCTTTCAAGAAAAATTTTTGA
Source organism: uncultured Acetatifactor sp. (assembly GCA_910588225.1). GTDB lineage: Bacteria > Bacillota > Clostridia > Lachnospirales > Lachnospiraceae > Acetatifactor. Next base: position 3,608 of record CAJUQT010000061.1, read on the forward strand.
AAGGAGATTTTTATGCGTAAAAGCGATATTGAAGCAGTAAATCAGTTCGGGGGGGGTATTTCCCAACGAAGAAAAATTTCAGAGGATTTATGAAGAGTGCCTTGAAAACCAGCCACAGGCATCTGAAACTGTCAGGAGCAGTTATAAGAGGATGGGAGGACTATTTGACGAATATTTGTGTGCAGTACAGGAAGATATGTTCCGTTATGCCTACCAGTGCGGCTATGAAGCGGCTGTGGCGGCTTTCGCGAAAGGGGGTGCAGCATGATGGGAGAACTGACAGGAACCGTGATTACTTCCATGGAAGTGGCGCAGATGGTAGGAAAAAAGCATTATGATTTGTTGAAGGATATTAGAAGGTATGCAGAGCAGTTGGGAGAAGGGAAAATTTCCGTTTCCGATTTCTTTACAGAATCATCCTATGCGACGGAACAGAACAAGACAATGCCATGTTTTCTGGTCACGAAGAAAGGCTGCGAATTTATAGCCCATAAGCTAACAGGCCAGAAGGGAACAGAGTTCACCGCCCGCTACATCAACCGCTTCCACGAGATGGAAAGAGATTTGATGAATCCACAGCCGGCAGAGATTCCGGTGGGTGAAGTTGCCAGTTATCTGAAAGTAATGGACAGGGTGGCGGTCAGGCAGAATCTGGCGCCTTACAAGATAGCCGAGAATTTCAAAAAGGTATCTGAACAGTTTGGAGTGCAGCTCACGGCGGATTTTGTGAAAGTTCCAGAGTATGAGCAACTCACGCTTGACTTTAGAAAAGGCGGTGGCGCGGCATGAAGTTGTGGAGATCATCAATAAATGTATATCTGAAAAAAGGATGTGTATGAGTTAGGTTATCTTTCAGAGGATGCTATATATTAAAAACATTTGTGAAAGCACCGTCACTTAGGCGGTGTTTTCATTAGAGAGGAGGCAAAAGTGATAACACTGTTAAACACGCTATTCAGCGAGAAGGGAGAACTGTTCACCATAGGGCAGGGCCGGTGTGTACTGTTTGCGCACTGTAAACCGCAGATCGGCATTTATGAGAAATCCACGCAGGTTCCCGTTCTGGTGAAAACGGGAGGGCAGATGAAATCAATGCGGTTCGTCATTGCTCTGTGCGGCGACACGGAATTTACATGTTTCACCGTGGAGGAACGCATGCAGAATGCGGAACGGTATGAGCTGACTGCCGACCTTTTGCGGAATGATGGGATTGTGGAACGGTTCTACTTTCACAATATTTCTCTTGTGGAAATTAATTCGTCAGGAGAATGGGAGTTTGAGCTAAATGCCACGGAGGAGCAGATGCGAAAGCTGTCAGAAATGGCGGGGATATAGAATCAGACGCTTAGGAAAAATATGTTTTCGCTTTACAGTGTATATTGATTGTGATACAATAACTCTTGTGAAAAGGAGGATGATTATGGCACAGACAATGGTGAATTTCAGGATTGATGAAGATGTAAAACGTAAAATGGAGTCTGCCTGTAAAGAAATGGGATTGTCGCTTAGTACAGCTTTTAATATTTTTGCGGTAAAAGTGGGGAACGAAAGAAGAATACCTTTTGAAGTATCAGCGGACCCCTTCTATTCGGAGTCCAATATGAAAGTATTGGAGGAGCGGGCGGCAAAGATTGAATCTGGGGAGTCCATCCCTAAAGAACATGAACTGATCGAGGTATAGTACATGGGAATATTATGGGAGGATGAAGCCTGGCGGGAATACATTGGATGGCAGGCAGAGGACAAGAAAACCCTGAAAAAGATAAACAGGCTTATCCAGGACATTCAGAGAAACCCGTTTGACGGGATGGGACATCCAGAGCCGTTATCGGGGAATCTTTCGGGCTGGTGGAGCAGACATATTGATGAAAAGAACCGCATTGTATATAAAGCTACAGAAGGGAATACAACGATTCTTTCGTGCAAAGAGCACTACAGCGACAAATAACAAAAAAACAAAATGGTATTTACAACAATAGTAAACGGGACGTCCTTCCAGCGGAGGGGCGTTCTTTTTATACAAAAAATCAGAATGAAAGGAGAAGCAATGAAGAAAGAAGAATTTACAGCCCTGGGTATCAGCGAGGAGCTGGCGGCAAAGGCAGAAGCAGCCTCCAAAAAGGAACTGGAAGGATATGTCCTGAAATCTCAGCTGGATACAGTGGACGTCGAGAACAAGACTCTGAAACAGTCTGTGGCTGACAGGGACAGGCAGCTGGAGGAGCTGAAAAAGTCCAGTGGAGACAATGAAGCACTGCAGAAGCAGATCAAGGAGCTTCAGGATGCCAACAAGGAAGCGACGAAGAAGCACGCAGACGAGCTGAAAGAGCTGCGTCTCACCAATGCCATTAAGCTTGCCGTGGCAGGGAAGGTGCATGATGAGGACATGGCGGCAGCTCTGTTTGACCGGTCGAAGCTGGTTCTGACAGAGGACGGCAAGGTGGCGGGGCTGGAAGAGCAGTTGAAGTCTATCCAGGAGGCGAAGAGCTTTCTCTTCAAGTCGACTGGATCCGGTCAGGGCTATGATCCGGCAGGAGGCGGCAGCGGAGGAACCGTGAATCCTTTTGCGAAGGATACGTTCAATCTGACAGAGCAGGGGAAGCTGTTTCGGGAGAATCCGGCCCAGGCCAGGGAGTTTGCAGCGGCCGCTGGAGTGAAGATTTAAGAGAGGATAAGAGGTGTAAGAAAGGAAGGTAAAAAAGTATGGCTATTACGAAAATTGCCGATGTGATTGTTCCGGAGCTTTTCAATCCCTATGTGGTTAACCGGACAATGGAGCTGTCCGCGCTGTTTCAGTGTGGCATTGTAACGAATAATTCAGAGTTCGATAAACTGGCCAGCGAGGCTGCCAGGATTCACAACATGCCGTTTTTCGAGGATCTGAACGGGGAGTCAGAACCGACGCTGGAAGATGTGAAGATGACACCGGCGAAGATTGGCTCGAATAAGGACGTATCTACCACGATTTACCGGCAGAAGATGTGGGGTTCCTCTAATCTGGCTGCGGCTCTTGCCGGCTCAGATCCGATGAAAGCGATTGGGGATCTGGTTGCCACATTCTGGGCGCGGGATATGCAGAAGGAGCTGATTGCAATTCTGAAAGGGGTATTCGGAACCATTCCGGCCTCCAGTGAAGGGGAGACGGCTGTGGCCGAGGAGACCCGGATGAAGGATCATATTCTTGATCTGGCGTCGGCGGCAAAAGCGGAGGCAAAACTAATCAGCGCCGCGGCTATTATTGATGCCTGTCAGCTTTTAGGGGATGCCCAGAGCCAGCTTACCGGGCTTGCCATGCACTCGGCTACGAAGAGTTATCTGAAGAAGAGGGAACTGATTGAGACACAGAGGGATTCCAACAACGTGGAATTTGATACTTATCAGGGGCGCAGAGTAACTGTGGATGACGGGTGTCCGGTGGACAAGGACGGCGTATATACTACTTACCTGTTCGGCAATGGAGCTGTGGCGCTGGGGAACGGTTCTCCTGTGGGGCATGTGGCTACTGAGACGGACCGTGATAAGCAGACAGGCGCCGGTATTGACTATCTGATTAACCGGAAGGCTTTTATTCTGCATCCCCGTGGAATCGCGTACACCGGCGCTGTCAGGGAGCATGTGGAGACACCCACCCGGGCGGAGCTGGAGAATGCCGTGAATTGGAAGCCAGTGTATGAGAGCAAGCAGCTGCGTATCGTGGCGATCAGACATAAGGTGGCCTAGGAAAAGGGGGAACCGGATGGAGAATGGGAATCTGACGGAAGTATGCGGGAATCTGGAAGATATAGGGTCTTCTCTGCCGGAGCAATTCTGCCGGATGGTTGTCTGGCGGCTGGAAGGGATCGGCTACACTGCATGGGATGCGGCAGAGATATGGAATCTGGCGTTCAGTATCCGAAAGGCGGAAACGGAGGTATTGGATTATTGTCATATTGAAGCAATCCCAGAGAAACTGTATCCCATGCTGTGTGACAGGTCATGCGGGCAGTACCTGTATGGCCTGAAACAGGCCGGTAAACTGGAGATAGAAGGGATTGATTTATCAGGAATCCTGACTTCTCTGACAGAGGGAGACGTGAAAGTCGACTTTGACAAGGGGGCTTCCGACGAGGCCCGGCTGGATGTGTTGCTGGGTGAGATGATGAATTCCGGGAAGGGGCAGCGGGCATGTTATCGAAAGCTCAAATTCTGAAAGCAAGAAAAGCTGTGGAGGAATTATATACGGGAACCTGCAGGGTTACGGAGCATCAGAAGGTGAAGGACGAGGAATCAAAGCTGACTACTTATGCAGACCGGGTGGTGATGGAGAATCAGCCCTGCAGGCTTACTTTTAAGTCGGCAGATACTGCTGGACGGAAGGAAACGGCTGTGTCAGTAGCACAGACGGTAAAAATGCTGATTTCTCCGGATGTTGTGATTCGTCCCGGGTCGAAAATCACCGTGACACAGAATGGAGTTACCACGGATTATACTTACAGCGGGGTCCCGGCAGTGTATCAGACACATCAGGAGATTACGTTGCAGCTGTTCGAAAGGTGGGCTTGAGATGGGAATGGGAAGTTTTGATGTGAAGGGGCTGAAAGAGCTGCAGAAGCAGTTGGAAGAGACACAGAAGAATGCAGATGCTTTTGTGGAATCCTGTGCAAAAGAGCTTGCGGCCAGGCTGTTGAGGATGGTAGTGAAGAGGACACCGGTGGGGGATTATTCTTATGAAGTGGAGGTTGTGGCAAAGCGGGACTCAAAGAATCATAAAAAGGGTGATGTCTATAAAAAGCGGGTCAATAAAAGCGGTAAGCATGGTGGTACGTTGCGTCGGGGATGGATTTCAGAGACACAGGAGGAAGCGGAAAAAGGGAAAGGCTCTCCCCAGGTGAAGGAGATGCTGGAATATATCAATGGGGTACAGGTAACACATTCCGGAGGGATGTTCAGAATTGAGATTACAAATCCAGTTGCGTATGCCCCTTATGTGGAATATGGGCACCGGACAGTCAGCCACAAAGGGTGGGTTAAGGGTCGCTTCATGATGACTGTATCAGAACAGGATCTGCAGACCATTGCTCCGCGGATCCTTGAGAAGCGGCTGAAAGACTTTTTAGGGGGTACCTTGAAATGATTAATACGCTCATCGGGGCAATCAGCCGGACTTTGAATGCGGAATTCGGTGACAATTATGAATGCTACATGGAGGAGATTAAGCAGGACTTGAAGGAGCCCTGTTTTTTTATTCAGTGTCTAAACCCCACGGAAGAGCTGTTTATCGGGAAGAAATATTTCCGGCAGAATCAGTTCTGTATTCAGTATTTCCCGGAATCAAAAAGCGGGCCCAACGCAGAATGTCATTCGGTGGCAGAGCGCCTTCTTTACTGTCTGAAGTGGCTCCCGGTGAAGGACAGCCTGGTGATGGGGAGAAAGATACACTATGAAGTGACAGAGGGGATACTGCATTTCTTTGTGAACTATGACATGTTTGTCTATAAAGTGGCGGAGTCTCCTCCGGTAATGGAGGAGGTTTCTGCAGAGACTTTGGTGAGAGGATAGGGTAAAAATGGCGGGAAAGAAGAAGGATTCGGAGGCAGCGCCGCAGAGTACGGAGAGAGCCGAAAGCAAGTTCTCAAAAGAACAGTTGCTTGCGGCAAAGCGCTTTCGGGACAAAAGGGATCTTGTGAACGCTCTTTTAAATGACGGTGAACTGTACACCATGAAATCTGTGGAAGAGAGGATTGAAAAATATAAGAAAGGTAAGGTGAAGTGAGAATGGCTTTAGGTGGTGGAACTTTTGTAGCTCAGAATAAGGAGCTGCCCGGGGCGTATATCAATTTTGTGTCGGCCTCCGCTGCAAATGCCGCTCTTTCCGACAGAGGTATTGCGACAATGCCTCTGGAACTGGACTGGGGTGTGGAAGGGGAAATGTTTGAAGTGACCGGCGGTGAATTCCAGAAGAACAGCATGGCGATATTCGGGTATGAGTATACCAGCGATAAGCTGAAGGGGCTGAGGGATTTGTTCTTGAATGCGCAGACTTTGTATGGGTACCGGCTGAACGGTGGCGGAAAGAAGGCAGGGAATACACTTGCGGAGGCACTTTATTCCGGTGAGCGTGGGAACGCTCTGAAAATTGTGGTGCAGGTAAATGCAGACGATGAGTCTCTGTTTGATGTAAAGACAATTTTAGGAGCCAGTGTAGTTGATGAGCAGACGGTTTCCAAAGTTGATGAGCTGGCGGCCAACGCTTTTGTGAAATGGAAAAGCGGAATCTCTCTGGAAGCAACGGCCGGTATGCCCTTAACAGGTGGCGAGAATGGGGAAGCGAACGGCGCCGCACATCAGGCCTATCTGGATCAGGCAGAAGCGTATTCTTTCCACACCATGGGTGTGGTAGTAACTGATGATACCACGAAGGCTCTGTATGCGGCATACAATAAGCGCCTGCGCGATGAAATGGGTGTTAAGTTCCAGCTGGTGCTTTATGATTACGCAAAGGCGGATTATATGGGTGTCATCAGCGTAAACAATAAAGTGCTCGACGAAGGCTGCAGTGCGGCAAGCCTTGTGTACTGGGTGACCGGAGCTTCGGCGGGCTGTGCGGTGAACAAGAGTAACCAGAATAAGAAGTATGATGGCGACTTTACAGTGGAGACACCCTATACACAGAACCAGCTCAAAGAAGCAATCAAGGCAGGCAAGTACACATTCCATAGAGTAGGAACGGATATCCGGGTGCTGGAGGATATCAATACCATGGTTACCACTTTGGATACCAGGGGAGATATTTTCAAGGATAATCAGACTATCCGGGTGATTGACCAGATCGGGAATGACATTGCGGTTCTGTTTAACACAAAGTATCTGGGGGTTGTTCCAAATGATGCGGCGGGGCGTATTTCGCTCTGGTCAGATATCGTGGCCTATTACAGGCAGTTAGAACAGATTCAGGCCATTGAGGATTTCTCGGACAGCGGTGTGACTGTGGAACCGGGGAATACGAAAAAGTCGGTGACGGTATCCAGTGAGGTGACTGTTGTAAATGCCATGGGGAAATTGTATATGACAGTTACGGTGTCGTAAGGAGGGAGGAAGAAAAATGAGTCAGACGATGGATGCAAAAGATGCTGTATATGGCAGTCTTGCAGAATGCTTTATTACAATCAGTGGCAGACGTTACAATTTCATGAGCTTGACAGAATTTGAGAGCAAGTGGGATGTAACCATTAAGGAGGTTCCGATTCTGGGCAAGGTGGGCGCAGGACATAAGCCGGCCGGGGGAAAAGGAACCTGGAGTGGAAAGGCCCACTATAACCAGTCAGTTTTCAGGGAAATGGCCAACAATTATCAGAAAACAGGAGAAATGGTTTATTTTGAGATTCAGGTGAGCAACGAAGACCCTACCAGCTCGGTGGGCCGGCAGACCGTTATCCATCGAAACTGTCTGTGCGATAAGTTCACGCTTGCGAAATTCCAGGCGGGTGAGGAGCTTCTGGACGAAGATCTTTCAGGTACTTTTGACGACTGGGATCTGCCGGAGAAATTTAAGGAAATGAGTGGTTTTGCTACAAATTGAACCAATTCCCCTGTGTAGGGTTCGAGAGAACTTCTGTAGGGGAACAGCATTAAAAAATGAAGGAGAATGAGAGATGTCAAAATTCAGCAAATTTATGAAATCAAATAAGATTGAAAAAAAGAATGAGATGTACGCTCCCACAAAGTCCCTGTGTGATGAGAATGGAAAGCCGCTGGAATGGGAGTTTCGGCATATTACATCGAAGGAGAATGAGACGCTGCGGGATGAGTGCATGATTGAAGTTCCGGTCACTGGTAAGCCCAATATGTTCCGGCCCAAACTGCAGACCGGAAAGTATGTCAAGAAGATGATTGCGGCATCGGTGGTAGTACCGGATCTGCTGGATGCCGAATTGCAGGATTCTTATGGGGTTAAGACACCGGAGGAGCTTCTGCTTGCCATGGTGGATGATCCCGGTGAATATAATGACCTTGCTGCTTTTGTGCAGCGGTTTCAGGGCTTTGACGTATCTTTTAATGATAAGGTGGAAGAAGCAAAAAACTGATAGAGGAAGGGGATGGAGAAGCAAATTTTGCTTACTATGCCCTTCTGAAACTACATATACTGCCTTCCGTTTTCCTGAATCTGGATGAAAATGAAAAAGCTTTTGTCATAGCGGCTATTAAAGTGAAGCTGAAGAATGACAAAGAAAAAGAAGAGGAATTAAAGAGGAAGGCGAAAAGCAGGAGGTGACAGGGATGGGATCCATAAGTACAGCAATCGAACTGCAGGATAATTTTACCAACATTCTGATGCCCATTATCAATGCGGTAAATATGTCAGTCTCTACCATGGAGCAGATGCAGGCCACAATGAGTGAACCGATTGACACAGCGGCGATCCAGGGAATACGGGATCAGCTGGTTCAAGCGACTCTTGCGACGCAGGAATTTGATGCCGCAATGCAGAATATTGATTCAGCTACCCTGCCTGTTACGCCTTCTTTTGCTGACTCACCGTCCTATCAGCCGGATCCTGTGAAAGCACCGGTTACCTGGCAGGCAGATAACCTGGAGATATTCACAAATACTGGAATAGATCGTTTTGAAATGGAGATTCAGAATGCAAATGATATGTTGAATGCTTTGAATCAGACGCAGGAAAAAATAATTCAACATGCGGCAGATATGGATTTCCTTCCGCCAGGTGGTATTACAGATTTGACAAATATGCAAAACCGCCTGCAGGCGATTCAGCAGCGTATTCAGATGATTGAAAATAATCCTCTGAATATGGGGACAGATACTGCAAATGCGGAACTGGAAGCGTTAAGAGGGCAGCTGGATCAGGCCGTGCAGGAACAGCAGAGACTTAATCGCGCCGTTGAGAACATGGATATGCAGGAGGCAAATGAAGCTTACCTGAGATTATCTCAAACTGTTGGCAATACAGAACAGTACATCCGGGATAATGTGGATGAACAAGGCCGATTTAACAGGGAGATTCGGGAAGGTACAAATGAAGCAGATGGCTTGATGCAGACAATCAGAGGGGCGGTTGCTGCCTATGTAACAATTCAGTCTCTTTCCAGTGCTTTGAATTTGTCCGATCAGCTGGTGTCTACTGCTGCACGTCTGAATATGATGAATGACGGGCTGCAGACAACGCAGGATTTACAGAATATGATTTTTCTCTCTGCAGAGCGTGCAAGAGGATCTTATCAGGCCACAGCGGATGCGGTTTCCAAACTGGGACTCATGGCTGGTGATGCGTTTGGAAGCTCAGAAGAGATTATTGCGTTTATGGAGCAGATAAACAAACAGTTCGTGATCGCTGGAACAGAGGCTTCCGGGATAGATGCAGCTATGCTGCAGCTGACACAGGCCATGGGATCCGGTGTCCTGAGAGGAGAAGAATATAACAGTATTCTGGAGCAGGCACCTAATATTATTCAGGCGATTGCAGATTACATGGAGGTACCAAAGGGGCAGTTAAAAGATATGGCTGCGGAAGGGCAGATTACCGCTGAAATTGTAAAAGCCGCTATGTTTGCGTCAGCAGATGAAACCAATGCAAAGTTTGAGAGCATGCCAAAAACATTCGAACAGATCTGGACGTCCTTTGAGAATCATGCACTCATGGCATTTCAGCCGGTTCTTCGGCGGATGAATGAGATTGGAAACAGTGAATCTTTTCAGGTGCTTGTGAACAATGCCATTGATGCGCTGTCAGTTCTGGAAGGTCTGGCACTGGAAATATTCGACTTAATGATTGGCGGTGCGCAGCTGGTTTCTGATAACTGGTCATGGCTGTCTCCCATTATTTACGGTGTAGCAGGGGCACTGGCGGTTTATTATGGCTGGCAGTTAGCGGCGAATGCAATCGAAGCAGTAAGTCATGGAATACATGTCGCTATGGCTGCAGCTCAGATGATTCATGCGGCAGCGACCGGAACTCTGACAGTGGCAACAGCCGCAGAGATCGCGGCTCAGAACGGATTAAATGCTGCTATGTACGCATGTCCCATTGTATGGATTGTTGTGCTGGTGATAGCTCTGGTGGCGGCGTTTTATGCGGCGATTGCAGCTATAAACAAGTTCGCAGGGACCTCCATTTCTGCAACCGGGGTGATTGCCGGGGTATTTGCTTCCTGGGTGGCGTTTGTGATTAACCGGTTTATCATGATTTATAATTATATAGCGTCTCTGGTGGAATGGTTTGCAAATGTATGGACCCATCCGGTATATGCCACGAAAAAATTATTTGTCAACCTGGGCAACATGATTCTGGATTTCTGCATTGCTGCAACTGAAGGTTTTGACGAAGTTGCCACCAACATGGCCAATGCATTTATCAGTGGAGCGAATCTGGCCATATCCGGGATTAACTGGATTATTGATGCCTTAAATCATATCCCGGGTATAAATATTGATAATGTGGGAGAGCTGGAAAAGGTGGCGTCAATCACTTCCTCCATGCGTGGCGTTAAGGACGATCTGGCAAGCTGGCTGGGGCCGGAGCCGGAAGATTATACTTCTATAAAGCGGCTGGATTACATTTCTGTAGGGGATGCCTGGGACGCAGGTTATTCTTTCGGAGAAGGCATTGAAGATACGATTTCAAGTTTTGACCCGGCCTCTTTATTTGCGATAGACGGGATCCCGTCGGCGGAGGACTATGCAGGTGCGTTGACTGCCGGAGGAATCGGAGGCGGAATTGCAGATATCGCAGAGAATACCGGAGCGATGGCAGACGCTATGGATATTACGCAGGAAGAATTGAAGTATCTTCGGGATATTGCAGAACAGGAGGCCGTGAATCGGTTTACCACTGCGGAAATCAAAATCGAACAGACCCATCATAATACAATTAAAAACGATATGGATCTTGACGGTGTTGTTTCCTATCTTGACGATGCTCTGGGAGAAGCGATTGAGATTATGACGGAAGGGGTGCATGCATAATGAAAAACAGCGGATATGACTTTTATCTGGGGAAGTGCTTGCTGCCGGTTCCTCCGCCTAAGCTGAGCATCAAAATAAATAATGCCAATAAAACGGTTACTTTGATAAACGAAGGAGAAATCAATGTTCTGAAAAAAGCGGAGCTTACGGATATTGAATTCGAATGTGCGATACCGCAGGTCAGGTATCCATATGCAGTGTATAAATCAGGGTTCAAAGGAGCAGAGTTTTTCCTGGATTACTTTGAAGAGCTGAAAGTCGGTATGAAGCAGTTTCAGTTTATTGTATGCCGGCGGGATCCGGCCGGGAAAGGGCTGTTTGATACCAACATTAAGGTTTCCATGGAGGATTATAAGATTACAGAGGATGCCAAAGACGGACTTGACCTGACAGTGAAAATAAAATTGAAACAATGGCGGGATTATGGGACAAAGACGGTAAATATTAGTTTCAACATGGAGAGGCCGAGAGCAAGCGTTGAGCCCAGAAGGGAGACAACGGCTTCTCCGGCTCCTGCAGCAGCACAGACTTATACGGTGGTAAAGGGAGACTGCCTGTGGAATATCGCAAAAAAGTTCTATGGAAACGGTTCAAAGTATACGGTGATATACAATGCGAACAGAAGTGTGGTGGGAGGAAATCCAAACCTGATTTATCCCGGGCAGGTACTGACAATTCCGGCTGCTTAGGAGGGCAAAATGGCACTTGAACTTTTGATTGGAAATGAAACTGGAACAAAGGCATATCTTCCAGCGGTAGAGGAAGGAATTGAGTGGACCACGGAAAGGAAGGGTGTACCAGGTAAATTGACCTTTAAGGTATTGAAAGATGATCTTCTCGACTTTTCGGAGGGAAGCGCTGTCAGATTGAAGGAGAATAGAGAACCTGTATTTTTTGGCTTTGTATTTAAGCAGAAGCGATCGAAGGACCAGATTATTGATGTCACAGCCTACGATCAGCTGCGTTACCTGAAAAATAAGGATACCATAGTGTATGAGAATAAGACGGCAGATCAGTTTGTGCGGATGCTGGCTGCAGATTATGCGTTAAATGTAGGTACGCTGGAGAATACCAATTATGTCATTGAATCCAGAGTAGAGGAAAATACCGCTCTGTTCGATATGGTGCAGAATGCTCTTGATCTGACCTTGATGAATACGGGAGAGCTGTTTGTATTATATGATGATTTCGGAAGGCTTACTTTGAAGCATTTATCTTCTATGGCGGTGGGAAGACCTGGGGCCTACCTGATGATAGATGAAGAGACAGGGGAAAATTTCGAGTATACGTCTTCTATAGATGACAGTACATATAACAAGGTGAAGCTGACCTATGATAATGAGGAAACAGGGTTCAGGGAGGTTTACATAGCTCAGGATTCCGGAAACATTAACAGGTGGGGGATTCTGCAGTATTTTGATACCCTGAAAAAGGGAGAGAACGGGCAGGCAAAAGTGGATACACTACTGAAGCTGTATAACAGGAAAACCCGTAATCTGAAAATCGAAAACGCGCTGGGAGATAATCGGGTAAGGGCCGGCAGTATGGTAGTGGTAAATCTGAATCTGGGAGATATGAAGTTAGCCAATTTTATGTTGGTAGAGAGCTGCAGGCATGTGTACAGGGAAAACGAACATCGTATGGACCTGACGTTTCGGGGAGGTGATTTTATTGGCTGATGCCACAGGACTGTTGGAGAAGATGAAAAGAGCAGCATTGGAGGTTCAAGAGGCTTCAAAGCCGGTAAACGTATATTTTGGAGAGGTGGTATCAGTAAAGCCTCTGAAAATCAATGTAGAACAGAAAATGGTTCTGGGGGAAGGACAGTTGATTTTGACACGAAATGTAACAGACTATATGACTACAGTAACAGTGCAGTGGGAAACAGAAAGTCATAAGGCCAGGCACAGGCACATGGAAAGTGATGGAGGAAACACGGAGTATGCGGAAGTGCTACATTGTCATGAAATTACCGGTCAGAAAAACTTTCTCATGCATAATGCACTGGAACTCGGAGATGAAGTGATTCTGATCAGACAGCAGGAAGGTCAGAAGTTCATTGTGGTTGACCGGATAGGAGGCGAATAATGATTCCTTCGACGACAGGTTTTCTGAATAAGGAGTTTGAGATTGCGGAACAGCCGGGATTTACCTATAAAATGCGGATGGATGAATCTAAGGTACGCGGGTATACGGATGGATTGGAAGCGGTAAAGCAGGCCGTCTATAAGATAATTATGACAGAGCGTTATCAGTACATTATGTATAGCTGGAATTACGGGGTTGAACTGCTTGACTTATTCGGGGAGCCGGTGACTTATGTATGCCCGGAGCTCAAACGGCGGATTACAGAAGCGCTGCTTTGCGATGACAGGATCCAAAGTGTTGATAATTTTGAGTTTGATTTCCCACGAAAGGGGATTGTCCATGTGGCATTTACAGTACATACCAGTTTTGGAAAGTTTCAGGCGGAAAGAGAGGTAGCTGTCTGATGTATGAAAATGTAACTTATGAGTCTATTCTTGAGCGTATGCTGGCCCGGGTACCGGACAAGTTTGATAAGCGGGAAGGATCGGTTATCTGGGATACGCATTCGCCAACGGCCATTGAGCTTCAGATTTTATATATTGAGCTGGATACTATTTTAAAAGAGGCTTATGGCGATACCGCATCCAGGGAATTTCTTGTCCTGCGGTGCAGGGAGCGGGGAATTTATCCTGCTCAGGCAAGCCATGCGGTTTTACGCGGGATATTTACTCCGGCCGATATTGATGTGGCAGGGCAGAGATTCAATATCGGCAATCTGAATTATGTGGTTGTGGGTAAAGCTACAGACGGTAAAGGTGGTTATGAAGTCCGGTGTGAAGCGGCCGGAAGCATAGGGAATCAATTTTTGGGTTCGATGGTTCCCATAGAGTATATCAGAGGGTTGCAGACCGCAGAACTGACGGAAATCCTGATTCCGGGGGAAGAAGAGGAAGAAACGGAATCTCTGCGGCAGAGGTATTTTGCTTCTTTTGATGAAACTGCCTTTGGAGGAAATCGTGCTGATTACCTTGAAAAGACCAATTCCATTCCAGGCGTCGGCAGTACGAAAGTGACAAGGGTGTGGAACGGTGATATTTCGCCGGCTGATATGATACCTTCAGCTGCTGTCCAAACGTGGTATGGATCTATTGTCGAAACTTTGGATCAGGAAGTTGCGCAGTGGCTTACAGCAGTCTATACAGCGGCGGCGGAAAAGAAGCTGACAACCGGGGGGACAGTACTTTTGACAATCATCAATTCTGAGTTTGGTGTTGCTTCGGAAGCTTTGATACAAAGGGTGCAGGAGGCGATTGACCCGGAAGAAAATGCGGGAAATGGCTATGGAATTGCGCCTATCGGGCATGTGGTAAAAGTGGTGAGTGCAGTTGCAAAACCGTTGACAGTTAAAACATTGTTGACTTTCGAAGCCGGATATGGATGGGATAACCTGCGGAATATGCTGGAAGCTGCAATCGACGGATATTTACTTGAACTCAGAAAAGAATGGGCGGATGTATCCTGCCTGACTGTGCGAATTAGCCAGATTGAAAACAGGCTGTTAGGAGTGCCAGGTATTGTAGATGTACAAAATACTTTTGTCAATGGTTCCGAAAATAATCTGATACTGGGCGAATATGAAATTCCGGTGTTGGGAGGTATAGAAGAATGATTAGAGATGTCGATCTGGTTTCGTATCTGCCTCCGTTTATCGCGGAATATAAAGAGACCAATATTGCACTGGAAGCAGAGAACCCTGAATTTATTCTTATCTGGAAAGCCGTGGACCGAGCCTTGAAAAATGAGTTTATTGCGACGGCCGACGAATACGGGATTTCAAAGTTTGAGAAAATACTGGATTTGCATCCAAAGGATACAGATCCACTGGATTCGCGCAGAATGCGTGTACAGAACAGATGGTTTAACGCGCTTCCCTATACGATAAGGGTACTTGCATCAAAACTTGCAGAATGCCTGGGTGGAGAATATAACTTTTCCATTGAAGCTGATTTTGGTAACACCTATAAAATGACGGTGATTATCTATTCATCTGATGACAGTCAGGATGAGGAAGTAAAATACCTTTTATCTATGATGGTTCCGGTTAATATTTTTCCTGAAATCGTCTATGAAAGTGTGACAAGTATGACGGATTTGCATTGCGGAGCTTTTCTGGAACAAGCAGATATTATTGAATTAAGGCAAAGGAGAGGATAAAGTATGGCGTGGACAGGACTTGCACTAACGGTAGATGGACAGAATGCGTTAAATAATGCACAGCTTTCCAATCATTTAAACATAAAATCTATTGTGATTGGGGATGGTGCACCTCCGGCGAATTTCAGGACATTGAAGAGTCTGGTGAATCAGGTGTATGAGATTACCGAAATAAAGATTGATGTGGCCGGAGGGAAATGTACAATTACCGCGGATTTTCCTGATGTGGACTATGATTATTATTTTCGGGAAATCGGAATTATTGTTATTACTGAAGAAGGTGAAAAGCTCTATGTATACGATAATTGTGGAGAAGATGCGCAGTATATAGTCAACAGTACTGGAGTGGAAAAAACAAGAAAAAGGATCAGACTGGTTCTGAATATTTCTGATGTGGCGGAGATTACTGTGACTGATCCGGGCATTTTGTATGTGTCGTATGAAGATTTTGAAATGGTTGTTGATGAGATGGAAGATCACTTTGCAGATACAGATAATCCGCACCAGGTGACGGCGAAGCAGCTGGGAATTGATCCCACGCTGGATATGGATAAGCCGGTGTCCACGGCCCAGCAGGCGGCGTTGGATGAACTGTATGAACAGTTGGCAGCATATACCCGGCAGAAGATTACGGAACTGATCAATGGGGCTCCTGAATCGCTGGATACCCTGAAAGAGGTAGCGGATGCCGTTGCTGCACATAAATCAGTCATGGATGCGTTGGATGCGGCTATTGGAAAAAAGGCATCTGCAGCTGAGTTTGACAGCCATGTAAAAGATGCAGTGAAGCATATCACGGCAGCTGAGCGGACGAAATGGAATAACAAGATGGAAAAGACCGATAATTCGGCGGATAACACAGTGGCCTTTACCAGTGGGGATGCAGAAAATCCAACGGGGTGGGCAGGTGTTGGAGTGGTGACATCCGGTGAAAAACACAGTAGCCTGATGCGGAAAATTTCGCTTGCCATAAAAAATGTCCGATATCTGTGGAAACTGCTGGGGAGTACGAGTCTTGCAGGGATCGGGGACGGGACTGTGACGGGAGCAATACGTGAGCTAAACACGGGAA
>CAJUQT010000062.1 GCA_910588225.1 uncultured Acetatifactor sp.
GTAGAGCACTTGACTTTTAATCAAGTTGTCTGGGGTTCGAATCCCCAATGTCTCAGGAGAGAAAATACCAGGAAAACTAGAGTTTCCTGGTATTTTGTTGCGTGGAGAAGTGAAGGAGAAAATACAAATGCAGAAAGAAGACAGGAAACAGACAGAGAATAAAATGGGTGTCATGCCCATAGACAGACTTCTGATATCCATGTCACTGCCTATGATGATATCTATGTTGGTGCAGGCGCTCTACAATATCGTGGACAGCATTTTCGTGTCCAGAATCAACGAATATGCGCTCAGGGCGGTCTCCCTGGCATTCCCCATACAGAGCCTGATGATTGCCGTATCCGTGGGAACCGCAGTGGGTATCAATGCCTTTTTGTCCAGGACTCTGGGGGAAAAGGAATTCGAGAAAGCCAATATCATAGCAGTGAATGGAATATTTATTGAACTGCTGAGTTATGTGGTATTTGCATTGATTGGTATTTTTGCCAGCAGACCTTTCTTTGCCAGCCAGACCAGCATTGCGGAGGTCCGTGAATATGGGACCACTTATCTGACCGTTTGTTGTACTGCGGGAATTGGAATTTTTATGCAGACTGCTTTTGAACGGCTGCTGCAGTCCACAGGGAAGACCATGTATGCCATGATATCCCAGGTGGTCGGGGCTGTGACCAATCTGATGTTGGACCCAATTCTGATATTTGGATTATTCGGATTACCTCGCATGGGAGTGGCCGGGGCGGCTGCGGCCACAGTGTTGGGACAGATGGTAGCGGCCGCATGTGCGATTGTGTTTAATGTGAAATTTAATAAGGAGCTTCGGCTGTCCTTTCAGGGCTTTCGACCGAATGCAAATTTAATCGCCAATATATATAAAGTAGGAATTCCCTCTATTATTATGCAGGCTATTGGTTCTGTTATGACTTATGGCATGAATCTGATTCTGGAGGCATTCGGTGCGGCACAGACTGTATTCGGCATTTATTTCAAGCTGCAGAGTTTCATTTTCATGCCTATATTTGGCTTGAACAACGGTATGGTTCCCATTATTGCCTACAATTTCGGCGCGGGCAGCCGGGAGCGTGTTGTGAAAACCATGAAGAGCAGTGTCAGATATGCGGTATGCATTATGCTGGTGGGACTGGCGGTCATGCAGCTGATACCAGGGCGGCTGATTGGCTTGTTTGATACGGGTGACACGGCGGAACTGCTCATAATCGGTGTCCCGGCGCTTCGGATTATCTGTCTGAGCTTTTGTTTTGCAGGTTATTGCATTGTGGTGGGAAGCGTGTTTCAGGCGCTGGGAAATGGTGTGTACAGCATGATTGTCTCCATTGCAAGGCAGTTGTGTGTACTCCTGCCTGTGGCATGGCTGTTTTCCTTGAGCGGGAACGTGAATCTGATTTGGTGGGCCTTCCCCATAGCCGAGCTGGTCAGCCTGGGGATGAGCACCTTTTTCCTGGTACGGATTCATAAAAATATTATCCGGTATATTGGGACGGACAGGCATTAGAAGAAGGGCTGAGCTGAATCCCAAATTTCGTTTCTTGACAAAAAGTGGACTGAAAGAGTATAATAAAAACGTTCTGCTGCAGTAACGCAAAAGAATTGAGAAAGCGGATATGGCGGAATTGGCAGACGCGCCAGATTTAGGTTCTGGTGGGAGACCGTGCAGGTTCGAGTCCTGTTATCCGCAGTAAAAAGCGACAATTTTCGAGAGAAAATTGTCATTTTTTCTATACACCTGCCGATACTGATTTCGCCTTGAAAAAGTCAGGAGTAAGAGGAATACAGGCAGAAATATAACTTTGCAATTGAGATGCTGCGTTTATAAATTGAAAAAGATTTGAGCCGGAAGAAACGATATTATGAAATATGGATTTCAGTTGAGGTGAAATAAAGCCGGAGCTGTACCTGAAAATTCACGGGAAGGAGAGAGTATGTTTAACAATTATGGGATGGAGGACTACGAGATTCTGGAAAGTGCGGAAGAAGTCTGCAACGGAAAGCTGATTCTCTCTCTGGAGGACCTGAGTTTTCTGCTGAACAGGACCATTGACCTTACTTTTCATCAGAAGGTGGAAGACAGGCTCATTCTGGGAATCCTCAGGGAGCAGATTTCCGCGGCGGACCTGGATGACGACGATGAGGCGGAGGTCATTTTTGAAGCAATTGTCCGAATCCAGCGGGGGAAAATGGATGAGCCGGCACAGGCGCTGGACATTGCGGCGGAGAGCGGCATCAGCTTTACGGAGACTCGATATTTTAATGAGACGGCGGAGAATCTCAGGGATTATCTTCTGAGTAAGACATTCAGTGCAGAGATTGTGAAGAGAATGATTCGGCTGGGAATTGACATAAATCAACCTCTGCTGAATGGATGTACGCCGGCTTACATAGCGGCGGACAGAGCGTTTCAGCCGAAAAGCTCATGGGAAGAGAAGGGTCAGGAGGAAGAGCTGGCGAAAGCGGCGGCATTTTTCAGCAGAGAGTCCATGGAGGCGCTGAATGCACATGGCACTTCCGCAGTGCACAGAGCCATCAGAAATCATCATGTGAAAATGCTTCAGGTGATGACAGCGGCAGGGATTGACGTGAATCTTTCGGAAGATTATCCGGCGGTTACAGGCTTTTCACTTCTGCATACGGCGTGTCTGTACGGGTATCCTGAAATTGTGTCCATATTGACAGAGGCGGGAGCCGATGACACGAGGCTGTCCGGGAAGGAAGAATCGCCGGCACATACAGCTCTTTTTTGCCATTATGTGACAGGCTCAAAACGGCTGACGATAGAGGAAAGGGCAGCTCTGATAAAGGCATTGAAACATATTGATGTACCGGGAAAAGACGGAAGAACGCCAATGATGACAGCGCTGACCAGCAGCGATTACGATATCCGGCGGAACCTTCCGCCAGTTTTCCTAGAAAAGGGGGCGGATGTCAACCACAGAGACAATGACGGAAATACACCGCTGATATTAGGCGGGGATATTGATATGGTGAAAGCTCTGGTAGAGGCAGGGGCGGATGTGAACGCCAGAAACAGTAATGGAGATACGCCTCTCCATCGGGCGCTGGAGGAGGGAAGAATTCGGGAAGCAAAGTATCTGCTCAGAAAAGGGGCGGATTACAATGTGCTGAACAACAGTCAGGTCACACCGATTCAGATTGCAGTGGAAAAGGGAATGGATGAGGTTTTGCAATTGATGGAATGACAGGCTGTCTGAGAGACATTATAAAATTAAAGGTTTAAGGAGGAACGGAAAAATGGTATATGATGCGGAGGAATACAGAAAAAAGCGGCCGTTGGTGCTTGCGGGAGAGTTGAGAGCATCTGTGAATGATCTGTGGATCATGCTGTATGATCTGATAGGTACTTCTTTCATAGATCTGAAAGAAGAGAAGAATCAGAAGACGTTGGAAGATGCTGTGACACTGTTTCAAATGCTTCTGTCAGCGGCAGATACAGACGATGATGAGGAGATGGATATCATTTTTGAAGCGCTGGAGAATATGCTGCACAGGGAGGCGCCGGTGAAGCGGGTTCTTGAGATGCTGCACGAAGCTGATATCAGCTTTACCGAATTGCGCTACCACAACAGAGAACTTACAGATATAAGGGATTATCTTCTGAAAAACTGCTTCAGCCTGGAACTGGCGGAAACGATGGTATATCTGGGCGTGGACTTAAACGAACCCCTGATTAAGGGTAGAACCCCGGCTTTTATCCTGGCATATGAGAGAAATTTTGAAGGTGCAGGGGGGTGGAACAGCTATCAGAACGAGTTAGATGAAGCTTATGCGAAACTGGTGGAGACAGTCTTCAGTGTGGAGTCCATGGAGACATTGGACGCAGAGGGAAGTTCCGCCGCTCATTGGGCAGTCAGACAATACAAATACAGAATGTTGTCGGCTATGCTGAAAAAAGGTGTGAATGTCAATCTGACGCAGGATCAGCCCAGTGTGGCGGGAACCACACTTCTGCATATTGCATGTGAATATGGTTTCCCAGAGATGGTGCGGTTACTGATGGAGGCGGGAGCCGATGATACGCTTCAAAATGAGAGAGAGGAAACCGCCGCACATATGACGGTTTCGCGCAATGTGCGTTACAAGACTATCAGTGCGGAGACAAGAGTGGAAATGATAAAGCTGCTGGAACATGTGGATATTCCGGGGAAAAAAGGTATAACGCCTCTTATGGCAGCACAGGACTATGACCTGCATGCTTCCTACATTCTGACACCGGTTTTTATCGAAAAGGGGGCGGATGTCAATCGAACCGATAACGCAGGGAATACTGCACTGCTTCTGCATGCCATATGGTACTGCGACAAAGCGGTGGTGAAGGCCATGGTGAATGCGGGATATGAGATCAATGCCAGAAATAAAGACGGGAATACGATACTTCATTATGCCATTAAGAATAAAAGCAGCGAGGCGGCAAGATATCTGCTGAAAAAGGGCGCGGATTATACTATAGTAAATGAAAAGCAAATCACGCCCCTGCAGATGGCTGTGGAAAACGGCCTGGAAGAAGTGCTGCCTCTGATGGGTGTGTGATTCTCATGAGGATACAGAGGCCTGCAGCGCCATATAGGAATTATGATACTCTTTCCGATAGGTTACATCTTCGTCAAACCATTCGGGAGGAATGAAGACTTCCGCGGCTTCCCTGCTGCCGAATTCCACTTCAGCCAGAATTAAGGGGGCAAAGGGCGGGTCGAACACGTCCAGCTCAATGGTCAGGCTGTAGTCTGTGGGAGGGCTGGGAAGCCCCTTTTTCTCCTGAAAAGCGGGATTGGGCAGGGGGATGAGATAACGCTTTTTGGAGATAATTCTTCCGTCCGCCTTTTCCCGCAGATGATAATATGCTTCCTGGTTCAGTGGAAGATTTGCCTCTTCTCTCTCCATCATGCCGTCGCCTTTATAGGTAAGATAGTATTCGTCGTCTTCCTTGCGGACACGGACTACGGGTGAGGTATTCAGATAGGCCTGCTCTATGTGATGAAAAGGGTAACTATCCAGATTAGAAGGCAGTTCTTTGATCGTAAATTTTCGTTCTATTTCCATAATCTCTGTCTCTCCTGTATTATAGTATATGACGTCGGAAGACCGGAATTCTTAATTTTTGTGAGAAACTGCAGGCAGGTATCTGCCTTTCGCAGACATTATACCATACTTCCTCCGAAATCCAAAGCGGTAATTGAAATATTTGCGGGAAACATGTATACTGTCTTTACATGTATTGTAAAAGAACTTCCCTTTCGGAATTTCTGTCAGCTTGTAGAAAATGGAGGAAAAACCATGGATTTCATTGACCTTCTTATGGAAGAATGGAATAAATGCTGCGGATATTTTTCCGAATAGAGAGAAGAAAGAGAGGAATAAGCAGATGAAAAAAATAGCAGTATTCTTTGGAGAAGGCTACGAGGAGATCGAAGCGCTGACAGTGGTGGATATCTGCCGCAGATGCGGCCTGGAAGTGAGCATGATTTCCATTACGGGAG
This sequence comes from uncultured Acetatifactor sp., assembly GCA_910588225.1. Lineage (GTDB taxonomy): Bacteria > Bacillota > Clostridia > Lachnospirales > Lachnospiraceae > Acetatifactor. The sequence continues at coordinate 5,508 of CAJUQT010000062.1, forward strand.
AAGGCATGGTCAGGGGCTCCCACGGAATCAATGTGCAGATGGACAGAACTTTTTCCGAAGCGGAATTCGAAACGTATGATATGCTGGTGCTGCCGGGCGGTATGCCGGGAACGAAGAACCTGGAGGCCCACGAGGAGCTGATGGCGCAGGTGGACGCATTTTATGCGGCGGGAAAATATATCGGCGCTATCTGTGCGGCTCCCAGCATTTTCGGACACCGGGGTATTCTGAAGGGAAGAAATGCCTGCAGTTATCCCGGCTTTGAGAGTCATCTGGAAGGAGCAGAGGTTACGGCCGGCCCGGTGGAGATCTCGGATCATGTGGTCACTTCCCGGGGAATGGGAACGGCCATTGACTTTGCGCTGGCCATTGCAGGAATTTTCTGCGGAGAGGAAAAGGCTGCGGAGATGGCGGAGTCCATTGTATACGGGGGGAACCGGAAGAGATGATGGAAAAAGATGCGAAAATCTATGTGGCCGGTCACCGGGGGATGGTGGGAAGCGCCATCTGCCGCGCGCTGGAGAGAAATGGATATGGAAATCTTGTGACCAGAACACACAGCGAACTGAATCTGTGCAGACAGGATCAGGTGGAGGCGTTTTTTGCCCGGGAGAAGCCGGACTATGTATTTCTGGCGGCGGCAAAAGTGGGCGGCATACTGGCGAACAGTGAGGCCTTGGCTGATTTTATGTATGACAATATGACCCTGGAGATGAACGTGATTCACTCTGCCTGGAAAAACGGGTGCAGGAAGCTGCTTTTCCTGGGCAGCAGCTGCATCTATCCCCGGATGGCGCCTCAGCCCATGAAGGAGAGCTGCCTGCTGACCGGGGAGCTGGAGAAGACCAACGAGGCCTATGCGCTGGCGAAGATTTCCGGACTGAAATACTGTGAGTTCCTGAATCGTCAGTATGGGACGGACTATATCAGTGTGATGCCTACCAATCTCTACGGGCCCAACGATAATTATCATCCTACCCACAGCCATGTGCTTCCGGCTCTGATACGCCGGTTTCATGAGGCGAAAATGGCAAAGGCGGAAGAAGTGGTGTGCTGGGGAACGGGCGCTCCTTTGCGGGAGTTCCTTTATGTGGATGATCTGGCGGATGCCTGTGTCTGGCTGATGAACACTTACAGCGGGAACGAAACTGTGAATCTGGGAACCGGGAAAGAGCTGACAATAAAGGAACTGGCGGAAATGGTTGCCAGGGCGGTGGGGTATGAAGGAAAGATCAGCTGGGATACCTCCAAACCGGACGGAACACCCAGAAAACTGCTGGATGTAAGCAAGCTGGAGAGCCTGGGCTATCATTATACCACAGAGCTGGAGGACGGGATTCGGCTGGCGTATCAGGATTTCCTGGAAAATCCCATGCGGGCGGAGCGGTGACGGAAATCTCACCTGCGGAGCTGGTCTTGAACAGCCTGCATGGCCTGGGACGTAAAGGAAGAAGTGAGGACAGGGCAGACCTGAGCCGGAGCGGAAGGAATGGTTCGAATTACTGAGGAGAAGGAACCGGAGACAATAAAAGGTTGGAGGGCGGCGAACTCACATGAAAGAATATGTAAAATGTGCGAAGGACATGTTGGACTTTATCGAGAAAAGTCCCACCTGTTTCCACGCTGTGGCAAATATATCCGCAGCGCTGGAGCGGGAGGGATATGAAAAGCTGGAGGAGAGAGAGGAATGGGAGATTGTTCCGGGACAGGGGTATTATGTGACCAGAAACGATTCCTCGCTGATTGCGTTCCGGATTCCGGAGGAAGGAAGGCCCACAGGGTTTCATCTGTCTGCGGCTCACAGCGATTCTCCTTCTTTTAAGCTGAAGGAAAATCCGGAGATGGCTGTGGAGAATCTGTATGTGAAGCTGAACACGGAAAAGTACGGCGGCATGATTCTTTCCACATGGCTGGACAGAGCGCTGTCCGTGGCAGGACGTGTGGCAGTGAGGAAAAAAGAGGGAACAGAGACCAGGCTGGTCAATCTTGAAAAGGACCTGCTGGTGATACCCAGTGTGGCCATTCACTTAAACCGCGAGGCCAATAAGGGAACAGAATTAAATCCACAGGTGGACATGCTGCCTCTGTACGCGGAGAACAGTGACGGGAAAAAGAAAAATGTGCTGATGAGACGAATTGCCAGGGCGGCGGGGGTGAAACAGGAGGAAATCCTGGGCCATGATCTCTTTCTGTATCCCAGAGAAAAAGGCAGAATCTGGGGAGAAAACGGTGAATTCGTGTTTTCGCCCAGGCTGGATGATCTCCAGTGTGTATATGCTTCGGTGAAAGCTTTTCTGAAAAGTGAGCCGAAGAATTACATTAATGTGTGTGCCGTATTTGACAATGAAGAGGTGGGAAGCGGCACAAAACAGGGAGCAGATTCCACTTTCCTGGAAGATACACTGTGGAGAATCGGCGAAGGGATGAAACTGAGCCGGAGCGATTACTTAAGAATGGTTGCGGGAAGCTTTCTGATTTCTGCGGACAATGCACATGCGGTACATCCCAATCACCCGGAGAAATACGATCCCACCAACAGGCCCCGCCTGAACGGAGGCATTGTGATTAAGTTCCATGGCAGCCAGAAATATGCCACAGATGCAGTGTCCGCGGCGAAGATGCGGCATATCTGCGGGACTGCGGGAGTGCCCTGCCAGACCTATGCAAATCGTTCCGATATTGCGGGCGGTTCCACGCTGGGCAATATTTCCACTTCCCATGTGTCCGTTTCCAGCGTGGACATCGGGCTGCCTCAGCTGGCCATGCATTCGGCGGTGGAGACAGGCGGAGTAAAAGATACGAAATATGCCGTGGACGCTTTTCAGGCGTTTTTCGGCGAATAATATGAAACTGCAGTCAGGAGAAATTGGATGAAAAAATATCTGCTGGAAGTATGTGTGGATTCTGTGGAGTCTGCACAGGCTGCGATAAAAGGAGGAGCAGACCGTCTGGAACTGTGCGGGAATCTGGTAATCGGAGGGACCACGCCGGAACAGGCTCTGTTTGAAAAAGTCCGGGAGCTGACAGATATCAGAATCCGTGTTTTGATTCGGCCCAGATATGGAGATTTTCTGTATACACAGGATGAATTTGACATAATTGCCCGCAGCGTGGAGCTGTACCGCAGGCTGGGAGCGGACGGCGTGGTCACAGGCTGTCTGCTTCCGGACGGCTCTCTGGACGCGGAACGGATGAAAAGGCTCCGGGAGCAGGCGGGCTCCATGGACATGACGCTCCACAGGGCCTTTGACATGTGCAGAGACCCTCACAGTGCCCTGGAGAAGGCGAAGGATTTGGGAATCCAGACCATTTTAACCTCCGGCCAGAAGAACAGCTGCCTGGAAGGAAGGGAGCTGATTGAGGAACTGGTGCGGGAAAGCGGGGGGAAGGTGGACATTATGGCGGGGGGCGGTGTGGATGCCGGAGTCATCAGGCAGATGATTTCCACCACAGATGTGACCAGCTATCATATGTCCGGAAAAATCACTTTGGACAGTGGGATGATTTACCGTAATCCGGAGGTATCCATGGGAGCGCCGGCTGCCGCAGGGGGAATCGGGGAATATGAGATATTCCGTACCTCACGGGAGAAGGTCAGCACGGCGAAGGAGACTTTGGAGGAGGCTGGAAAAGAAATATGAATGGTTACCGGGAGCGAGAGTGTCTCATTTTCGCTCCCGGTTTTTTAGAAATTTTTCCGGAAAAAATGAACCTCATACAAGGCTGCGGCGAATATAGGGTGAACAGGCAGAGGAGGTGAAACAGTGAACGCAGGAGAAATAGAAAAATGTATTGATGACTTTGGTACAGATATATATAGATTTTGCCTGAAACTCTGTGTGGACAAGGCGGATGCCGAGGATCTATATCAACAGACTTTCCTGAAAGCGTTGGAGACAGAATGGACGCTTGACTGGGAGAAAAACCCGAAAGCGTTGTTTTTCTCTTTGGCCCACAATCTCTGGAAAAGCCACAGAAGAAAGCAGGCGCGCCGCAGCGCGATTGCTCCCTGCAGCAATTTTGATGAAGAGACGGAAACGGTGCTGTATTCCGGAGAAAGTATTGAAGAACGCTGTCTTCAAAAAGATCTGATTACAGAAGTACGTCAAATCATTCAAACGCTCCCGGAAAAATTTCAAGTACCGCTGATATTATTTTACCTTTCCGATTGTTCCATAGAGCAGATTGCGGCTATTATCAAGAAACCGCCTGGTACCGTAAAAAGTCGATTGTTTAAGGGAAGAAGCTTAATTAAAAAAAGATTGGAGGATGCTGGTTATGAGAGAGAATCGTTTTGACAGGGAAATAGAAGAAGCGATCCTGGCTTCTATGAAAATGACAGAGGTTCCGGCCCCGGAATTGAACTGTGAACTCAAGGCGGCACTGTATCGGCAGGAAGCCGTCCTGCGAAAACAGCCTGCCGTGCATAAATTATCTCTTTGGTATTTGCCCATGGTTATGAATTTGATCACTTTTTCTTTGTTGGCTTTTTTGGCACTGATAACAATTGAAAATATTTATTTATCTTACTTTACCGCCGGTGTCTGCTTTTATGTTGGTGTGTCTGGTATCTTGCTTACCATAGTGGGGGTAAAAAGGGCAAACATAAAAGAAGATATCACAATCCGCATTGAGAAAAGAGGTGTATTGGCATGAAGCATGCAAACAACAAGAGAAGACTTCTGCTTTCTATTGGTATTCCGGTTATCTTACTGTCAGTTTTTTTACGGTTTGGTCTGTATTATTTGAAAAGCGATGGTTTCAGCGGCCTGTCCCTGCTGCTTCCCATCCTGCTTCTCAGCTTTCTCCTTTTTGCATTGTGTACCTCTGCCTTTTTTGCGGCGTGGGTATATCAGGATTGTAAAAAGCGAGGTGACGACCCGGTACTGTGGACAATTGTGTTTTTTCTGGCCACACCCTTTATGGGACTGCTGATTTACTTTCTGCGTCGTTCAGAAATAAAAACGACATGTCCGGTCTGTGGACATCGAATTTCAGTAAAAGCCAAATATTGCGAAGAATGTGGAACACATGTGGAAAAGGAGGAGAATAGTGTTATGGTAAGACAGGGAACACATCACTTAAAATTTATTATTGCCGGTGTTATGAGTATGGTGCTTATGCTGGTATGTCTGGCAGGTTTTATCGTCAGTGCGGCCGCTGGAAACGGAATCAACACAGATGTGGCTTCTGAGGATCAGGTATGGAACTTAGGTACAATCAGTATGAATTATAACACTTATCTGGATGGGGTATGGAAGCTGGATTTCAGAAGTGCCGGTGAAGGATTTGTGAAAGAGCAGAATATGACGATTGCGGATCCGGACACTCAACGGCTTTACGCCGATATTTCCTGCGGCACAGTACCGGATGGAGCAACGCTTGTTCTGTGGCTGGTACAGGAGAATACAGTAAAATCTGTTGACGTCACAAATCTTTCCAAGCCGTTGGAATATCCTCTGAATGAATTTAAGAATGGAAAGGTTCATATCAGATTGCAGATCAATGGTGTGGAGGATACCGTTTCGGAAATTTATATTCAATAATCAGCAGAATCCCGGAGAAGAATCCAGGCTGAACATCCGGCGCTTTCCCAGTGTCTGAGGTTCAGCCTGGATTGGGTTTCTGAATAAAAACAACAACAATCAAAATAAAACAACATAAAACTAATAAAGTAAGTGTAAGATTTATTGACATTTGAATCATATGAGAATATACTGATACCAGAGTGTACATAAGCTGCAGAAACCTGCCGGGGACGAGGGAAACAGTTGTTTTCCGGTAACCGGGGAGGGGACCGCAGATGCAGCGTTTTGCAGACGATAGATTTGCAGAGGAACGAAAGGAGGAGATTGCGAATGAATCCGTATTATCTGGCCGTGGATATCGGAGCATCCAGCGGACGCCATATACTGGCTCATCTGGAGAACGGGAAGATGGTGCTGGAGGAAGTCCATCGCTTTCCCAACGGGATGGTGGAAAAGGATGGAGAGAATGTCTGGGATGTGGACGAGCTGTTTGCCCAGATTAAGCTGGGAATGAAGAAATGCGGTGAACTGGGCAAGATTCCCGTCAGTGTCGGTGTGGATACCTGGGGAGTGGACTTCGTGCTTCTGGACAATAAGGGAGAACGTATCGGCAATGCTGTGGCATATCGGGACGGACGCACCAGGGGAATGGATGAAGAGGTATATAAAGTGATTCCCGAGGATGCACTGTATGCCCGCACGGGAATCCAGAAAGCCATATTTAATACCATCTATCAGCTGATGGCGTTAAAGGTGCGCAGGCCGGAGCAGCTGGCAGAGGCGGAGACCCTGCTGATGATGCCGGATTATTTTCACTATCTGCTTTCCGGGGTGGCGGCCACAGAGTATACCGAGGCCACCACAGGACAGCTGATCTGTCCTGAGACAAAGGACTGGGATATGGAGCTGATTGAAAAGCTGGGGTATCCGAAGAAAATATTCCGTAAAATTGTGACCCCGGGCACGATGCTTGGGGAACTCACACGGGAAGTACAGGAAGAAGTGGGCTTTAGCTGTAAAGTTGTGGTACCGGCCACCCATGATACGGGTTCCGCCGTGATTGCAGTTCCCACGGACAGTGACAATGCATTGTATATCAGCTCCGGCACCTGGTCGCTTCTGGGAACCGAAAGGATGCAGGCAAACTGTTCCCCGGAGAGCAAAGCCAATAATCTGACCAATGAGGGCGGTTATGAGTACCGCTTCCGTTATCTGAAAAATATCATGGGATTGTGGATGATACAGTCTGTGAAGAAAGAGATCGGCGGAGATTTAAGCTTTGGAGAAATCTGCGAGATGGCTTCCGGATGCTGCATTACATCCATCGTGGACTGCAATGACGATCGTTTCCTCGCTCCGGCCAATATGACAGAAGAAGTGCGGGCGGCGTGCCGGGAGACGGGACAGCAGGTGCCCGAGGGCCTTGCAGAGATTGCCTCTGTCATCTACAACAGCCTGGCAAAATGCTATGCCCGGACAATAAAGGGCCTGGAAGGCATCACAGGCTGCAAGTATGACTGCATCCATATCGTGGGCGGGGGCGCCAACGCGGACTACCTCAACAGGCTGACGGCGGAAGCCACCGGGATTCCGGTATACGCAGGACCCACGGAAGCAACGGCCATCGGTAATGTTGCGGCGCAGATGATTACGGCAGGAGAGCTGACAGACCTGAAAGCTGCCAGAAAATGCGTGTTTGATTCCTTTGACATCATAAAATATGAGTGAGAACTTTAAACAGGGGAAGCGGGGCAGTACCCTGATACAATTGCGGCTGCTTACTTGCAGACGGAAATGTATCACAGGAGCCGGGTGCTGAACAGCTTCCGCGGAACTTTAATAAGGAGAGAAAGAAATGACAGGTAAGGAGAGATTTGAGTCTGCAAAAGAGATTTATGCATCCTATGGCGTGGACGTGGAAGCAGCCATGGAAAACTGTATGAAAGCGCCGGTAGCCCTTCACTGCTGGCAGGGAGACGACGTCATCGGCTTTGACCATGACGGCCCTCTGACCGGAGGAATTCAGACCACAGGCGACTATCCAGGAAAGGCAAAGACACCGGAACAGCTGATGCAGGATATGGACAAGGCCATCAGTCTGATGCCCGGCAAAAAGAAGCTGAATCTGCATGCAAGTTATGCGATTTTCGAGCCTGGTAAATTTGCGGACAGAGACAAAATTGAGCCCAGGCACTTTAAAAAGTGGGTAGAGTTCGCAAAAGAGAGAAACATGGGCATTGATTTCAATCCCACTTTTTTCTCTCATGATAAAATCAAGGATGGCCTGACGCTGAGCAGTCCTGACGAGGAGACCAGGAAATTCTGGATTGAGCACGGGAAGGCATGCGTCCGGATATCCCAGTATTTTGCAGAGGAGACAGGGGTGCCCTGCGTCATGAATATCTGGACCGGTGACGGCTTCAAGGATGTTCCGGCCGATCGCATGGGCCCCAGAATGCGCTATAAGGATTCCATCGAGCAGATTCTGTCTGAGCCCTATGACAGGAATAAAGTAAAACCCTGTGTGGAGTCGAAGGTATTCGGCATCGGCGTGGAAGCATATACGGCGGGAAGCGCGGAATTTACCTTAAGCTTTGCCGCTACCCATGAGGGCTGCCTGCCCCTCATGGACAATGGCCACTACCATCCCACCGAGGTAGTATCAGATAAGATTCCGGCACTGCTTTGCTTCTTCCCGGAAATTGCGCTGCACATTACCAGACCCATTCGCTGGGACAGTGACCATGTGGTGCTGTTCGATGACGAGACGAAGGAAATTGCGAAAGAGATTGTCAGATGTGATGGTCTGAATCGTGTATACATGGCGCTGGATTACTTTGATGCCAGCATCAATCGTGTGTCCGCCTGGGCTATGGGTTTCCGCAGCTGGCAGAAGGCGCTGCTTTCCGCAATGTGCATGCCCCATGCCCAGCTGCAAAAGCTCCAGGATGAGAACAGGATGACAGAGCTGATGGTAGAACAGGAGGCGGTGAAGACACTGCCCTTCGGTGATATCTGGAACGAGTACTGCCAGCGCTGCGGTGTGGTATCGGATAAAGAGTTCTATGGTGAGATCAAAAAGTATGAGGATGAAGTGCAGCTGAAAAGATCATAAGCCGTAACAGTTCAGGACCTGTCTGAACTGATGTCATAAGCCAGAGGACAGGAAAGAAAAAAGGGAACCTGAAATTGACAGCAGAGGCGCCGTACCGCGGACAGCGGCAGGCGCCTCTGTTTGTGTGCAGAGCATGCACGAATAAGAGAACATGCGGTTGTCTGGAATTGAAATGATGTCCTGCGAAAAATATTGTAAAACATACATTATTAAACGATATAATCAGACAAAATGAGCTGCCGGGGAAAACTAACTTCCTCCGTCAGGGCCAAAGCGGCGGAAACTTCTCCGATATGTTCCCTGCCATGGCTGTCGCTGGACAGAATGATGTGGCAGGAGAGTGCCTCGCAGGTCTGGAGCAAACGAATAGAATTTTCCCGGCAGTCTCTGCGGTAGCTGCCCGACAGCAGGGATACATTGTTCAGTTCCGGAACCACACCCCGGGAAAGGGCGCCTGTCAGCAGTTCCCGGTAATCCACCGGGAACCGGGAATCATCGCAGTGACCGATGATTTTTACATTGGGATGTTCCATGGCGCAGAGATAGGCCTTCGTATTTTCTGCGGCGGAACCGGAGGTATAAATGGGGCGGTGCATGCTGATGATGCAGTAATCCAATGCCCGGAGAATTTCGTCGGGAATGTCCAGGCGACCGTCCCTATCCAGAATGTTGGCTTCGGCGCCGTATCTGATGGTGACGCCAAAACGGGTGCGCTCCCCCAGGAGCAGGCCGCGGAAGTAGGACAGCCTGGCGCTCCCCGGACTGGCAGGACCGTGATCGCTGATGCCCAGCACCTCCATCTGACGCCTGGCGGCCTCTTTTGCCAGGTCGGTAATTCTGTCCTTTGTACCGTGCCCGCTGGCGCAGGTGTGAGTGTGCAGGTCGGTTTTGTTATAAGTTAGCTTCATTATATTTCCACCGTTACAAGCTTGTTGTTCTTTGAATGTATAATTTTCTTTATAAGAACGCTATTTTATCCATTTTGTATATATCATGACAAAATTCATGACAAGTTTTGGTTATGACAGGATAGAATCCTGCTGGTTTCCCTATAAAAGCAGGGGAGCGATATTAATTTTCAAGTCTTTATAGATACATGAGTAAATGGCATCATCAAAATCGTATTGGTTTGATTGTTCATCTTTTTCCAGATCATAGACCATGACAGATTTTTTGTATGGATTTACAATCCAATATTCACGTACTCCCGCAGAACGGTATTTGAAAAGTTTTATACCGTAGTCGATGCGGCTTGTGCTGGGGGAAACAATCTCAATTATCCAGTCAGGAGCCCCGTTGCAGCCCTTGTCATTCAATTTGCCTTTGTCGCATATGACGCTGATATCCGGCTCCACATAGTTCATGTCATCTTCATTCAAAAATACCGCAAAGGGAGCAGGATAGACTTCACAGGTGCCCTGCCTTGTGTCAATGTAGTTTCCGATAATTTTGGTAAATTGCGAAATCAATTTCTGGTGAATTCTGATTGGCGGCGCCATCATATATAGCCGACCGTCAATCAGTTCTGCTCTCTGGCCCTCCGGCAGGGCATAGATATCATCTATTGTATAGTTTTTTTGTTGTACTGATGCCATGGGTGATTCCTCGCTTTCCGTCAGATTCTATTAAAGCGCCGAAGCGGTTTAAGCAGTTAAAGGATATTGCATGGGCTATGCTGGCGATATCGGTTCGAATAACCAAACAAAGGAGTGCTTTTGCATGATTCATTATAGCAGACCTGGACATGAAATTAAAAGGGATATTACAATCTTTTCACTAAAAATTTCTAAAGGCCAATATCCGTTTTCTTAGTGCATTTAATAAGCTTTTGTACAAAGTACGCAAGGGGAGAAATAGAGCACAAAAAAGGCCGCAAACCTTTGAGTTGCAGCCATTGTGATAAATGGAAGCAAAGGGGCTCGAACCCTTGGCCTCCCGCTAGTCAGGCGAGCGCTCATCCCAGCTGAGCTATGCTTCCGAACACAAAAATGATATCATGTGTACAATCCGCACATGATGAATGGTCATCCGGCCACTTCCCGTGCGGAACAAGGTTATTATATCATAGACCCAGGGAAATGGGAAGAGAAATTTTTGTGAAAGGAATATTTGCTGCCTATGAAAGCAATTCCGCAATATTGATTTTCAAATCTTCATAAATGCATACGGAAATGGTATCATCAAATGAATATTGTCTGGTCTCTTTCTCCTGCTCGAAATCATAGACAGTGACAGTTTGCTTTAAAGGATTCACGATCCAGTATTCCCGAACGCCGGCAGTGCGATATTTAAAAAGCTTGATCCCATAATCCATTTGCTGGGAGGAAGGAGATACAATTTCTATGATCCAGTCCGGAGCGCCATTGCAGCCTTTTTCATCGAGCTTATTTTTATCACATATCACGGAAATGTCGGGTTCCACATAATTCTGGTCATCTCTATTCAGGAAGACTGCAAACGGAGCGGCGTAAACGTCACAGCTTCCGCCCCGGGAACTGATGTAATTACCGATTTCCTGATGCAATTTCCAACTGATCTTCTGGTGGCCCGTATTCGGTGGAGCCATCATATACATTCGTCCGTCGATCAGTTCCGCCCGCTGTCCGTCGGGCAGGGCATAGATAGCATCTATTGTGTAAATTTTCTCCTGTGCGAATGCCATGGTGAGTCCTCCTTTTTTCATAAAAAGATCCCATATTGCCGCAAGACTTCAAGTTATATTTTATACTATAGCAGCCTCAGAAAGTGTCCCCATACGATAAACTCATTATACAACAAAGTTGCTGCCAAAACAGCATGCGGACCGCGCGGCAAGCAGGGAGAAAGGCTTTTCTGCCGGACTACATACCTTCTAAAGTAATATTACACCAGCTGTTCCAGTTCGTCCAGTACCTGGCCGAAGACATTCAGAGCATCCTGAATGGGTCCCGGAGTTTCAAGGTCAATACCGGCAATTTTTAACAGTTCCACAGGAGACTGGGAACAGCCGCCTGACAGGAATTTCTTATATTGTGCCACAGCGGGAGCACCTTCTTTTAAAATATTCCGTGCAATGGCCACAGCCGCGGAGAATCCGGTGGCATACTGGTACACATAGAAATTATAGTAAAAATGGGGAATTCTGGCCCATTCTCTGGCGATTTCCGGATCGGAAACCATGTCCGGCCCAAAGTACCGGCTGTTCAATTCATAATAAACATCGTTTAAAACCTGGGCCGTAAGGCTCTCGCCTGCCTCGGCCATGGCATTGGTTTTCTTCTCGAATTCTGCGAACATTGTCTGACGGTACACGGTTCCTTTAAAGCTGTCCAGATAGTGGTTCAGCAGATAGGCCCGCTCTTTGACATCTGTGGTATTTTCCAGCAAATATTCCATCAGAAGGATTTCGTTGCAGGTGGAAGCGACCTCCGCCACAAATATTTTGTAGTGAGAATAGAAATAGGGCTGTGTAGTATTGGAATAATGGGTGTGCAGAGAATGTCCCATTTCGTGTGCCAGGGTGAACATACTGTCAAGGCTGTCGCTGTAATTCATAAGTACATAGGGATGTACGCCGTAAGCGCCGGCCGAATAAGCGCCGCTTCTTTTCCCTTCATTTTCATAAACATCGATCCAGCGATTGTCGAATCCTTCCTGTAAAAGCTGAATATAATCTTCTCCGAGAGGAGCAAGGGCTTTCAGAATGGTCTCTTTCGCCTCCTCATAAGGGATTTTCCGGCTTGCATCGGCAATGACAGGGGTGTAGACATCGTACATATGTAACTCGTCCACCTGGAGCAGGCGCTTGCGGAGTTTGACGTAACGATACATTTTATCCAGATTGGCATTCACAGCGGCGAGCAGATTGTCGTATACATCAGGAGAGACATTATTGCGATTGACCGCTGCTTCCAGGGTGGAAGAGTATTTGCGGGCCCGGGCGTAAAACATCAGCTGCTTGACCTGACCGCTGTATAGGCTGGCCAACGTATTTTCGAACTGTTTGTAGGTCTGGTACATTTTCTCAAAGGCTTCCCTGCGCACCCGTCGATCAGAAGATTCCATGAGGGTAATATAGCGGCCATGGGTGATACGGACAGACTCCCCCTTTTCATCTGTCATTTCCGGCAGCTTCAGATCCGCATTGTTGAAGACGGAAAAGGTTTCCTCCGGAACATCGGCCATTTCATTGGTCATGGCCAGCAATCGTTCCATTTCCGCAGGAAGATGGTGGGGTTTCAGCCGCTGGATTTCCTGGATATATTTGCGGTATGCTTCCAGCTTCGGCTGCTGGGTGTAATATTGATCCAGCGTCTCCGGATCCAGTTCCAAAATTTCCGGGTCGATGAAAGAAAGTCTGCTGGAAATGCCGGCATAAATACTACGAAGCTTTTGCGACATGGCCAGATGTGTCGTATTACCCGTATCCTGATCGCTCAGACGCTGCGCATAGTTGAACGCAGGATCCGTCTTTTTCCCCAGCTCCTCCAGCCAGACCAATGTGGTAAACAGATTCTCGGCGCTTTCCGTTACCTTTCCTTCCATTTTCTCCAGCCGGGCGGCAATTTCCTGTATCTCCTGTACTGCGGCTTCCCATGAGGGAATATCTGCGTAGAGATCTGCAAGATTCCAGGTAAATTCTTCCTTTACCTCATTTCTTTTTAACAATTCTTTTGCCATAATACATTCCTTTCTGCTGAATGGCCTGTATTCCACCTTAACGGGATGATATGCCATGTGTGCAGAACTATTATAATATACTTTGGGAGATTTTGGAAGTTCTATTGAAATTGTTTGCTGAATGAGGACTGTAACTATTTAGCTATGAGCTCAGGAGATTAGAGCACTGGAGGAACTAATCAAAGCGAAACGAGAGAAGCTGCCATATAGCAGAGTTTTTACTTTGAGCTTAAGAGAACGAAGTGGAGACGCATTCTCAAAAACTGTAGTTTTTGGGAAATTTCTTAGAGAAAGAAAAGAATGGGAAATACTACTAAAAAAGAAAATAGATAACACTTGATTTTTTGATAAATATGTTATAAGAGAATCTAGACTTTTGAGTGCATTTTGTATTCCCAAAAACTACACATTTTGAGAATTGTGCTGCAAAGGCCAGAAAAGCAGGCT
>CAJUQT010000063.1 GCA_910588225.1 uncultured Acetatifactor sp.
GTTCCTCGGCGCGTTACCCCGCCGAGGAAAGAGCTCCCGGCCTCCTCTGCCGTCCCTTTGCTTTAACCCTGACTTGCTGCAGAAACCCGAGCCTTAGGCAGCAGACCCCTGTAAAGCCTTGCAGGAATCCCAGCCCTAGGCGGCAGGATCTGGTAAAGCCTTGCAGGAATCCCGGACTTAGACGGCAGGTCCCCTGTAAAGCCTTGCAGGAATCCCAGCCTGTAACAGCAGCCTTCCAGCAGAACATTACAGGGAATTTGCCTTCGGCTTCAGGATCATAAAAGTCCTCGCACAAAGCACCGCTCGTTGTGTGTTAAACGCGAACTTAACATAGAGCCAAAGAAATCTTAGAAAATTTCCTTGACTATATTTCATAAGTGGAATATAGTGGCAGTATGAGTAATATAAACAACATAAGGAAAGGAGCCTTTCAAATGCTGAAACACGGGATTTTAGGTCTTTTAAATTATAAGGACATGACAGGCTATGAAATCAATACTGCTTTCCGGGATTCACTATGTTACTTCTGGAATGCCAGAACCAGCCAGATTTACCGGGAATTGCAGACGCTGGAACAAAGGGAATGGGTTACGAAAATCTATGTGCCGCAACAGGGAAAGCCGGATAAAAATATTTTTACCATTACGGAGGCGGGGTATGAGGAACTGTTGAGATGGCTTTCGGAGGACAATCCGGATATAACACAGAAAGTTCCGGTACTGATGAAAGTATTTTTTATGGGGGAACGGAGCAGAGAGGAAAATATCCATTACTTTAAGAACCTGAAAGCCTGCTGTGAACTGTTTTTACATAGTCTGGAAGCTGTGCCGAAGCATATAGAAGACTACAGCAATTATCTGGATAACAGGGATAAAACACAGTATTGGCAGATGACCGTGGACTATGGACGACGAAATCTGCGGATGCATATAGAATGGGCGGAGAGCTGCATTGCACAGCTGGAAAGGGATGGGCAGAGATGAAGGTTCTGGTAATCAACGGAAGCCCCAAGGGGGAGAACAGTAATACCTGGAAGCTGACGGAACAGTTCCTGGCAGGAATGCAGGAGGGTGTGAAGGAGAGCGGGGAAGCGCACATAACGAAAGGGCAGACGGGAGAAAAGGAAATTCTGGAAATCACAGGGAGATGCCCGGGGGAAGAGACTTTTGAAGTAAAAGAAATACAGATAAATCAATTGGAGATACATCCCTGTCTGGGCTGCTTTTCCTGCTGGAACCGGACGCCCGGAAGGTGCTGCATCCAGGATGACATGCAGAAAGTGATTGAGAAGCTGCTCTGGGCGGATGTGACCATTTGGAGCTTCCCGCTTTATTATTTTACAGTGCCGGGCGGGCTGAAGCATCTCATAGACCGTCAGCTGCCCATGGTGCTTCCATTTATGGAGGAAAATACAGGGAAAAGAGGCAACGGCAGCCATCCGGCCCGATATGATATGAGCGGCAAGAAGACCGTTCTCATCTCTACCTGCGGATTTTATACCGCGGAAGGAAATTATGACGGGGTGTACAGCCTGTTTGACCATATTTGCGGCGACAAGGCGTACACGACTATCTTCTGTGGGCAGGGAGAGCTGTTCCGGGTGCCGGAGCTGTCCAGGAGGACAGGGGAATATCTGGACTATGTGCGGGAAGCAGGGAGAGAATATCTGCAGGGGGGTGTCCGACCGGAGACGCAGGAGGCACTGAAGCAGTTATTGTATCCGAAGGAGATATTTGAAAATATGGCGGATGCCAGCTGGGGAATTGACAGACAGACCGGAGAACGGGAATCGGACGCACTGGTTTTCACCAGGCAGATGGCCGGACTTTACAGGAAGGAAAATTATCCAGGCAGAGAGCAGGTTCTGGAAATGTATTATACGGATTTGGATGAATGCTATCAGGTGATATTGGGAGAAAACGGCAGTCAGGTGGTCACGGACAGCTCCAGGAGGGCTACTACGAGAATTGAGACGCCGATTACGGTGTGGCGTTCCATCGCATCCGGAGAGATAAGAGGAGATGCGGCATTGATGCAGCATTTGTACCGGGTGACGGGAGATTTCTCCATGATGCTGAACTGGGATAAATATTTTGGCGGCAGCGGTGACAAAGGAAAGGACGAAAAAAGCGGTGAAATAGAAAGCAGAAAAGGAAATGTGGCGGAAACGGCAGACACAGGCCGGAAAAATGGCAAGAAGAATCCGGGAGGGAGTCGGGGACAGGACAGAGAGACGAATATGATGAATCTGCTGATTCCCTGGATTGTTTTCTGGGTGGCGGTGTCCTTTGACGGATATTGGGGCTGCTTTCCGCCTCTGGCAGCCTGTGTTCTGGTACCGTTTATCCTGCGGAGGAATCAGAAGACGATTTATGATTCTCTGTCAGGTGTGCTGGTAACCGCTTTTTCCGTGGCCTCGCTGTTGAGAGTGTCTGGGCAGATTCTGCTTCCGCTGTCTTACTTTGCCTTTGGTGTTATGTGGACGGCAAGCTGTCTTTGCAGAATTCCCCTGACGGCACATTACTCCATGAATCAGTACAATGGGGAGGAGGCTCTGGAAAATCCCATTTTTATGAGGACCAACCGGATACTGACGCTGCTCTGGGGAGTTCTGTACCTGATTACGCCTGTGTGGACTTATTTTCTCATAGGAACCGGTATGGGGGTGTGGACAGGGGCGGTGAATTCTGTTTTGCCGGCATTGATGGGAATTTTTACGCAGTGGTTTCAGAAATGGTATCCGGCAAGCGTTGCCGCTATGCGGAAATGATTCATTCGGCTGGGGAACGAAAATGCCGGGGGCAGTTTCAGACTGCACTTTTGCAAAGGCAAAATGCATTTATAGGAAATTTTGTGTGATGGAGGAGGAACAGTTCCTTACAAAAACTATCAGGTACCTTGAAATTTGCAGAGAATTTCGCTACAATAGCAAGGTACCAAATTTTTGGAGGAAGTGTGATGAAACTGATACTACAATACATACGAAAACATTTGGGTATTTTTCTGCTTTCGACTTTTTTCCTGACAATGGAGGCAATGGCAGATTTGCTGCAGCCTGCCTTTATGTCTTATATTGTGGACGAAGGTGTGAAAAATGCCGATGTCAGGCAGATTCTTTTTTATGGACTGATTATGCTGGGTATTGCGGGGGCAGGGGCTTTTTCTGCGGTTATGCGCAATCAGTTTGCCAGTCGGACCTCGCAGACAATCGGCAGAGAACTGCGCCGGGATATGTACCATAATGTGCAGCGTCTCTCCATGGAAAATATAGACCGCCTGCAGCCGGCGTCCATCATTACCCGGATTACAAATGATGTGACGCAGATACAGGAATTTGTGAATGGAATCATGCGTATCATGGTAAAGGCGCCCATTACCTGTATCGGCGCCATCGTGCTGATTATGTTCCAGACGCCGGGGCAGGCGCCGGTTATGGCTGCTATCATTTTCGTGGTCTCCCTGCTGGTCTGGGGGAATATGAGAATCGGCTACCCGCGGTTCGGTACAGTACAGAAGAAACTGGACGGCCTCAACGGTGTCACAAGGGAATTCCTTTCCTCCGTCCGTGTGGTGAAGGCTTTTCACGCGGAGAACGAGGAGTCAGATAAATTTCAGGAGTCTTCTCAGGTCCTGGCGGCGGCCAATATTTCCGCGCTCAGGGCCATGGCGATATTTTCACCGCTGATTAATCTGACGGTCAATTTCGGCATTGTATTGCTGCTGTGGCTTTCCAGGAATCAGAGAAGCACTGAAATCGGCCGGCTCATGGCTTCTGTCAACTATATGACTCAGGTTCTTTTTTCTGTGATGATGATTTCCAACGCATTGAATACTGCGGTTCGGGCCGCGGCCTCCGCCGGTCGGATTCAGGAAGTACTTGACGAGGAACCGGCCCAGCATATGCCGGAGAATCCGCTGACACCAAAGATACAGGGAGAGATTCGACTGGAACATGTTTCCTTTGCTTATGCGGGGGCAGGAAGGGAATCTCTTCTGGATATCAATCTTCATATTAATTCCGGAGAAACGGTGGGAATCATTGGCTCTACCGGTTCCGGGAAGACAACGCTTGTGAGCTTGATTCCCAGATTTTATGATGCCGCGGAGGGGAAGGTACTGCTGGACGGCTGCGATGTGACACAGATTGACACGAAGCTGCTGCGGAATGCCATCGCGGTAGTTCCTCAGAAAGCTATGCTTTTCAGCGGTACAATTCGGGAAAATCTACTTTGGGGTCGTGCAGATGCCTCTGAGGAGGAGATAAAAGCTGCCGCAGAGGCTGCCTGTGCGGATGAATTTATCGAGCAGAGCAGTCAGGGATATGATACCCGGCTGGGGCAGGGGGGCGTGAATCTGTCCGGCGGGCAGAAGCAGCGGCTTTCTATAGCGAGAGCGCTTGTGCGTAATCCCCGGGTCCTGATTCTTGACGATTGTACCAGTGCGCTGGATGCCCGGACGGAAGCCGCCGTGCTGAACGGTCTGAGAAGGAGGGCAGGGCAGGTTACCGTGCTGCTGATCAGCCAGCGTATCTCCACTGTTATGCGTGCGGATCATATCTTATGTCTGGACAACGGACATGTGGAAGGCTGCGGGACGCATGAGGAGCTGATGGCTTCCTGCGGAAGCTATCAGGCAATCTACGAATCACAGATTGGAGGTGGGCTGAATGGCTGAGAATAAAGAGTATGTGCCGCCCAGGAATCCCGGCGGAATCTCCCGTCCCGGACGGGGAGGTGTGGTGGTGAAGCCGAAAAATATGAAAGGAACCTTGGGGAGACTATGGCAGCTGACCAGGGGTCACAGGAAAGGACTTGGCTGGATTTTCCTGCTGTCCGGACTTGCTTCCGGGGCATCTGTTCTGTCGCCCTATGTGACGGGAAAGGCCGTGACGGCTATCAGCGGAGGGGATGCGCTCACCTGGATTCTGGTCTGTCTGACGGGGCTGTATATCTGCGACTGGCTGATTCGATTTCTGCAGGCCTTCTTTATGGCTTCCATCGGACAGAATGTGATTCATCATATTCGGAGAGCGCTGTTCGATCAGATTAAGACGCTGCCCCTGTCCTTTTTCGACAGGCACAGGCATGGCGAGCTGATGAGCCGTCTTACCAACGATGTGGATAATATCAGCATCACCATTTCCAGTTCCATGACGCTTCTCCTGACGTATGCGTTTACCATTGGCGGCGTCTTTGTGATGATGGTGACTTTGAGCCCGCTTCTGACATTGGTGGCGGTTGTGGGGGTGGTATTGATTTTCACTCTGACGAAAATCGTGACAAAGCGAACCAGAAAGCTTTTCCTGGAGCGCCAGAAGGTGTTGGGCTCACTGAACGGGCAGGTGGAGGAAAGTATCTCCGGACTGTCCGTTGTCAAGGCATTCTGCCGGGAAGAGGAGATGGAACGGGAATTTGAAGAGAAAAATGTCAGACTCTGCCGGGTGTCCATTCGTGCTCTGATATGGTCTGGCTATCTGATGCCGCTGATGAATGTGATTAATAATCTCTGCTATGTGGCCATTGCAGTTTTCAGCGGGGTGCTGTATGTGAATGGCAATATCGGCGACATTGGCCTGATTACCAGCTTCCTGCTCTATGTGCGTCAGTTTACCCGGCCTTTTGTGGAAATCGCGAATATTTATAATAATTTTCAGACTGCAGTGGCCGGCGCAGAGCGTGTGTTTGAGATTCTGGATGAAGAGCCGGAGCCGGCGGACAGAAAGGATGCTCTGTCTCTGAAGGCACCCGGAGGAGACATTGAATTCCGGCATGTGAAATTTGGCTATCGTCCCGAAAAAATGGTGCTGAAAGACATCTCCCTGAAGATACCGGCGGGAACGCAGACTGCCATTGTGGGCGCCACAGGTTCCGGCAAGACCACGATTATCAATCTGCTCACAAGGTTTTACGATGTATCGGGCGGAAGTATCCTGCTGGACGGACATGACCTGCGGGATTACAGGATGGAGGACCTGCGGTCGGCATTCGGTGTTGTGCTGCAGGATACGGCATTGTTTGCCGAAAGTGTCAGAGACAATATTGCATACGGACATCCGGAGGCTGATATGGAACAGATTCGGCAGGCGGCCCGTGTGGCAGGGGCGGACGGATTTATTCAGCGCCTGCCCCAAGGATACGATACTGTGCTGGAACAGGGAGGAATGGAGCTGTCCCAGGGAGAGAGACAGTTAATCACAATAGCCCGCGCGGTTCTTGCCAATGCGCCGATATTGATTCTCGACGAGGCCACCAGCTCTGTGGATACCGTTACCGAGCAGAAAATCCGGCGTGCCATGCTGAAAATCTGCGAGGACCGTACATCGGTTATCATTGCCCACAGACTTTCCACCATTCGGGATTCGGATATGATTATTTTGCTGGAAAAGGGGGAGATTGCGGAGCAGGGAACCCATGAGGAACTGATGGCGCTGGACGGGCGCTATGCGCTGATGTATCAGACGCAGACAGGGTGATGACGATAACGGGTGTTGCTTGCCTGATTTTACGATTGCCTCTTATCAGTTTGATGAATCGGCTTTGAGGAGAGATATACCATTGAGAAAAATGACCGGAGGCTGCTTGAGCAACATAAATTTGAAAGGGAATTTGCGAAAAGTTGAGATACACATAAAAATCCCGGGCCTGCACCAACGCGAAGCCCGGAATAAAGAGGTGGCCGCTGGCCCCTCTTAAAGAAGTGGCTTGTAGCCCTTCTTAAAGAAGTGGCTTGTAGCCCTTCTTAAAGAAGTGGCTTGTAGCCCTTCTTAAAGAGGTGGCTTGTAGCCCTTCTTAAAGAGGTGGCTTGTAGCCCTTCTTAAAGAGGTGGCTTGTAGCCCCTCTTAGGGGAGGATAAGTATTATCCTTATCTTAGGTGAAAAATTCTTATCAAAGGAGGGGGTTCCTTGACATTAACTATTGTTGCCTGAAAATCGGTATCTATACATGGCAATAAAAATATTTTAAAAAATTTTTTATTGTCTTCGATGATAATCTGGTATATACTGTTAGAAGCGGAAAAAACTCGGAATTCTCCGCGGAAGAATACATCCGGCTGCAGGCCGGAAAGATTTAAAAGGTGGTAGAATATGGCTTTATTGGAAAAATGGAGAGAAATTGCATACAATGAGTCGGCAGATAAGAACGAACTGCAGGCGCTCTGGCAGGATTATTTTCAGGAGGAGAAGGAGATTTACGCTGAACTTCTGAAGAATCCGGAGGATGTGGTGAAGGGCACGGTGAAGGAGCTGGCCGATAAATATGAGGTATCTGTCATGACAATGACCGGTTTCCTGGACGGCATCAATGACAGCCTGAAGGAGGCCAATCCCATTGAGGAGATGGAAGAGGATACGGAGGTAAATTTAGGCTTTGATAAGGCTCTTCTCTATAAGAATATGGTGGCCGCCGAAGCCGACTGGCTGTATAATCTGGAAGAGTGGGAGGATATTTTTGACGAAGATACCAGAAAGGCTCTGTATAAGGAGCAGAAATCCTCCACCACGATTGTGAAGGGTGCTAAAATATATCCAAACGATCCATGTCCCTGCGGAAGCGGCAAGAAATATAAGAAGTGCTGCGGTAAAAGGTAAGTGACCAGGAAGGCTGACAGTGGCCGTTCACAGGAAGAGAAAGGACTCTTTTCGGCGAAAAGAGTTCTTTTTGTAAAAAAATTTCTTCTACGGGGAGGAATGAAGAATGAAAGAACTGCTGAAAAAAGTCAAGTGGGATGCCATACTGAGTTCCCTGCTGTATGTGGTGCTGGGAATTGTGGCGCTTATCATTCCGGAGACAATGATTAAGACATTGGGGTATCTGATTGGGATATTGCTCATTCTGGTTGGGGCTGTGTCCATGATTTGCTATCTGCTGAGAGACAACAGCCTGAACTATTACCGACATGATTTCGAGTATGGGCTTGTGGGCATAGCAGTAGGCATTCTTTTTCTCTATAAGGTGGAATGGATTATCTCTCTGGTTCCCGTGATACTGGGGATTCTGGTGCTGGCCAGCGGCTGCGGCAAGCTGCAGAATGTAATCGACATGAAACGGGCCGGATATGGGAACTGGACGGTGATGCTGATTCTGGCTATTATCAATGTGATTTTCGGTGTGATACTGATTGCCAATCCTTTTGATACGGTGATTCTGCTGTTCCAGCTTGTGGGTGCGGGACTGATTTTCAGTGGTGTCACGGACTGCATAACAGCTGTC
Source organism: uncultured Acetatifactor sp. (assembly GCA_910588225.1). Taxonomy (GTDB): domain Bacteria; phylum Bacillota; class Clostridia; order Lachnospirales; family Lachnospiraceae; genus Acetatifactor. The sequence goes on from CAJUQT010000063.1 coordinate 8,211, forward strand.
TATGTGGCCGCCGGGCTCAAAAGGTTTGTGGACCGCATGGAGGTTGTGGACAGCAGCTTCGTGGAAGAGATAGTGAAGGAAAGTAATTCCCGCAGAGAGCAGGAAGAGAATGGCGCAGAAGAGGCGCTAAGGGAAGACGGGGCGGAGAAAAGTGACGAAGAGATGTCGGAAAAAGTCAGTGATGAAGGAGCGGAATTGTGAATATAGCATCTTTTTTATTGCCAAAGGCGGAGGTGGCATATCTGCGGGACGATATGACGCTGCGGCAGGGACTTGAGAAACTGCGCAGAAGCGGATTTTCAGCCATACCTGTCATTGACAGGGAGGACCGATATGTAGGCGTGATCAGCGTGGCGGATTTCCTCTGGAATATACTTGCCTATAATCAGAATCTGGAGGATATCACATTGAAGAATCTGGAGCATATGACCGTGAGGGACTTTCTGCAGAATGGAAAGGTAAAGCCGGCCTGCATTGACACGGCTATGGAGAATCTGCTGGAACGGGCGAAAAATCAGAATTTTGTACCGGTTATCGACGATAGAAGTGTCTTTATCGGCATTGTCACCAGAAGTGATATCATAAAATATTTTGTGGACCAGAACAGAGAATGACAGACGGCGAGAACGAAAATACATACAGGAAAAGAGGTAGTTAAGATGAAGAAACTGGAAGAATACGTAGTCAGTATCCCTGATTTTCCCGAGGAAGGGATTATTTTCCGGGATGTGACCAGTGTGCTGCAGGACGCAGAGGGGCTGCAGCTGGCAGTGAACACCATGCAGGAGCTGGTGAAGGACCTGGATTACGATGTGGTAGCCGGACCTGAATCAAGGGGATTTATATTTGGAACGCCCATTGCTTATAATAATAAAAAGCCCTTCGTTCTGATTCGGAAGGCAGGGAAGCTTCCCAGAGAAACGGTCTCTGTCTCTTATGATCTGGAGTATGGCAGTGCCGTCATTGAGATGCATAAGGACAGCATTCAACCGGGTCAGAAGGTGTTGATAGTGGACGATCTCATCGCCACAGGAGGAACCACCGAAGCCATGGTGAAGCTGGTGGAAAGCCTGGGCGGAGAAGTTGTGGGAATCGTGGTGCTGATGGAGCTGGCAGGACTGAAAGGCAGAGAGAAGCTGGCGGGATATCGTTTGGATTCGGCGATTTGCTACCAGGGAAAGTAGGGACTGTCCGGGAGATAAGCTTTTTGTGGAAAGCAGGGGTTTTACCGGGAAAGAAGGCTCCGGGAGCACTGAATGGGCGTAGAAAGTGTGGATGAGTATGGCGGAAGAAAAGAACGAGGAATTTTTTGACGACGGAAAAATGAGTGAATATCATGAATTTGTCGATCCCGAAGAATTATATCGGGAGCTTATTGCCCGTGTGCGGAAATATCATCCCAGCGACGATATCTCCATGATTGAGAAGGCATATAAGACTGCTGAGAAGGCGCATAAAGATCAGTTCCGTAAGTCCGGAGAACCTTATATCATTCATCCTTTGAACGTAGCCATTGTTCTGGCCGATCTGGAGCTGGACAAGGAAACCATAGTGGCTGGTATTCTCCATGATGTGGTGGAGGATACCATTATGACAGAGGAGGATTTGAAGAAGGAATTCGGAGACGATGTGGCTCTGCTGGTGGACGGAGTCACGAAGCTGGAGAAGATTCCCCTGTCTACAGGGACTGACCAGCCGGATGAAAAGCTGGAGATGCAGGCGGAGAACCTCCGGAAGATGTTTCTGGCCATGGCGAAGGATATCCGGGTGATTCTGATCAAGCTGGCCGACAGACTCCATAATATGCGTACGCTGCAGTATAAAAAGCCGGAGAGCAGGCAGAGGATTGCGAAGGAGACGCTGGAAATTTACTGTCCCATTGCCCAGAGACTGGGAATCAGCAAGGTGAAGATTGAGTTGGATGATCTGTCGCTGAAATATCTGGAGCCGGATGTTTATTATGATCTGGTGGATAAGATTTCCGTGCGGAAAAGTGTCCGCGAAAAATATATTCAGAGCATTGTGGATGAGGTCAGCGAACACATTAGAAACGCAGGTATCAAGGCGAAAATTGACGGCCGTGTGAAGCATTTTTTCAGCATTTACAAAAAGATGCTGAACCAGGATAAGACGCTGGATCAGATTTATGATCTTTTTGCGGTGCGGATTATTGTGGACAGCGTGCGGGACTGTTATGCGGCGCTGGGTGTTATCCATGAGATGTACAAACCCATTCCCGGGCGGTTCAAGGATTATATCGCCATGCCGAAGGCGAATATGTATCAGTCGCTGCATACCACGCTGATCGGCAGTTCGGGGCAGCCATTTGAGATCCAGATTCGTACCTTTGAAATGCATAAAGCGGCGGAATACGGGATTGCCGCTCACTGGAAATACAAGGAGGCTTCCGACGGCAAAAAGGTGGAGGCCCAGGAGGAAGAGAAGCTGGTCTGGCTGCGGCAGATTCTGGAGTGGCAGCGGGATATGTCGGATAATCAGGAGTTTATGAAGCTTTTGAAGAACGATCTGGATCTGTTCTCCGACAATGTGTATTGCTTTACACCCACAGGCGAGGTGAAAAATCTGCCGGCGGGTTCCACAACCATTGACTTTGCCTACAGCATTCACTCCGCGGTTGGCAACAGAATGGTAGGTGCCAGGGTCAACGACAAGCTGGTGACCATCGATTATGAGATTAAGAATGGTGACAGAATTGAGATTATCACTTCTCAGAATTCCAAGGGACCCAGCCGGGACTGGCTGAATGTGGTAAAGAGCACCCAGGCGAAGAATAAAATCAATCAGTGGTTTAAAAATGAACTGAAGGAAGACAACATTGTCAAGGGAAAGGAATTGCTGGCAAATTACTGCAAGATGAAAGCGGTGAACCTTTCCGAATTGATGAAGACAGATTATATGAGTGCGGTGATGCGTAAGTACGGATTCAGAGACTGGGATTCCGTGCTTGCAGCTATCGGTCATGGGGCGCTGAAGGAAGGGCAGATTGTCAACAAGATGCAGGACCTTTACGACAGAGAACACAAAAAGGCCATGACCAACGAGGAAGTTCTGGCCAGCATCGCGGAAGCGGGTGCGGCTTCTATTAACAGAACCGCTACTGTAAAGTCAAAAAGCGGTATTGTGGTGCGCGGAATTGCGGATTTATCTGTTCGTTTTTCTAAATGCTGTTCGCCGGTGCCCGGAGACGAGATTGTGGGCTTTGTCACCAGGGGGAGAGGCATTTCCATTCACCGGACCGACTGCGTGAATATGATGAATCTGCCTGAAATCGAGCGGGCCCGCATCATTGACGCGGAGTGGCAGGCGCCGGAGGACGCCACGGAGAAATATGTGGCGGAGATTGATATCTATGCAAATAACCGCAATGGTTTGCTGGCGGATATCACCAAAGCGCTGACGGAGAAAAATATCAGCATACTGTCTCTTAATACAAGGGTCAGCAGGCAGGGGCTGGCCACACTGCAGACATCCTTTGAGGTGGAGAGCAGAGAGGAGCTGAACCGGGTGATTGAGAAAATCCGGGGAATCGAGAGCGTGGTGGATATTGAGAGAGCCACCGGCTAAAACGGAATGAAGATTTTCTAAGGTCAGAAAGGACCTGACCTAAGAAAATCTAAGTCATTCCGGGAAGAATGCAAGTGCAGCATTCTTCCGGTCTTGCACCGGTTCGTTAATTTTGTCTCAGTCCGTTTTATTGTGTTCGATAAAATACATGTATAAATAAACTTTTTGGCTTTGATATATGTCGTTCGTGTGTATTCGTATCAATGCCGGTAGATGGAATGAGAAATCATATCTTCAAATGTATTTAAGTATGACTGCTGAACGGATAAAAAAATTGAAGAATCTTCAGCTTGAATTCATGCATTCTTTATGGGATATGGATACACCGGGAAGATGAAAGCAAATAGGAAATTATTTTTTTATAGAAAATTTCAGGGAGATAAATGGTATGGCTGAGATTAAGATAGGGCGCATGGTGCTGGGAGTGTGCCAGACTAACTGCTATTTTTTGTATCGAGAGGGAGCCCATGAAGCCATTGTGGTGGACCCTGCGGACAAGGGCGCGAACATTTATTCCGCGCTGGCAAAAAACGGGTTTCAGGTGGCGGGGATTCTGCTGACCCATGGCCATTTTGACCATATCTGGGGACTGGACGGGCTGCGGGATGCGGTGAATGCCGCCAGGGAAGCGGAGGGCGAAGAGCCGGCACAGGCTTATGCCTGTGAAGCGGAGCGGGAACTTTTGAAGAGTGCTGCAATGAACGTGTCGGAACAGGCGGGAAGAGCCTGCGAGACTTATGCGGATGTATATGTGAAGGACAGACAGGAGATTACGCTGGCAGGAATGACCTGCACAGTGATTGCCACACCGGGACATACGGCGGGAGGATGCTGTTACTACTTTGAGGAGGCCGGTATTCTGGTATCGGGGGATACTTTATTCGCGGAGTCTGTGGGTCGGACGGATTTTCCCACGGGAAGTATGGGGACTTTGGTCCGTTCCATTAAGGACAGGCTCTTTGTGCTGCCGGAGGACACCAGAGTGTATCCGGGACATGGAGAGAGTACCACCATCGGATACGAGAAGAGGAACAATCCATTCTGCGTCTGAGATGGGTTCTGTCTGTAACAGTTTGGATAGTTTCTCCTGTGAAACCAGTAATTGTGGTTTGGCTGCAGCCGGCAATGGGTGATTAACAGGAAACAGTCTCCCGAGAATGCGGAAAGGAAATCAGGTTTGGAAGAGAGATATCAAAAAGCCCACCTGGTGATGGATGAGGTAAGGAAGTCCATTGTGGGAAAAGATGACTGTATCGAAAAGGTAATGGCCGCCATACTGGCAGGGGGGAATGTGCTCCTGGAGGATGTGCCGGGGGTGGGCAAGACGGAGATGGCCATTGCCTTTTCCAGGGCCTGCGGGCTGAAGTCCAACCGGGTGCAGTTTACGCCGGACGTAATGCCGGCGGACATTACGGGATTTTCCATGTACCGGAAGGAGACGGAGAGCTTTGTGTATCGTCCGGGGGTGGTGATGTGTAATCTGCTGCTGGCGGATGAAATCAACAGAACTTCACCGAAGACCCAGTCGGCACTTTTGGAAGTCATGGAGGAGGGAAATGTGACGGTAGACGGTGTCACCAGACCGGTGCCCCGTCCTTTTATTGTGCTGGCAACCCAGAATCCGGTAGGGTCTTTTGGTACGCAGAGACTTCCCGAGGCCCAGATGGACAGATTTTTAATCTGCATTACCATGGGATATCCTGAGATGGAGGACGAGATTGCCATGCTGAAAAGCCGTCACAGGGGAAGACCTCTGGACCGGATAGTGCCGGTTGTTGATGGGGAAGAGCTGCTTGCCATGCAGGCGGAGACGGAGAGTATTTTTATCCATGATGCCCTCTATAAATATATGACTCTGCTTTCCAGAGCTACCAGAGAAAATGAGTGTACCGAGCTGGGCTTAAGCCCCAGGGGAACGCTGGCGCTGGGGAAGATGGCCAGAGCATATGCTTACATACGGGGAAGAAATTATTGTGTGCCGAAAGATATCAAAGCGGCGCTTTACGATGTGGGCATGCATCGGATTCGACTGAATCAGAAGGCCAGAATAAACGGCAGAAAGGCTACGGACATTCTGGATGAGACACTGTCTCAGGTGCGGGAGCCCAGACTTGGCGAGAGAGTATGATGAGAAGAATCTGTTATCTGCTTCTTTTGGCGGCAGGATTTTTTCAGATGATGCTCTATGATTATCAGGGACTGCGCTTTCTGCTCTGCTGTGCGGTCTGTATTCCGGCAATGTGTTTTATTCTGCTGCTTTTCCAGGTTTTTTCCTGTAAAGTTACCCTGCTGACCGACCAGACATTTGTATCCCGGGGGGACACGGTGAAGGCTCGTGTGAGAGTGCGGGCCGGGGGCAGAGGGCTTCTTCCGATCTCAGGAATATCTGTATGGGTAAGCTGGAATCTGCCCGGTGAGCAGGGGGAAACACAGAGGTTGAGAATCCGGGGAATCAGGAGGAAGTCCATTAGAGAAATTCCTGTGGAGCTGACGGCAAGGCATTGCGGCAGGGCGCGGATTGAGGTGAAAAAAGCTGCAATTTATGATTGTCTGGGGCTGTTTTCTCTGCCGGTAAAAAAAGGAGAAGACATAAAAATCTGCATTACACCGGTGATTACTCCTGTCTCTGCGCAGGCTTTGGAGACTGATTTGGGGAATTTCTGGAGCCGAATAGGTGAGAAAGAGGGAGATTTGTTTCTGAGAGATTTCCTGCCAGGGGACAGTCTGCATCGCATCTACTGGAAGCTGATGGCAAAGGATGGAGAGATGCAGGTCAGAGATATGGAAAAAAGCAATACATTTCGTTTCTTTTTTTCTTTTTCGGATGCCTTTCGATTACAGGCGGAAAACTGGGACAGGTATCTCGACCAGGCCTGTTCATTATTGTATTTTTTCATGGAAAATCAGCAAATCCGGGCAGGTTTGGAAGCAGTATGGAAGAGCGGAGAGAGCTTTTTTCTACAGGAGATTACGGAGGTGGAGTCCCTGCAGACGTGGATTTATCTGCTGTTGATGCAGGAGAGAGGCGGCGTGCCGTGTCCGGAGGACGAAATCCCTCTTCTGGAACAGGGATTTCATCTGGAAGAGGACTGCCGGCTGTATATTGGAGAGCAGTGTGTATATGAAGAGTGAAAAAAAGCAATCCTTAAGACTGGGACATCTTGCGGATCTTCTGCTTCTATTTATCAACAGTATCGGCATTGCGGGAGCTCTGCTGCAAGTGCTGCAGATTCCATGGGCAGCTCCTGCCGGCGAGAGTGCAGCGGAAGGAGCGGGGGAACTTTCCGCCGGCAGTATTGCTTCAGGTGAGAATATACTGACAGCGATTGGGCTTGAACGCTCCCTGTTCTGGATCGGTCTGTTTCTTATCTGTATGTCAGTGTTGCTGCTTCCAATGGGCAGAAATAGAAAATGTGTGTTTTTGCGTATGTTGATATGCGTGATAGCGTATCTTCTGGCAGTGGTGATTTTCCGGGAAAAGCTTTTGACTGGATGGTCTCTTATGATGCGGAATACGGTGAGGCATCTCAATGAAAGATATCTGTTTCATATTACTTTGCCGGATGACGGAGCGGTACTGGAAAGCCTTCGGCACAGCGTTGAGGTTGGAACAGGGCTGATGACGGGGAGTGTATTGTTTTCCTTTTTTCCGCTGGAACTTGCGGTGGGCTTTTTCTGGAACCGTGGCAGAGGCATCTGTCTGTTTTTGGGGAATCTGCTGTGGCTTTCACTTGCTTTTGTCTGTGATGTATTTCCGGATTATTTTTTCCTTATCTTCTGTGTGCTGGGTATGGTGGGCGCACTGGTGCAGAAGGAATTTGCGGATACACCCGGGACAGGTGTGTGGGCGGCTGCCTGTGTGGCAGTTCTGACGGGGCTGTGTATGGGAATTGTGTACCGATTTCTTCTGCCGGAGATGGATGAGCGGTATGAGGCGCTGCAGGAGAACAGAATAGCATTCTATAAAATGGTAAACGAGCAGTGGATTCCCACGCTGCAGAATGCTCTGCCCGGGTCAGGGTATAGATTCGGGGGCGGACCGGATGTGACAGGGGAATTGTATCGACGGAATTTGTTCAGCTACACGGGAGCGGGAGTGTACAGCGTAACAGTGGACAGTAAGCCTCCGGGAGTGCTGTATCTGAAAGGGTTTACAGGCGGAACTTACGGAGAGGAAGAATGGGAGGCCTGGCCGGATGAGCATCTGGAAGCCTATTATGGGGAACATGGCCTGGAACTGCCCTCTGATTACGCTGTCTGGCCTAATATCACCTATGTGGCCGTGGGGGAAATCCAACAGAATGCCGCAGACGGATATATGGCCATACGGGAGCTGGGAGGCAGAGGAAGCTACAGCCTCTATCCCTACGGTGCTTTGCTCACGGAAGATTTTCAGGTTCGGGGGGATGGCAGTGCGGCCCGCAGGGGAAAAGAATATGGATTCCAATATCGTTTTCCGGAAGGATTCAGCGGCTGGAATGTGCTGCCGGAAGAGTGGGCCCAACTGGAAGAGGAGTACCGGCAGTATGTGTACGATAATTTCCTGGAGTATCCCGGAGAGAGGCTGCCGCTGCTCACAAAACGACTGGAACAGGATGGGATTCGGGGGGACGGTATCTATTCCTCCCTTCTGGAGGTTATGCGCTTTCTGTCAGGACAGGCTTCCTATAATCTGGATGCGGGGGAGAATCCCCCGGATACGGATTTCGTGGAATATTTTCTCTTTCACAGTCATGAAGGATATTGTGTGCATTTTGCAACTGCGGGTGTGCTTGCCCTGCGATATCTGGGAATTCCCGCGCGCTATGTGACGGGGTATGTGGTATCACCTTCTGATTTCTCGTCAGATGACGGGAATACATACACTGCCGTGATTACGGGAAAGCAGGCACATGCGTGGGCGGAAATCTATCTGGACGGTATGGGATGGGTCCCTGTGGAGATGACGCCGGGGGCGGTGGCTTTTGCACAGGACAATCGATTGGAGCAGGCGGGGTATGTGGGGCAGTTTACGGGAGAACAGCTTTGGATGGAGGAAAGTGATTTTCTGCCTGAGGAACCGGAACAGGAGGATTCCGCATGGCAGGACGCTTCCAAAGAGCCGGAAAACCATACGCCGGAAGGAATGGAAGTATCGTCTGCAGAATCGGAAGAAGAGATTGCGCAGCCTTTGTCGGGGGAGAAGGAGGAGTCAGCTATTGAAGGACAGGAGGCGGTGTCTCAGGAAGTGGCAGGTCTCAGGAATGGACAAAGGGGAGTTACGACAACGGTCCGGAGAATTGTATTTCTGATTCTGGCCGCTGTGTGTGGGCTTCCGGCAGCGGTATGGATGAGACGGCGGAAGAGACAGCGCTGGCACAGGCGTCTGGAAGCGGCGGGAACCCGGGAAGAAATATTTCTCTTATATCGAGAGCTGCGCAGGGTATTCCGTGCGGCAGGCTGTCCGGGAAGGCTGGCCGCGGACGGCAGAGGATTCCGGCAGTTCCTTCATCAGAACTGTCCCCGAGTGACAGGGGAGGAGTATGAAGCCTTCTGCGGTATTCTGGAGAAAAATTCTTTCGGAAATCAGGAACCTTCAGGGGAAGAGCTTCAGGAAATGCGCTTTCTGTATGAGAAAATGCGGGGAGCGGTATATGGTAAAATGCCCTTTTATAAAAAGTTTTTACTGGGATAGCGGAAATGGAGTTTTGACAGCTGCCATAGCAGGGCTTTTTGAGAGGGAAGAACAGTGTCATAGCAGAAGAAGCTATATTGAAGATAGACCGGCGGAATGAAGAACTGTCGGAATGGAGCTGGAGAGAGAAGGAAAAAGGGACGAAAAATGCTGGTTGTGGATGTGAACAGGGAAAACTTTGAATATGATGTACATGCGATTGTACAGGCCTTTTATCCGGAAGAACAGGTAAAAGTTCTGACACCGGAAACGGGGGAGGAAAAAAGGGCGTTTCTGCAGGAAAAGACTCGTTTCCGCATTCTGGAGGAAGGAGACAGCGTGCTGTGTACGCTGGACGGCAGAGAATATTGCTGGAACACAGAGGGAGAGAAGGACGGTTTTAAACGCTTCCTGTATCAGACCCTGAGTCAGATGACGGGCAGAACCCTTCCCTGGGGGAACCTCACGGGAATCCGGCCCACAAAAATTGCATACGGGATGTTGGAGCAGGGGAAAAGCGAAAGGGCGATTGTGGACTTTTACAGACAGAAATACTTTGTCAGTGAAGAAAAAGCAAGACTTTCCGTGGATATTGCCAGGCGGGAAAGGAGGCTTCTGGCTGGAATCTGCCCAGGGGAAAAGCAGACGGAGGCTTCCGGTCCGGAATGTAATGGTCCCGTGGAAGGGTACAGCCTCTATATCGGAATTCCTTTCTGTCCTTCTACCTGCCTGTATTGTTCTTTTACCTCCTTTCCCGTGAGCGGATACCGGAAGAAGGTGGACTGCTATATTGACTGTCTGATTCGGGAGATGGAGTATACGGCCGAAGCGTACCAGGATAGAATACTGGACTGTGTTTATATTGGCGGCGGTACGCCTACCACGCTGGAGGCAGAGCAGCTGGAGCGCCTTTTGACTGCTCTGAAGCGATTATTCGACTTTTCCTCTGTGAAGGAATTTACAGTGGAAGCCGGCCGGGCGGATTCCATTACGGAGGAAAAACTCAGAACCCTTTACCGGCATGGTGTGGACAGAATATCGGTAAATCCTCAGACCATGAAGCAGGAGACACTGGACCTGATAGGAAGAAAGGCTTCCGTAGCCCAGGTGGAAGAGGCTTACATGCTGGCCCGCCGGATTGGCTTTGACAATATCAATATGGATCTGATTCTGGGACTTCCGGGAGAAAATGCGGAAGATGTGAGACGTACCGTTGACAGAGTCGTGGAGCTGGCACCGGACAGCCTTACGGTGCATTCCCTTGCAGTCAAGCGAGCTTCCCGGCTGAGCCAGTGGATTCAGGAGAATGGCGTGTCAATGCTGCGTAATACGGATGAGACTATGGAAATTGCGGCCCGGGGAGCAGAAAGGCTGGGACTGGTTCCCTATTATCTGTACCGGCAGAAGAATATGTCAGGGAATTTCGAGAATGTGGGCTATGCCAGGGAGGGGAAGCTGGGACTTTATAATATTCTGATTATGGAGGAAAAACAGACCATAGTCGCCTGCGGCGCCGGGAGCGTATCGAAAAGGGTGTACCCGGACGGACGGATCGAAAGATGCGAAAATGTCAAGGATGTAGCGTCTTTCATAGAAAGAATCGACGAGATGA
>CAJUQT010000064.1 GCA_910588225.1 uncultured Acetatifactor sp.
GCCTCCAGAGCCACAATCTGGCGCGCTAACCAACTGCGCTATACCCACCATATATGAAACACGATTGCCAAATGGCCCTCGTCATTCCCTTTTCAAACGTGCCCGAAGGGATTCGAACCCCCGACCCACGGCTTAGAAGGCCGTTGCTCTATCCAGCTGAGCTACGGACACACGTTTGTGACACAGCACTCAAACCAACGAGTTACATTTTAACGTATTATCTTCCATTTGTCAACAGTTTTATATCTTGTTTTTACAAGGATTTTTACAAACTGTTTTCCGCGTGAAAAGAGAGGCCTGGAACGTCAGGAAATTTTTAATGGACGGACCGGCGTATCCGACCCTTCCCTGTATAGTTCCCCGAGATACCCATCCCAAAAGTATCTCCAGTTCGCCTGTCCCTGAGGGAGAATCCTGTGCTCATATAATTGGAAATCGCTCTCATCCATATCCGTCGCACCACTGTGCCGGTACAGGCCTGTGTAGATTTCACCCGCTTCACCATACACCGCAACCAGTGCATTCACACTCATCCAATCCTCAAAGGCTGCCAGCACCAGCCGCTCTCCGTCAAAGACACACCCGTTTCCCTCCGGAAAAGGTTTTTCCCCCACCATCTTCAAGTCCTGTTCCAGATAATCCGGAAACGTTCCGCTACACCACAGATCGTATCGCCCATCTTCCTGCGCCCGACTCACCACAAATGCAAAACCATTGTCGCTCCAGGTTATCAGCAGGTTATCACCTTCCTTTTGAATCTGGCGGAGAACAGGTCTGGCGGAATAATCTTCTATATTCTCATTCCACATTATCTTTTCGCCGGCTGCGGCATCTTCTGTCAAAATGTCATTCCGGCGGATGGGAATATCCTGAGTCAGGATAAGGTTCTCCCCGTCCAGTCGGTAAATGCAGAGGCGATACTCCTCTTCTCCTCTGACTTCCAGATATAACCGGCCGTTTTCCTGGTCCAGAAGCATTCCCTCCGGAATGGTCTGTTCCGGTATCCCGCATACCTTCCGCATTCTTGTCACATCCACCGACACCCAGCCATCCCCCCGCTCAAAAGGCTGATAAAAAATGCCGCTGTTCTGCCCCCGATCCGCTACTCTTCCATCCGCACTGCTCTCACATTCATAAGCATAATAACAGCCTGCCTCACCGAAAGCCGAAGTCCCCGCAATTGCAAACCGGAGCGCTTCCTCATCCGAGGCCATCCGGCTGCTGACAGCAGTCAATGTCCCTTCCCCATTCTTTTCCGTTGTTATCTCCACATGGTCTTCGCCGGTAGAAATGTGAAAAAGTTCCGTCAGATACCGAACATTTTCATTATAGTCACCGCCATACTCCACAGAACCTCCTTCCATCCCAAAGTCCAAAGGATACAGCTCTGCGTAATCACCTATTCTGACCATTTCCATATGCGTCTCCCCGGGATTCGTCCTGCCTGCCGCTGCCTGTATGATCTCCGACATAGGAAAGTCCTCCGGATTGACTGCCGCTCCGGTATAAGTAGCAGCACTTCCGTAGCCGGCACCGGCCAGGTGATGCACATATGCCCTCTTTCTCTCCATCCGGTTCCACCTGACCTCTTCGGAGGAAAATGTAAAACTGCTCTTCGCCTGTTCTCCGCTGCCAATGGTATACTCCGTATTCCAGAGCAGATGTCCGTTCCAATGAGTTGCCAGCTCAAGTGTAATCCCTTCGGCTGCCGCCGGATCGCCTGACAGAATCTCTTGCGTTATCACAATTCCTTCCCTTTCGCCGTTTACTTTTCTCCCCGCAAACGGCAGTACAATCAGAGACAATATCATTATAGACAAAGCTGCCCACGCACTTTTCTTCATTTTCTCCTCCCGTTTTTACCTTTCCTCCGTCAATTGCTCCAGCGCCCTGTTCACCCTGTCGGAACGGTATCCATATGTTTCCTTAACATATTCCATCAGTGTTCTGTCCTGCTCCTCCAGTTCCAATGTGGTGATATCCCCCACCACCCGGCCCTTCCGAAGCAGCACCGCCCGCCCCACAAATCGTTCGACCTCTTCTATCAAATGAGTGGAGAGAAAAATAGTCTCCTCCGGCTCCAGAATTCCCAGCAACACTTTATAGAAGTCTTCCCGATTGAACACATCATTTCCTGCAAACGGCTCATCCATCAGAATATAATCTGCTCCCTGACAGAGGGCCAGAATCACTTCAAACTGATTCTGCTGTCCCGTGGAATAATTTTTCAGTGCTGTCCCCATAGGCAGTTCAAAGAAGTTCATCAAAGCCTCAAATCTTTTCTTCCGGAAAGTACCAAAATGCATTCTGTAAAAATCTGCATGAGACACCGGCGTCAGATTTGGGAAAAAAGAATGTTCACAGGTGGCAAAGGACAGCCTTGCAAGATTCCTTCTGTCAATCTTCTTCCCATCCAGCAGGATTTCCCCCTGAAAAGACAGGAAATTCAGAATACATTTCAGCAGCGTAGTCTTTCCTGCGCCGTTTTCTCCGAAAAGTCCCACAATCTCTCCCGGACCCAGCTTCAGGTTCACATCATGCAAAGCCTGCATCCCGCCCTTTTTCCCATAATAAGTTTTATTCAGTCTATTGATTTCCAGCATATTCACATCTCCTGATTTCCCTGAAAATTCCCTTTATTCATAACAATACATGACACTAAAATTCTGCTCTTGCATCTGGAATTCCCGCAGAACGTGGATTCCATAATAGAATCTAAGACAAGATTCTATTATCAAAATTATATAATAGAATCTAAGACAAGATTCTATTATCAAAATTATATAATAGAATCTAAGACAAGATTCTATTATCAAAATTATATTGTTGCCTTGCTTTCATACATCTGAACGCAGCCGGAATACATGAGGATTATACTATACTTCCATTAAAAAACAGGCTCACCACAGCCTGGGCATACATTCCACAGGCATCAGCAACCGATAGCTCCCATAATACAGCAGGAACAGTACCGCCATAACCACAGCACCTGCCGTCATCCCCAAAAGAGGCGCCCGGACACAGCTTTTCCAGAGTTCACCGCTCTCTGGAAGACGCCGCATCAGATAAATGCTTCTGCTATCCCGATAGTAGTAAAAATAATGATACAACATCATAGCTCCAAGAAACAGGTAAAGCGGCAGAAACATCCCGGCGTATCCCCACGCCAGCTCCAGAAAAGACTCTGCCATAGCTCCCGGCCTCACCGTCCTGCCCCGGTTTTTGTCCATATAGTACAGACTTTCCAACGCATTATGCAGACTTCCGAAAAAGCGAAGGCTCAGCGCGCTTCCCAGTCCCAGCAGGAAGAACGTCATCTTCCTTTCGCCTTCATATGGGTATCCCGGCGGGAAAAACTTCCCGGATTCTTCCCATATTCTCACGATTCCTGTCATAGCTCCCACCTTTTCCTTCTCATACTCTCCCCCTCCCCGTCACAGAACTCCCCCTGGCGCACAGGTCTCCCGCCTCCATGGGACATAACTCTCCTAACACTATATCTTACCTTTCTGCGGCAGTTTTGCCTGAACAGGGGCACATATTCACTCCTGTTCCCTGCTCAAAAGCATCTGCAGTATATCTGCTCCAATCACCACAATGCACACAAAATCCACAATCCCGTCTCTGTACCCCATGCCCACAGGACTTATAAACCAGGCTGCCGCCAACACAAACAGGCTAATCAATGTCACCGCTCCCGTTTTCCTGCTCCCTGCCGTCTCCACGGCAAAAGCCAGAATCAGCAGGAGATTCCGTGCCCATTTCCCTGTCTCCGCCATGGGCAGAAGCCCGTGCAGGAATTCATTCCGATAGAATGCAAGGAACAGAAACTGCTGCGGAAGCCCCGGTGTTCCCACCACCTTTTCATAAATCTCCGCCGTGAAGAGTATCACTATAATCTGTACAGAAAAAAGGAGTGTGAGACATAAAGTGCAATATACTGTTCGAATATAGAAAATCTCCTGTCCGGACAGCTTAAGCCGCATCAGTGTATTCTGACTTTTTTCCTCCGCCTGCCCCACAGTCCAGACCAGAATCAGCAGAATCACCCCCAAGGCTGCCATAAAAAAGACGAATGCTCCACTACCGCTTACTAACTCTTCCAGAGAATCCGGCCGGCTGTCCCCTCTCAGAATCCGCCAAAAGGAAATACACTCCCCCAATACCATAAGAAGCAATACAGCCAATACCTTATAAAAGCTGCTCCGGGAAAGCAACGCCCAGACAGACCACCATTCCCTGCTTTTTTGTATTTTATATTTCTTTTCTATCATCTTCCGCCTCCCACATTTCTTCCGCCAGCGCCCAGGCCTCCTCTCTGGATATCCCCAGCTGCTTCATGGCCTGCACCCAGGCACTGGTATCCCCCAAAAGCAATTCCCGCCGGATTCGTTCCACCGTCTGCCTGTCCGCACAAATATAGCTTTTAGCACCGGGGCGGGAAACCATAATGCCTTCCTCTTCCAGTAGATGATAGGCCTTCTGAATCGTGTTAGGATTTACCCCCAGCAGGGAGGACAATGCTCTTCTGGAGGGAACCTCCTCCCTGTCTCCGATGACACCGGAAGCAATGCCCTGCATAATATAACGGATAATCTGCTGATAAACCGGTTCGTTGTCTTCCAGAATAAATTCTTCAAATGATATCATATGTCACACCCCAACTGTATTAATTATATAATACAGTTTCCTTAACCGTATTATACAGTTAATACAGTTCATCTGTCAAGCGCTTTTTTAAAATCATTGTACCAAATCATTGTACCTTGTGCCAAATGGCTGAACCATCACGATTTACTTGCATTTCACGCCAAAATGTTGTATATTGTGTAAAGGCAAAAATAACCTGAATTTACATTATATACGGAGGATTCCTGTCAATGAAAGAGAAAGTAGTTCTGGCTTATTCCGGCGGTCTGGATACCACCGCCATCATTCCCTGGTTGAAAGAAAATTTTAATTATGAAGTCATCTGTGTCTGCGTGGACTGCGGACAGGAAGAGGAGCTGGACGGGCTGGAGGAGAGAGCAAAAGCCTGCGGCGCCTCCAAACTTTATATTGAAAACGTGATTGACGAATTCTGTGACGAATACGTCGTTCCCTGTGTGCAGGCCAATGCTGTCTATGAGAACAAATACCTGCTGGGCACCTCCATGGCAAGACCGCTCATCGCCAAAAAGCTGGTGGAGATCGCCAGAAAGGAAGGTGCTGCCGCCATCTGTCACGGTGCTACAGGCAAGGGGAATGATCAGATTCGTTTCGAGCTGGGCATCAAGGCACTGGCCCCTGATATCAGAATTATCGCCGCATGGAGAAATGACAAATGGACCATGGATTCCCGGGAATCGGAAATCGAATACTGCAAAGCACACGGCATTCATCTGCCTTTTTCCGCAGATTCCTCTTACAGCCGCGACCGCAATATCTGGCATATCAGCCACGAAGGTCTGGAGCTGGAGAATCCGGCCAGCGAGCCTAATTATGAGCATCTCCTGGTGCTGGGCGTCACTCCGGAAAAAGCGCCCGAAGAGGGCGAGTATGTCACTATGACTTTCGAAAAAGGAGTCCCCGTTTCCGTCAACGGCAAAGAGATGAAAGTCTCCGACATTATCCGTACTCTGAACGAAATGGGCGGCCGGCACGGCATCGGTATCATCGACATTGTGGAAAACCGTGTGGTGGGTATGAAATCCCGGGGCGTATACGAAACTCCCGGCGGCACCATTCTCATGGAGGCCCATCAGCAGCTGGAAGAGCTTATCCTTGACAGAGATACTTATGCTCTGAAGAAAGAAATGGGAAGTCGCTTCGCCAGCCTTGTCTATGAAGGAAAATGGTTCACTCCCCTTCGTCTGGCAGAGCAGGCCTTTATTGAGGAGACTCAGAAATATGTCACCGGCGAAGTGAAATTCAAACTTTACAAGGGCAATATTATCAAGGCAGGCACCTCCTCTCCTTATTCCCTGTACAATGAAAGCATTGCCTCCTTCACCACAGGCGATCTGTATGACCATCATGACGCGGAAGGGTTCATCAATCTGTTTGGACTTTCCTGTAAGGTCAGAGCCATGAAAATGCAGGAACAGGGACAGGAATTGTTCTGAGGAGAAAACAATATGAAACGAAAAATCAGTCTTTTATGTGCCGCCCTACTGCTGACCACACTTCTGACCGGCTGCGGCGGAAGCGGTGTGGCTCCTGTGGTAACCGTCAACGGTACGGAGCTCACCATCGGAGAATCCTATATATACACATTGACCCAGACTGATGAAGGATATCAGGAACGTATCTACAGAGCCGATGCCGTAGGTGCTGTTCCCTACGGAGAACTGGAAGCCAATTCCTACTGTGCAGATTTGCTTCACATTTACAAGGACGACAAGCCCTGTGTCACAGTAAAAGTATACAATCCCAGCAGGGAAGCAAAGTTAATCTCCCTCTGTCCCATCTCGGAACTGACTTTTTCCATGGAGGACACCCATGCTCTGGTCAACGGGATTGATTTCTCCGCCATGGATTCTGCCGGCGTTAAGGAGGCCATGGCCGCCTACAAGCTGGGAAAGGAAACCGACAGCGGAACTCTGCGCTATGATGACGGTGAGTATAAGTACTTCTTCCGTTTCGATGAGGCAACTGGTCTGGTAACTGAAATCTCTGTGGAGATTGTGTTCGGGAAATCCTATTGAGGTCTGATATGCTGTACAAAGTGATAGGAATCTATCTTTTCCTTATGAATATCATCGGCTTTTCCCAGATGGGAATCGATAAAAAAAGAGCTGTCCGAGGTGCCTGGCGCATCTCGGAAGCTTCTCTATTTCTGATTGCCCTGCTGGGCGGTGCCTTGGGAAGCACCTTGGGAATGCATTATTTCCGGCATAAGACTAAACACTGGTACTTCCGCTATGGTATGCCCTCTATTTTTGCGGCGGAGCTTTTTCTGTTACTTTTCATTATCGCCAGGATATTGTGAACTGCCCTGCAGAAACTGCACACATTCTTATGTGGTCACAATCACACCGCCGTCATTGGCATACATGCTGCTGATGCCTCTGGTATCCATAATGATGCATTCCTTAAAGCCTGCTTTTGCCAGAATCTGCTCCTTCACCTGCTGCGCTCTGGCCAGAGCATTGCAGTGCGTGATAATCAGTCGGCGCTCTCCCGGATTTTTTACTTCAGCAGCCGCCAGTTCCGCCAGCTTTCCCAGTGCTTTTTTGATTCCAATGGTCTGGCTTCGCTGAATGATTTCTCCCTTGTCTGCTCCCATCACCGGCTTGATGTTCAACGTCGATGCCACCAGTGCCTTCACACCAGACAACCTGCCGTTTTTCCGCAATGTCTCCAGATTATCCAGAACAAAATAAGTCTGAATGCTGTCCCTGAAAGCCTCTATCTTCTCCACAATCTTCTCAAAAGAAAACCCCGCTGCCTCGAGCTCCATCAGCTTCAGTGCAATCTGTGTCTCTCCTCCGCTTGCCGACTCGGAGTCAATTACGTGAATCGACTTTTTTCCGTGTTTTTCATGATACAGCTTTTTCCCCAGCTCCGCACTGTTATAGCTGCCGCTTAAATGAGAAGACAATGTAACCGCATAGATATGCTCCGCGGAATCGTCATAACTTTCCATGAAACGCTCCGGCGAGGGACAGGAAGATTTAGGGCATTTGGGATATTCAGCTACTTTTCTCAGGAACTCCGCCTGGTCGAAATTCTCATCATCCATTCTGCAGTATTCTCCAACTTCCAGCCCCAAAGGTACTCTCTCAAACCGTCTGTCCTGCTGCAGGCTTTCCGGAAGCTCACAGCAGCTGTCCACTACAATCTTGAAACTCATATCAATATCCATCCCTTTCCGTGACCTGCCTTCTACAATTTTGTACCATTTCAGCCAGGTCACCGAATTGTTATCTTTTCTCCCTGCAGGTACATCCATTTTACCACATCATCCCGCAAACTGGTATGAAATATAATTTGTTGCGTTTTTTACCTCAATTTTATGTGGTTTTCATTACTATATATAATAGCATATATTACCCTTATATGTAAAGAGCAGAATGAATATTGATAACCGAAATAAACTCTGTTATAATAATTTTGCCGCTGAAAACGGCAGAAAGGATACCCCATTTTATGACTGCATTACAGATTACTTCTATGAAACAGTTTATGAATCAGCTTCTGGTAGCAGATGCTTTTGAGCCTTTTCTGCTGGAGGAAGCCGTAATCGGCGGCGCCAGTACCTTTACCATAGACGGCCATGTAAACCGGGAATTCTATGGGCCTGAAGACAGCAGTGAAATCCTTTACGATCTCCGTCCCTGGAGCGAATTAAAAGGGCTGTGCTTTGACCTGATAAAAGGAAAGCGCACGCCCCTGTTCTTCCGCTTTGTACTCCATCTGATGCCCGACAAGGCCGAAGCCCTGCTGAAAAAGGAAAACTGTGATGTTGACCCGGCGCAGGTAAAAGCGCTGGTACTGAACATCCGGTATGACGGTTCCAAGGCCGTTCTCACCACCGGAACCGCCTTCCACACCTTCCTCCTGTCCAAAGAGCCGGATATTATCTGGGACAAAGCATTGAAGAAATACCTGGATGGCAAAGGGATTCCATGGGAAGAAATCAGCTGAAAAGCGCGAATCAATTCAACGTTTCATTTTAGACTTGAATACCAGACTCGCCAGATAGCCGAAGATCAGTGCCGCCGCGGTTCCCACCGCCCCGGCTGTAAAGCCTCCGGCGAACAGTCCCAGCAGCCCCTGTTCGTCCACTGCTTCCCGAACCCCTTTCATCAATACATTTCCAAACCCCAGAAGCGGTACGCCGGCTCCGGCTCCGGCGTATTCCTGAAACGGTTCATACCATCCCAGAAAGCTGAGCACTGTTCCTGTCACAACCAGCAATACCATAATACGGCCGGGCATCAGTTTTGTTTTCTCCATGAGAATCTGCACCAGCGCGCAGATAAGTCCGCCTACCCAAAAAGCATTTACATAATCCATCATCTGACCTGCTCCTTTTCTTACCTTATCCTCAGTATCTGTCAAATGATGAAAATTATACATAAATGCATCTTTTTTGCACTTTCCGCACTCTTCAAATCATAGAAGCAGCCAGATGCACGATTTCCCGAATTTGCTTTCCCTGGCATTCAATCACTCTGTGGGCATATTTTTCATAGAGAGGCACCCGCTCTTCATACAGGTCCTCCAGCGTCTGACCGGGCATCATCGTCACGCCTCTGGCATTCAGATCTCCCAGCCGTTCCATCACTTCCTCCACCGGCAGCTTCAGATATACCACTGTTCCCATACTCCTCAAATGTTCCATGGCCTCCCTGCCGTAAATCACGCTGCCGCCGGTAGCAATAACGCTCCGCTGCAGCTCCAGCGAAGCGTTTACTTCATTCTCAATCTTCCAGAATCCCTCCACGCCTTGCTCTTCTATGAGCTCATGAAGAAGCCTTCCGTATCTCTCCTGAATCACCAGGTCGGAATCCACAAAACGGTATCCGATTCGCTTTGCCAGCACCACACCCACAGTACTTTTGCCTGCGCCCGGCATACCAATCAACACAATATTTCGCTTTCTCATTTTCCGCCCTCTTACAATGCCGCGATGACTTCCACCTCACACAGCACGTTTTTCGGCAATGTCTTCACCGCCACACAGCTTCTGGCCGGCTTCTCGGTAAAGTATTTTGCATATACTTCATTAAAAGCGGCGAAATCACCCATATCCGCCAGAAAACAGGTAGTCTTCACCACATTCTCATAAGTAGTTCCCGCTTCCGCAAGCAATGCACCTACATTCTTCATCACCAATTCCGCCTGAGTAGTAATATCCTCGCCCTCCACATTTCCTGTGGCAGGATTAATGGGAATTTGTCCGGATGCAAAAAGCATTCCATTTACAATGATTCCCTGTGAATAAGGTCCGATAGCCGCCGGGGCTTTGTCCGTTGAAATTTTCCGCAGCATAAGTTTTCCTCTCTTTCCTCTTATCCATTCTCTTTCTATATGTTCCTGTTCGGTTCCGGCTCGTCAAACTCCGCCGTCACATAATAACCTCTGTCATTCTCGATAACATCCGTCACCACGCCCTCCCGCTTCTTCAATCTGTTCCGAAACGAAATATTAGCGGACATGGCCAACGCCGGGTCTATCACATAATAATAGTTGCTGGGAAGCAATCCCTCCGTCACCGTAATCTTCTGACCTGCTTCCAGCAACCCCGGTCTCTCCATTTTGAATTCCATTTTCCTCAATGCAGTGTCCCCCCGGCCTTTTCCTGCGCTTTTCCGAACCCCTCGTCGCATGACATCCGAAAAAGTCCTGTTTTATTTTAGCACAGCCTGAAAGACATTACAAGAAAAACCAGAAATCAGAAATAGATAAGCAGAAATAAATATTGTATTTTTCCGTTTTTTTCTATATAATAAAGTTTGTTCGATTTCCGTTTGGAAACATTTAACTTGATAATTCCACAATATAACATCGCAAAAGACAGTACCACGAAAACAGGAGGTTCCCCCTTGCATTCCTCAAAATATTATAACCCGATTTCAGTCTATATACTGCTTGCAGTCGTCAGTGCTGTCGCTGTGTCCATCCGTTACCTGGGCCGTGACATCATCACTGTAGACTTCGAAAACTGTCTGAACCTCTGGCATCTGGAGATGCAGAATGCCGGTCCCGGCATTGAAGCACTTCTGGCCTACACAGGCGACTATCCCATGCCTTATGCATTTATCATATGGCTGCTGGGCAAGCTCCCCATTCCTTTTCTGTACAGCTGGAAGCTGTTCAATGTGGCATTTGATTTCGCTCTGGCTATTATGGCAGGAAAAGTGGTCAAAGAGCTGAAGCCCGAAAGCAGCTGGAGCTTTCCTCTGGGATTCTGTATCACCCTGCTCCTGCCTAATGTCATCCTCAACAGTGGTTTCTGGGGACAGTGCGACTGTGTCTACACTACGTTTCTCCTGGCCGCATTTTATTTCTGGCTGCGCAAAAAATATCCGGTAGTCATGATCATGCTGGGGATTGCCTTTTCCTTCAAACTGCAATCTATATTTTTCATGCCTTTTCTTCTCATCGCATACTGGCAGAAACGTAAATTTTCCATTTTACAGTTTCTGCTGATTCCGATCACCATGTTCGTCACAAACATTCCGGCTGTAATTGCCGGCTGTTCCCCCATGATCACTTTCACGAAATACATCGGACTTACCACAGAATGTCCCTGGCTATATTATTACTATCCCAATATCTGGTTCTTCTATCAGATACGTCCCTATTATCGTTTCGGCACCTGCCCTATTCTGCTGACGGTGGTCGTTCTGATGATTTTTGTAATACTTCTGGTAAAAAACAAAATTATTCCTGATCACAATAATGCTTTGCCCATCCTTCTGTGGACAGCATATACCTGTGCATTTTTTCTGCCTGCCATGCATGAAAGATACGGATATTTCATGGAATTGCTGGCCGTGATCATGGCCATTATCCATATCCGCTATCTCTGGATTCCTGTGATTATGATTTTATGTACTTTTCCCAAATACCTGTTTGCGGTAGGCATCGGAGACAATCCGCTAAGCATTCAGATGGCAGAAGCCATGGGAAACACTTTTCTCTATATAGCCTGTACCTGTGTCCTGTGGCATCAGCTTTTTTCAGGAAACGAAAAACGTATCTCTTTCCGGAAGCCGGAATAGAAAGGAATCAACAATGCTGAAACTGGAAGAAAAGATAATTGAGTGGATAAACGGGCACATGATTTACATTGCTTTCATTATCGTACTGGTCACCGCCGTATGGATCCGACTGGCAGGCTGGGAATATGTGGGAAATGATTATCACTTTTACCTCTACGATATTCCCGGAAACTGTAATTCTCTGCTCTATCGCTCCATTGTGGCATTTTTAATGGAACGTTCTGAATTTATTGTCATGTTATTAAAGTTCTTTGCCTATACAGGAGATTTCGCAGTGACTTTCTTCACAATGGTGTTATGGCGGCGAAGTCATTCGCATCTGAATCCTGTGGCCGCCCTTTTCCTGCTGACAGCCTGTCTGCTCTCCCCTGTTATATTGCTTTACAGTATGGGCGGCATGAGAATAGATTCCCTCTGTATGTCACTGATTCTGGCCGGTATTCTGTGCCTGCAGAACAAATTGTATTTCCCGGCTGTGCTGCTTGCAGCTGCCGCCGCTTTTCTCTATCCGGTATACTGGCCTGTCGTCCTGACCCCTGCCATATGGATTGTCATAAAGCAAAAAAGGGATGGCCAAATGACCATCCACATGACTGCAGCCCTCTTTCTTCTGTTCTACCTTCTGATAGTATCCGTTTTCCTGGAAAATCATGGAGGCGACGGAATCTTTTTCTGGGGAAAGCTCTTTGTCATCAATCCCCACACAGGAGAAGTTTACGCAAATCCCGGTCAATGGCTTTCGGGAATGTTGAATTTATATGGTTACTGCCTGGCCACAGGCAGCCTTTTGCCGGCCTTCAGCCGCAGGCGGATGCGCATACCTGCATTGCTCCTGCAGCTGTTAATCCTGCTGTATATGGGCTGGCAGCAGACTTCTGCCCTTGCAATTTAAGGTCAGAAGCGGGGCAGTCTGCTCCGCTTCTGCGATTTCTATTTACCCCACACTCTCCAGCACTATCGCATGTGCAATTCCCGGGACACTCATCCCTTCGTTGAAGCTGGTCTTGCTGAGCAACGCTCCGGTAGGCATGAAAAGCACTTTCTTCCAGTTTTCTACCTCCAGCTGCTTCAGTATATAAGCAGACAGAGTGACGGCACTGCAGCCACAGCCGCTGCCTCCCGCATGGGTATCCTGGGATTCCCCGTCATATATCTCGATCCCGCAATCCATATGCTGCTCGGAGATATCAATACCCTGTTTTCTAAGCAGATCAATCAGCACCCGTTGTCCCACTTTCCCCAAATCACCTGTGATAATCCTGTCATACGCCTCCGGTGTAACAGCAAAATCAGTAAAATGCTGTGCCAATGTGTCCGCAGCCGCCGGCGCCATACACGCCCCCATATTCATGGAATCTCTTAAGCCATAATCCACCACTTTCCCCACTGTCATTGCGGTGATAGCGGCTCTGGCCTTTCCGTTAATGCCTTTGGCCTCATGTCCCAACACAAAAGCACCGCTGCCAGTCACCGTCCAGGTAGCTGAAAGCGGCCGCTGATTGCCATATTCCAGCGGAAAACGAAATTCCTTCTCCGCACTGGCAAAATGACTGGAAGTCACACACACACATTTATCCGCAAAACCGCCTGCAATGCTCATAGCCCCCAGAGTTAAAGATTCTCCGCAGGTAGAACAGGCTCCGTATACACCTAAAAGGGGTATCTGATACGTGGAGATTCCGAATGAAGTGGCCATGGACTGGCCCAGCAAATCTCCCGCAAACACAAAGGAGACATCCTCCGGCCTCAGTCCTTCCTTGTCCAGCGCCAGACCCACTGCCTCTTTCTGAAGCTTACTCTCCGCTTCCTCCCAGGTGGCACAGCCGAACAAATCGTCTTCGCCCACCTTATCAAACAACAGCCCCAGCGGTCCTTCTCCTTCTTTCGTTCCCACAACGCTGGCACTGTTCAGAATATATACCGGCTGTGTCGGCTTTATACTGGCCTTTCCCAATTTCTGATTCATAGATTTCCCTCCGAATTCCGCAATACTTTTTATTTCTAAACAGTATCTCCATCAAAAGAAAATCTATACGATTGCTCTTACTCTTCCGTCACCACATACACCAGACTGGTGACCACATACAGAGTCTGCCCGTTATATTCCACTCTGGACCAGCCGGAATCCGCACTGTATCCGGTACGATGGGCCTTTTCTCCATATTGCATCTGACAGCTGACAGTGTCGTTTCCTTCCGAGGTGCTGGGTTCCGTCCGCAGATTTACATATTCCTTCGGAGAAACCCAATCGTCACAATCCGCAAAAATGATTACTCTTCCGTCAATTGTATTGACTCTGTTGGGATTGGAAGGCTGCATCGGGGTCTTATAATTCAGATCAGTGGTCAGATACTGTGTTACCGCATATACTGTCTCACCGTTATGTTCGATTTTAGACCAGCCGGTATCTCCGTTGAGTCCCACACGCTTCAGAACTTCTCCGTTTTCAGCTTGAATCACGATATTCCCGTCATCTCCGGTGGTGGGCACAGAGCGCAGATTCACCACATCCTTCGGTGTCACGGACTCTTCCACCGCTCTGAATTCCATTGTCCCTGTCCCCTGTACAGGTTCCTTATTCTCGCCGTCCGCAACCTCCTCAGAACCGTTTCCTGACGGTTCCGGCCGCCCTTCTGCTTCCGGTGAAGTTACCGCATCTGTTCCCGTACCAGCACCAGCGTCCCCGCCTGAAGGCTTCTCCTGATCTGCTCCATTGTCCGAATTCGACGGCTGACCTGCTTCCGGGTCTCCTGCAGAATCCGATACCTGACCTGCATTCAGGTCTCCTGCCGGATCTGATTTTCCCCCTTCATCCGACAGGCCTGTCGAATTCTGTTCATGTGTTTCTGCCGGCTCCGATAATTGCCCGTTTTCACCTCCGGCCTCCCCTTCCGCAAAGCTGCCCGGCCCGTCTTCCTCCGGTTTGTTCGAATGGGTAAAATACCACAACGCCGCACAGATAATCGCCGCCAGAATCATCAGGCCCAGAAAAAGCGCCACTTTTACCCATGGGCTTAAGCCATCCTCCTCTTCCGGTTCCTCTTCATCCTGCCATGCTCTGTCGTCACGTCCACCCGGTTTGCGCCCTCCGGCATGCTCACTTGATTTCACCGGGCTCCGCCGTCCTCCTGAATGCTCATCCTGTACCGCTGCCGTCTGCTGCCCTCTATTACGCTCACCATGCACCGGGCTCTGCCGTCCTCCGCCATATCCATCGGAAATACTGCTGTCTCGCCACTCCTCAGCCTCATCGAAATCCAGTTCTTCATAATCTAAATCGTCATAATTCTCTTCCTCATAATCCAGCTTATCCGTTTCTTCGTCATCAGGAGTCTGCTTCCGTCCTTTATCCCATTTCTTCATAGGCTACCTCCAATGTAACTGCATCCGCTTCCGGCATATATAGTCCAAAGAGCCTGTCCCACGATCACAGACAGCTTTTCCCCGCTGTCCTCAGCTTCCTTCACTGCCCTTCATATTTCTCACTCTGAGCGCGAATCAATTCCGCATCCTCAAAATACTGAATCTTCATGGCACTTTTTACCTCTGACAAAGTCTGTGCCGCAGCTTCCCGCGCTGCTTCACTGCCCTTTTTCAGAATTTCGTAAATTGCAGGAATGTCCTTCTCCCATTCCTTCCTGCGGGTGCGGATGGGTTCAAGCGTCTCCTGCATAATGTTATTCAGGAATTTCTTCACCTTCACATCCCCCAGACCGCCTCGCTGGTAATGGGCCTTCAGCTCATCCAGATTCGCATAATCCGGCAGATACCGTTCAAAATGCTCCTGTCTGCAGAAAGCATCCAGATAAATAAATACCGTGTTCCCCTCCAGATGCCCCGGGTCGCTGACCTGCAGATGCAGCGGATCAGTATACATGCTCATTATTTTTGTACGGACTTCGTCCGCCGTGTCCGCCAAATAGATACAGTTGCCAAGAGACTTGCTCATCTTCGCCTTGCCGTCCGTACCAGGCAGTCGCTTACAGACTTCCTGTTCCGGCAGAAGCGCCTCGGGCTCCACCAGCACCGGCTCATACACCGTATTGAACTTATGCACGATTTCTCTGGTCTGCTCAATCATGGGCAGCTGATCATCTCCCACAGGGACAGTGGTGGCCTTGAATGCAGTAATATCCGCCGCCTGGCTGATGGGATAGGTAAAAAAGCCCACTGGAATACTGGCCTCAAAATTGCGCATCTGAATCTCACTTTTCACTGTGGGATTCCGCTGCAGCCTGGCCACAGTCACCAAATCCATGTAATAAAAGGTCAGCTCACACAGCTCGGAAATCTGAGACTGAATAAGCAGGGTGGATTTCTCCGGGTCCAACCCGCAGGAAATATAATCCAGCGCCACCTCTATGATATTCTGCCTTACTTTTTCCGGATTTTCAATATTATCCGTCAGCGCCTGCGCATCGGCAATCATGATGTAAGTCTTTTTATATTTTCCGGAATTCTGTAATTCTATGCGCCGCCGGAGAGATCCCACATAATGCCCCACATGAAGCCTGCCTGTGGGTCTGTCTCCGGTCAAAATAATTTTATCTTTTTCCATGTACTGTCTCCTCCATAATCACGCCATAATGTGGAATAAGGCACAGGGACATTATATCATATCTTCCCCCTCAGGAAAACTTTTTTATGTCCTTTTTTTCACCATGGAGCACAGAACCAGTATCTCATGAGCAAAAAGCGGCGCTGCCGCCAGAATACTCAGGCGCATCCATTCCCTGCCGGACAGCGGAAATGTGCCGAATGCCCGAATCAGAACCGGAATCTCCGTCACCGCAAACTGCAGAAGAAATCCAATCACACAGGCCGCAATCATGAGCTTATTCTCCAAATGGTTCATACGAAAAACGGACTTCTGCGTGTCCCTCATTCCCACCGCATGAAAAAGCTGCGACATGCCTAACACGGTAAAGGCATAGGTTTGTGCTTTGGAAAGAACAGATGCGTTCTTCAAAACTTCCGCCAGGTTTTCCGGTGTCACCGCCAGACTGTTGACCCGAAGAAGCGCACAGGGCAGCATCAGAAAAGCAGTCAGACTCACCGCTGCAATCAATGCTCCATAAAAGCAGGTACAGCCAAAACCACCTCTGGCAAACAGACTCTCTTTCGACTTTCTGGGAGGCTGCTTCATCAAACTTCTGCCATCGTTTCTGTCCACTCCCAGGGCCAGTGCGGGCAGAGAATCCGTAATCAGGTTAATCCAGAGAATGTGGCTGGATTTCAAGGGGGCTGCCATGCCACAGATTACTGCCAGAAACATGGTTATAATTTCTCCCAGATTGGATGAAAGTAAAAATATTACCGATTTTCTGATATTCTCATAGACACCTCGGCCTTCCTCGATAGCACGGCGGATGGTAGCAAAATTGTCATCAGTCAGAATCATATCCGAAGCCTGTCTGGCCACATCCGTCCCCGTCTTTCCCATGGCAATGCCGATATCCGCCTTCTTCAGAGACGGCGCGTCATTCACCCCGTCTCCGGTCATGGCCACAATCTCTCCCCTTCGCTTAAATCCATCTACAATACGCACCTTCTGGGCCGGCGATACCCTGGCAAAGACCCGCAGCTCCTCTATTCGGGCAGCAAATTCGTCATCTGACAGACGGCTCAGCTCCTCCCCTGTCATACACTGCCTTTGGTTCTCTGCAATCCCCAGCTGTCGTCCTATGGCAAAAGCAGTATCCACATGATCGCCGGTAATCATGACAGTCTTCACACCAGCCTCCCGAAAGTCTGCCACCGCTGCCGCCGCCTCAGGTCTGGCCGGGTCCCTCATTCCCACCATACCCAGAAAAGTCAGATTTTCCTCCTGCGCTCTGGTCACTCCTGTCCGAACAGCTATGGCCAGCGTGCGAAGTGCTTCCTTTGACATCTGACTGATCGCCGCTTTCAGCTGCCTGCGATGAAGCTCCGTCAGCCTTACCACCCCCTGATTTGTAAAAATATAAGTACACCGCTTCAGCACCTCGTCCGGAGCTCCTTTTGTATAGGCAGTTTTTTTCTCCCGACTGTCCGATAGTCCATAACCTGTGCCTTCGGCGATTCCATAGCCCCTCCTGCCCACAGCCGCATAATCCGTTCGTCTGGCCGACTCGCATCCCCATCGTTCAGCCGCTCTCAGCTCTCCCATACCGCCAGACTCCCGGAAATCTCTCCCCTTTGCCTGTTCCGGTAGGACTCCCGCCGGCCGGGATACTGTCACAGTATTCTGTCTGTGTAAAGTGGTCATCATTTTCCGATCAGAGTCAAAGGACAGCTCATCCACCCTGGGCATTTGCCGTTCCAACTCACTTTTTTGAATTCCCAGCAGTTTTGCCGCATCCAGCAGAGCAAGCTCAGTCGGGTCCCCTGTCCTGCTGCCGCCCTCCGCCCATGCATCGTTACAAAGCGTCATCCCATAGACCAAATCAGGACACTGAAAAAAGTCATACTCTTCCATTTTCCGAATACAGCCATCAAACCAACATTTTTCCACCGTCATACGATTCTGAGTCAGTGTTCCCGTCTTATCTGAACAGACCACACTCACCGCTCCCAGGGTCTCCACAGAAGGCAGACGCCGCACAATGGTATTGACCTTCACCATCCGGGTAACACTCAGCGCAAGGCAGATGGTCACCACCGCCGGAAGCCCCTCCGGCACCGCAGCCACAGCCAGGGAAATAGCTGTAATCAACATTTCCGGGACATTGCGATGCTGAAGCACTGCAATCACAAACAAAG
>CAJUQT010000065.1 GCA_910588225.1 uncultured Acetatifactor sp.
ACAAAATGGATGAGCTTGAGATATGATTTTCCACATAAACTTTGAATACGCTATAGTAGTTTGCCGTTTTGTTCCACAACTATTCTAAAATTAGATTTACAAATTTTTCATAACCTCAACAAAGTCATCCAGCTTATAAGACCCCTTCCCAATCTCCTTGTCCTTAAAAACCATAAAATACCGATACCTTCCGCCCATCGCTGCCTGCCATGCCCGGCCAAGGCTCAGTTTCGTCTTGCTGTCATCTCCCCCCTTTGGACTCCACCAGAATGACATCTTCAAATCCTTTATCTCATCACGGTATTGGGATTGTATTCGATACTGCTTCAGCATGGATCCCATCCCTCCCCAGGAAAAGCCTGTATAGTTCATTTCATTCTCCGCAAATTCTTCCTCATAGTCTGCTGCCGTCTGTTCTGCCGTCCCCACAATATCTGCAACCTCCGGAACTGCCTTCCCTCCATCGGATACAGGCGAAATACTGACCATTGCGGGATCCACATCCTCAAAACTATCCGTGCTTTCTCCCGGCCCGCTCGTCCCGTTCTTCTGGACAGCAGCTTCCACTGCCAGGCCAATCTCTGAACCACCAACGGCGGTATTGCTGTCGGTATTTTGATAATCATTTATCGGCGCCTGTTCCCCGGAAAATGAATTGTCCGAAGCCTGAGGCGCAAGTTCCTCTGCATCTCCCAGCCGGAATTCTTTTCTGCTGAACCCGGCATTGTTAAGACCTGCCAGAATACTGTCTATGGTCTCCCGAAAATCGCGGGAGCAGGTAAACACATAAGAAGAATTCAAAAGTGTCCCCGCATGTCTTTTCGTGTATGGCTGCCTGAGTATCCGTCCCCACATTGTATCCTGCACAAATCGGATATTTTGCAGAAAATATCCAAACCCTGACAAGAGGGAATCCATATAAAATTCTAAGCATCACGACCCGCTGGATTTATAATGCCGTACGCCAAATTTCCACAGCCCCAGCGCCGGCAGCAGAAACCAGCAGGCAAGCAGAGGCAGAAAAATGAATATCTTCTCCGTCCGGCGGCCCAGCACATACAGAAGGGGATAATATTGCACCAGCGCATAGGGAATGATGAAAGTCGTAAAAAGCAGCATCCTGCGTCCGTAGATACCGATGGGATATTTCCCGTATTCCCTTGCGCCGTCCGTAAATATATTCATGAATTCCAACCCGTCCAATGTAAAGAAACACAATGCGGCATAAATAATGAATAATCCGGTAAAAACTGCGGTTCCTCCCACCAGCATAAAGAGAATTGTCAGCACTTTGGAAAAGTCCCAGGCAACTTCACTTTTCAAAATTCCATACACAAACATCACAATCGCCTGTGTCATTTTACCGATTCGGGTCAGTTCAAACTTGCTCCCCAGCACCTGGAGAATCTCATTCCGGGGCCTCACCAGTACCCGGTCAAACTCTCCCTTTCGCACCATGCCGGAGAAAGCGTCAAAGCCTCTGGCAAACATTTCCGCGAGAGAGAACTCCAGAAGCATGACCGAAAAACACAGCAGCACCTGGCTGTAGGTAAAGCCTTCCACACTGGGAAATCTCTGAAACATGAAAAAGATTCCCAGGAAAGTAGTAAAGGAAATCAGAAACTGTCCCACCACAGTGAGCAGAAAGGAAGTCTTGTACTGCATCACACATCTGACATTCATAGATACATAATGCATATACAGCCGAACAGATTTGTACATTTTCTTCATCACCCTCAACCTCCCTGTACCGTTATCCGCTTCTCCGCCATCCGACACAGCAGCTTTCCCGCCGCTGTGACCACCACCAGCCAGAACACCTGCAGAATCACCGCCCTTCGCATCTCATCTCCGCTCAGACTCCCGCTGTAGAGGCGCAGCGCCACATTCTGCATGGCGGCAAAGGGCAGCAGCTCCATAATCTGCCGCACCTTATCCGGAAAAAAGGGCAGGGGAATAATCGCTCCCGAGAAAAATTCCATGATGGACATGAAAAAGATCCGAAGTCCCTGTGGTGATATGGTAAAAAAGGCAAGCATATAAATCAGCATGTTAATAGACACCGTCACTGCCAGTCCCAGCAGCAGGGTAATCACAAACAGCACAAAATACCCCGGACCGGCAGGCGGATTCATTCCATAGGGTGCAGGCGTCAATGCGGCAACCAGCAGAACAGGAAAGCAGCGCAGCACCGCTCTCGACAAACGGTTCGCCGTACTTCTGGAATACCACATATTGTATATGTTGACCGGTCTGCATAATTCATAGGCAATGTTTCCATCCACGATGGAATCGAAAATTTCATTTTCCATCATCCATACCGCAGTCAATGCCAGGAATGCCTGCTGCAGCCATACATAGGAGACAGCAGCTGAAAAAGTCATGGGAAACGCCGACGCATCTGTCTGGTAAAACGCATGAAATACCATGATTTGCATAAAGCCCCACGCAAACTGTGTCGCAATCCCCGCCAGCGCGGCCACCCTGTACTGCAGACCCATGGCGAACCGCAGACGAAAGAAGGAGAAATATTTTTTCATACCGTCCCCCTTTCTCATATATCCAAAGAGCGGTACAGTTCCGCCACAGTCTCGTCAATACTGTCGCCGCCCATTTTGATATCATCCAGGGTGCCGTCCATCAGTATTTTCCCTTTGCCAATCAGGAGAATCCGACTTGCCAGAGCTTCAATGTCCTGCATATCATGGGTGGTGAGGATTACCGTGGTTTTGTGAGTTCTGTTCTGCCTCAGAATAAAATCCCGGACGGCCAGCTTCGATACGGCATCCAGACCGATGGTAGGCTCGTCCAGGAACAGAATACGTGGCCGGTGCAGCAGAGAAGCGGCAATCTCACAGCGCATCCTCTGTCCCAGAGACAGCTGCCTTGCAGGAGAACGCAACAGCTCTCCCAAATTCAGCAATTCCGTCAGCTCTTCCAGACTCTGTTCATATGAAAATTGGGGAATCGAATAGATATCCTTCAACAGTTCAAAGGAATCTATGACAGGAACATCCCACCACAGCTGAGAGCGCTGGCCGAACACAACGCCGATCTCCCGCACATGCCGGATCCGATTCTTATAAGGAATCCTTCCATCCACAAAGACGTTTCCGCTGTCTGGTGTCAATATTCCGCTTAAGATTTTGATTGTGGAGCTTTTCCCCGCTCCGTTGGGGCCGATATAGCCTACCATCTCTCCGTCATCAATGGTAAAACTCACATCATCAAGTGCCTGAATCACTTCGTATTTCCGGTGAAAAAACGATTTGCAGGCCTCACCGAACCCTGCGTTTCTCTTTGCAATCCTGTACGATTTGCATACATGTTCCATCGCAATCATTCCTGCTTCCTCCTGGTAGTTATACTGTGCAATGAGTCATAGCATCATATCTTGCCAAGTCGGTCTGGCTCCGCTGGATTTTGCCAGCGGATACCGAAGGTAAAAAGTGCCTTTGGTACCGTTTTGATTCCAAGTCCATCTGACGACGGACTTCGGTAAAATATTCAGTTTTGCCGCTGACGCGAGGCATTTAGTTTATCACGGATAATGGAAAAAGTCAACTTTTTGAAAGTGGATTTACAGGAAAATTTTTGCCCGGCATTTACGCGCCCGGCATTTTTGTACAAGCCATTTTTGATTGAGAAAATTGATGCTGATTTTGTTCTGCTCCAGAATCGGGTAGGAGACTAAGTTTTGCCTAATCCTTTCTTCAGATTTCACCTCACGATGGACACCCCTGGCTTCGGCTGTATCCTTCCCACTGCCGGGCAGACTGGGGACTTTCACCCGTTAGAACGTGTGCCCACCGGGCACACCAAAAACCAGCTCAGGCCCTGCCTGAGCTGGTATCAAATCCGTGCACCCAGTCACAGCACAGATAATAAACCAGATAAATCACCGAACTGATGGCCCAGGTCAGCGGATAGGCCCAGTAAATATAGCCGATCTCATGGGTCAGCTTCATGACGACAAATATGTAGGTAATCCGCAGCACACACCAGACAGCCAGCATGACACACATAGGCACAAAAGCCTTGCCGGCCCCCCGGCAGACCGCCGCCACAGAATGAGAAAATGCCAGCAGACAGTAGAACAGGGCAACCGTGTGCGCCTGCCGGACCCCCAGCTCAATGACACCAGGCGTCTGGTCGAACAGGCCGATGAGCTTCGGCGCCAGAAGGTAACAAAATATGCCGATCACTTCCGCCGACACCACAGCCGCCAGGATACTGAAACGTGCTCCCTTTTTCGCACGGTCATACTCTCTTGCACCCAGATTCTGGCTGATGAACGTGGTACAGGCCATATTGAAGCTGGTAATTGGCAGGAAGGCAAAGCCTTCAATCTTCGCATGTGTTCCGTATGCCGCCATAGCCAGACGCCCAAAGGAATTAATCTGAGACTGCACAATCACATTGGCAAAGGCAATCACCGAATTCTGCACGCCGGAAGGCAGACCGTTGTGAATGATTTCCAACAGCATATCCTTATGAAAGCGAATCTTCCTCCATTCCACAGTAAACACATTCCCTTTCCGGGTCAGATGGATCAGACAAAGCACCACGCTGGCCGCCTGAGAAATCACCGTAGCCACAGCCGCCGCCCAGACACCCCAGTGAAAAGCCGCCAGGAACACCACATCCAGCACCACATTTAATATGGAAGAAAAAATCAGATAATACAGCGGCCGCCTGCTGTCTCCCAGGGCATTCATGATACTGCGGCAGACATTGTACAGCACCAGGGCCAGGGACCCCAGAAAATAGTAGCGGAAATAGGAAACTGCTTCCGGCAGCACTTCCGGGTCTGTCTGCATCCACACCAGAAAAGTAGGCGTAAATACCACACCCACCACGGTCAGCAGCACACCTGCCACAATGCCGAAGGCCAGCACCGTATGAATAGAGCGGGAGACCTGCTCTCCGTCCCCCGCGCCGAAGTATCTGGATGTCACCACACCCGCACCCATGGCAATCCCGGCAAAAAAGCTGATCATCAGAAAAATCAGCGTGCCGGAAGATGTCACCGCCGCCAGGGCGTTCGTTCCCAGATATCTGCCCACGATAAAGGCATCCGCCGTATTGTACAGCTGCTGAAACACCTGACTCAAAAAAATCGGCAGGGCGAAGCCCAGCATCAGGCTATAGGGATTCCCTGTGGTCATGTCTTTGGTGTGCGCCGTGTTCCTTTTATTCTCCACTGTTCTGTCATCTGAATTCATTTCAAGTCCTTTCTGCGTACTATCAGAATTTACGCTTCCGTCTAAGATAAGCATATATGGCTGGCGGTTTTAAAGCCACCATAACGATGGCGGCTCGTCACTGTCAGGTCTGTGACTCCGTTGCAGGTTACAGCAACTTTCATTGATGTACAGTATATATTCTTTACTGTCTTCTCTGAACTGCACATTGAGCCCTTTCACTCATATTTTCTCAATCACACAGGTATGCTTTCTCTTCTCCCCTCCTGCTTCCCTGTCATAATTGATACCCACCAACAGAATCTCCCCGCCATAATCCTTGAAAGCGTCAAAATACCGCTTATCCTTGATCTGTGCAATGGCTCCCTCTGCGGACTTATTCCATTTCAGCTCGACTACCAGCACCGGTACTCTGGAAGCCCGTTTTGGAAAATATACAATATCCGCATACCCATCTCCGGAAGGCAGTTCTTCGAATTTTAAATAATAATCCGTATAACTGTAATAAGCAATCTGAATCACGCTGCGCAAAGCCTGTTCGTTATTGTAGTGCACGGGATCCGCCATCTCTGCATGAATCTTCTCAATCTGCGCCGCCACTGCCTCTTCCTTCATCTGAACAGTATCCTGAATCAGCTGCCTGCTTTCACGTAATCGCCTTACCGCTTCTGTACTTTTCACTTCCCGAATCGATTTGGAGAACTCAAGCCTTATCTCCTCATTGGGAATCCGCACAGTCCCTTCCTCCCCGTCATATGCCAGATAGCCCAGATGTATCAGAAGCGTCAGCATATCGTCTCTTGATTTCACCTCTGCCACATCATTATTGAAACCATCCGTATCCACAGGAATCCGAATTCCTCCCAGCAGCTCCAGAACAGCCTGGAACAATCCGTCGTAATCGCCTGCAATATAATCCTCCAACGCGTCGGCGGCAGAAGACATCCGCCAATAAGACTTAAATTTTCCCATAAGGACTGCCTTCATAATGGAATAGGGATTATATACAGACGTAACCTTATCAAAAGAATATCCGTCATACCATTTCTTTGCCTCTTCAAAGCTCAGCCCATGCTCCGCACAGAGCTTTTCCACATCCTTCTCCGTAAACCCCACATAAGCCTGAAATTCTCCCGGTTCCAGCATAGAATATTCCCAGAAATCAGAAATGGCCGACTCTGAACCGTCTTTTTTAATCGGCAGAATTCCGGTCATATAGACCGCCGCAAAAATCCTGTCCGTGGTACCGCTGCTTTTGAACAGAGCACGCAGAAAAGCAAGATATTCCTTCTGGACCTTTGGCATTTCCCTTATGGGGGCATCCCATTCATCTATAATCATGATGAATTTATTGCCGGTCAGCTCTGCAGTATGGACCAATGTGGCAGAAAGGGACTCCGAATCCGCCTGCAAATCAGGATACGCCGCCGAAAGTTCTTCCGTCACTTTGCGTCTGATATAGGACACCATCCCGCTTTTCCCCATCTCCCCCATGATATTTGTCATATCAAGGTAAATTACATCATATTGATTCAGATATTTTCCATAGGTATCGCGAAAATCCTCCCGGGTGGCTATCTCAAGATCGTCAAACAGCGCAGAGGAATCACAAGTCTTGTCATAATAGGCACACAGCATCTGCGCCGCAAAAGATTTCCCAAAGCGGCGCGGCCTGCTGATGCAGGTCAGTTTCTGTTTTGTTCCTATTGTTCGGTTGATAAGCCAGATCATCCCTGTCTTATCCACATAACTTCCGTTCCTTATCTCTTCAAACCCGCTCTTTCCAGGATTCAGATATACTCCCATAGACTGCCCTCCTGTTTTTGCTTCCTGAACTGATTTCTTTACAAATCTCCCCTATTCCAGCATATCTCATGTAACCATCTCATTCAGTAACATATCCACGCAAAACGCAACTGTAAGTCTCAATATATTTACCTTACCACAAATACTGCGAAGAGACAAGAAAAAGGGGCTGTCGGAAGTCGCACAGCCCCTCACCATCATCATTCAGTTCAGCCCGTCCGCACCAGAGAAAATCTCCGCACCATCCCATACATGGGCGACGCCTCAATGTGCACACCTATGATCACAGTCCCCTTCTCCAGCTCCAGGTCTTCTATCCGCCCCACTTCAAAGCCATGTTCCGTGAGATGCATGACCAGCTCCCTCTGCTTCTCCCCCTGTCTGGCAAAAAGCCGCACATCCACTCCCGTGGTATCCGTCCCCTGAAACTGGGCCTGCAGGCAGTAACGCCCCGCTTCCGCCAGAGTCACCAGCTGGCTGACCTGATAGGTAAAATGTCTCGCACATTCCACCCGCAGCGCATTCAGCGGCGGCGCTGGATAAGGATCCACAAACTCGGGGAAAAGCTGCGCAATGACTTCGTCTCCGCTGCTCTCCACCTGCCACCTGCTCATCCCTTCGTCCCAGTTGGGATCCGCCACAAGATTCGCCCCAGCTTCCAGCGCGTTTTCCGTCCTGATTTCCATCTGCACGGGACATTTTTCTTCTCCCACATATCCTTCTATTACGCGGCTGCCCGTTTCTTCGCAGGCAACAGAGTCTCCTTCCTGCCAGATCACCTGCTCTTCTCTGATACTGCCATCCGCCAGCAGCACCGACACCGTCTCCGGCAGTGTTACACTCTGTCCCACCTGAGCTATAATCGTCTGAGGCTCATATATCTTCGCCCATTTCCCCTTATCCACGTTCTCGCTGTCAAAGGTAAAGGCCCGGATTGCCTCCATCACTTTGCCTTCTTCATCCAGGATACCCATATTGCTGGCCCAGCCGCCAGCGGAAGAATTCGGCACGCACAGAGGCTCCCAGTAGAAAATGCCCTGCCCCATATTGTCCGGCAGCGACGCCACAATGCTGCTGACCAGCTCCAGTACCTGGCGCTGTCCCTGAGGATTGGCCGGGAATCCGGCTATCTTCTCCTGAATCTCATCGATAAAACCACCCTCACATTTCCTCCAGGCATGGGCTGTCTCCACAATCATAATAGGTTTGTGGTAGTCCTGAATCAGCCGCTCCATGGTTCCCCTCAAATCCGAATAGGTGCCATGCCAGAAAGGATAGTAGGACAGCCCGATCAGGTCGAAATCCTTCAGCCCGTTCCGGAAAGAATTCTCGAACCATTCCTTCAGGTAAAAATATCTGCCCCCCTGGTCCAGATGAATCATGATTTTCAGGTTCGGATCATTCACCGCCCTGGCCCCGTCGATTCCGGCGTTCACCAGCTTCACCATGCCTTCATAGTCCGGCAGCTCTCCCTCCGGGAACAGCAGCCCGCTTCTGATTTCGTTGCCAATCTGTACCATATCCGGCATCACATCCTGCTTTTTCAGCTCCAGAAGGGTATCCCTGGTATAGGAAAACACAGCCTCCTGCAGCTCTTCCAGGCTGAAAGCTTCCCAGGCTTTCGGCTTTACCTGATGCCCCGGATCCGCCCAGAAATCCGAATAATGAAAGTCCAGCATGAATGCCATTCCATGCTCTCTGATACGCTTTGCCATGGCAATGGTGTGTTCCAGACTGCAGTAACCGCCGGAATGTTCCACATTTTCCG
Source organism: uncultured Acetatifactor sp. (assembly GCA_910588225.1). Taxonomy (GTDB): domain Bacteria; phylum Bacillota; class Clostridia; order Lachnospirales; family Lachnospiraceae; genus Acetatifactor. The sequence goes on from CAJUQT010000065.1 coordinate 8,779, forward strand.
GCGTATGCCAGATGCGCAGCCGCACAGCGTTCACACCATATTTTTGAATTAAGGCAAAAGGTTCCATTATGGTCCCGTCAAAATCTTTCGTCCGCATTCCTTCCGCCTCACACTGAGGCAGAAAGGAAATATCCATGCCTTTATAAAACATATAAATTTAACCTCCTATTCCAGTTCCGCGGCAGGCCGTCCTGTGCCCAGGCTTGGGCAGAGAACTTGCAGCTGCAAGTTCTCTGGGGCACTGCACGGCCAGACGCTGTTTTCCAGTTCCGCGGCAGGCCGTCCTGTGCCCAGGCTTGGGCAGAGAACTTGCAGCTGCAAGTTCTCTGGGGCACTGCACGGCCAGACGCTGTTTTCCAGTTCCGCGGCAGGCCGCTGACTTACTTTCTCTCCGTGGATTTCCGCATAAGAATCTCGTACTCTATCATGGTCTTTTTCTGATACTCCCGTCCCTGCAGGAACTGAATCATCTGCTTCCCCAGCACATTTCCCGCGGTTCTGGCCGACCCGTTCACCGCCGTGACAGAAGGGGAAAAATTGTCCAGCGCCGCACTGTTATACAGAGACGCAATGGCAATGTCCCTGGGAATCCGGTACCCCTTCGCCTGAAGTCTGGACATCAGCTGACTGCACAGAATGTCATCCCCACACACCACACATTCTATCCGTTTGGCCTGCATATCCTGAATCATGGAGTCACACAGGTCCTTCTGAAATTTTCCCATATAAACCGCCTGATTTTCCTTCTGCAGACCATTTTTTAAAATGGCATTATTAAATCCGTTGTAACGGCTTCTGTTCACATGAATCGACAGATCATCCACCACCAGAGCAAACCGTCGGAATCCTTTCCCAATCAGCAGGGAAAGCAGGCTTTCCGACGCCCCCTCATTGTCCATATCCACCTGGATGACTTCCTCATAATCGCACAGGCCGGTAATCCCCACAGGACACTTTGCTCCTATCAGATACTGCAGTGCTCTGTCATTCTCCAGACTTCTCGTCAGAAGAATGCCGTCCACTCTGTTCTGTTCCACAAGCTTCTGAATTCCGGAAATGTTCCCGGCCGTCCCCACCGTAATCATAACATTATATTCCAGAAGGGTGGTCGTCTCGCAGATTCCCAGCAGACATTCCAGGAAATACGGATTGCCGTTTATGTAAATATCTCCGGGGAACACAACTCCTATATTTCTGGTCTCCGTACCCGGTTTCCCATTTTCCCTGTTCGACTTGTCCGAGTCCTTCTCCCTGATAAAATTCTGAATTCTGATTCTGGTCTCCCTGCCGATTCTCCCTTTTCCGGACAATGCCCTGGATACCGTACTTTTTGATAATCCCAGTTCTTTTGCTATGTCTTCCTGTTTCATGCCAACCCCCATCATTCTGCTCCATGAAATCTCACACTGCTCCTTAACCGTATGTCCCATACAGGCAATCATGCCGTCCTCGTTTACGAAATACTTACAGAAAAATTCATCCCATACCATCCGCGCCGCCTCTTTGGTGTAGGTATGAAGAAGCCGACCATTCTGTCAACCGGTTCGTTCCCGGATAAGGCCTCTTTTTCACTGTACCAGACCTGTTCTGGACGCAGCCCCTTCATTTCTTCCTGCATTTTAGAACTGCTTTATTACGGCTGAGCCTTCTTACTTAAGTTCGATACGATATTCCGGCAGCAGCTCCACGCCGCGCAGCTCACAGCCCTTCTCCACCGGCAGGTCATAGTACACTTCCGTTCCATAACTGCAGGGCAGCGGATTATCGCTGGCATAAATCCGGATGGTCAGCTCTTCGGGATAGCCAAAACGTCTCAGCCCCACATGCCATCTCTCCCCATTGGTAAACCAATCGTCCACCAGGACCCCATTCTGACAGACTTCCGCCCGGTCTCCCAGATAATCTAAAGAGGCATACAGCTGATGTATCGCATCCTTCTGATAACCGCCCATGGTAAGTCGATATTCCCTCCAGAGCAGCTTTCCGTCCGAATCCCTTTCCTCCCGTGTAAATACGGTCTTCGCTTCCGGTTTCACCGGTTCCTGCACGCTGACAGTAATGCTTTCCGCCCCTCCCGTCTCCCGGTATATGGTTAATTTCTCTTCCGCCGCCTTCGTAAGCAGATATTTCCCGCCGTCCGCTTCTATCAGGCCACTGTCCCCGTGCTCCACAATATACAGTGTATCTGCTATTCTGAACGCATGATTCGCCTCCTGTGCAGTCAATACCACAATATTTCCTTCTGTTCCTTCCCATTGGAAATATGGCTTCTCCAGATCAGTATAGAAGAATCCTCTCTGCCCGATTCTGCACAGCAGACTGGCATTGGTCAGCTCCAGCTTTTTGTCTCCCACCTGCAGGCCGAATGGAATGACGGCACATTCTCCCGTTTTCAGGAAAAGATGTGGAATTGTCATGGTTCCCTTTTCTGTCTGCAGCCCTATGGCAAAGTCCTTGTGAGGCTCCATTTTCCGCCTTCTCTGATGATTATTCAGGAACAGGAAACCGGTCCCCGCCTCATGATTCATTCTCACAGCTGTACGTATAGTATGCATATCTTCCGGTGATACCGGCAATACCTCCGGAAAATGGACCTCTGCCCCGGCCAGAATCTCCCCGTAATCCTCCATCAGAAAATGCATCTTCTTCAGCCTGCCATAACTTTCGTTCAGCTCTCCCGACTCTCTGATACAGGTCTGGAAGTCATAGCATTTAACGGGAAGATTGTTGTAGACATCCGTCGCCTGAGATTCCTGCAGGGTGCTGTATTTTCCCTCCGGATTGATGCCCCCGTGATACATATAATACCCCGGCAGATTTCCGCCGCTTCCCAGAATGCACAATGCCTGAGCCTCCGTATCCTCCGGCCAGGGATAGGGCCGTCTGTGGCTTGTGGGTTGAATTCCTGCTCCCAGCTCCGCCGTCAGCCAGGGATATTTGTACACATCATAGGTAGTCCTTCTCCCATCGTGACTCTTGCGGTCGGAGCCGATATTATCATCTATTTTATAGGATTCAAAAAGGAAGCTGCTTCCCGCAGGCAGTTCCTTTGTATGCGTGGCCCAGGGGGCATCCACGTAACCTCCCAGCATGGGAAGCGTCTCGTTTTCCACCACATAGGAGCCCCACCCGGTAGCGGAATAGTACGGCACTTCAAATCCTGCCGCTATGGCCATCTTCTTCAGCTGTGACATATGAGCCAGCCCTTTTTCGGCATCCGCGGGTCCGCCGCAGTGTCCGTACTCATTCTCCAGCTGTACGCCGATCACCGGACCGCCGTCCTTACACATCATTCCCCGGCACTGCTCTCCCAGTTTCCCGAAATATTTCTCCACATATCCCAGGTATTCCGGCTCGTTCACACGCACCTTCTCCTTATCCATGCGGGCTATCCAGTCCGGAAATCCTCCGTTCCTGCATTCTCCGTGAGCCCAGGGACCGATGCGAAGCCACACCTGCAGTCCCGTCTTCTGACACAGCTCCAGGAAATGCCGCAAGTTCCTGCAGCCGTTGAAATCCCATTCGCCTTCCTTCTCCTCGTGATGAATCCAGAAAATGTAGGTGGCTGCAATCGTTATGCCCCCGGCCCGCATTTTCTGCAATTCTTCCTCCCAGCTCTCCGGCTCATACCTGGAATAATGGAATTCGCCCATAACCGGCAGAATTCTCTTCCCGTTTTTCAGCAGGCTGATGTTATCTGCCTGATACAGGTTACCATCCCTATCCCTTCCTCCCATGGGAAGCAGCTCAGGAGCCTTCCTTTTTGAAATAATTTTGATCTGATTTCTCATAATATCTCCTCATTTTCCGTTCTGCAGTCTCTTTTATTTATAATAGTTCTATTTGATCTGGCACACCCCCGCAGACTTCCTTTGAGATCCCCGGTTATTTTTGCATTTGCCGTCCTTCTCCGATTCCCCGTTTTGTACAAAAGAGGGGCGGTGACTGCTCACTGCCCCTCCTGGTGCCACCTGTACAGCGGTTTACTTATTCTCCAGGAACTCCTTCGCCTGACGCTCTACCTCTTCCAGAATATCCTGCATGCCTGCATCGTCCATGGCCTTGCGCAGCGCTTCGATGGAAGCGTCCACATCGTCTACCAGGCCGTTCAGCAACGGATCATAGTACGTTCCCATTGCAGCTTCCACTGCTGCGAACTGTGTACTCACATTCTGGGAATCAAAGCTGAATCCGCGATAAGGATTCTCTGTCTCCTTGATATTTGCTTTCCAGAGCTTCTCCAGCTCTTCCTGTCTCTCATCCAAAGCGGTCTTATCTGCAATGTATTCCTTTCTCTGAATGCTCTCGTTGTTCCATCCCCAGTTACAGTTGCTGGACACACCGTAATTGCTCTCATCAATTACTTCGTACTGGTCATCGCCAACAGCCTTCCAGTGCTTTCCTTCGATTCCCAGCATGGCCAGATCCTGAATTGCAGGGTTGCAGTAGAACTCGTTCAATACCATCATGGCTCTTTCCTTGTGCTGACTGTTGATATTGATTGCCACGCCATTGTTAGTATAAGGCTTCACATCCTTCGCTCTGTCAGCCTGAGGATCGCATATAGTCACCTTCCACTCCGGATGCTCTGCATTGGCCTGTTTTCCGTAAGTTACACAGGAACCCATATTCCAGACCATGGTTGCCGCTCTGCCGGTAAGCAGGCCGGTCTGACGCTCGTCACCGGAATTCAGCACGTCTTTGGACCAGCAGCCCGCATCCGCCAGTTCCTTCATCTGATGGCAGTACTCACTGAAGCCTTCCCAATCCAGCAGATAGTAAATTTTCGTATCATTGGGATCATCGTTATTGAACAGCACCGTTTCTCCCGACTTAGGTGTTCCGGTAATTCCTCTGAAGCCCTGTCCTCTGAACCAGGTATACCAGGGTCCACCCTGGCTGGCATACATACCATCCGCCGCACAGGCCAGATAGAACTGACGCAGCTCATCCCAGCTGGTGATATCCTTCATGCCATATTTTTCCAGCAAATCTCCCCGGACAGCCAGCACGTCCTGACCAAACTCACTGTTGTAATTGGGCACCATATAGACCTGTCCGTCGATAGTCGCCTGCTGCCATGCCACTTCCGGAACTACTTCCCAGATATCCGGCGCATAGGTCTGGATGAATTCCTCTGACAGCGGATAGAAGCCGCCCAGCGCCACGGTCTGCTGATAATGGGCCCAGCCTGCTGCAGTGAAAATCAGGTCAAAATCCTCCTGGCCGGAGAACAGCAGCGAATATTTGGTGTCATGCTCGCCCCAGGACAGGAACTCCACAGAGATGGAGCAGTTCAGCTTCTCCTCCAGAATCTTGTTGATTTCACCGTACACTTCATCGAAATCAGGGGTTCTGTCACCGATCAGATACATTTTCAAATCCACATGTTCGGAAGTGTCTATGGTTCCCGCGGAACCGCTTCCGTCATCACCTGCGGAGCTATTTTCACCGGAAGGCGTATCTGCCCCCCCGGAATTGCCGGCGTCGCTCTGTGTATTTCCACCGCTATTTCCGCAGCCTGCAAGCATAGCCACAGTCATGGCAGTGCTCAAAAATAATGTCGTAATTTTCTGTAACCTTTTTTTCATACATACCTCCTTTAATTTGTACATACTCTATTTTTTACCGCCGTTGAAGTCCGGCGGGCAGTACCGTTAACCGCCTCAGTCCGCTCTCCGCCGGACTGTCATTCTTCCGGATATGATCATCCTTTTACGGCTCCGATGGTGATACCCTGTACAAAGTACTTCTGTGCAATGGGAAATGCCAGAATAATGGGGCCGGTCACCACGATAGTCAGGGCCATTTTCAGAGTCTGTGTCGGCATGGATATGGCGCTCACTGCGGAACTGGAAACCGCGCCGTTGGAAATCAGCTTTTTGTAGGCCTCTATATTGTTCACCTTCTGGTACAGGAAATACTGCAGCGGATATTTTTCCTCGGAATTGATATACAGCATGGCATTGTACCAGTCGTTCCAGTATGCCAGAGCGATGAAAAGTCCCACCGCAGCCAAAGCCGGTTTGATCAGGGGCATTACCACCTGGAAGAGAGTTCTGACTTCTCCGCAGCCGTCAATCTTCGCCGCATCCACCAGAGAGTCCGGAATTCCGATAATGTAGCTCTTCATAATAAGCAGATTATAAACACTGAACATTAACGGAAGCAGCAACGCCAGATAGCTGTCTTTCAGCTTCAGCGTCTGTGTATACAGGATAAAGGTAGGCACCAGGCCGCCGTTGAACAGCGTGGTAAAATAGAAGAAAAAGGAAAAAGCATTTCTCCATTCGAAATCTTTTCTTGCCAGCACGTACGCCGTCATGGTCTGAACCAGAAGTCCCACAAGCATTCCCACAATGGTCAGCACAATAGTGGTGCCGTAAGCCCGGAAAATGACAATGGGCTCCCGGAATACATTTTTATAGGCTTCCAGCGTAAACTCCTGCGGAAGTACGGAAAACCCGTTTGCCGAAATCGCAGGTTCCGAGGAGAAGGAGCCTGACAGCACCATGATAAAGGGTACCAGGCAGACCAGCGCAATCAGCCCGCAGAATGTATACGCGATAGCGTGCAGTGTAATCACATCTTTTCCCACTTTTACTTTTCCCAGATGATTATTTGACCTTGCCATATTCTCCACCTCCCTCAGAACAATGTATAGTCTCTGTCGTACATGCTGACCAGCTTGTTCGCCAGCAGAACCGTGACAAAGCACAGTACCGACTGAAAGAGACCGATTGCCGCCGACATGCCGAAGTTGTTGCTGGAAATCAGTGCTCTCATGGCCAGCGTGTCTATAACGTCCGTATATTCAAACAGCAGACCGTTATTTCCCACCAGGTTGTAGAACATGTCGAAGTTTCCTCTGAAGATTCCGCCGATGCTCATCAGGAACAAAATGACCATAGTGGGCATGATGGAGGGAATCGTCACCTTGAAAATCCGCTGGAACACATTGGCTCCGTCGATGGCCGCCGCTTCATAGATGGAAGTATCCACACCCATAATCGCCGCCAGATACATAACCGACCCGTATCCCACACCCTTCCAGATATTAAAGAAGAGGAGAATAAACGGCCAGGACTTCGGACTTGTATAGAAGGGAACCTTTTCTCCTCCCAGCGCCGTGATAATCCGGTTAATAAAGCCGTAATCCGAGCTGAACAGGTTGAAAGCCATGACGCCTACGATAACCCAGGAAATAAAGTAAGGCAGGAACATCATAGACTGGGAAAGCTTCCGGAACCATTTGTTATGTATCTCCGTCAAGAACACTGCCACCGCCACCTGCACCGCCGTTCCGCAGACAATAAAAAGTATATTGTACAGAACCGTATTCCTGGTCACCATTGCCGCCTGCCCTGATTTGAAGAAAAACTTGAAATTTTCAAATCCGTTCCAGGGACTTCCCCAAATGCCTCCGGCATAATTGTACTTTTTGAAAGCCATTACAATTCCCGTCATGGGATAGTACGCGAAGACCAGCGTGTAGATCACTGCCGGGGACAGCATTAGAAGATAAACCCGATACTTGTACAGCTTCTTCAAAAATTTCTTCATGCTCTTACACTTCTCCCTTTCTCTTGTTTGCGCAATTTATTGCGCTCTTTTTCTAATTCTTTTCGGAATATTAGCTTTATTAAAATTATAGAAAATTATTTTTTTGTTGTCAATTTATATATATTTCAAATATAACTGCTTAAAATATACACTTTAGCCAATTATCTGTTTTATGTGCGCAATTTTTGTTGCGCTAATATGCGCATCAAAAAAACGCCGTTGCTTTTCCATACGGCGTTTTTACGCAGAACCATTTCTTTTAGACATTCTTTCCTTTTTCTCCGAACCGTCCGATACTCAATTTCATCCGGCATCTTGTAATCCGGATTGCCGTCTGCGTCAGCAGCAAATACCCTGCACCGCTTTCAGGCACCGGTCAGACAATCCGGATACCACCGGCCTCCCGCAGACGTTCAGTCAGACGATCTGCAATCTGCTGTACCCCATAGATATTCGGATGCACTTCGTCGGCGGACAACAGAGACATGTCTCCCAGCAAATCCAGACCGTTGATATAAGTAATATTGGCATAACCGGCCTTTTTCACCTCTTCCTCAATACTCTCTCTCCATTCTGCCGCCTGTCCCTGATTTTTGTAATCGTCGGAACAGTAAAAAGGTGAAATCACAAAAACAGGCTTCCCCTGATTTCTTCCGGCTACCTGTCTCAGCGTATTGGCAACCCTGGCATGGATTTTATCCTTCTCCCAGTCCAGGACATTGATTCCCAGCTCCAGAACCGCCGCGGCCCACCTGTTCTGCTCTCCCTCAGCCGCAATATAGTCCACCAAGTCAGGCTCCATTGCACACGCCCCCGCCATTCCCAGATTCCTGTAATCCATCTTCATCCGGTCCGCCGCCTGCCATACCCAGGAGTGAGAAGCATCGATGGAGTTGGAACCGTGGGTGATGGAGGACCCGTAAGCCAGCAGCGTTTGCGGCGGACACTGCTCCGGCTTTGGCGGCTCCGCTTCTCCGATTATGTCGTAAAGAACAAAGCTGCCTCTGTCAAATACAATCCTGACCACCTCCGGATCCCAATTCTGGCCGAACTCTTCCGCTATCCTTTTCAGCACCTCCGAATTCCCTCTTTTTTTAATCACATATTCCCGGGGCTCCTCAAAAACATACTTATCCACTTCATGGTCTTCCCATCCGCCCTGAATCGCTCCCCGGAACACATGGAAAACCGAGGTCGATGGAACCAGCGCCGCCATGCGGATTCTAACCTCGTCGCCCTTCATGACAAAGCGAAGCTCCACACCAGTGGAATTCCCCGCCATTACTTTTCCGTTCTCCTTTTCCATTCTTTCCCGGATTTCCCCGGGAACCCGGGTCCAGGTCACGCCCCCGTCCGTTTCCACCAGTTCCGCTGCGTTGTGAATTTCGATGTTTTTCCAGATCATATATGTTCTCCTCTTATTTTAGTTCTGCCGCCTCTCACTGTACTTTCCTTAGCTTCAGTTACAGCCGCCTTTTTTCTGATTATATCTCTGTCTGAAATTCCGTGCAATGATTCATTTGCAATATTTCCATGCCATCCGAACCGTTACAGGAGCATATTAAGCAAGTCCGCGCAACGGCTCAATTAAAATTTGTTCCGGGGTATTCCACCGATGGCCAGTCTGCTTTTTGAGCCATACACATTCTAGAGCGTGTTTGAAAAATAAAAAGTATACAAAACATTTGTTCACAGCCTCT
>CAJUQT010000066.1 GCA_910588225.1 uncultured Acetatifactor sp.
CTTACGCAGAAATTTTGCCATTTTGCGTCAAAAATCATTGGTAAGTGGCCTAATACATTTTATCGTGATTCAGGTGGTTCTGTGCAGGAGCAGGGAAACGATTTTGAGCAGAACCGGAAACAAGCTTCACCTGTCCAGGTGCCGGGAAGTAAAAAATATAATATCGGATATGTGGCGGGGGTGTTCGACCTTTTTCATATAGGGCACCTTAATCTGCTGAGGCGTGCCAAAGAACAGTGCAATTATCTGATTGTCGGGGTTGTGACAGATGAGGGGGTGATACGGCATAAGAAATCGACGCCCCGGATTCCTTTTGCAGAGCGAATTGCCATTGTGCGTGCATGCCGGTATGTGGATGAGGCAGTGGAGATACCGGTGGAAAAAGGAGACACAGATGAGGCATACCGCAGATATCACTTTGATGCGCAGTTTTCGGGGAGCGACTATGAGAATGAGCCGAAATGGCAGGCGAAAAGGGACTTTCTGCGAAGGCATGGATCGGATCTGATATTTTTCCCTTATACGGAAGGAATCAGCACGACGAAGCTGAAGGATATGGAGAAGCATGAAGAGAGTCAAGGATAAGTTTTTTCAGTATAAATTCCCCCCACAGTGCTCATGATGGCTTATTGATAACCCTTATGACGGGAATCTTCGTTCACAGAGCCATTATTCGTGTGTTTACAGATTCTGTACATCATGCTAAAATAAAATGAATAGCAGAGAGCATGGCGGACAGGAAGGAAGAAGCGAATGGAGCGTTATTTCAACACAGAAGGATGCTGCAGACCGGGGATTCATTATATGGTACGGCTTGATGACAGATTGGATGCGATAAAGCGATTGTATGTGGACCGGGGGAAATACTTTGTCATCAATCGGGGAAGGCAGTATGGGAAAACCACAACGCTCAGAGCGCTGGCAGAATATTTGAAGGATGATTATGTAGTTCTGCCTATGGACTTCCAGGCTCTTGGGGCGGATTGTTTTGTGGACGGCCCCACCTTTGTATTGGCCTTTATTGATTATCTGGAAGAAATCTTCTCCGGAAGAGAGGAACTGCGGAATGCGGTGGGCGAGGAAGCTTACCGGAATCTGATTGCGTTGAGAGATCAGAAAAGGCTTGGGATTGACAAGCTGTTCCGGTGTCTCAGCGGGATGTGCCGGACGGCGGAAAAGCCCATGGTCCTGATAATAGACGAAGTGGACAGCGAGTCAAATAACCAGGTATTTGTTGACTTTCTGGCACAGCTTCAGCGTTACTACCTTGACAGGGATTACAGTCCTGCCTTTCAATCGGTGATATTGGCAGGTGTGTATGACATTAAAAATTTGAAGCTGAAAATACGCCCGGATGATGAGCATCAGTACAACAGCCCCTGGAACATCGCGGCGGAATTCAATGTTGAAATGGACCTTTCCTCCGCGCAGATCAGGGGTATGCTTGAGGAATATGAGTCGGATCACCGGACAGGAATGGATACAGCCGCAGTGGCCGAAGAGATTTACCAATATACATCGGGTTATCCCTATCTGGTGTCTGCAATCTGTAAGATATTGGATGAACGTCTGCCTGAAAAGGAGGAGTATGCAGAGCAGGAGAGTGTTTGGTCGAAAGAAGGAATTGGGGAAGCGGTATCAATCATTATGAAGACAAGAATTCCTTTATTTGACAGCATGACACGTCAGTTGGATCTGTATCCGGATCTGAAGGATGTGCTGGAACAAATCCTGTATGAAGGGCAGAGGTTATCGTTTAGTCTTGGGATTCAATCTGTCAGTTTGGGGACTATGTTTGGATTTCTGAAAGAAGAAGATGGACAGATAGTCGTTGCAAACCGAATCTTTGAGATGTATCTATTGAATCTGTTTATGTCTGAGGAATCCGTACGAAGTGATGCATTCAAACAGGGGCAGAGCGACAGGAACCAGTTTATCCGAGACGGCAGACTTGATATGAATAGGGTGCTGGAAAAGTTCGTGGAATATTTCCAGGAAATTTATGGCGACAACGATGAGAAATTCATCGAAAAGTATGGACGTAAATTTTTCCTGCTGTACCTGAAGCCCATTATCAACGGCACAGGGAATTATTACCTGGAGGCTCAGACCCGTGATGCGGGCCGGACGGATGTGGTGGTAGACTACCGTGGCGAGCAGTTCGTTGTGGAGATGAAGATCTGGCGTGGGAACGAGTACAATGAGAGAGGAGAAAGCCAGCTTGCGGCGTACCTGGATTATTTCCGCCGGAAGAAAGGATATATGCTCAGTTTCAATTTTAATCAGAAGAAGGAGACTGGTGTGAAGATCATTGTGGTTGGCGAAAAGGAAATCGTGGAAGCGGTGGTGTGAGAACAGCTAGGACTGCACGTGCTTGTAGCCTGTCCGTATAAGTGGACATAATGTGGCTTATACCAGGATTTTTATTTGAGATGGTTCTTTCCAGAGCCATACAACAGGTTCATAGAGCCATTATTCGTGTGTTTACAGATTCTGTACCTCATGCTAAAATGAAATGAACAGCAGAGAACATGGTGGACAGGAAGGAAGAAGCGAATGGAGCGTTATTTCAACACAGAAGGATGCTGCAGACCGGGGATTCATTATATGGTACGGCTTGATGACAGATTGGATGCGATAAAGCGGTTGTATGTGGACCGGGGGAAATACTTTGTGATTAACCGGGGAAGGCAGTATGGCAAGACTACAACATTGCGGCTCCTGATAGAGTACCTGAGGGATGATTACGCGGTAATTCCTATGGACTTTCAGTTGATGAGCACTGCAAACTTTGCTGATGAACAGACATTTGTAGTAAAGTTTGCCGCATATCTGGAGAAATTGCTGTCCGGTTCGCAGAGGAGTGCGGAAAATATGGATGCGGAAGCTGTGGAAAGCCTGGTATCCTTACAGAAAGTACAAAATCCCTCGTTAGATATTTTGTTCCGGAGGATGAGCGGACTCTGCCGAACGGCGGAGAAACCAGTGGTTCTGATTATAGACGAAGTGGACAACGCTGCTAACAATCAGGTATTCGTGGATTTCCTGGCACAGCTGAGGGGATATTATATTGACCGTGAGCAAAGTCCTGCCTTTCATTCAGTCATCCTTGCAGGCGTTTATGACATTAAAAATCTCAAGCTGAAAATACGCCCGGAGGTGGAACATCAGTATAACAGTCCATGGAATATCGCGGCGGAATTTAATGTTAAGATGGAATTTTCTGCGGCTCAGATTGAAAATATGCTTCAAGAATACGAGGCAGACCATCATACGGGTATGGATACGGCGGCTGTGGCGGAGCAAATATACCAATATACCTCCGGCTATCCATATCTGGTATCTGCAATCTGTAAGATATTGGATGAACAGCTTCCGGAGGATGAAGCTTTTACCGGCAACAGAGATATGAATAGGAAAAACTGGTCAGGAGAGGGTATCGGGGAGGCGGTAAAAATTCTGCTAAAAAGAAAACTCCCATTGTTTGAAAGTATGGTAAGGCAGCTTGACCAGTACCCTGAGCTCAGGGACATGATGGAACAGATCTTGTATGAAGGAAAGGAAGTGTCATTCAGCCCGGATATCAAGCCTATAAATCTGGGGATTATGTTTGGCTTTCTGAGAGAAAAAGCTGATCGGGTTGTAATTGCGAATCGTGTCTTTGAAATGCGGTTGTTGAATCTGTTTATTACAGAGGAGGCAATAAAAAGGGATTCATTTCAGTGTAGCGAGTACGACAAGTCTCGCTTTATCCAAAGCGGCAGGTTGGACATGAAGCGCGTGCTGGAGAAGTTTGTAGAGCATTTCCAGGAAATTTATGGCGACAACGATGAGAAATTCATCGAAAAGTATGGACGTAAATTCTTCCTGCTGTACCTGAAACCAATCATCAACGGCACAGGGAATTATTACTTGGAGGCCCAGACCCGGGATGCGGGCCGGACGGATGTGGTGGTGGACTACCGTGGCGAGCAGTTCGTGGTGGAGATGAAGATCTGGCGGGGGAATGAGTACAATGAGAGAGGGGAAAGCCAGCTTGTGGCGTACCTGGATTATTTCCGCCGGAAGAAAGGATATATGCTCAGCTTCAATTTTAATCAGAAGAAGGAGACCGGTGTGAAGACCATTATGCTGGGGGATAAGGTGCTGGTGGAGGCGGTGGTCTGAAAGTGGAAAGGCTGAATACTTAGGCGGAGTGAAAGGCAGGAAAACTGTATAAAGAGTAGTAACAGAGGCTGGTGGAGCCGGACTGTCTTGCCTGTGGAGCGGAAACTCCCCGCGGTACGGCTGATTGAGTAACCCGTACTGCGGGGAGTTTATGTAACCCTTCCTTACAGATAAGTAACCTGCGCATCGGCATCATAGGTATGGGGCTCCTTTGTAACCGCTTTATGCCCGAAAGCAATGGCAATTTTATATTCATAATTTTCCGGGAATTTCAGGGCATTTGAAAAGCCGGATTTCTTTTCTCCCTGTATCGCGTCCCGAATGCAGCCGATAATCAGACTGCCCAGTCCCAGTTCTTCCGCCGCCAGCGCCATATTTTCCACGGCAATCCCGGCGTCCAGCTCGCTCCAGTGAAAAGTGCTGTCTGCACTTAAGATAACTACTGTGGGAGCCTCGTAGTAAAAGTTGTGAGGCGGATTCACAATATTGCGGAGACGATTTTTCTCCTCTTCCAGTTCTGTCAGAACAGGATTGTCACCTTTCAGTACCGTAAAATGGATTTCCTGTCTGTTCGCGGCAGTAGGCGCCTGGAGACCTGCGTGAAGCAGGACATTCAGCTCCGAATCCGTCAGGGGCTCTTCTGTGTACCCTCTTGTGGAACTTCTCTTTTGAATCACTTCTATTGCATTGCTCATTGGTTGATATCCTCCTTCTTGATTAAATCATGACCTTATTATAACGTATTGCCTGGTACATTAGCAAGCGGAAACGCCATTTTGACTTCGCGGGAAGGTGCGAATCTCGAAGCGGCGATTCCGGGCGGCATAACCTGTTGACCGGCAGGTTACGGCAGAGTATAATATGCACATATCCCAGGCAGGAAACGGCCGAATGGCCATCCATACCATGTGCGGGCTGTTGCACATGGTATAATATGCACATATCCAGGCAGGAAGCGGCCGAATGGCCATCCATACCATGTGCGGGCTGTTGCACATGGTATAATATGCACATATCCAGGCAGGAAGCGGCCGAATGGCCATCAGTACGACCATAAGAAAACCAACGGAAGGAACAGGAATATGGAAGTCAAATACTATGACATTGGAGTAAATTTATTCTGCAGGCAATTTCCGGATCCGGAAAAAGTGATTCGGGAAGCGGAGGAGAATGGCGTGTGCTGCATCCTCACCGGAACGGATGGAAGTGAAAATGCGAAAATCGACGGATTTGTGAGAAATCACAATGTATTCGGGACAGTCGGAATTCATCCCCATAATGCGGACCGTGCCAGGCAGGAGGATTTTGCGCTGATGGAGCAGATTCTGACGCATAATGAGAAAATCGTTGCGGTGGGCGAGTGCGGGCTGGATTATGACAGGATGTTTTCCACGAAGGAGAATCAGATCCGGTGCCTGGAAAAGCATATTGTGCTGGCGGAGAAGCTGGGCAGGCCTCTTTTTCTTCATGAGCGCAGCGCATCGGGAGACTTTATCAGGAGATTTAAGAAGCATCAGGATATCTGCGGCAGGTCTGTGGTACACTGCTTTACGGGTGACGGGAAGACACTGGAACAGTATCTCTCCATGGGATTCTCCATTGGAATCACCGGGTGGATCTGTGATGACAGGCGGGGCAGGGAACTGCGGGAGGCGGTGCGGATGATTCCATTGGACCGAATTCTGGTGGAGACAGACGCACCTTATCTGACGCCGAAGAATGTGCCGGGGCTGGACAGGACCAATGTGCCGCAGAATGTCAGATATGTGGCGAGAGAGCTGGCTAAGTACATGAGAGTATCCGAGGAAGAGCTGGCTGAAAATGCACGGAAGAATACGGAGAGAATTTTTGGACTGAGATAAGAGGTGTGCGGGAACAGACATGGAAATCAGGAAATTACGTGTGGGCGGACTGCTGCTGTCCTCCAATGTGCTGATGGCACCCCTGGCCGGTTATACCTGCTATCCCTTTCGTATGCTGGCCTATGAAATGGGGGCCGGTCTGTGCTTTACGGAAATGGTCAGTGCCAATGCGCTGAAATATCAGGACAGGGCCACAGGGAAGCTGCTGTTTACCACAAAGCAGGAGAAAATCAGGGCGGTGCAGCTGCTGGGCGGGAATCCCGCGGTGATGGAGAGGATGGCCTGCAGCGAGCTGTTGCAGGACTTTGACGTGATTGACATCAACATGGGCTGTCCGGTGCCCAATGTGTTTAAAAGCGGTGAGGGCAGCGCATTGATGCTGGATTGGAAGAGGGCTTCCGCCATTATCCGGGGATGCAGGAAGAGCGGCAGGATTGTGACGGTAAAGTGCCGCACCGGCATACGGGAGAATGAGCTTTTTGCGGCGGAATTTGCCAGAATGTGTGAGGATTCCGGGGCGGACATGATTACCATTCACGGTCGTTCCCGGAGTATGATGTATGACGGGGAGCCTTGTTACGAAGAGATTGCCCGGGCGAAGGCGGCCGTTTCGATTCCGGTGATTGCCAATGGCGGAATCTATTCTGCGGAGGACGGAGATCGGATGATGGAACGAACGGGGGCAGACGGGATTATGATTGCCCGCTATGGGTTGGAGAATCCGTTCATCTTCGGAATACTGACAGGAAAACCTTCCGGGAAGACAACAAGGCAGGTGATTCTGGAACAGATGGAGCTGACCTGCAGGTATTATGACGAGACTTTCACCCTTTCCTATATTCGGAAGCTGGCATCTTACGGCATGAAGAAGCGAAAGGGGACGAAGAGATATAAGGAGCGGCTGTACCGAAGCGGCAGTCTGGAGGAGCTTAGAGAAGTGGTGGAATTGATTTTTCCCGAGTGAGGGGGAGAGACAGAGCCGGCGGAAACCTGTGTCAAGGGAGACGAAAAAAAGGCCGGCGAGGTCGCTGGGCGAACCAGCAAAAAAAGGAAGGCCGGCGAGGTTGCTGGGCGAACCAGCAAAAAAGAAGGCCGGCGAAGCCACTTGGCGAACCAGCAAAAAAAGAAGACCAAACAGCCGGATAAAAGCAGAGGAAAGGACGGAACAATGACGGAAGACTTTCGGATTCGGGACGGAATCCTGGAATTATATGCAGGGAGAGAGGAACTGGTGACGGTGCCGGAAGGAATTCACACCATAGGGGAAGGGGCGTTCAAGGCCTGTGTCTCCATGAAAAAGGTGGTGCTGCCGTCCGGCCTGCACAGGATTTTGGCGGAGGCCTTTAAGGGCTGCCGAAAGCTGGAAGAGGCGGAGATTCCAACCGGGGTGAGCTATATAGGAGAGTATGCTTTTCACCGGTGTCATGCCTTGAAGAGAATCAGCCTGCCGGCTTCCGTGGAAGAGCTGGGGGACTGTGTGTTTCTCTATTGTGACAGCCTGAAGGAAGCTGTGATACCGGGGGTGCGGCGGCTGGGAGGTCAGGTATTTGTAAATGATGTCCTGTTGGAGAGGCTTGAAATATCCCGGGAGCTGGAAGAAGAATGTATCTGCGATGTGTTCACTGGCTGCGGAGCCCTGCGGGAGATTTCCATTGCAGGCTGCGGCAGGTATAGTTTCCCCAATGCGGTGGAGGCGGTGGCCGGTGACATGCCGCTGCCGGAGTCTGTAAAGGCTATCGCCGTGGATGTGCTGCGGATGATGGAATTGGAGGGAAGATGTCTGGTTACCTTCCGGACGAATCTGAAGCATGTGGAGATTCCGGAGGGCATCCGGAAGATTGGGAAGAGCTGCTTTTTTGACAAAAGGGGGATTCTATCCGTAAAATTTCCCTCCTCGCTGGAGGAGATTGACAGCCGGGCTTTCCGGAACTGTATCAATCTGGAAGCGGTTGCGTTTGCCGGGGAGAAGGTTGTCATCCATGAAGATGCTTTTAAAAACTGCAGCTCTCTGAAGGAAGTCCGGACAGAGGATGGTGTTTCGCACGAGATAGAGGGGCTTTACACCCGGGAGGGCGGGGCGGTTCCCTCTCTGGTGGGGACCATACACAGGCAGGTGCTGGGGAATTTCAGAATCAGCGGAAGCATTTTGCTGAAATACCTGGGTACCGAGTCGAGAGTGGCGGTGCCGAAGGGGATTACCGTCATTGCGCAGGAAGCCTTTGCCGGCAATGAAGCCATTGACAGGGTGATTCTGCCGGAGAGCCTTCGGGAAATCGGAGCCGGTGCCTTCCGGGACTGTCTGCTGCTGCAGTCGATTCCGTTTCCGGAACAGCTGGAGCGGATTGGCGCCGGGGCATTTGAAAATTGTGTAAAGCTTCTCCGAGCCGGCCTTTCGCCCGGCCTTACCGTGGTGGAGGAGAGAACCTTCCGGAATTGCCGGGCATTGAAGGAGCTTACATTTGGCGGGAAGATTTGGAGAATCGGAGAACAGGCTTTTAACGGCTGTGCTTCGCTGAGCGAAGTGCGGTTTCCGGGCAGTCTGACTTTTGTGGGTGAGATGGCGTTTTACCGCTGCAGGGCTTTAAAGGAGATACGGCTTCCGGCGGGAATCACTCATGTGGGCAGTCTGGCATTCGCACAGAGCGGTGTAAAAAAGGCATGGATGGCCGGCGATGGAAAAAGCGACGGAACAGGCATTTTTTCCGGCTGCAGCCGGCTGCGGGAGCTGGTGCTGGAGGAAGGAGTCCTCCATATTGCGGATAAAATGGCATATGGATGCGGGGCTTTAAGGCGGGTGGTTCTGCCGGATTCCCTGCAGTCCGTGGGCAGGCATGTATGGGATCAAACTCTGTTCCTGGAGGACTGGCTGGAGAAGGGGCAGGAGACGGAGGCGGAAATTCTCTGGGACGGCAGGAATCTGGAAGGAGAGATATGGCTTTCGGAAAGAGTCAGAATAGTGGCAGGCGGAGCCTTTTACGGGAATGAGCGCCTGGTAGAAATCCATCTTCCGGAGACGGTGAAATGGGTCGGACCGGCGGCATTTAAAGGCTGTATCAGACTGCGTCGTGTTTCCTGGCCTGCCGGGATAACTACGGCGGAGGCGGAAATTTTCTCTGGCTGCGGAGAGTTGGAGGCAGTGAAGGCGGCGTGGCGTCAGGTGGGAGAGCGTGCCTTCTATCACTGCGGGTGCCTGCGTGACATTTTTCTGGAGCAGGCTTTTCATATCGGAAAAGAGGCTTTCACAGGCTGTATCGGGCTGAGTCCGGAGAGGGTAAAGCTTCAGAGGAACGGACTGTGGGTGGGAGAACACAGCTTCGCGGGAACTGCATTTGAAACCTGCAGCGAGGAGAGACCTGCCGTCATTGGCAGTCTGGTGGTCTCGGGGGCAGGCTGCAGCGGGGAGGTGCGGCTGTGGGAAGGGATTACAGGGATTGCTCCCTATGCCTTTGAGAGAAACAGAACTATAACGAAGGTGATACTGCCGGAGAGTCTGGATCGTATCGGAGAAGGCGCTTTCTGGGGATGCGACAGTTTAGCGGAAGTGGTGTTCCCACAGGGAAAATGCCGGGTGCAGGCACGCGCTTTTGAGAAATGTGCCGCGCTGCGGGAGGCGGATGTCCGGGTGACACAGCTGGGCGCCGCGGCATTTGCCTGCTGCTTTTCCCTTGCGAGAGTAAGGATAGAGGGAATTTCCGTCCTTCCGGAGCGGCTTTTCGAGGAATGCAGGGAGCTGAAGGAATGTGTCTGTGACAGCGCCCGGGCAGTGAATGCATCCGCATTCAGCGGCTGTGGCAGTTTGCAGGTATTTGACTTCAGCCGCATCCATGTGGTGGGAGAATATGCCTTTTCCGGCTGTGACAGTCTGAGGCAGGCAGCGTTCCCGGATGAGGCCTGTGTGAAGGCTCATGGCTTTGAAGACTGCGGGAATCTGGAGAGAATAGTCCTTTCGGGAGAGCAGGGAAGGATTGTGCTGTGGGAGTATGCATTTTCCGGCTGTACCGGGCTGAGACGGGTGGTTATCCGGGGACAGGAATGGGAGCTGTGCCGCTACGGAGATTTACTGGAAAAAAGGATTCCAGAGATGGCCCGTCTGCTTTTTCAAAGCGCATTGAGTTGCTTTGCGGTGGAAAAAGAAGAGATTCTCACCGGCTACAGAGGGGCAGGGCGGAAGGTGAAGATACCAGAAGGAATCCGAAGAATCCAGGCGGAGGTGTTCCGGGATGTGCTGATGCTGGAAGAGATTGTGATTCCGGACAGCGTGGAGTACATCGGGGCCAGAGCCTTTCACGGCACAGCCTGGATGGAGAAGCGGCGGCAGGAGTCGCCTATGGTGACGGTGAACCATATGCTTCTGGACGGCTCGGGGTGTGAGGGGGAGGTTGTGGTGCCGGAGGACATCAGAATGGTCTGTGGATGGGCTTTCGCCAACGGCATGGGGATAAGAAGGATTTGCTTCCTGTCCGAAAAGCTGCGGGTGGAGGAGTATGCTTTCCGCAACTGTATTTGGCTGGAAGAGCTGACATTGGCGGATGGCACACAGATACGGCTCAACGGGATTGAGGACCGCCGCAGGGAGCTTCCGGCACTGGCCAGACAGGCGGTTATGGATAGTATGAACTGCTTTAAGACGGACGAGACAGGGAGACTTGTGGAGTGTACCGGGAACATTTCCAGGCTGAGGGTGGCGGGGGGAATTACGGCCATCGGGGAAGGGGCTTTTCAGAACGGAAATCTGCTGACGGAGATTATCCTTCCCTCCACAGTGGAGCGTATTGAAAAGCGGGCTTTCGCAGGCTGTAAATGGCTGCGGGAAGTCCGGGGCGCCGAAAATGTGCGGGAGGTAGGGGACAGAGCCTTCTCCGGCTGCGGCGCCCTGGAGAGGGCAGATTTCTCAGAGCGATTTTGCCGGATGGGAACGGGAGCTTTCGAGAACTGTACTTCTCTGCAGGAGATTCTGGTGTCGGATGAGATGGAGGAGATTCCGGACAGGGCTTTTTACCGCTGCCATAAATTAAGGAAGATAAATCTTCCGGCGGGGCTCAGACGGGTGGGCAGCGAGGCCTTTGCTTTCTGCGGGGAAGTTCCGGAAGAGGCGAAGAATCCGGGTAGTTCCGGAGAGGCCGGTCCGGGGGACGGCCCGGACCCCAGATTTTGTGTCAGCGATGGAATAGTCCCGAAGAAAACATGAGGAAACCGGGTGGAAAGAGATGAAGTATCGTAAACTGGGCCGTACGGGCCTTATCGTCTCGGAAGTGAGCTTCGGGACGATTCCGATTCTGCAGGGAAGCGTGCCGGTGCTGCCGGAGTATTATAATCTGGATGACAGGGAAGCCCTGGGGGTGCTGGAGCACGCTTTCCATCTGGGGTGTAACCTGTATGATACCGCCATCGTTCCGGAGTACGGGGATGCGGAGGTGAAGCTGGGCAGGTTTGCGGCGCATATCGGGAGAGAGAGGATTGTGATTTCGGACAAGGCCCGGTTTTTCGACGGAAACGAAATGTATCAGGCGGTTATGACATCCTGTGAAAATCTGGGTACCTGCCCGGATATCTATTTTGTTCATCAGGTGGATGGAGACCACGAGGAAGAAGTATTCCGGAAAGGCGGAGCGTTGGATGCCCTTTCGGAATTGAAGCGGCAGGGCAAGATAAAATTCACAGGCATTGCATCTCATTATTATGACATTCTCCTGAGAGGGGCGGGGGACATTCGCGTGGATGTACTGCAGGGCAGCGGCAATATCCTGGAGAGAGGAATGCTGGAGCGGATGCAGGAAGAGCCGCTTTTCCGGGAGAAGGGATTTCTGGTCAATAAGGTATATGCGGCGGGGCTTCTGCCTGCGCTGTTTCCGATTGAGATTCTGGTGGGCGGGGTGCTTTCCTACCCGGTTTCCAGTGCGCTGATCGGGATTGGTACCATCGCCCAGGCTGAGGCGGCATTTGGCTGGAGGAAACAGGCGGAAAGTAATTCCTGTGGGCAGACAGAGGGAGGGATCCTTCCCTTTGAGCAGGTACTGGCTGCTCTGGAGAAAGTATACACTCCCATTCCCTGCAATCGCTGCCAGAGATGTGTGTGCCCTTATGGCACGGAGATTCATACCGTTTTCAGACAGTACCAGTATTTTTTTCTGGGAAAGGAATACTGGGCGCTGCGCAAACTGGGACTGGGCATTGAGGAGAGCGCCGGACACTGCAAAACCTGCGCCGATATGCCCTGCCTTGCCATGTGTCTTGCGAAAATCCGGATTCCGGATGAGATACGGAAGGTGGAACAGATATATGGTTGTTATGATTCGAAAATCATGGTAAACTGATTACAATCATGGAAGGGCAGGAGAACATATGGCATGGCAATGAGTATAACAGCCGCGGTGAACGGCAGCTTGTGCAATATCTGGATGACTGCCATATGACGAAAGGTCATATGCTGAGCTTTCATTTTAATAAGAATAGAACAACAGGTGTAAGAGAAATCGTGATAGATGGAAAAATACTGATTGAAGCGGTTGTATGATTTGAGTAAGCTCTGATTCGGCTGAGTCGGAGCTTTTTGCCTCATAGAAAACGCAAATACAAAGGAGAAAATGTACATGGCACATCGAATTGACAGTAAAATGATGGATGATTACCGGGAATACATGCGCCGGGAGGAGTATACGGAGGGTACTATACAGAAGTACCTTCGGGATATTCGGTCCTTTGCCGCATGGAAAACAGAGCGTGAGAATGGAGAACACACTTTGTCTGCCGGAAATGTTGTGGTAGATAAGGAGGCGGCAGCCAGATGGAAGGCTTACCTGGTGGAAGAGGGCTATGCACCTGTCACTGTAAATGCCATGCTCTCTTCGCTGAACAGCTTCTTCAGCGTTCAGGGCTGGGAAGAATGTAAAGTAAAATTCCTGAAAATACAGCGGAGGACTTTTCGGGACCAGGACAGGGAGCTGACCAGAGCAGAATATAAAAAACTGCTGGAATGCGCCGGGAAGCTGGACAATCCCCGGCTTGCGATTCTGTTGGAGACTATCTGCGGTACGGGAATCCGTGTGTCCGAGGTAAAATATATTACGGTGGAGGCCGTCAGGAAAAGGCGGGCAGATATCTCCCTGAAAGGGAAAATCAGGACGATTCTTCTTCCGGGAAAGCTCTGTAAAAAGCTGAAAGATTATGCGAAAAAACGGAAAATCAAATCAGGTGAAATCTTTGTGACCAGAACGGGAAAGAGCCTGTGCAGACGTCAGATTTGGGGAGAGATGAAAAAACTGTGTGAAAAGGCGGGGGTCAATTCCTCCAAAGTATTTCCCCATAATCTGCGGCATCTGTTCGCCAGGACATTTTACAGTCTGAACAGAGACATTGTAAAGCTTGCGGATGTACTGGGACATAGCAGTATTGAGACAACAAGAATCTATCTGATTTCCACAGGAGAAAACCATGCCCGACAAATGGAGAGGCTGGGGCTGATCAGCTGAAAGAAAGTAAAAACAGCTATTCAAGGTTGAAATCGGTTGAACTGTTATCACAAAATCACCATTTTATTTATTGCAGATTCTAAAAAGGCCATAATAAAAGAACGCTGCAGAAACACAGCGTTCTAAATAATGACAAAAACAACACAACAAATCAGAAACCCTTAAAAAACATTTTTCGGGTTTCTTTTTGCATGTTCTGATATTTAGAAAATAAATTGTATTCAGTCAATTTTTTCCAATCACAGCGTAAAATAACCTTGAAAACCGTTTGGTGCCATGCTATACTGTATCTGTAAAAGTACATAAAAGGGAAATTTTTGTGTTGAAATAATACAAAATGGTGATTTTGTGTTATTTTGAGGTCGGAGAGGGAAAAGTTTTTCCGCGTGTATGGAATTGGAACAAGGACGATGGACTTGCCGAGAGGCCTGTATATCGAAATGGCAGAATCTTGTGGGGAAAGGAGAAAGAATGGCCACTCTGAATCAGAAAACAGAAGAGATATTGACGCCGGAAATGCTGGAATCATTTCTGGTTGATTTGTCCGACAGAGGGCGAAGCCAGGTATCCCTGCAAGAATATCGCAGAACGCTGACCATGATTTGCAGCTGTTTTTCCCTGGGGGATAGCAAGATCACAGCGGAAAGCGGAGGCAGGTGGAAGCAGTGGCTGGAAGCGCAGGGACTTAGTCCCCGCACTGTCAATATGCGGATATCTGTCTGGAACAGCCTGATGCAGTATCTGGGACACCGGGACTGGCAGGTGGCGGAATTCAGCAGTCTGAAGGAAGATATACAGCCGGAACTGACTCGAACGGAATACCTTCGGCTGCTGTCTGCGGCAAAGCAGCTGGGACAGGAAAAGGTTTATCTGCTGGTCAAAGCATTGGGAGGCGTTGGACTGCGCATTCAGGAACTTTCCCAGCTGACAGCGGAAGCCGTATGCCAGGGTACAGTGCGGTTAGAGCGCCAGAACGGGGCCAGTACCCGCGTATTGCATCTTCCGTCGGTATTGCAGCGGGAGCTGCTGGAATACATGGACAGAGAAGGAATTACAAAAGGGCCGGTATTTACCACTGCCAAAGGAAAACCTGTGGACCGTTCCAATGTGAATCACAGCATCAGAAGGCTGAGCCGGGAGGCAAAAGTGGCGGAGGAGAAGGCAAATCCAAGGTGCCTGTGGAAAATGTATCAGTCCACTCAGGAGAGACTTCAGGCAAATGTGGCTGTGCTGATTGAACAGGCTTATGAAAGGATGCTGGAGCAGGAACAGCTGACAGTGGGCTGGGTACATTGATAAGCTTTTCTGCTTATTTGGCAGGACAAACGGAGAAGAAGTGAGGGGGGAGGTGAAAAGTGTGAGCAAAGGGTGTGATGCGGAGGCGTGTCCGCCGGACACGTCAACCCATTGCCATATGCCGTCGGTGTCAACGGGGATGACAGAATAGCCAGATGGCCTGCTCGGCACAGAACGAGCGGATATTTTTGGCAAACTATCGGAAACGATAGGACGCAAAGTCATAGGGACTAACACGTCTAAGGACGTTATGTCAGCCTGACCGCTAATTTAATTAGCAAACCGTCGGAAACGGCGGGACGCAAAGCCATGGGGACTAAAGGTAGCAGGGAAGTGTTCGACAGAAGGCTTTCTATATACTTATGTCAGCCCGGCTGCTAATTTAATTAGCAAACCGTTGGAAACGACGGGACGCAAAGCTATGGGGGCTAAGGTACAAATCTGAAATGGAACTACGGTTTCAGATAGGCACTAAGCCAGCCCGGCCGCCGGACACTTTGCATCCGTATGTCAGCAAAGAAAGGATTAAGAGAAAATCATGAGCAAAAAGAAAAAAGAAAGCAGTAAAAAGGCAAAGACACTCCTGAAAAGTGTCGTTGCCGCCGGTGTTGCGATCGGCGGAGCTGATGTGCTTAGTGACGCAAACGTCGTATATGCTGCAGAGAGCGAGCTTGAACAGTTTGATGCCAATAAGAACGAAATTGTGGTGCCTTCCTATACCGAGAAAACGATTTCAGAAGAAGCTGCTGCCTCATTGTCCAACGAGCAGACACTGAGCACGGAGAGCAATGCAGAAACAACGGAAAACCATGATGAGTCATCAGCAGATACGGTTGAAATACCGGGAAATAACGAAACGGACGGAATAACCAACGAGGACGTAAAGCCGGAGGATGAGACCTCTGCGGAAAATACCGGGGACGAAGCAGACGAGACAACCACAGAGAACACCGGGAATGAGACAGAAGAAGCCGACTCGGAATCAGCAGAGTCCACATCTGAGGAAGGCTCTGATTCAGAATCAGCAGAGTCCACATCTGAGGAAGGCCCTGGTTCAGAATCAGCAGAGTCCACATCCGAGGACAACATTGGTTCTGAATCAACGGAATCCACATCTGAGGAAGGCTCTGGTTCTGAATCAATGGAATCTACATCTGAGGAAGGTTCCGGCTCCGAGTCAGCATCAACAGAGTCCACATCTGAGGAAAGCTCTGATTCGACATCTGCCGAATCAACATCCGAAGACGGTTCCGGTTCCGAATCAGCATCAACGGAATCTACATCTGAGGAAGATTTTGCTTCGGCATCAATTTCTGAGAGTGAGGCTGACTCTTTATCCGCTTCTGTATCGCTGAGTGAAGAGGAGAGCCTGAGCTTAAGCGCGAGTCTCAGTGAGAGTGCGAGCCTGAGCCTGAGTGCAAGTCTCAGTGCAGGTGAAAGCCTGAGCACAAGTCTTTCCGAGAGCCTGAATGTGAGCCTTTCCGAGAGTATGAGTACAAGTATGCTGTCTGAAACCTCTAATGTTCAGGGCTTTAGTATGGCCAGATACCAGGCCTTGATGGCGAAGGCTACAAGCGAAGGCCTGACGGCAGCAGAGGATGCTGAGCTGAAGAGTCTGATTGAGGCGTCCACAAGTGCCAGCAATTCTCATGCGTCCATGGCAGACAGTCTTTCGGCTGAGTCAGAAAGCATCAGTAAGTCTCTGTCAGCGGCAGCGTCACAGGCAGATGCTGCGTCGTTGAGCCTTTCTGGATCCGAATCGTTGAGTCTGGTTACTTCGGAGACTGTACGGGATAGTTTGAATGCATCTATGTCGGAGGCGCTTTCAACGGCACAGTCGGAGTATGACAGCTTGCTTGGTCATTATAATGATGGTGAGCAGAGGCTGGAGAGGCTGGAGGCATTGTCGAAGCTGATTAAGGCGCAGGAGAAGGTGATAGAAGCAATACGTCAGAAAGCATTGGCGAGACCAGATAAGAATCTTGATAAGGTTGGATATTATCAGGAAGCAGATAAACTGGCAAATCTTCTGATTCAGTATAAAATGCTTACAGATGCACAGGTAAATAATTATACGGATGTTACTTTTTCAGAGTGGGAAGATAACGGCAACGGTGTTGATGGTAAACATGTAACTGCGACATACAAAGATGAAAACGGAGAAGAACAGAAGAAATACTTTGACTATGTTACAGCTGGTAGTGACGGGGAACCTGTAGCAAACAGAAATGAAGAAAAATGGTATGGGTGG
Organism: uncultured Acetatifactor sp.; assembly: GCA_910588225.1. Taxonomy (GTDB): domain Bacteria; phylum Bacillota; class Clostridia; order Lachnospirales; family Lachnospiraceae; genus Acetatifactor. Next base: position 17,046 of record CAJUQT010000066.1, read on the forward strand.
TCGAAGACAGCAAATCGTGATAATGCTGAAAAGGTACAACATATTTATATTGTAGAGCTCAGCAAGAATAGTCAGGGTAAATTTGAGTTTGATAAGAATGATCCCTATAAAGGTGGTACTGCGTTCTTTAAAGAAAAAGACTTTGTTGACGGCAAGGACCAATACCAGAATGAATATCGGTCTGAATATGTGAATAAGTCTGAAGCTTTAAGTACAGCCGTAAGCGAGAGTGAAAGACAGAGTACATTCCTTATACAGGAATCAGAAAAGGCAAGTACAGAGGCCAGCCAAAGTGCATCAACCAGTCTGAGCGCTTCGGAAGCTCAAAGTACATGGCTGTCAACCAGCGAGCATAGGTCGGAGTCAACCAGTCTGTCAACATCGACCAGCCTTAGTACATCTTTGTCTCAGTACCAGAGTACCTCGACCAGCATATCCGAAAGGATGAGTACTTCTGTAAGTGAGAGTGAGAGTACGTCGACCAGCGTAAGCGAGAGCGAAAGCACCTCGACTTCCGTAAGTGAGAGCGAAAGCACATCAACTTCTGTAAGTGAAAGTGAAAGCACATCAACTTCTGTAAGTGAAAGTGAAAGCACGTCAACTTCTGTAAGTGAAAGTGAAAGCACGTCAACTTCTGTAAGTGAAAGTGAGAGTACCTCGACTTCTGTAAGTGAGAGCGAAAGCACCTCGACGAGCGTAAGCGAAAGCGAAAGCACCTCGACTTCCGTAAGTGAAAGTGAGAGCACATCGACGAGCGTAAGCGAGAGTGAAAGTACCTCGACTTCTGTAAGTGAGAGCGAAAGCACGTCGACAAGCGTAAGCGAGAGCGAAAGCACGTCAACTTCTGTAAGTGAAAGTGAGAGCACCTCAACGAGCGTAAGTGAAAGCGAAAGCACCTCAACGAGCGTAAGTGAAA
>CAJUQT010000067.1 GCA_910588225.1 uncultured Acetatifactor sp.
GATTTTACTTCCAGTTTGCACCATTTTTCAGTCTTTACTACCAAAGACAGGTTATATATACACCATAATCAGTTGTTTGTCAATAGACTCCTGCAAATTTCCCTCTCGCCATCACCCCCTTGATTCGGATCTCCTCATCAAACAGCAACAGATCCGCATCCTTTCCTTCCGCAACAGACCCCTTCCTCTCCTCCACCCCCATCAGTGTGGCCGGCGTCAGGCTCATCATTTTGACTGCCTGATACAGCGGCGCATCTGTCAGTCTCCGAAAGGTACGTACCAACCTGTCCGCCGTGGCCACACTTCCGGCAAATGCGCTGCGGTCCTGCAGCTTTGCCACGCCGTCCTCCTTGATGCAGCGTATCCCCTCCTGCCCGCTTCCCAGGAGATATTCCCCATCCGGCATTCCCGCTGCCCGCATACTGTCCGTTACGAGACAAATCCGCTCCGCACCCTTTATCTTGTAGATCAGGGACAATAGCTCTTCCGGAAGATGACATCCGTCCGCAATCACCTCTACATATAAACTGTCCAGAAGGTATCCCGCCTCTATGGCTCCCGCCGTCCGAAATCCATGTCTTCTGGTTACTCCGGTCATACAGGAATAAAAATGGGTAAGCGCCGCAAGACCATTCTCACAGGCCTGGAAGACCTGCCTGCAGTCCGCATCCGAGTGGGCCAGTGAGCTGACAATTCCCCTCCGGCGCAGTTCCTGCAAAAAGGCAGCTCCCCCGGACAGCTCCGGTGCAAAAGACCACCTGCATATGCGGTTTGTGGCAGACAATACCTCCATGTATTCTTTCGGATCCGGATTTCGCAGCCATGCCGGATTCTGTGCCCCTTTCTGTCCCGGCGCAAAGTACGGCCCCTCCAGGTGAAGCCCCAGAATCTCCGGGCATCCCTCCTTCTTTTGCTCCATCTCTTCAAACAGAGCCAGGAAAGAAAGCAGCCCCTCCTGTGAACCGGCCAGCGTGGTAGGCACGATGGAAGTAGTTCCGTGGGCAAGGTGCATCCGGCAGGCAGTCTCTATCGCCTCCAGGGTTCCGTCCATGAAGTCGCAGCCTCCTCCGCCGTGGGTATGAATATCAATAAAGCCGGGGGACAGATACAGTCCTCCGGCATCTATAATCACTTTTTCCTGTTCTGCGGACATAATCTCCCGGGCCGGGAAGCGTATATCTGCACCTGCTCCGCAGACATATGTATCTGCCTCCCCCTCCCGGCTTCCGCTCTCCTGCTCCGCTTTCCGCACCACCCGTTCAATCTTACTCCCCCGCACCATGACAGAACCACTGACGATTCCTGTCTCCGTAATGATCCTGGCATTTTTTATCCAGATCTCTCTTTCCTCTGCTTTATTCAAAATATGTCCCTCCCGATGTCCTCTCTGCCAGTTCCACCAGCTTAATAAAACTTCGTAAAATATGAAACGGATCCTTCACCGGAAGCGCCACCACCCTATCCTCGGGCATTCCGTCCCGGCGCCGGATCTGAACCCATTCCCCCAGGCAGCGATCCGGGAAAACCGAAAACGCATAGTCCCTGCTTTTTTCATACAGAACCTGCCACCTGCTCTCGCCTGTCAGCTCATACAGAAGGGCGAACAGGTACAGAGCCTCCGCGTGGGGCCACCAGAGCTTGCTGTCCCAGGTACCCAGAACCATTTTCTCATACTCCGCTCTGTCCGAATCTGCCGGCTGCTCCTCCTCGTTTCCCTCTCCCCGGGGCCTTCCGCCATCCCTGTCCACAAAGCGAAAAAGCCCGCCGAATTCACTGTCCCAACCCAACAGGAAGGTACTCTCCGCCGCCTTACAGATCCGGGACAGATACTTTTCCAATTCTCCATGCTCCTTCAAAAACTCAATCTGGAACCATAAATCCTCCAGGGTATGTCCGGGGTTGACCTGGCCCTCCAGCAGCTCCCGCGTTCTGCCAGAACCGTTTTTCCGAAATTCCCTTATATAACTTCCGTCGTAAAACGAATTCCAGATGTCCTCTGTCAGCTCCAACCCGTACCGGATCTCTTCCTCACAGCACATCCCAAAACTTTTCTTCATCCTGATATAGCAGGAGATTACATTCAGCAAAATCATGGGAATACCATGAGCCCGGTATCCTGCCGGTACGGGGTAAGGCTCCGTCAGATAATTTCCCGCTGCAATCCGCTCCGCAATGCCATTGTAAAGAGCGCTCACCCCGGGAACGGCTTCTTCCCTCCGCCTGACCTGCGCATCCTGAGCCATGCCAAGAAGGACAAAGCAGTCCGTATAAATACTGGCATCCCGGCGTCCGGTACGCGTATCCAAAACGGCTCTTCCGTCCCGCTCCAAAAAGTGACAGCAGCGCCCGTCCTCCGAAATGACATACTTTGCCAGAAAACCGCCGGTCTCTTCCATCCATGACTCCAGTTCCCCGCAGTCCAGACGAAGGCTTCCCCGCCGCGCCATGTCATACAGACTGGCCAAAATCCAGAGCCAGCGCCCCTGGGACCAGGCGTATTTTCGTTCAGACAATAACTGCCTGCCGTCATTGTTTATGCAGTTCAGAATACCCCCGTATTCCCGATCCCGAAAACGTCTCCAATATGGATAAAATTCTTCCTCGATCAATCTTTTATATTCTGCTCCCCTGATCTCCATAGCATACTCCCGCGGCATTGCCGCCAATCCCTTACACCGGCACGGTTTCCGCATCCTGCGGCACTCTTCGTTTTGCCGCTTTCCGCCTGCCCCGGCCGCATCCCCTCATGCCCATGACGCCGGCGCTGTTCCCTCACATCGCTTCCGTCAATTCTCTCGCACATTCCCGGTCCGCATACATCCGCACATTCCCGGCCCTGCGCAGTATACTGGCCGGACAGCTCTCCTCCACCGGACCGGTCAGCGTCCGCGTCAATGCCTCCCGTTTTCTCATACCGGGCACGATACAAAACACATACTCTGCCGATGCCAGCATCGGGCAGGTTACGGTCAAAGCCAGTTCCGGCACCTGCGTAAGGGAGGGAAAACACCCGTCATGCACCTGCTGCATCCGGCACACCTCATCCAGTTTCACAGTCTTCATAGGCTGCGGATCCTGAAAATCTGCCTCATGGGGATCGTTAAAGGCGATATGACCATTTTCTCCGATTCCCAGAAATACCATATGAAGGGGAGCGGAGGCAATCAGTTTCCCATACCGAACAGCTTCCTCTCCGGGCTTCCCCTTGCCGTCAATCAGATTGACCTTCCCGAAGGCACATCTGTCAAAGATATGTTCCCGTAAATAACCGCCGAAGGATCCCTGCATATCATCGGACAATCCTGCATATTCATCCATGTGAAAGGCATTCACACGCCCCCAGTCAATTCCCTCCTCCCTGCACAGCGCTGTCAGGAATTCTGTCTGGGACGGAGCTGCTGCAAACATGCAGTTTACCTTCTCTTCCCTTTCCAGCAGACGCCGCAGACAGTCCGCCGCCTCCGCAGCCGCCTGCCGTCCCATCTCTTCCCTTGTATCGCATATAGTTAAAATAATATCGTCGTATCGTCTATGTATCATTTCTGCCTCCCGTCTTTATCCGGAATGTGCCATATATCTTTCCGTTTTTCCGTTTTGTATCAATATTGTCCATCTTCACCTTCTCCAAGGGTTCTATAGACAGGGCCTGCGCGGACAGGTCTTCCGGGTCCAGATGGATATTGGCTCCCCGAAACACATTGTCAAACATGCCGTCCTCCTGTCTTATATCACAATTGTCCAACAGCACCGTCATACCGGAACTCACCGTAACCGCCCGGCTGATGACGTATTCTCTTCAGGCCTCTATCTTTTCATCATCGCTGTTCCTGGGAAACCCATCCACCAGAAAGGTTCGCTGTCCCTGCCCGAATATCAGGCCCGGTGACAGCATCTGCGCCATGGCAATTCCCGCAAAACCCGTGGCCGCCGCCGCACATCCATTCCAGCACTGTATACTGTGTTTTGCAAAGGGATACGTTTTGTCCGGTTCATCGCACATTACTCCCAGAAGATACGCAAACCTGGGGGTTGCCAGAAATTTCCTGCACAGCGAAAGCTCTCCGGCCGCCTGGTCCCGATATAGAACATTTTTGCCGAACCGCTCCCAGAAACGCAGGTATACATCCAGCAAAACAGGATTTCCCGCACTCTTGCTGTTATGCCAACAGTTCTCCAGAGGCCACCAGGCCCCCTCTCCCTTCAGGGCAAACAGTCCCTTCTCACCGAACAGATATGCTTCCAGAACCGAGAACAATTTCTCCCCTGCCTCTGCCCGGGTGCTGACGGTAAGGACTGCCGCAATGGTTTCCAGGGTATAAAATCCGTCCCCGAATTCCCGCACATCCTGATAATGGTCATGTCCCGGATAAGTCCCCTTGTAAATATGATTCCACAGCCTTCCGTCCGGATTCCAGTTCTCTGCCAGATACAATGCGGCTTCCTCCGCTACGGCAAGATAATGGTCCTCCCTGGTCACCGTATAAAACAACACACATGCCAATCCTGTGGAAGCAGTGGCCACGCTGTACACCTTATCGTCCATGGCCAGAGTCCAGCCATTGGTAAAGCCGCCCTCCCTGCTCCGAAATCTCATGGCCCATTGATCCAGATATTTTCTCACCGCTGCCTCATAGCAGCCCCGGCGTTCTCCTTCCGCATAATGACACGCTGTTGCCAGGGCCGCCACCATACTCCCCACATCCGCCAGATTCATCCAGTTGCTCCGGCGCACTTTCTCCAACTCATCCTCTGTCAGGAGCGCTGTGGGCGTCCCCCTGCAGCTCTGGGTAAAGCCGCCCTCCGGCATCTGCTCCGAGACAAACCGATCCAGTATCCCGAAGACAGCATCCCGGTACATAGATCTGTGCAGAAGCGCATAGCCTGCCAGCAACGTCCGGACAGGATAGGACGCCGTGTACCATAACCGCTTTCCCTCCTCAAAGTCCCCGATAAAACCGTCGCTGCGGCGCACCTTCAGCAGCCATTCACAGATCTGTTCCAGCATGGCCCTACAGTCATCGCTTCCCTGATGCTCTACCTCCTGCCGGACGGGCAGCTTATCCGGAATCCCTTCCTCATAGACCGGAAAGGGCACCGTACCCGCCGGGCCGTATACATCCATACCGTTTACAAAATATTCTCCCGGAAAACTCACCGCCAGGATACCGCCGGTATGTTTCACCTTGGCAGAAAGACAGAACTTCTCCCCTTTTCGGGGCTTAACCCAGCTTTTTTCCGTATAAGTTCCCTGCAGGCGGGGTGCATAGGCATCCGTACTGCCGAACCACACTTCAAAGGGCTCCGGCTCCTGTACCGGATCATAACAGTAAAGCTTCAGGCAGTATTCCCCTGCGGGAAGCCCCATCCGGAATTCTCCTTCCCTGCCGTACAGGCAGTCCCGCCAGGGGGAACATTCCGTCTCCGAAAACCAACGGTTCCTCATCTCACAGACCCACAGAAATGCCGGAGTCTGGTAAAGCCTTTCAATCTTGATAAATCCTGGGTCATGGGGGACAAAATCATTCCCGAAATCAAATCGCAGCAGTCGTTCCATGCCTCCATCCTCCCTTTTTCGCAAACAACTCCGCCTGCAGGCGCCCCCGGCCTCCGTTTTGCTGCGTGCATGCATGTGCCCGTCGCTCCGTCGGCCGTGGGGAAATCCTGAGAGCCTTAGTTAAAAATACTTTCCGCCTCCGCCATGATCGTTTCAATATTCTGCCAGCATTCATTGTGGGCTTTGGTATAAGCCTCTCCGCCCGCTGCCATCCATTCCTCCACAAAAGCGTCATATTCCTCCAACGGCCTGGCTCCGGTGATGAAATCAATGAAATTGGTCTTATACAGCGTATCCGCTTCGGCTTTATATGCCGTCCCCACTTCATCCGGAACGAATTTCCCCAGATAAGAGAAATAATTTTCGCCATTCACCAGTGTGCCTTCTTTGCCGTATTTATTCAGCTCTTCAATATTGCTTCCCTCAAACAAATCTCCCACAATGGGCGTATAGGGAATTCCACCCTGCCAGAAGGTATTGAGGCCGGAAGGGCCGTTGTTTGCAGCGTCCGAATATGCAGGAAACTTCTGCGGAACCCTAAACTCGTTATACTCCCAATGGGTTCCCTCCACACCGCAGCGAAGTCTGGCACAAACTTCAAAATCCGTACTAATCAAGTCATAGAGCTGCAGCACCTTCTTTAATTTTTCTTCGTCAGCGAGCAAAGTTTTCCCGAATACCACCCGGTTCGTGTACCTGCCCCAGTTCATGTAGCCATAGTCGCCATCCTCTCCTTTGGGCGCAGGTCCAGACACCACCTCCGCCTCCGGCGTAAGCGCCAGAAGGCCGTCATAAATCGCATCGCCGGGCTGCAGGTTATAATAGGTGGTATCCACCAGTGCCCCCACCTTGCTGTTGGCCCATTTTTCCGTGCGGCCTACTCCGTCCACGGATATAAACTCCGGATCGATCAGGCCCTTTTCATACCAGCTGTGCAGTTTTTCCAGCGCTTCCTTTCCCCTGGGATCAGTAATGCCGAATTTCAGCGTCCCATCCTCTGCCAGATTCCACATACCCGGGAAGATCCCGTAAGCCCCGAACAAGGAAGGGAACAGATTGGGGGTGGAATCCTTGCCGCGCAGGGTTGTGCCATAGGTATCGTCCACCCCGTTTCCGTCCGGATCATTGAAGGTAAAACGTGTAAAAGCCTCTTCATATTCCTCCACGGTCTCAGGTACCTTATCAATTCCCACAGCCTTCAGCCAATCCATCCTCCAGCCGTTGGTAAAGTTGTAGGTCCGCTCCCCGGTCACAATGGGCAGTCCGTAGATCAGACCGTTATCCAGCACCAGGCTCCAGGCGCCTGTGGCATCACATTCCTTCAGGTCACTCACAAATTCCGGCATACACTCTTTAATCAGTTCCGGCGCCACGCCGCCCAGCACTCCCTGTTCCAGATAGGAACGGTACATGGAATCACTGTGGCAGTGGAAGATATCCGGAATCTCCCCGGATGCCAGCCGGGGATTCAGGATATCCCAGTAGCTTCCGATCTCTATGGCCTCTATCTTGAACTCCAGACCCGGAACCAGAGAATTCAGATAGTCCAGTGTCTCGTTTTTCTCGTCCACAGGTCCATTCACAGGTACGGCCAGAGTCACCTGCCAGGTCTGCTCCTCATTCGTTCCTTCACCCTGGGCGGCTTCCTGGGACTCTGTGCCGGAACTCTCCTTCACTTCTGATGACTGATTCCGGCTCTCTCCCCCGCTTTCCCCTGCCTCCTGTCCGCAGGCTCCCAGCGCACCGGCTGCAAGTAACGTACACATCAGCAGCGACAACAATTTCTTTCCTTTCATACTCTGTCTCCTTTTCCTTTAGTTCCGCAATTTCCTGTGAAATGGCATCTGTGTTCCGCCGCGGCAAAGCTCCTTTTCACTACCGAATATTGCAGCATGTACGGTTGCTTTATTCTATTCCTGAACGGAATGGAATCCTTCTTTATGTTGATGGGAATTCCTGAGAATGCCCCCTTTGGCGATTCAAATAGAAATGTGAAACTTTTTTCACACTATCTCCCCTCTGCCTTTACTCCTTTACGCCTCCCAGCATAATTCCCTGCATAAAATATTTTTGTAAAAACGGATAAACCAATACGATAGGAAGTGTACTGATCAGAATCAGGGCTGCCCTGACCGTTGCCTCTGTGGGTTTTGAAGTCATATCCACCATAAAGCCTTCCTGCAGCATGGCCATCTGCTGTTCCACCAGAACCCTGCGCAGCAGAATCTGGAGGACGAATTTCGACTGGTCCCGGATATAAAGCAGGCAGTCAAAATAAGCATTCCAGTGATCCACGGCCTTCCACAGCGCCACTGTGGCCAGTACCGGTTTAGACAGCGGCATAACAATCCTCCACCACACATACAGTTCTCCCGCCCCGTCGATTCTGGCCGCATCCTCCAGACTCTGGGGAATAGAACGCAGAAAATTGCGCATGATGATCAGGTTATAGGCGCCCACTGCACCGGGCAGGATCATGGACCAGATGGAATCCGTCATGTGCAGCGTCTTTGTTATCAGAAAATAGGAAGGAATCAACCCACCGCTGAAAACCATGGTAAAGAGGATTGCAACCGTGAAAAATTTTACACCGATAAAGTCAGCCTTGGACAGCGGATAAGCAGTCAGCGCCGTAAGTCCTACCGATATCACGGTTCCGAGTACCACCCGAACCACACTGTTCCACGCGCTGTTCCATATATTCTTGGAAGAAAGCACCTGTCTGTATGCATCCAGCGTTGGATTTGCCGTAAACAGCCTGATACCGCTCCTGGCCGCATCCGCTCTGGTGCACAGGGATGTGGCGGCCAGTTCCCAGAAGGGCACAAATGTCACTGCTACCACCAGAAAGACACAAGTGTAACAAAATATGATCAATGCCCTGTCTGCCGCACAAATTTTTCGTTTCGTTCTCCTTTTTCCTCTTGTCTTCATCCGCTTTCCCGCTCCTGTCTGTGCTTTGCCCCATGCCGTTTTCCCATTCTGTTCTCAATGAGATGCCCGGATCTTAAAACAGGACAGATTCACCCTCATTTATTCTCTTTGTCACAAAATTCACTGTCATCACCAATATAAAATTCACTGTTGACTTAAACAGTCCCACTGCTGTGTTAAAGCTGTACATCATCTGGCCGATTCCCATACGGTACACATATGTATCTATAATATCTCCCACCGCATATACGCTTGGATTATACAGATTAAATACCTGATCAAAACCGGCGTTCATCAGACTTCCCGCCTGCATCAGAAGCATGATGGAGATGATCCCTTTCATGGAAGGAAGGGTGATATACCGGATTCTCTGAAGGCGGTTGGCCCCGTCGATCATGGCTGATTCATATTGTTCCGGCGGTATGGAACACAGCGCCGCCAGGTAAACCACGCTTCCCCATCCGATCCCCTTCCAGATATTGCTGACCACCAGCACGGTGCGGAACCATCTCACATCCGCAAGAAAATAAACCGGCTTCCCTCCCAGCATTTTGATAACCTCGTTGACCATACCTGTTCCCGGGGAAAGGAGATTGCTGAGAATCCCTGCCACTACAATCCAGGAAATAAAATGTGGAAGATAGCTGATGGTTTGAGCCGCCCTCTTGAAGAAGCCCGGCTTCAATTCATTCAAAAGCAAGGCCAGTATGATCGGCGCCGGAAATCCGAATACCAGATGCAGCAGACTGATTCTCAGCGTGTTGCCCAATACCCGCAGCGATGAGGCATTGGACAGAAATGCCCGGAAATGCTTCCATCCCACCCAGGGGCTGTCCCAAATGCCCAATCCGATATTGAAATCTTTGAAGGCAAGGACCAGTCCGTACATGGGACCATAGGAAAAAAGAAGGATAAAGGCAAAACCCGGCAGGAACATCAGCAGCCTGGCCCTGTTTGCCCGCAATCTTTTCCCCAGTGGTTTCTTCTGTTCCATTTTCGTCTGCATCTTTCTCATCTGCTCCCGCCTCTCTCCTTGACAACTTGTTTCCTTGTTCATTTTTCATCATTATAATCACTTCAAGCGCTTATTTGAATGATATTTTCCGCAGTTTCATGATACATTATGAAGTGCATAACTTTTTTGAAGTCATTGTGCCTGTTTTATCTTGTTTTTCCGCCCATTTTTTATCATTCTTTCTTGCATTCCGGAACAGCCGGTTCACCCTGCTGTCTCCGGTCTGCATATCTCCGGTACGTTCCAAATCGGAATATACCACACAGCCTTCAAAATCCTCCAACTTGGGCTCCTTTGTAAATCCCAGCGGATTGGTCATGCGGTTGATCTTGCATACTCTGATTTTCATTACAATACCTCCTCAAGTTGTTCTGATTGTACACAATTTCACCAATAAAACGAATGATATATTCCGCGTTTTCATGAAGTATTATGCTCTCCCCCAAAAAATTGTACAAAAAAAGGGCATGCCCTGTTTTATGCATCCCCTCCACTAATTTGATTTGTATTCCATTTATATAATCCGGCGCCTTTGTCCCTGCGCTATCCCCGCTTGTCTGACCTGTTCCCTTCTCCTTCAATACATGGAACAGCCGTCCGACTCTCTTTGCGGTCAGGAAGTACTGCCTCCGTAAACGCTGGGGCTCATACCCACAAGCTTCTTAAATACCCTGGTAAAATGCTCCACATTATTGTACCCCACCCGTTCGGCAATTTCATAAACCTTCAGGTTCGTGCTTTCCAAAAGCTCCTTTGCCCGCAGAATCCGATAATAATTCAGATAATCCGCAAAATGAAGCGCAGTCTCCTGATAGATCAGTTTTCCCATCCATCCCACGCTGATTCCCAGATATTCTGCCACATCCTCCGCCCGCAGATTATTCTCACTGTAATGTTTTTCGATACATTTCTTAAAGCGAATCAGATATTTGCTCTGGGCATCTTCAGGCTGTTTCTCCTGATTCCGAAGAACCAGCTTTTCAATTTCCGCATCTTTCCGGGCAGTATCTCCATGCTTTCTGTCCTGCTTCAGCCTGTCCAGGAGGCAAAGCAGGGTCTCTGCATCATATTCCTGCTTCAGCAGATAATCATTAGCCCCCAGCCAAAAAGCAGTCCGCACATATTTGAAATCGTCATAGGCGCTCAAAACAATAACCCGCACCTTCGGATAGCGTTCCTTTACGGCACAAATCAGCTCGATCCCATCCATTACAGGCATTCGGATGTCAGTAAATAGGATGTCCACACGTACCTTTTCCATCTTCTCCAATGCCTGCTTTCCGTTGATCGCCTTACCCACGATCAGATAGCCGTTGGCCTCCCAATCCAATATACGTTCCAGGCCTCGAAGCATCAACTGATTGTCGTCTACCAGCATTACATGAATCAAAATATGCCTCCTTTTTTAAATCTCTGTAGTCTCATGATTCCTGTGAAGTATCGGAAGAAAGAGCAGAATCCGGGTACCCGCCCCTTCGCTGTCTATAAGCAAATCATACGGGCTGCCGAAATTCAGCCGAATTCTATCCTTGGTGTTCCGCAGTCCCACATGACTGATCAGCTCTCCCCTGGCCTGCCCTTCCAATATTTTTCTCTGTTCCTCCCGGGAAATACCGCAGCCATGATCCCTGACCGTCAGCAGCAACACTTCCCCTTGCTTCTTTGCCGATACCTCAACCCACACCTCCCCAGATTCCGGATCCGCTCCGTGGAACACGGCATTTTCCACAATGGGCTGGAGGATTAGATTGGGCACCAGCAAATCCTGTATCCCTTCCTGCACCTGGATCTGCTGAGAAATCAGACCGCTGTGACAGGCATTTTGAATACTTAAAAAGGTTTGTATATTTTCCAGCTCAAAAGACAGGGGCACAAGCATTCCTGCATAACTTACCGTATTCCGCAGCAGCCTGGAAACATCTCCCAGCATTTCCCCTGTCTCCTCTGCTCCTTCGATCACTGCCAGAGAACGCACAGACGCCAAAAGATTGTATAGAAAATGAGGACTGATCTGATATTGCAACGAACAAATCTCCAGATTTTTCTTCGCCTTTTCATCCTCTATCGTCTGGGTAAAAAGAGAATCCAGCTGCTCTACCATATGATTAAAACTTCTCATCATATTCCCCATCTCATCCCTTCTGCCGGATTCCAGACGGACCGCAAAATCACCCTTTTCCGTATACCCCATGGCCCGGCTCAGCTCCTGAATAGGTCTGGATATGCTCTTTGACACAAAAGCCGAAACCAGAACAGCCGAAACCGCGTACACCAGGGAGAAGAGCACCAGCATCCAGATAATGTTCTCCACCTCGCTGTTATAGACTGAGTAAGGAATGCAGCGGATCACCTGATATTGATAAACAGGAGAAATACTGTAGATCATCACCAGACTCTCTGTTCCCAGCGAGACAGGAATAATTCCCTTCTTCTCCCGCATCTCTTTCTGCTGTTCCTGAATCATCCGATGATAAAGATCCTGCTCCTGTGCCTCACACCGTGCCGTCACTATCTGTCCTTCCTGATTCAGCAGAAAGAACGCGCTGTCTTCCTCGTTCTGCGCTATCACGGAAGAAAATTTTACCGGATCAACAGCAAAGTGCGCAACGCCAATCTCTGCCAAGTTGCCCTTATCCGCCACATCCTTGATCAATTTTCCGAACATCATGGCTTCCCGACCGTCCCCCATGGAACGAATCCCCTCCGCCACCACTGCACCCTGGCCCATGTTCTCAATGAAACATGGATCCTCCTCCATAAATCTGTCCAAATTCAGATGATATTCGTCCATCACGGCGCAGGTATATCCGTTTTGTGCAATGACATAAATACCGGATACGGCATCTCCTCTTCCGAAAATTCCACCTACCACCTTATTCATATCCTGCATGGCCCTCCACCGTGTACCGTCTGAGCTGGCAGTACCCAGCTGATTCATGGCATGCTGAAATTCCCGCTGGGATATTGCCATATCTATATTAACGGTCAGACGCTGAAGCTCGTTATCAACCACATGGGCCATAGATTCCACAAATGCCACTTCCGTCTGATTCATTTTCTCATACAGGTTTCTGCTTGAAATACGGTAAGAATAGATGACTGCCATCACCAGCGGAATCAGTGACATGGCCAGCAGAATGCAGATCATTTTGCTCCGAAAACTTTTCATGATAACTCCGTTTCGTATACTTCCCGCCGATTTTATTCCTCCAACCGGCATTCCCTGCAGCGTTTTCTTCTCCTAATCCGTTACTTCCATTTCCGAGCTGTCCGTCCGAAGCAAAACCTCCATCTCTGTCCTCCGCCGTATTCCCTGCCGTTTCCCCGGAGTGGCTTACAGATGTATTGCCGCTGTTTTTTCTCCTGCGGCGCCGCTTCCTCCAACTCCCAGCCTCTCATAAAGCCATTTTCCGGAATCGCTGAGGTCTTCCAGGGTAAACCCGCTTACCTTGCCGCAGCTGCTTTTCAGGATGGCGGAAGTCTCCGCTTTGTTAGAGAGATTCCAGGCCACATAGCTGATCCCGTATTCGTCCAGGAGCTCCGCCCACCTGTCCGCCTGCTCTTTATCAATCGCTCCGTTTCCGCTGGCGTCGCAGATTCCGTATTCCGACACGAAAACAGGAAGCCCCGCTTCCACAGCCTTCGTCATGGCATCCCGCAGGGAGTCCGTGTGGGTGGCCGCATAAAAGTGCAGCGTATACATAATGTTGTCATAGGCCGTAATAGGATCTGCCGCCGCCTGCTCCACATACTGGCACCAGTTAGGCGTGCCTACCAGAATGAGGCCGTCCTCGTCCTCTCCCCGGATCACCTCTATAATCTGCTCCGCATATTCCTTTACGTCGCTCCAGGAGACGCCTCCGTTTGGTTCATTGCATATCTCGTATATTACATTAGTGTATTCCGCATATTCTTCCGCAATCTCCCCGAAGAACTCCTTTGCCTCCTCCAGGTAAGTATTGGGATTGCCGTCCGACAGAATATGCCAGTCGATGATCACATACATGCCGCAGTCCGTGGCACAGGATACGCCGTCCCTTATCAATTCCTTCAGTTCGTCCTGGTTTCCGCCCGTGCAGTAACCGCCGTATTCCGCGGTATACATGGCAAGGCGCACTACGTTCATTCCCCATTCTTCCCTAAACTGCCGGAAACACGCCGCATTGACATACTCGGGATACCAGGCAAGGCCGTGGGTGCTGATTCCTTTGAGCTGCACAGGCGTACCCCGTGAATCCGTCAGCTGTGTCCCTATTACCTTCAGTGCTCCGGGCAATCCAGGTTCCTTTTCCGTATCGTCTGCTGCTCCCGAAACCCGGCCATCTGTCCCGCTCTTTACTTCTGTGTCTCCTTGAATGCTGCCATTCCCGGCTGCAGAATCCTGCGATGCTGCCTCAGACTTTGTCTCCGAATTTCCTGCCCTATCTCCGGACTGTACCCCTGCATTTTTGCCTGCTTCCTGGTTCTGTCCTTCCGGACCTGCTGCCTCCCCATCAACCAACACGCCTGCACCGTTGCCTGCTTCCCCGGCAGTCATGGCATCCTGAGATCCATCCTGCCCCTCTCCGGCGGCTGTGCCATCTCGAGACCCTTTCGGCCCCTCTCCGACAGCTGCGCCAGCCCCTTCTCCTTCCGGGTCTTCCCCGACAGCTGCGCCAGCCCCTTCTCCTTCCGGGCCTCCCTCTCCTGCCTCCTCAGATCCCGTTTCCCCAGCAAAATCCATTCCTGTCTGCCTGTCCATTCTCCCACCGCATCCTGAAAGCGCTATCATACATAGCGCCATTATACTGTAAATAAAGAGCCTCTTGCACATGACTTCTCCCCCACAAATGTCCACCAAATATCCTGCTTACCGAAGCTGTTACAGCCCCTTTCGGCAAATTCAGTATACCACAACCCGTTTCCTGCGGCAAGGCATACCTTGAAGGTGTACCTCCTCCTGCTCTCGTTACTTCCGCCTTCGTTTACCATTTTTACTGCCATTTCAACATCAATTCCTCCGAAAATCCTTCTTCTGGAAATTGATGGCTCAATAATTTCTATATCCCCAGAAATTCTATCGTTTCCCAAAAAAGATTTCTGAAAATTCCTAAAAATTTCAAACAGCCAATTGACCCCGCAGCCATTTCACGATAAAATAACCTGAACACCCCCGACTGCGGTTTTCTGTTGGAAAAATTTGATGAACATCCGGCATGGACTGACGAAAGGCTCCCGGGAGAATTCACGGCTGTAGCCCGCAAAGATGCGAAAAGCCGGTAACCGCAGGCACCCTGTCATCAAACCGGGCGCTTGCGGCCCCATAACTCTCACTGAAGCATCTCCCCCTTCTCTCCTGGAAAATGTGCTTCCATCACCGTCCGTCATCATGGCGAATGATCTGACAGGCATCCAAAAAAGCAGGTACAGGAATCCTTATACTCCCTGTATTCCGCCGCATATTCCAGAACGGCAAACAGTATGGCAGGCCTCCGGGCCGTACACGCAGAACCCCACCTCCCTCAGCCCCCATTTGGAGGCGGACTGGGCGGACAGCCCGCCCATTAGGATTGTTCGTATCTGTCGGTTTGTATCTATCCCGGAAAATCCTCTTGCATTTCCCCTCATATCATGCTACTCTAAATACAGGTAATGAATTCAAATCCAACAGTCATTCAAAGGCCGTCCGGCCTTTCTGTAACAGGACAATCGGAATCCGCATAAAACGCAGATTCCGTCTCATCGAACTTCTTGCTAGGCGGGAGCCTTTATCCCATGGAAAGTAAAATGTAACCAACGCAGGAAGGGAGACGCGCCTTTCCTGCGAAGCCGTTTGGGCGTCGAAATTTTGCCGGAAGATGCAGGATTTCGCCGTTATGCGCCTGAGAGAGGAAAGGGAATTGTATGAAAGAAAACAGAACAAAGACAAAAAGAACCAGGCAGACACATAAAAAGAAACCAGTTCCTGCGAAGGGAAAAGGTGTCGCTTACCAGAGCAAAGATATCATTAGCAAAGAATTGGCCGAATCTTTCAAGGGAAAGGCTTTCCGGGTTTACGGACTGGACCTGCCGGAAATCAGGACTGTGCTGCCAACCAACATACCGACAATCAGGGCAAACGAGCTGTGGCTGGACAATCTGTTCGAGCTTGCGGACAGTACCGTGGCCATAGTTGACTACGAAAGCAAATACCGGAAAAAAGACATGATAAAATACCTGAATTATCTGACAGGAATAGCCAACCGCTATCTGAAGGAGAAAAAAGACTGCCCGGCGCTCCGCATGATCGTCATATACACCGGGGATATCGAACGAAAAAATGTATCCGCCGAATACAATATCGGGGCAGTCAAAGTGACTTTGGAACCCGCTTTCCTCTCGGAACTGGATTCCGGCAGAATATATCAGCATTTGAAATGCAAAGTAGAAAAGAAGGAACCTTTAGACGAAGAGGAACTGATGGAATTCATCATACTGCCCCTCTCCTACCGGAAGCGCGCTGAGAAAGAACAAAAAATACGTGAAACCGTGAAACTGGCGGCAAGGCTCCAGGACAGGCGACAGCAGATCTTTGTACTGTCAGGTATATTGGCTTTCACAGATAAGGTAATCGACACGGAAACCGCAAATCATATAAGGAGGATGATCAAGATGACAAAGGTTGGGAGAATCATCGAAGAAGAGAAACGACAGGCAATCGCTGAAGCGGAAGAAAAAAGCCGCCAGGCATTGGCGCAGGCGATGGCTGAAAAGAAACGGGCGCTGGCCAAAGCGAAAGCTGAAGCCAGACAGGCACTGGCCAAAGCGGATGCTGAAAACAAACAGGCACTGGCCAAAGCGAAGGCTGAAAACAAACAGGTACTGGCCAAAGCAGAAGCTGAAAAGAAAAACGAGAAAAAAAGAGCCGATATGCTGCAGCAGGCCGCCAGGGAATCTGTGCTCAAAATGATCCGGAAAAACTACCCAACTGAAGAGATCGCGTCCATAGTGTCCGTTTTTTCACAAGACGACATAGAATCGATGCGGAAGGAAGTGACATATTCCTGACATCATGCCTTATGAGACAGACGAAGATTATGATGCCCAGACCGAGCAGATCGGAAGCCTGTCAAAAAATCCGGTGCAGACCGGCAAACCTGTCCTGTGGACAACGGGCAGGAACCTGGACAAGCTGCCCGAAACCTGCAGCAGCCGGTACAGAATCTGACCGGCGGAAGGTCAATGCAGTTTCCGCAATAGTACGCCTTTCCATTGGCAAAGAAATAATTATTTGTTCCCGCCCCGCACTGTCCGCCGTACATCGTGCAGTCCCTGGAGCCCCGCCTTACCGGGAGTTCCCTTTCCGCATCAGCCAAAAAATCCCCATACTCCTGCTGTGAAATCCCATACTTTCCAATCATTCTGGAAAATGTGACCTTTGTGCCGAAGGGCTTGAAAAAAGCGATTACCTTCGCCGCATTTTCCAGACTCTCCCTGCCGACCGTTGCATTGAAAGTGGGATAGTGTCCCGTAATCTGCTTATAATACTCCACATTTTCCATCGCCCGGCCAAAGGAACCGCATCGGTTCAAATCATAGAGTTCCCTGTAACCGTCTATGGAAAATCCCACATTTACGCCGTGCTTCTCCAAAAACACCAGTTCCTCTTCCCGCTGCACAGAGCGGTTGGGAGACGCACATCGGGGCTGCACAAATTGCAGCGTGTATGCACAAACAAGGCCTGCAGCGATCTGCATTGCATTGGAACAAAGTCTGTAAGCCCAATCGAGTAGGAGGAAATTTCTCTAATTGAGAAATTTCCGACCTCTCACACCAC
>CAJUQT010000068.1 GCA_910588225.1 uncultured Acetatifactor sp.
ATATCCCTGTTATTATGGAACGGATATTGATTCGGAAGAAAACCTGATTGCATGTCATCATAGCGTGGATGAGATTGCATGTATGATTGGCGCAGACTCTTTGGGATATTTACCAATAGAGAAGCTGAATAAGCTGACAGGCAGTGAGAATTATTGTGCTGCCTGCTTTCAGGGAAAATATCCGATGAAAATTCCGTCAGATTTGCGTAAGGACCGTTTTGAAAGGAAATTGTCTGAACGGGTTTGAGATAAAGAGGCGGAGGGAAGATGTAATCAAAACCGGATGCTGCCGCTGTTGTTAATGCTGGAGATTTATTGCAACTTTTATAAATTCCCCTTCAATTTCATATTCTGATCTGCTATAATTTAACCATGTAATAACAGTTAGAAGCTTTTATGGAATGTATTCACCTGGAGGAGGGAAGAAATGAGTCAATTACAGATCAGGACAAAGAACAGAAAGTTTGAGACAGCGAGAGATTTATACGGTATCTTTTTCGAGGATATCAACAGGGCAGGGGACAGCGGCCTCTATCCTGAGCTTCTGCGAAACAGAACCTTTGAAGACTCCCTGCTGCCGGAGGATTATAAAGAGAAAGGCGACGGCGTCCACGTAGTAACCTGTTCCGGCTGGGAGGATGAGTTCAACAACGGAGAAGGTCTGAGCTACTGGGTTACGAAGAATAAGATAGAGCCGACCCCCATTCCGGCCTGGTATACGGAGCATGCCCGGATGGAGCTGGAGCGGAAGGATGTTCTGAATGCCAACAGAAGCGCTGCTCTGCGGGTTCATTTTGAGGCCGGCGGCTGCGTGTATAATACGGGATTCCATGGAATTCCGCAGAAGGAGGGAGAAGCATATCCTCTGTATTTCTTCGCCAAATCTGACAGACCGGTGTGTCTGGAATTCTCCATCGAGGAGGGCGGACACCAGTTTGCACAGAGCTGCCTGAACATTGGCGGAAATGGGTATGTGCGCTATGACGCTATCCTGGTGTCGGACGGAGACTGCGAGAATGCCAGACTGGTGATCCGCAGCCAGGAGGAAAGCGAAGTGCTCTTTGGCTTTATCTCGCTGATGCCGGGAAAGACCTATAACGGACATGGTCTGAGACTGGATCTGGTGGAGAAGCTGAAAGGTCTCAGTCCCCGTTTTATGCGTTTTCCAGGTGGTTGTATTGTGGAAGGATCCACTCTTTCCACGGTAATGATGTTCAAGAATACCATTGGACCGGTGTGGGAGCGTCCCGGCCATCAGCTGGTGTGGCATTATCGCAGTTATAATGGTCTGGGATACCATGAATATCTCCAGCTGTGCGAGGACCTGGACATGGAACCCATGTATGTGTGCAACTGTGGTATGACTTGCCAGGGGAGAAGAGGTACGCTGCTTACGGAGGAAGAACTGGATGAGATGCTGCAGGATACCCTGAATGCTATAGAGTATGCCCTGGGACCTGTGGACAGCAAATGGGGAAAGCAGCGGGCCGCCATGGGGCATCCGGCGCCTTTCAAACTCACTTATCTGGAAATCGGCAATGAGAACTGGGGTCCTGATTACGAAGAGCGTTATCAGCTGTTCTACCGGGAAATCAAAAAACGCTATCCCCAGATTAAAACCATTGCCAACACCCATGTGGAAGAGCATGGATGCCCGGCGGAGTGTGTGGACGAGCATTTCTATAATAATGTGGAATTTTTCACGGAGAATGTGGGTTATTATGATTCCTATGACAGACAGGGGCCCGGGATTTTCGTGGGAGAGCAGGCGGTCAATGAAGGGATTTATTCGGGGAAGCTATACGCTGCTTTGGGCGAAGCTGCTTTTCTGGTGGGCCTGGAGAGAAATCAGGATATCGTGTGGCTGGCATCCTATGCGCCGTTGTTAGAAAATGTGAATTATGACGCCTGGTTCCCGAATCTGATTCGCTTTGACAATCATAGAAGCTTTGGCATACCAACCTATTATGTCTGGAGAATGTTCGGAAAGAACAGAGGAAAATATGTGGTGGAGTCCACCCAGGAGAGCGGTGTGATTTACCGGCCCATGAAGGGGATGGCTTCCCTGAAGGCCAGGAAGCCTCTTCATTACCGCAATCCGGTATGGGAAGGTACGCCTGCTGTCGTCACTCATGAGCTGATGGGACATGTGAAAGAGACGGAAGAGGGATTCTGTCTGGAAATGCCGGACGAGCAGCAGAAGGAAGTTTTCCTGAACAAGATGCGCTGGGCGGATGCCGAGAAGAGTTTCGTGATATTTGGAGAGGAAGATCAGACCTGCGGCCGGTTCGAGATGGAAGTGCTTGTGGAAGAGGATCTGGACTTTGAGATCGGAGTATTCAGTGCCCGGATTTGCCGTTCCTTCTTTGACCAATTGCAGGAGACGGAGCAGGATGCGTGGCATGCAGTGAAAATACGTCCCTTCCTGTGGAAGATTAAGGATGGTAAATGCTCCTTTGGAGAACCGGCTTTCATTGAAGAACGTAAGCTGACAGATGATTTTACGATTGATGCCGCGCCTGGCGAATACCATCGCTTTGCTTATGAGACAGACGGCCAGGTCATCCGGCTGTTTGTAGACGGGGTGCTGCTAAGAGAGATTAAGGTACCTTCCAGTCCTTCGTTCCAGTCTGTGGTCACGGAGACGGAAGAGGAAATCATCATCAAGGCGGTGAATATGTCCGGTGAGACGGATCCTGTAAGCATCACGTTGGACTGTGAAGTGGAGAGTCTCTATAAGGTGACGCTTCTGACAGGAGAGAAGGATGCGGAGAACAGCTTCGAGAAGCCTAAGAATGTCAGAGACAGAATGCTTCGTCTCCGGGGTGCAGCGGAAAGCTTTGTCTATGAAGCACCGGCCTATTCTGTCAGTGTCCTGGCGCTGAAAAAGAAGTAATAAAGCGCCGTATACGAACATAGCACTGGCGCCCAATGTTAAAAGCAGCCGAAAGTCTTGATACATGGTTTTCGGCTGCTTTCATTTTTATGATCATAAAAGCTTACAATGCTGCAATTTTTTATGCATTTACTGCCACTCTTGCAATTGCTTTACTTTCCAATTCATATTCTTCTCCGGCCAACGCTTCAAAGGTAAAACCAGCCTCTGTTCGTTTCACTGCCACTGCCTTGCCTTTGCAGGTAACAGACAATTCTTCTCCAATTACTGAAATCTCCCCACTAAAACGGGGACGTACCACAGCGCGGGAAAGACTGCCGTTCTCCCAGCACAGGTCAACCTCATGCCCGCCTCTGGCCAGAAGTCCTTTGCAGCTTCCCTCTTTCCAGGATACCGGCAATGCAGGAAGGAAATGCAGGCCCATATGGCTTTGCAGGAGACATTCGGCGATACCTGCCGCCGCACCAAGGTTTCCGTCAATCTGGAAGACACCTCCGGCATTTAACAAACTGCGGGATGTGGAATCTGTCAGCATCTTACGGATATCCTTATCGGCAGTCTCTCTGTCTCTGAAACGTGCATCCAGACAAATCTGCCATGCAAGAGGCCATCCGCCGTTTCCTGCTCCGTGAGATTTGCGGCTTTCCAGAGATACTTTTGCAGCATCCATAAGCTCCGGCGTATCTCTCCAGTTAATGGAATATCCCGGATATACGGCATACAGGTGGGAAACATGGCCCATACCGGGATTCTGCTCCGGATAATCCTGGTTCCATTCCATCAGCTGTCCCCAGGAGCCGATCTGATCCCCCGGAAGCTTTTCAATCATGGATTTCAGAACTTCGCCATATTCCAGGTCTGTTCCCAGAATCTTCTGTATCTCGATACATGCTCCGAAAAATTCACGCAACAGCTGATTGTCCATGGTGGGACTTACGCACAGAGGCGTATCAGAACCGTCCGGAAGGTAATACCGGTTCTCAGGAGACACGGACGGGCAGGTAAGCAGCTGTCCATCTACCTCCATCAGGAAATCTTCATAGAACAGTGCCATATCCTTGAGAATGGGATACATGCGCTCCAATACACTCTTATCCCTGGTAAACAGATAATGCTCCCACACATGCATTCCCATCCATGCTCCCCCTGTCACCCAGGGAGTGGATGCCATGTAGATATCCTGGGGCGCACAGTCACCGTAATAGTCTGTGTTGTGATGACATACCATTCCTCTCATGCCATACATCACACTGGCTGTCTTCTTCCCGGGCTCGTGCATGGTCTCAAGCAAATCCATTACAGGCTCATGGAGATCCATCAGATTACCCACCCAGGCCGGCCAGTAATTCATCTGCAGGTTGATGTTGATGGTATATTTACTGTCCCACATAGGCACAAAATCAGCATTCCAGATTCCCTGGAGATTTAAGGCGGAACTATTCTTCCTGCTTCCTGAAACGATCAGATAGCGTCCGAACTGGAAATACAACGCCGCCAGAGCCGGATCCTCTCCGCCGTCTTTCACTGCGCTGAGCCGCTGTTCCAGATTGCCCCTGGCAGGTTTCCCCAGATCTATCCGGCAGCTCTCCATGAGCGCTGTAAAATCTTTGATATGCTCTTCCTTCAGACGCTGATATCCTTTTTTCTGGGCTTCATCCAGGAGGCTTACTACTTCTGCCCGAGGATTTGAGAAGCGGTTGGAGGTGGCGGTTGCCAGATAGATAACTACTTCGCTGGAGCACTCAGCTGTCAGCTGGGATACCGGATTAACCAGTTTTCCGTCACATTCCACGCGAAATGCTGCGGCAAACTCCACACCTGCATCATTTCCTGCCATTAAGAAAGTATTGTCATCTATGGTTCTGGAAAAGTCCACCCGTGTGCCCGGCCATCCGCCGCCTCTGGCCTGCATTCCCGGCCGACGGTCATCCTGAATAAACGCATCGGATACAGTGACACGATCCAGCTTCAGTTCCAGGCGAATTGCCTCAGGTGTATCTGCAGTAAGACGAATACACATTACCTGACCTGGATGACTGACGAACATTTCTCTGTTATAAGAAATATTCTCCATCTTGTGGTCCACTGTGAGAATTCCCGACATCAAATCCAAATCCATACGATAGGCTTCCGGATCCGGAGATTTGGGTCTTCCACCCATGGCAAAGGGCATCTTCTGGTTCAGCGCCATATTCAGCTGTCCAATGAAGGTATAGTGACGCTGAGAGCTGGGAACTCCCGCCATATACTGAGAAATCATTTCCTCTGCTTCATACATCTTTCCCTCCAGCATCAGCCTGCGAATTTCCGGAAGCTTTTCCTTAAACGCAGGATTGTTGCGGTCCATTGCCAGACCATACCACAGGGAATCGTCATTCAGGGGAATGCGCTCCATGTCAGTCTCTCCATAGACCATGGCTCCCAGCCTTCCATTTCCCAGAGGCAGAGCATCCTTCCACATTTTTGCAGGACTTTCGTAATACATGTGATTATTGTGTTCCATAGGAAGCCTCCATTCATGTCGTCACGGAGACAATGGCTGTCCCACCGTGCGTCTTGTAACTACTTAAAGTATCTTTATCTTGTAAAACATTTTCTTTTAACACTGGTCATACAAGATACTCAGTCTCTGGCCTGCTCCACTGCCGACATTACCGTGCTGCAGATTGTGTCGACTTCTTCTTCTGTATTATAGGCAGAGAGAGAAATACGGATACAGCTGCGTGCCCGTTCCGGAGACAGTCCCATTGCCGTGAGCACATGGCTGGGCTCCACTGTTTCCGTGTTGCAGGCAGCTCCGGTGGACACAGAGATCCCGTTTAAATCCAGCAGAAGCATTAATGCCTCTCCGGACACTCCTTCAAAACCCAGATTGATGATTCCCGGAACACGACTTCTGGAATTACCGTTCAGCCACATTCCCTCCACATCCTTCAACCCGCACAACAGCCGTTCCCGTAACTGTTCCAGTTTTCGAGTCTGTTCTTCCAGTGTCGCCACGCTGTCACATAATGCTCGGGCCATGGCAGCGGCCCCGGGCACATTCTGGGTTCCCGGACGCTTCGTACGCTCCTGACCTCCGCCGAACATCAGATTGGCAGCAGGGATCTTTTTATCCACATATAAAGCACCAATTCCTCGGGGACCGTGGAACTTATGGGCGGAGAGAGAAAGCATTCCTGCACCAAGTTCTTTCACATGAATGGGAATATGGCCGGCGGCTGCTACCCCGTCAATATGCAACAAAATTCCCCTTTCCTGACACAGCCGCCCGATTTCAGCCGCCGGCTCCACAGTCCCCACTTCATTGTTCACATACATCACTGACACGAGAATCGTATCCTTCCTGCAGGCCGCCTTCAGTTCTTCTATAGGCACACTTCCCGTCTCATCAACCCCAAGCAGCGTAATTTCAAAGCCGGCCTTCTCCAGCGCAGGAATACAGTTTAGGACAGCATGATGCTCCACGGAGGAAAAAATCATATGCCGTTTCCCGATCTTCTCACCATACCTGGCAGCTGTCAGGATTGCCTGATTATCCGCCTCGGTTCCTCCGGAAGTAAAGTAGATTTCCTCCGGTTCTGCGCCGATACATACGGCAATTTTTTCTCTGGCATCTTCCAGAATGCGGGCTGCTTCCCTTCCGTCCTGATGGGTACTGGAGGGGTTGCCATAATGTATCCGCATACACTCTGTCATGACCTGCAGGGCCGATTCCGATATTGGAGTAGTCGCGGCGCAATCCGCATAAATTCTGTCCATTTTCTATCCTTTCTGTACAGATTCTCTTTTTTATGTTAGAGTAAAATGAGATAAATCCTTAAATTATTTCAACCGGACCGAAGGCGAGGAAATCCTATGTTTTTAAAGTCGAAGAAAAAGCGTTACCTTACTGTCACACAGAATGAGTCTCTCCTCTATGAAGGGCTCTGGAAGGAACTGCCGCTGACAGAAGAGGTCATTCTGGAAAAAAGTATTGAATTTTTCAATGACAGGGAGCCCTGTGTCATCCACCGCAGCGCCGTGCATATGCGCCTTCTGGCAGAGCTGGAGCAGCTTTTTTCCTCACCGGATTTCCACGACCGGTTCTGTGCCTATACCGGTTTCCCGGCAGAGTGTAAATACAGCTTCTCAGAAAAGTAGAGACAAAAACAGTACAAAGAAGAAAATACTGTAGGCCAGCTTGACGACAGGCAGTATCTTCAGCGACAGATTGGACGCCGACATGACAGATTTTCCCCTGGATACCAGCACCACTATCAGAACCATCGGCACACACATGGCTGTCAGGTAGAGTACCAGATTTCCCGCCAGCTGCATGTCGAAGCCCTGGTTCTGCTTCACCATATAGAGAAGCGACGCCAGATATACCTGTCCTGTGCACAGAAACTCTCCCGCGGAAATTACGATTCCCAAAAGAAACAGTACCGGATACCAGAAGTGCTTCGGTATCTCCGTAAGCTTTTTAATCATGGTGTGATTCCATTTTCGGAAGCGTTCGGGAAGCCGGAGCCTTTCTCTGCCATAGTCCTTTTTCAGGACATGGATAAAATCCAGCAGATAGAAGAATCCGAAGGCCAGCGCCAATATTGAGAAAGCAATCTTCATCCCTCTTTGCAATGTCTGAAATACCGCACCTTCAATTACGCTGAGAAGTGTCCCGATTGTAAATCCCAGGAATAAATAAGTAAGAAATTTCCCTGTTAGGAAAACCAGACTTCCCCCATAAAAATTCCGGCCTGACATCAGTAGTATAGATAAAATCATTAACAGCATGGAAATACCGCAGGGGTTCAGACCGTTTATGAATCCTGTTGCCAGCAGCTGAATCCTTGATATCGTCGCTTTTTCCTTTTCCTGGGAAAGGCTGATTATAATTTCTTCCCAGGAGCCTGTCGCGTTCCCGCCGGCCAGCATTTCTTCCGTGCCGTTCACAATTGCTTTTGCTCCGGACAGGTAAACTTTGTGTGAAAAGAGAATCGGGACCTGCTGTCCGCTTTCCGGCACGCCATACAGTTCAAACAGCTTTCGAAGTACCACGGCATTCTCGTCTTCCATGATATTATATATCAGCAGATCGAATTTCTCATTGGATAAATCCTTTTGTAAATAGGTTTCCGCTGTGTGACAGCTTTCGCAGGAACCGGTTACAAACAAAACCAGTGCAGTATCGCTTTCTTCGACCTCCAGGAGTTCCTGATAAAATGCGGAATCGGTCAGGAGTTCCGCTGGTTGAAGCATACCTTTCTCCGAAGCTGCAGTGCTATCTTCATCACCTCTTTCGAGATGCCGTACCACCTCTTCCCCAATTTCCTGATAAGTTCCACGGTAAACCGTTCCGTTCACCACGGCAGCCGGTAAATCTGCCAGAGTAAGATCCAGCTGGTATGTCTTGACTATTTTATCAAAATGTGCGGCACCGCTGTCTTTATAGACATTATAAATGAAGCAGTCTGCATTCTCAAATCCGCTTTTTGTCAGTTGGCTTGAGACTTCCTGTCTGAATTTATCGTCTTCATGACAGCTTTCGCAAGGAGCAAGGATGAACAGCTCTACAGGGATAGCTTCCTGCTGCTCTTCCTGATTCTTCCCAGATTGATTTCCTTGTCCATGTGCCGCTTCAGGGCATATGATTACCGCCACAAACATAAAAGCCAGAAAGACAACGATCCTTAATAATAACCTTTTTTTTGTAAGTTCTGCTTTTCTCACCGGCCTACCTCAACTGTCTGTAATCTATAAAGTAACGATGAAAGCAGTTTTAATTTTATACTGCCTCATCACGTTCCTATATAGTAACATTAGAAAACACATCCTGCAAGTTTCCTATTGCCATGGGATATTCGCTCTGGGAGCCCTATATATACATGAACAAAATCCGGCCAGGAAACCTGGCCGGATATACTTTACCTGAAAGATTTAATTTCCGGCTGATTCAGCCGCCGCCATGTATGCGTCATAACCACGCTGGTATGCGGCAATGTATTCCTCAACGCCCATGTCGTTCAGCTTCTGGATGTAAGCATCCCAATCCTTCTCAATATCCAGATTGCCGTCGATAAACTGTACCTGGGCCTGGCTTACATACCCGCCGATTGTCAGGGTACCTTCGGTCACAATTTTTGCATCCTCGCCCTCAAATGCCAGCGCCGGAACAAGAGTATCTACAGGGGGGGCATATTGATCATACAGTTCCGCCCACTGCTGTAACCAGTACTCGCCGGAATGCTCGGGATCTACGACTCGCAGAGAAGCTCTGGCATCGGCCGTACTCCGCTGAATCATTGCATCCGGTGTATAACGGTAGTCCGCATAGGTTTTGGACAAGCCGCCGTCTTTCACATAGTCATAGTCCTCGGGGAGCTTGTAAGTCTCATAGGTGGGAGTTCCGCCGCCCAGAGAGACACCTTCGTTGGTGTAATTCCAGCCAATACCCTGGGGACCTCCGCCGATATGGCGGGCCGCATCCTCGGAGCCCATGAAGTCAAACAGCGCTACTACAATCTCAGGATATTTGCAGGTGGCGGAGACTGCACCGATACAGCCCTCAAAATAAGTCTGAATACAGCGTCCCGAATATCTGACACCGTCAGGGCCTGCCACAGGTGCAAGGATTTCCCAATTTTGCCATTCTCCATCCTTTTCCTGCCAGAACTCAGAGTTTGACATGCCGCCGCCGGGGTAAACTGCTACTTTATTTACTTCTGAAGCATCTATAGTAGCTTCAAACTGGGTGTTATCCTGCAGGAAAGTCTGGTTATCCAGCAGGCCTTCCGCAAAGAGCTTACGCATATAGCGCAGGCCTTCTCTGTATTCTTCTGTCATTACGGCATACTCGATTTTACCGTTATTTACTACCATTCCACCGGCAACAGTGGGATTGGTATTGCTCAAGGGATTGACACACTGTGTAAAGGAATTGATCATCCAAACGGTAGGATCACTGGCCCAGCCGCCGATATATCCGGACATGGGAACTTCATCTGCAATGCCGTTGCCGTTGGCATCATCCTCTTTTACCATCTTCAGGAAGTTGTAGAGCTCTTCGGTGGTCTCAGGGTTTTTACCACCCAGATACTTCTCCACCCAGGGCTTGTAGATATACATACGGTGCTGATACATGCAGTGGAAGCACTCATTCTCGCCTCCATAAGTGTAAATATGTCCATCACCCATGGTCAGATCGGCTTTTCTCATAGGACTCTGTTCATTCATCCAAGTCCAGTTCTCCATCTCATTCAGCATATCCTCCAGGGGAAGCAATAGACCCTGCGAGCCATAGGAGAGCACCTCTGCTTTGGTCCAACCAGTGCGCAGAAAGAAATCGGGCATAGAATCCGCATCTCCCATAATCAGGTTCAGTTTCGTCATTGCCTCATCACCCGTCAAATCATACACGTAATCCAGATGAATGTTGGTTTGCTCCTCAATCCAGTCATTTACCCAGTTGTCCTGATAAGTCGTAACACTTTGGTCAGGATTGTTGACAAAGACGGTCAGGGTCAGCTTCTCTTTCAGAGGGAACACTACGTCCTTGGGCGAAGCGAAGGCAAAGGGATCGGATGAATCTCCTCCGTCGTTTGCGTTGCTGCTTTCCGCGCTTGAATTATCAGCTCCGGAACTTTGCTGATCACCTGCATCCGAGCCACAGCCGGCAAGTGCGGTTGCCGTGAGTGTCAATACCGTAAGGATTGACAGTGTCTTTTGGAACAATTTTTTCCTTCTCATTTTTTTCCTCCTATTTTTTTTAAAAAATTATTATTAAACGGACAGCATAGGAATATCCGGTTTAACCATTTAATTGTGATGGTTCAAATGTCTATATTCTGGTTCAGCCCTTGACGGAACCAATCATGACACCTTTTACAAAGTATTTCTGTACAAAGGGATAGATAATCATCAACGGTAATGTGCTGATGATAATCGTCCCATACTTCAGCATCTCACCCAGGTACTGGTTCTTTCGGATCATCTCCGGATCTATGTTGGACTGATTCAGATTTACCTGAGACAATAGCAGGATCCTGCGAAGGACCAGCTGCAGCGGATATTTATTCTGGGAATTCAGGTAAATCATGGGTCCGAAGTAAGAATTCCAGAGTCCTACCACTACCCACAGAGATAATACCGCAATGATGGGAGTGGATAAGGGAATCACAATTTTGGTAAAAAATCTAAAATCCGAACAGCCGTCCATCTCCGCAGCCTCCTGTAATTCCCTTGGAATGGTATTGGCGAAGAATGTACGGGCCACAATGATATTGTAAGCACTCACCGCACCCGGTAAGACTACAGCCCAGATGGTATCCATCATTTTTAAATTCTTGATCAGAAGATAGGTAGGAATCAAACCGCCCGAGAACATCATGGTAAACAGGATGATTACCGTGAAGAATTTTTTCCCACGAAAATCATTTCTGGAGAGCGGGTAAGCAGCAAACAGCGTAAGTACCATACTGATAATTGTGCCCACAAACGCATAAATGATAGAATTCTTATACCCGGTCCAGATACTTTGATACTTAAATACCGCTTTATAGCTCTGCAGCGTAGGAGCTACAGGAAACAACTTGACTTTGCCGCTTACCAACGCGTCCCCGGAACTGAAGGAACAGCTGACAATGTAGATAAGCGGATACAGAACCACCACAAGAAGAACTGTGAGCATGACGTAATTGATAAAGTAGACTACCCTATCCTGTGTTAACCCTTTGCGTTTCATATTTCTAACTCCTTTCCAACTCCGCGGATTTACAGAAACCCTGTCCCGGAGAGCTTATCCGCAATCTTATTTGTGATCAGAATCAAAATCAGGCCAACCAGCGACTGGAAGAGGCCGATCGCGGTAGAATACGGGAAATCCGGGAAAGAGGAAACCAGGGATACCTTATAGGAATAGGTGCTGATGACCTCTGACATGGCGATATTATTCTGGTTCTGCATTGCCAGAATCTTCTCATATCCGATATTCAAGGTGCCTCCCATATTCAGGATCAGCATAATAACGGCTGTGGGAATAACGGCGGGAATATCTACATACCAGATTCGCTGCAACAGTGTCGCACCGTCAATAATGGCTGCCTCGTGCTGTTCCTGATCCACGCCGGCCAGAGCAGCCATGTAAATAATCGCTCCGAAGCCAACACCCTGCCAGACGCCGGACCACACATACAGGGATGAAAAATAATCGGAATTTCCTAGTACATTAATCCCAAAATTATTGAAGAGGAAACTTCCGATGACACCTGCACGATTGTCAAAGATCATATTGATAATTCCTACAAATACAACTGTAGAAATAAAGTAAGGGCAATAACTTACCATCTGAACAAATTTCTTATACGCCAGATTTTTGGCATAATTCAGAGAAAGCGCCAGAATAATGGAACAGGGCATACTGACGATCATGGAATAGAGAGAGAGTACAATCGTGTTGCGCAGGCATTCTCTGAAGTTATAGTTGCTGAAGAACCGAATAAAATTGTACCAGCCATGATTGGAAGCCCAGGGACTGTCCCAGATGCCCAGACTTACCTTATAATCTTTAAAGGCAAGGATCACCCCGTACATTGGGGCATAAGCAAAGATAAACAACATAATAATCGGAAGCGCGATCATTGCATACAGCTGCCAGTGCCCAAGGAAATATTGAATAAAGGTCTTTTGGTGTCCAATCTGTATTTTTGTCTTTTTTGACATTTTTGATTTTCACTCCTTTCTGCATTTACCGTGACTCAATTCTATATATTTGCACAAAAAAAGTAAATATTCACTTGCTTTTTTTGTTATTCATTTCTTCATTTGATGTTATTATAATGAAAAAGACCGGGCATTCTTTACTGCCCGGTCGCTGAAGCTGATTTTAGCTCAATATTCAATTTTTAACTTGCTGTATTCATTATTTCATATTGCCGTATATTGCATGTTTCTTCTATATTATTCTGTGCGTCTAATTCTTTCGGTATTCCGACGCGCTGTTTCCCGTTACTCTTCTGAATGCCCTGCTGAAGGAGTTGGCGGAACCGTAGCCGGTTGCCATGGCAATCTCTCCTACAGACATGGAAGTATTTTTTAAAAGTTCCTTTGCCTTTTCAACCCTGACCTCTTCCACATAATTGGAGAAGTTGACTCCCGCAGACGCCTTGAAGAGCGAAGAAAGATACGGCACACTGATGTGAAAGGTATCTGCGACCATCGTCAGAGACAGGTCCTGATTACCGTAGTTGGCGTCCAGAAATGTCAGAATTGCAGGCATCATTTTCCCTGCTTCATTTGTCTTTTTCTTATTCACAAGTGCACAGAGGGAACGGTACAACCCAAGGGTACTGGTAATCTGTTCAATCAGAGGACTTCGGTGATCCTTTTCCAGTTCACTGATATACTTTTGATACTCCTGTTCCTCCAGTTCCAGCCTGACAAGAATACGAAACAGGATTGCCTCCAGCTCATTCAGAAGAATCTGCTGCAGCCATGCGGGAAGATTGTTTTCGAGAATATATTCCGTCATGATTTCTTTCAGGGCGTCATGAAGCCCCTGCTCTTCTCCCGATGTAACCAACCTGGTCAATTTCACGGATAGCTCAAAATGTGGAAATATTGATACCGTTTTCTCCGTATTCTTCTGAAACCAGGTAATCTGGTTCTCAGTCCGTTCCTTTTCATTCATGAATGCGAAAGCCGCGTTGTGATAGGATTGGTAAACATCTTCTATCTTATCTACTATATTACCTCCATAGACAAAGAGCCGCTCAGCGATATTATCAGGAAGTTCTTTTCGGATTTGCGAAAGTCTTTCCTCCGCAAATATCTGAAAAGAATCTCGGTCTGCTGAGGGAATACCCATAATCAGAGCCACCTGATCCTCACCAGTCGCAGCATACAGGCTTCCCGGGAATTCGTCCTTAATCATCTCCATCAGGGAAAGCAGGCAGGTGCTTAGCAGGCTGATATTTTCATCGGCGCTGCTGTCCAAAGTAATAATCCTGAAAATCAGTACACAGAAAGCCTTATCCTTATGGTCAAAACCCATGCGGTTTGCCAGCAAATTTCCCTCTTCCTGTGAGAGCGGGCTGCCAAACAGCAGCCGGTTTACGAAAGCATTACGTATATAAGGCTTCTGCTCCTCCATCATCTCCACGAGATTCGAGTTGACGCCTGCCAGATATTGAAATATATCACTGAGCTTCACAAATACGGAACTGTGCTCCTGACTCTTCTCTGTGATTCTGGAAGCTTCTTTCAGAAGGTAATTTAAGGGTGTGGCAGATCTGACAGACATATGCCAGCACAGGAAAAGTCCCACTGCCGCCGCTAACAGAATAAAGCTTGTCACGGTGAGAATATTTGTCATCTTCCTTGCATTCAGCTGTGTCTCACGCAGCAATGTGCAATAGCTGTAACCAGATGGAGAGCTGTAGCGAAGCACAATATACTTTGTGCCGGCCAGTCTGACAGGCGCTTCCCATATCCCGGCGGTATCTTCGTATTCCTGTCCGCTGATTCCTTCAAGCTCCTTTTGCCGGATGTCTTCTACTTCCCGGATAAGCGCTTCAACCTCTGTCTCATCCCCTTCATGCAGAATATTTGCATGTGCATAATATATTACATTACCGAAATCATCCAGAATATATTGTAAATTGGCTCCGCTCACCACAGACATGAAATCATCCAACACAGATCTTTCAAAAAAGATTCGCACCGCACCACTGCTGGCACTGTAACCATTGTTGGGCAATAACCGTGAATAAGCCAGAAGCTCCAGACCACCCGCACCCTTATACCAATACTGTTCCAGTGCATTTATACCTTTTCTCATTTTATCTGATAGATAGCTTTCCCACGTTCCGTAGTTTCCGTCCGTATCCCGCCTCAGATACAGATCATAAAAGTCCTCGTAATCGTAGGCAATCTGATCGCTGATAACCACCTGACTTCTGTCAAAAAAGAGAAAATACGCAAAAATAGATTGATTGATCAAGGTCGGATTAAATAGTTTATCCCGCAGGTCGATCACTTTATGGGTATTGGGATCTTCCAAAACATTCTCCTGAAAGCGGAAGATATTGACTTCCGGCAATCCTGCCAACATGTCCGCGAGATAAGTAAGTTCTTCTATAAAGTCATCCACCAGTTCCGCACTGTGCAGCAATTCTGTCTTTTTCTGCCGAATATCATCCTCGCTGATAACGGAAATCATTCTGACATAATAGTTGCAGCAAAGCAAAAGCGGAATGAACAGAACGATAAAATACGTGAAAAAATACTGGTGAAGGACAGCTTTGTCTATGCTTCGCTTTCTGCGTTTCTTCATAAATATCAATTCCTCGTATAATAAGTTTGTAAGCAAGAAAAACAGCTTACAGACTTATTCT
>CAJUQT010000069.1:0-11442 GCA_910588225.1 uncultured Acetatifactor sp.
CCGGAGGGGTTAAAGTTAGACCCCCATTTGAAATGGGGGTTGCTAATTTGAAGTATTCCCTATGAATTATATGGATTGTACCATCTCAGTCAGCTGTTTGTAAAGCAGATTTTATATGGGTGATGGAGTGGAAAGGACGGCAATTCAATGGCATCCAGGATTTTACGGTGCGGCGGAGATCGAGCTTATTGTGAACAAGGATGTGCTGGAATTTCAGCGGGAGTACAATCTGAGTAAGGAACCCCTGCGGATGGATCTGCAGACGACTATTACAAGACAATAGGCTATGCATGTCTGTATAAAGGACTGGGGAACACTGTAAATCAGATTCCCGCGGAGGCGTTGACACTGTCGATTTTCCGTGAGAGTTATCCAAGGGAGCTGTTTGAAGCCTTGAAAGAGTCCGGCAGTATGGTGGAGGAGAAGTATCCGGGCATTTACTATATCCGTGGGAATATACTTTTTGACACGCAGATTATTGTGACAGGCCGTTTGAGTCAGGAGCTGCACAGCGGCCTGAGGATTCTTTCGGGAAATGCACGGGAAGAGGATATCAGGAGATTTCTTATGGAGACACGGCAATTGAAGGAGCCGGGAGACAGGAATAACGTGGATGCGGTTTTGCAGGTAAGTATTTCCGCAAACCGGGAGTTGTATCAGGAAATCAGGAGGGATTTGGGTATGTGTGAGGCACTGAGAGAACTGATGAAAGATGAAATAGCTATGACGATAGCGGAAGAGAGGGAAAAGGCACTGGCGGAGGGCCGGGAAGAAGGTCGGGAGAAAGGGGCAGACAGCGCCATTTTGTCTGTTATTAAAAATCTGATGGAGACGATGAAATGGACAGCCGATCAGGCGATGGAGGCCATAAAGGTTCCAGTGGGTGATCGGAACAAGTATGCTTCAAGGCTATAGGAGTTGCGGGACCAGTGGCGGAGGCTTCCTGTAGAACGTTAAAAAATAATAGGAATACTTTAATCAAAATCCGCCTTACAGAGGAAAAAAGAATGCAGGAGAATCGCTACTTTCAGAAAGCACTTTCCGACTTTACCCATGAGACAGCCAGCGGAGGAGCCATACGACATCTTACTGATCTGGGATACACGGTGAAGCAGATCAGGGAGCGCCTGGACTTTCCCACGCCCTATGAGAGGGTTCAGAGAGAGGTGTGGGAACGGCTGAAAGAGAATGGGATTATTTTATCGGAAGAGCCCGGCAGCGGAGGGCGGAAGGAAAGGGTAAATTATATTCAGGAACGGGATCGATTTGGCAGGGCCAGTTTCCGGCGGGTGACGGAGAAAGAGTGTTCGGAGACAGTGAGCTGCTGGAAAGAGTTATGTATAACCATGACTGCGGATAGAACGCGGGCAGTGGCGGTGTCCGGGAATAAAGGAGCAGGAAGAGATATATTCGATTTGTTACAGGAGAAGGTCAGGGAAAACGGAGAGGCGTACGCCTATGCGTCCTGTGATTTCGGACTGGCGGCTATGAAAGCATCCGGACAGCTGCAGGATATGCTTTCAGTCCTGGAAGCAAAGCCCCGGGAGTATGTGGAAGGGCTTCCTTGGGAAAGGCAGAGAGTATATCACAGGATGAATTCCCGTATGGTGGAGATTCTGACACAGCTCTGCCTGGCAGGTCAGTATCAGGGAGAATGCTTTTTCCTGAAGACAGAAGAGAGAATCAGGATTCAGTAGTAACCAAAGCATTTTCCGGAAAAGCAGTTTCCTGAGAAAAAGGATAGGAAAATTCCGGAAAATGTGGTATACTGTCCATGTTTCAAAGGAAAGAGCGATGGTGATCGGACGGGGATACGTTTTACATTTGCAGAGGAAACTCTGCTTTGGCGGCGGGGGATCTGATATCAGAAAGGGACAGTTATGGAAGAAATTACGGAATCCATCTCTAATGAGAAAATGCAGTTTGCAGTACTGATAGATGCCGACAATATCAGTTCGAAATACGCGGTGACAATATTTGAAGAGCTTGAGAAATACGGAATGACCAGCTATCGGCGCATTTACGGCAACTGGTCGAAGGGAAACGGCTGGTCGGAGGGAATTCTGCTGGAGCATTCTATTATGCCGGTGCAGCAGTTCTCCTATACCAGCGGGAAGAATGCCACAGATATGGCAATGGTCATTGATGCCATGGATATTCTTTATAAGAACAGAGTACAGGGATTCTGCCTTGTGACCAGTGACAGTGATTTCACCAGACTTGCCATGCGCCTGCGGGAGGAGAACATGTTCGTGCTGGGCATGGGGGAGTCCAAGACACCTCTGGCGCTGACCAGGGCATGCAACAAATTCATTCACCTGAATCTGGTAGCAGAGCAGAATATGGAAGAAAAACAGTCCAAAACCAGTGAAGAAATCGACATGCTGGATGCTGTGTCCGCGGAGGAGCAGAATGTGACCTCTATCGCTGAGGTGCGGCAGGTGATTTTGGCATTGATTAATGAGAACGGGGGAAGACAGGTAGATTTGGCCCGGCTTGGGAATCGGCTGAATGATAAGTTTACGGATTTTGATGTGCGGAACTATGGATATTCCAAGCTCAGTACTATGATAGATCAGGAGCTGCCGGATCTGCATATGAGGAAAATAAGCAATCAGTACTATGTGGAGCGGCGTTCCACGTTGACGAAGGAGGAACTGGAGAAGGAGATCTGCCATATGATTGAGAAGAGTGGTGGTATGGTGGAGAATCTGGCCAGTCTGAATGATGAATTGCACAAAAAATATAAGCAGCTCGATTTCAAACAGTTCGGTTACAGCAGGATTTCCAGTTTCCTGCGCAGCCTGAATTCTGTGACAGTTCATGAAAATGCGGTATCTTTGAAGAACAGGTCTGCAGGAAGATGAGGAGATGTGTTATCGGATGATTTTATGACAGAATTGGCAGTAATAAGTTACAAGACAGGAAAGAAGAGATATGGACTCCAATATATTTGAGTATATGCGCAGCACCGATATGGAAAAGGAAGCTCCGCTTGCAGCCAGAATGCGTCCCCGGACGCTGGAGGAGGTGATGGGACAGGAGCATATTATCGGGAAAGATAAGCTGCTGTATCGTGCCATTAAGGCAGACAAGATCAGTTCCGTTATTTTTTACGGCCCGCCGGGTACGGGCAAGACTACCCTTGCAAAAGTGATTGCGAATACCACCAGCGCGGAATTTACCCAGATTAACGCAACGGTTGCCGGGAAAAAGGATATGGAGGAAGTGGTCGCAAAGGCAAAAGAAAGTCAGGGGATGTATGGCAGGCGGACGATTCTCTTTATAGATGAAATACATCGCTTTAACAAGGCACAGCAGGATTATCTGCTGCCTTTTGTGGAGGACGGCACACTGATTTTAATCGGTGCCACCACGGAAAATCCTTATTTTGAGGTAAACGGTGCGCTTTTGTCCCGCTCCGTCATTTTTGAGCTGAAGCCGATTCCGCGGGAAGCCGTGAGAGAACTTCTGAAGAAGGCGGTATATGATTCGGACAGAGGAATGGGAGCGTATGAGGCCGCCATTGACGAGG
Source organism: uncultured Acetatifactor sp. (assembly GCA_910588225.1). Classification (GTDB taxonomy): domain Bacteria; phylum Bacillota; class Clostridia; order Lachnospirales; family Lachnospiraceae; genus Acetatifactor. The sequence goes on from CAJUQT010000069.1 coordinate 3,536, forward strand.
ATGCGCTGGATTTCCTGGCGGATATCTCCGGCGGGGATGCCAGACATGCGCTGAATGCCATAGAACTGGGCATTATGAGTACAGGGCGGAGTGAGGACGGTAAAATTCACATCACGCTGGATGTGGCTCAGGAATGCATTCAGAAGAAAGCGGTACGCTATGATAAGGGCGGTGACAATCATTATGACACGATTTCCGCTTTTATCAAAAGTATGCGGGGTTCCGACCCGGATGCGGCGGTTTATTATCTGGCCAGAATGCTGTATGCCGGGGAAAGTGTCACTTTTATTGCCAGAAGAATTATGATATGCGCATCGGAGGATGTGGGAAACGCAGATCCGCAGGCACTGTCGGTGGCAGTCAGCGCTTCTCTGGCGGTGGAGCGCATTGGTATGCCGGAGGCACAGATTATATTGTCTCAGGCTGCCGCTTATGTGGCCTGTGCGCCCAAAAGCAACGCAGCCTGTCAGGCAGTCGGCCAGGCCAGACAGGAAGTGAAGCGAAGCGGAAATCTCCCGATTCCGCCTCATCTGCAGGACGCGCATTACAAGGGCGCGGCAAAACTGGGCCGCGGCACAGGGTATCTATATGCTCACGATTATCCCAACCACTATGTAAAGCAGCAATATCTGCCCTATGAATTGAATGGAACAGAGTTTTACAAGCCCACCGGCAACGGCTATGAGGCGAAAATCCGGGAACATATGCAGAGAATCAGACGGGAAGCAGAAAACACTTAGAAAAGCTGTTCTGTCAGATATTTGTAGATTTCCTGGTTTTTATGCTGCCAGTTTTCACAGATGGATTCGGCAATTTCTTCTGTGGGAACAGACAGCTTGATATCCACCAGACTGATTCCTCTTTCTTTTGCCACCAGATGAGTCTCATATTCTCCCGTGCCGGCCCTGTAATAATAGTCTGCCAGCACGGAGACTTCATTGCGGAGAACATATTCGTTTTCCTGAAAATAAGAATCAATTTCTTCCTTAATAGCATAGTTGATACGGTTCTGAAAAAAGCGCAGCGTTTCCTGCCCTTCCGGCGTTATAGCCAAATGGGTGCGATTGCGGATGGTTTCCAGAACAATCATTTTTGCTTCGGCAAGCTCATTGATGACCTGCTGGAGAGTCAGATAATTTGTATATCCTTTTTCCAGAATAAAGTCGCTGACCTGGGCATTGGTCATGGGAAAATTAACCCTGTTCAGCATATAGAGAACGATTAATTTGTATAATGTTAACGGATCCTGCAGCATGTGATTCCTCTTATTATAAGTTCCGCAGTTGCCCTTACAGGCACACATAAGGCAGAAGAATTTCCGAAGGAAAGAGCATCTTCGTAAATTCTCTGCGTGCCTGTAAGTGCAACAGCTGATTATAAGTTCCGAATAATATGTGATTTGACAGCGTTTGCCACCACTTCCGCTACCTGGGGGTTAAACGCCTCAGGCATAATGTTGTCTTCACTTAGCTCGGCGTCAGGCACCAGGCCGGCAATGGCCTCGGCGGCAGCCAGTTTCATTTCTTCTGTAATCTGTGTGGCCCTGCCCTCCAGAGCACCTTTGAAGATACCGGGGAAAGCCACCACATTGTTCACCTGATTTGGGAAGTCGCTGCGGCCTGTACCTACCACACGCACTCCTGCGGCCTTTGCTGTATCCGGCATAATTTCCGGAACCGGATTTGCCATGGCAAATAAAATGGAGTCATGATTCATGGAAGCTGCCATCTCGGAGGTCACAATGTTTGGTGCGGATACTCCCACGAAAATGTCCGCACCCTTCAATGCGTCGGCCAGTGTGCCGGTTTCGGCAGCCGGATTGGTTACTTCGGCCATTTTCTCCTGCATCCAGTTCAACCCTTGCGTTGAATTGGAAATAATGCCTGTTTTATCACACATGATAATGTTCGCGAATCCGTAAGTAAGGAGCAGCTTCGTAATGGCGACACCGGCACTTCCGGCACCATTGACTACGACTTTGCAGCTTTCCTTTTTCTTGCCTACGACTTTCAATGCATTGATAATGCCGGCAAGCACTACAATAGCGGTGCCATGCTGATCGTCATGAAAAACGGGGATATTCAGAGTGGCTTTCAGCCTTTCTTCTATTTCAAAGCATCTGGGTGCACTGATATCTTCCAGGTTAATACCTCCGAAGCCGGGCGCAAGCCAAGTGACTGCTTTGATGATTTCTTCGGTGTCCTGGGTGTCCAGACAGATGGGAACCGCGTTGACACCGCCGAATTCTTTAAAGAGAACGGCCTTTCCCTCCATGACAGGCATGGCGGCGTGAGGGCCGATATTGCCCAGACCCAGAACGGCGCTTCCGTCGGAGATCACAGCCACAGTGTTTGCTTTCATTGTATACCGGTAAGCGTCCTCTTTATTTTCTGCAATCTTCCTGCATGGTTCGGCGACTCCCGGCGTGTAGGCTATTGCCAGATCCTCCCGGGACTTAACAGGGGTTTTGGAGACTGTCTCCAGCTTGCCGTTCCATTTTTCGTGCATTGACAGGGCTTTTTCACTGATAGTCATTTGCATACCTCTTTCCTGTGTTCATTCTCTGGTATCATCATATAATAGTTTGCGGCAATGCGCAAGCACAAAAAGCGCTTTGTCTTCCGGCCGGAAGCGCAACAGCTCAGACAGGCCGCTGAACCCTTGTCTTAAATCAGTATAATAAAATAGGGCTTCCTATTTTGGACAAAATGTATTATAATGATAAACATGACATGATGTTCAGTCATGTATCATGGCAGCACGTCAATATCAAATCTGGCTGTGCCCCCCTTTTATGAAAACTGCAGAAAACAGGAGGAATCTATGAGAGAAAAGTATGAATCGCTTGCACTTGTACAGCTGAAAGAGCTTGCGAAAGCCCGCGGACTGAAAGGTACGTCGGTAATGAAAAAAGCGGAACTGGTGGAAGCCATGCTGGCCGAGGATGAGAGAGTAAAGGAGCAGGAAGCGGAAAAAGCTGCGAAAAGTGAGGAGACACAGCAGACGCGGGAAAGTGCTTCAAAGCCGGTACACAGACGAAATGTGGTGACGAATACAAGGTCGTCGCAGGCGCGGGCAGAGAGAACGGACCGCCCAGAGAGAACAGAACGGATAGAACGGGCTGAGAGACAGGAGCGGAGTGAGAGGCCTGAGAAGACCGATCGGCCGGTGGGCGTAATGAATGAGAGTACGTACAGGGCGGAGCCCACGGCCCAGAGTGAGAGTGCAGCGAAAACGGATGAGATGCCCAGAGCGGAAGGACAGACAATGTCACCGGCAGTACCCCGGACCAATCGGCCCAACGAGGTCTATGATGAGAAGACTTATCCGAAAGAACTGGACAGCGGTGAAGAAGCCAGCGGTATTCTGGAGGTTATGCCTGATGGATACGGGTTTATCCGTTGTGAGAACTATTTGCCCGGAGAGAACGATGTGTATGTGGCGCCCAGCCAGATTCGCCGTTTTGGTCTGAAGACAGGAGATATTCTTAGGGGCAATAAGCGTGTGAAAACACAGCAGGAAAAATTCAGTGCGTTGTTGTTTATACGAACGATAAACGGTTATTCTATTGAGGAGGCCTCAAAGCGTAAGGCCTTCGAGGACATGACTCCCATTTTCCCGGATGAAAGAATTAAACTGGAGACGCTGGGAAGCAGCGTAGCCATGAGGGTGATGGATTTGGTCAGTCCCATAGGAAAAGGCCAGCGTGGTATGATTGTATCTCCGCCGAAAGCAGGTAAAACGACTCTGCTGAAGGAAGTGGCAAAATCTATTCTTCGTACAAATCCCCGTATGCATATGCTGATATTACTGATTGACGAACGGCCCGAGGAGGTGACGGATGTCAAGGAAGCCATCAGCGGTACCAATGTAGAAGTGATATACTCTACTTTTGACGAACTGCCTGATCACCACAAGAGAGTGTCTGAAATGGTGATTGAGCGGGCAAAACGTCTGGTAGAACATAAAAAGGATGTAGTTATTTTGCTGGACAGCATTACCCGTCTGGCAAGGGCTTATAATCTGGTGGTTCCGCCCAGCGGACGTACATTGTCAGGCGGTCTGGATCCCACAGCTCTGCATATGCCCAAGAGATTTTTTGGAGCGGCGAGAAATATGCGTGAAGGCGGAAGCCTGACCATTCTTGCCACCGCGTTGGTGGATACGGGCAGCAAGATGGATGACGTAATCTATGAAGAATTTAAGAGTACAGGCAATATGGAAATGATTCTGGACCGCAAACTGTCTGAGAAGAGAATTTTCCCTGCCATTGATCTGGCGAAATCGGGCACCCGCAGGGAGGATCTGCTGCTGTCGCCGGAAGAGCTGGAAGCCATCAATATCATGCGGAAAGCATTGAACGGACTGAAGTCGGATGAGGCAACCGACCGCATTCTGGATATGTTCGCCCGGACAAGAAATAATAATGAATTCGTTCAAATGGTAAAAAGAAACAAATTTATTTAAAATAGGACTTGCAACTGCGCTGGCCTTATGCTACAATAATACCGCTGTTTGTGGTTCCATAAGCAGTGCGGATGTGAACGACAAATAATGACGGAATTATTATAGAGAGGTGAATGAGATGAAAGAAGGAATCCATCCCAAGTATTATCAGGCAACGGTAACCTGTAACTGTGGCAACACGTTTGTGACAGGCTCCACAAAGCCTGAGATTCATGTGGAAGTCTGCTCAAAGTGCCATTCGTTCTATACCGGCCAGCAGAAGACGGCGAGAGCCGACGGACGTATTGAGAAGTTCAATAAAAAATACGGTGTTAAATAGGAATCGAGGGAAAAGGTTGAGGTCATCGTATCTCAACCTTTTTCATCATATTCTGTTCCCTGTGAGAAAAAAGAAAGTTGGTGGCAATTATGGCAGGAAGAAGGCACAACCGCTATTCCGGTGTCGGCGGCCAGGCCGTGCTGGAAGGTGTGATGATGAAAAACAAGGAAAAGTATGCGGTGGCGGTGCGGCGGCCGGACGGCGGAATATCCGTGGAAGTGAATAACTATCCGGGGGTTCTGTATGGCAGAAAGATAAAGGAAATTCCTTTTATAAGAGGGATTTTCAATTTTATTGACTCACTGGTACTTGGGACCAGGTGTCTGAACTTTTCCGCATCTTTTTATGAGGAAGAGGAGGGGGACAGCAGTAAGACAGGAGGAACGGGCGATAAACTGATGACTACGCTTGTCACCTGTTTTTCTATAGTGCTGGCAGTGGGGATTTTTATTGTACTGCCGTATTTTCTGGCGGCACGGTTGAATGGATTTCTGCGAAACAAGTCGCTTACTGCCATTATTGAAGGAGTAGTGCGTATCGTGATATTTATTCTGTATATATGGGGTATCAGTGCCATGAAAGATATACGGCGCCTGTACAGATATCATGGTGCAGAGCACAAATGTATTAACTGTATTGAAAAAGGAAGGCTTTTGACGCCGGCCAATGTCATGAGAAGTTCAAGACTGCACAGGAGATGCGGAACAAGCTTTATTTTCTTTGTGTTTTTTGTAAGCATTATTCTGTTTTTCTTTATTCGTGTGGAGAATCCGCTGTGGCGAGTGGGGCTTCGGATTTTGCTGATGCCTGTGGTGGCGGGGATTTCCTATGAAATTATCCGGCTGGCAGGAAAAAGCGACAATATTCTGGTGAGACTGATTTCTGCGCCGGGTATGGCGATTCAGAGGATGTCCACCAAAGAACCGGACAGGCAGATGGTGGAAGTTGCCATTGCTTCTGTGGAGGCTGTGTTTGACTGGAGAACGTATCTGATGGAAAACTTCGGTTATACAGAGGAAGAATTGCAGCCCGAAGAGAAATGGTCCGAAAGCGATTTGGAGGAACAGGATGACATATGAGGAGCTGTATCGTTGGGGCAGTGAACGTCTGACTGCTGCCGGAATTGAAGAGGCGGCTCTGGACGCCAGACTTTTGCTGGAATATATCTGTGGTACGGACCGTAACGAACTGCTGGCTCACGGAGACAGAGAGGTGGAGAACAGGAAACGGACAGCCTATGGAGAGCTGCTTGCAGAGAGGGAGAAGAGGATACCTCTTCAGTATCTGACAGGAGAGCAGGCGTTTATGGGGCTGGAATTTCGGGTGAACGAAGCGGTACTGATTCCCAGACAGGATACGGAGATTCTGGTGGAGGAAGTCCTTCGGCATCTCCATGATGGTATGCGGATTCTGGATATGTGTACTGGTTCCGGCTGTATTCTGATCAGTCTTTTATATTATACTAACGACTGTGAAGGCGTGGGACTGGATATTTCAGAGACCGCACTGAGAGTGGCGGAAGAGAACAAGGAGAAGCTTTTGGGTGGTAAAATACAGGAGAGACATGGCAGAATCCACTTTGAGCAAAGCAACCTGTTTGAAAAGGCGGTCGGACTTTTTGATGTGATTGTGTGTAATCCTCCTTATATTCGCAGGGAAGCGCTGAGAACGCTGATGCCGGAAGTGGGGAAGTATGAGCCGGTGGATGCATTGGATGGCGGGGAAGACGGCCTTTTTTTCTATCGGGAAATAACGGCCAGGAGCAAAGACTTTCTGTGTGGCGGAGGAAAGTTGTTCTTTGAGATTGGATGTGAGCAGGCCGAAGATGTGTGTGGACTGATGAAAAGTGCCGGATTCGAGGCAATAAATGTAGTAAAGGATTACAGCGGACTGGACCGGGTGGTTTACGGTACCAGAGGGTTTGATTTGGAGACCGTCATTTCGACAGAATGAGAGGATGGATATCATGTTTGATAAATTAGAAGATTTGCTGATTCGATTTGAGGAAATTATGGGCGAACTTCATGAGCCGACAGTGACCGGTAATCAGGAACGCTTTCGTAAGCTGATGAAAGAACAGAGCGATTTGACTCCCATTGTAAACGCATATACGGAATACAAGAAATGCAAAGCTGAAATCGAAGACTCTCTGACAATGTTGGAGGGAGAAAATGATGAAGAAATGCGGGAGATGATTAAAGAGACTTTGAATGAGAATAAAAAGCGGGTGGAAGAGCTGGAGCAGGAGCTGAAAGTATTGCTTCTGCCCAAGGACCCCAATGACGATAAAAACGTGATTGTGGAAATCCGCGCAGGTGCGGGCGGGGATGAATCGGCTCTGTTTGCCGCGGAAATTTACCGTATGTATGTGCATTATGCGGAGAGCCAGCGCTGGAGAGTAGAGACATTGAATGTGGATGAAATCGGTATCGGAGGAATGAAGGAAGTGCAGTTCATGATTACCGGCCAGGGTGCATACTCCAAAATGAAATATGAGAGCGGGGTGCATCGGGTACAGCGTGTGCCGGAGACCGAGAGCGGCGGCAGGATTCATACCTCTACCATCAGTGTGGCTGTGATGCCGGAGGTGGATGAGGACATTGATATTGTTATTGATGAGAAGGATATCCGGGTGGATGTCATGAGAGCGTCCGGAAACGGGGGACAGTGCGTGAATACCACGGATTCCGCGGTACGTCTGACACATTATCCTACCGGCATTGTGGTGTACAGCCAGACAGAGAAATCTCAGCTTCAGAATAAGGCGAAGGCTTTCGCTCTGCTGAAGGCAAAATTGTATGATATCGAGCAGCAGCAGAGACATGATGCGGAAGCAGAACTGCGCCGCAGTCAGATTGGAACGGGGGATCGTTCTGAGAAAATCCGCACATATAATTTTCCCCAGGGAAGAGTCACTGACCATCGCATTGGTCTGACGATTTATAAACTGGATAAAGTGATGAACGGAGATATTCAGGAGATACTGGATGCCTGTATTGCCGCCGACCAGGCGGCCAAGCTGGCAAAGATGGGAGAAAACCAGGAGAGCCTGGTCGGTTAGGACCGAGGCGGCCAAGCTGGCAAAGATGGGAGAAAACCAGGAGAGCCTGGTCGGTTAGGA
>CAJUQT010000069.1:11542-14815 GCA_910588225.1 uncultured Acetatifactor sp.
CCGAGGCGGCCAAGTTAGTGAAGATGGGAGAAAACAATGGGGTTTAGAGATATATTAAAAAAATCTTTTCTGGAATCGTACAATTTAACAGACATTACTACAACGGATATAGTAGTAGCCGTATTTATGGCATGTGTGCTGGGGTTATATATTTTTGTGGTTTACCGAATTGTAACAAGGAAAGCGTTTTATTCCAAAAGTTTTAGTATCTCACTTGTTGCGCTTGCAATGATTACAACAGCTGTTATTTTGACAATACAATCCAGTGTGGTAGTATCGCTGGGAATGGTGGGAGCATTGTCTATTGTCAGATTTCGGACAGCGATTAAGGATCCGATGGATTTGATTTTCCTGTTTTGGTCGATTAGTGTGGGAATTATCTGTGGTGTGGGGCTGTTTGAACTTGCTGTTTTGATTTCGGTAAGTGTGTCACTGGTGATCGTGATGCTGGAACTGCTTCCAGTGGTACGGCTGCCGATGCTTCTTATTATTAACACATCAGATAAAGCCGGTGAGAAGGCTATTCTTGAGAACGTCAGAAAGTATACAAAAAATTATAAGGTGAAATCGCGCAATATAACAGATAGAGGATTGGATATGATTGTAGAACTGCGTGTAAAAAAGGACTGCGAAAGTCTGATTCAGGAGGTTCAGGCTTTAAACGGAGTCATATCGGCCTCTCTTCTTTTACATGAAGGCGAAGCCACATATTAAGGCAGGAAATTTCATGAGTGAAAAAATATGGAGAAATGAAATTAAATATGTCTGCTCGAATGAGGCTCTTATACGAATAGAAAGCAGTATAAGAAATATATGCAGACCAGATGCTCATGCAGATCAAAGAGGTGTTTATCGTGTGAGAAGTCTCTACTTTGATGATTATTATGATACCTGTTTTCATGAAAATGAAGATGGCGTTGCTCCGAGAAAAAAATATCGGATTCGCATTTATAATGAAAATGTGGATCAGATTTTTATGGAGTGCAAGTATAAAGAACGGGATATGATCAGAAAGGATTCCTGCAGAATAACGGAAGCTGAATGTATTGAGTTAATGCGGGGAAATGGATGGGCAGCAGGCAGCGGGCAGGAACCGCTGCTAAAATATTTTTGTGCAGAAATGGCTCTTCGGGCATATGCACCCAAGATAATCGTACAATATGAGCGCATGGCATATATTTACCAGATTGGTAATATAAGAATTACATTCGACAGAAATATATCTATGTCAAATATGGTTGGGGATTTCCTGAAGAAGGAGCTGGCAGTACGCCCTGTCATGCCCGTAAATCGTCATGTGCTGGAGGTTAAGTACAGTGGAATGATACCGGATTACATTTATAATGCGTTACAGGTATCTGACCTGAGACAGACTAATTTTTCAAAATATTATATTTCTCGAAAAATATAATATGCAGGAAGGCAATGAATAGAATGAAATTGCACAGGATGAGTATCACTATATTGATAGGATTTGTGCTTTTGACAGGAATATATGCTGTTAAGTATTACCGGATTGTAAGTACAAAGGGGCATTATGATATATTGCTGGAAAACTGCCTTATTCAGATTGACGATATTGAAGAAAATTTTGGAAAACTGATAGAAAGAATTCCGGAATATAATCCGGGAATATATTATATGGGAACATTGCTTCCCTATGACAAAAAGAATAACAGACTTTATCTGCCGCAAAATTATAAAGAATCGAAGTGGTATGGGGAACTGACCGCAGTGATAGAGGGAGAAGTCTGTCCGATCTATGTTCTGAGTGACGAAATGATAGAAGAAAAGGCGAGAGCAATCAGAGAGGGGCATGATTTTATCCTGTATGTGCAGATAAACGATGAAGAATATTATAAGGTATTGCTGACAATAACGGGGATGCCTTTGATTTCACTGAATACAGAATATGAAAAAGAGGCAGAGGAGATTCCTTATGAAGTGGATCCTGACAAAAGTATTTTTGGTTCCGAGACAAGATATTATGGTGATTTTCTTATGATTGATTCAGGTGTCCGAAGCGGACAGTATCAGATCACGGAGGCGGCTCTTTGCTATCATTATAAAGGAGCTTCCACTTTGGGATTTGAAAAGAAATCCTATAGTATAGATTTGCTGGACTATCGTGGTGAAAAGGTAAATGTATCTCTGGCAGGTATGCGTTCTGACAGTACATGGAAGCTGAATGCCCTGTGTACAGATAAAAATCTGATCCGGGAAATCACGGCATCACAGATATGGGAGCTTTTTGATGAAGCGAATGTGGATATCAATGAAGCCGGGCCAAATATGGAATATGTGGAATTGATTGTTGATAATGAGTATAGAGGTGTTTATTGTCTTGTGGAACCAATTGATGCGAAAAAAATGGAGCTGCAGGAAGATGATGTATTATATAAAGTGATAGACTGGCAGGTTCCAGGCGCAGAAGATATTTTGGAATCTGTGAATATGGGGTGGAAAGTACAGTATCCTGTCAGAATACGATATCCGAAGGAAATCAGAGACTACCGAAAGGTATGGTATCCAATCGATGACTACTTGAACCTGTTTCATCGCGGAAATGAGATAGAATTCGACGAAGCCATGAAGCATATTAATCTTGATAATTATTGTGATATGTTTCTGTTTACTATGGTGGTATGTGGAAGTGACAATGCCTATAAAAATACCTATTATGTGGCAGAGAGCAATAATGGGATTGAGAATTACCAGATGAAGCAGATTCCATGGGATCTGGATTATACTTTTGGGAATGAATATTGTTATGAATGTGAAAGAAATGTTGCTTTTAAAAAGGATTCTTACGACAAAATATATGCGGAAGACGCTTTGATTCGGCTTTTTGGGAGTAATCCGGAGGCGATTGGGGACAGGCTGAAGGAAAAATGGGAGGAATATAGACATAGCTTTCTTGCTACAGAGTATATCATTAATTTGATGGAGGAAAACAGAGAATATTTGCTTGAAACAGGTGCTTTTAAAAGAGAAAAAGAACGTTGGCCTCAGAGTGGTGCGGATATGAATATAGAGTATTTGAAAGACTTTCAGGATACACGTATGCGGTGGCTTGATGACTATTTTGAGGCGTGGCTCAAATAATGATGCTGGGGATTGGGCAGATGGAAAAAGGAATTTTAAAAAATTTAAAATGATGCTTGACTTTTAAGAGAGAAGCAGTTAAAATAATTAATGTTGCAGGTGATGAACCGTAACATGTGCGTTTAGCTCAGCTGGATAGAGCGTTTGGCTACGGACCAAAAGGTCGGG
>CAJUQT010000070.1 GCA_910588225.1 uncultured Acetatifactor sp.
TCAGGACCATAAAGGTCCTTGCAGGAGGCATCGCCCTTTGTGAACGAAACGCGAAGTTAGTACAAGGCTTGAAAAGCAGCTTTATTGTACAATAATCAGATAGATTTTGTAAACCGGGGTTGCATAAACTCCTTTTGTCGAATAAAATAGAGATATAACATTATTACAGGAAAAATCGAAAGAGACAAGAGAATTTTATGAATACAAATCAGATAATTATTATTGCGGTTATTTCCGTGGGGGCTATGATGTTCAGTGCAGCGCTCTACCTGCTGAAGCGGGCGAAGAGAAGAATGCCGGAGAACTTTGACCTGATGGAGGGGCATGAATTTGAATATTATTGTGCGGAACTGCTGAAAAAATGCGGATTCCAGGATGTGGAAGTTACCAGAGGAAGCGGCGATTACGGCATAGATGTCCTTGCGGAAAAGGACGGAGTCACATATGCCATTCAATGTAAATGCTACGGGGCACCGGTGGGGATAAAAGCGGTCCAGGAAGCATATGCCGGCCGGGATTATTATGACAGAATGGTGGGGGCGGTGCTTACCAATCAGTATTTCACCCAGCCTGCCGTGGAGGCGGCCCGGAAGCTAAAGATACTTCTGTGGGACAGGGGATATCTTGAAAGTATGGCTGAAGAGTAGAGGAGCTTTTGTGATTGCGCAGCAGACAACCAAACGGGGTGTCTGCTGCAGTGGTGTGACAGAGAAAATCAGGACTGCAGTCGTTCCTGAAGGCTGAGAAAGTCTGAAGGACCACAGTCCAGATAAAAACAGTGGAAACGATAATCCGTATACTCTTTTTCCCACAGCTCTTTCGCCTGCTCCCGGAGGGATAAAATTTCCAGATATCCCAGATAATATTTAGGATAATTGCAGGGGGCCTGTATAATGTAATTATAGATGGCGCGGGAAGATTCTGAGTCCGTGATACCAAAACTTTCCAGCACCTTTGCAATCTGACTGTAGCCGGCGTTTTCATAATGTATCATGATATCAAGCAGAGAATACAGGCACAGCTGCAGACTGCGGTTGTGCTTTTCCAGCTGGGCCATAAGGGCAGCCATTTCCTGATTATTTTCCAGCAGAAGCTGTACGGCGTAATCATAAGACAGAAATTCCACATATAATGCCCAGCCCTCCTGATAACCGCCGTACCAGAGCAGTTGTCTGGCCGGGCGTTCGCCGGAGGAGAGGGCGGTACGATTGTGATAGACTGTCTGGTATAAATGTCCGGGATAGCCTTCATGTGCCAGTGTGGTGTACAGCTCCAGCCCGTCGGGTGTCTTACTGCGGTTTATGTAAATGTTGTTAGCGGCCGTGTCATCCAGAGGCGCGGTCAGATAAAAAGCCGGTGCGCAATATGCTTCCAGGCTGGGAGACACCGCCTTGACTGCTATGTTTGAAGAGGGGCCGGGGATGGCAGGGAAATCCTCTGCCATTCTGTTCTGTAAATCCAGTATCATCTGAGAGGCGTTTTTATATGGAAAATTTTCCGTGGTATCCAGGGTGAGTTTTTGCACGATTTCTGGATGATTCCGGGCAAGTTTTTTTATTTCGCCATATTCAATGCCAAATTGCGTGGTCAACATTTCCTGAAGCTCGTTTATGGGGCGATAGGAACCGGTTTCGGAAATCAACAATTGTTCATAGTAGGTCTGTCCGTCAGGCAAAGCGGCCAGGCCAGAAGGCAGTATGGAGTCATCTTCCAGCTGAAGGAGGCCGTCCCCCAGAGCAATGTAAGCCGGCAGCAGTACGGTTTTCAACAGGCGGTTGTTCTGTGCTGTATAGGCAGCAGCTTCTTCGGGGGTTATCAGCTTCTCCTGAAGTATTTTTTCCAGTCGTTCCTGAAAAGTAGTCTGGAGAAAGTGGGTTCCTGTATCCAGACTTTCCGCGGTGATAACGGTGTCACACTGTTTGCGGACTTCTTTCAGGAAAGCGCCGGGCATACCATATCCGGCGGCAGCTTTTTCCTGTTCAAAGATAAGCAGTGAGGAAAAGTAATCATTGGTCTGATCCAGCAGCATCAGGTAGTCTTCCACATCCCGTTTGCTGCGGAATGTATATTCTGCCAGCAGGATTGGCAGTCGGGATTGTGCGCCTGAGGAGGGAGAGAGCGGTTCACTGTAATAAGGGAAGCTGTCCAGGGCCAGGGTGTTTTCCAGAGAACGCGTCATCAGCCGCCAGAGGATGGCATCGGATTCGGAAAGCCTATCCGGACATATGGTTTTCAGAGCGGCCAGTGTATTTTCTGTTTCGGCCTGGCTCTGTAGTGCCAGGTCAGCATGGTAGCAGGACAGAACGGGCTCATATTCATGAATGCCGAAGTCATCTGGATTTGCCAGGGTATAGTGCATATTCAGCGTATTGGCTTTCATGTCGTTTATAAAAAGGGTGTTGGTAATATTGGTAAACCGTTTTTCGTCCCGCCTCCAGGAAAAAAGAAACAGTGTCATGCCGGAGAAAACCAGCAGAAAGCAAAGCCCAAAAAACAGTTGCCTGAAGGAAATAGAAGAATGCTTTTTCAATGGATCACCTGAATGAAAATATTGTTATAGTATATGTAAAGGACGAAGGGTTTATGTTTGACTATGGCGGGGAAATGTGCGGAAAGGTATTTATGAATTGCCGGCAGAGGGATGTATAAGCAGATGTAACAGTCCAGAGACCTGTCTGACCTGTTACAAACAGATAAATTCGAGAAAAAACAGTTGACGTGCATATTTTGCTGTGTTATAGTGGAAGAACGAGATAAGATTTTAGGTCTTTTTTTTATGCTTAAAATAAAACGGCGAAAGAACATGTGGAGGTAGCAAAATGCGTACAAAAATCATTTTAGCTTGTACAGAGTGCAAACAGCGTAACTACAATACTACCAAGGAAAAGAAAACGCATCCTGACAGGATGGAAACGAGGAAGTATTGCAGATTCTGCAGAAAGCATACACTGCATAAAGAAACCAAATAAGGAACCGGCAGCGCAGTCAGTTCGGAGTTGTCAGGGAAAGGTATGGTTGAGATGGGAAATTCTGTGGAAAAGAAAGCGGGCCCTGGATTTTTCAAGGGGGTTAAGCAGGAATTTAAGAAAATTGTGTGGCCGGACAGGCAGTCTACCTTAAGACAGTCCATTGCGGTGGTTGTGATTTCAGTAGTGATGGGCGTTGTCATTGCAATACTGGATTATGTGGCAAAAGCAGGTGTGGACTTCATTATATCGATTTAGGCGAGGGTGATTATGGCAGAGGCAAAATGGTATGTGGTTCATACCTATTCAGGATATGAGAACAAAGTCAAAGCCAACATTGAGAAGACCATAGAGAACAATAAGCATCTTGCGGAGCAGATTCTGGAAGTGCGAGTTCCCCTGCAGGACGTAGTGGAGATGAAGAATGGCGCCAGGAAGACAGTGCAGAAGAAGATGTTTCCGGGTTATGTGCTTCTCAATATGGAAATGAATGACGACACATGGTATGTTGTCCGGAATACCCGGGGAGTTACGGGCTTTGTGGGACCGGGAAGCAAGCCGGTGCCGCTGACGGAGGCGGAAATGAAGCCTCTGGGAATCAAAACCGAGAATATCTCCATTGATTTTGCGGAAGGGGACAGTATTGCCGTTGTGGCGGGTATCTGGAAAGATACCATCGGTATTGTGCATAAGCTTGATTACAGCAAGCAGACGGCAACCATTAATGTGGAGCTGTTCGGCAGAGAGACCCCGGTGGAAATCAGTTTCGCGGAAGTCAGAAAGTTATAAGTAGGTATTTTCCGTTCGGAAGAGCGGTCGAATACATGTGTGGACATGTGCATTGTGGAGAATCCATAACAGATGTCCCGGCAAAAAGTGGGAGCAGAGTTACAGGGCATACCGTTTCCTTGGAAAATGGGAATGTTTTTTGTCACGTCTGCGCCGAAGTGCCGCAGGCCAGGATTTTAAGGCAGCTGCAATGGAATCAATGGCGGCGGTTTACCACAATATAGGAGGTGCCAAAATGGCAAAAAAAGTAACAGGTTATATCAAATTACAGATTCCTGCCGGCAAAGCGACACCGGCTCCGCCTGTTGGTCCTGCACTTGGACAGCATGGCGTAAACATTGTTGAATTTACAAAGCAGTTCAACGCGAGGACCGCGGATAAGGGCGATGTCATTATTCCTGTGGTAATCACTGTATATGCGGACAGGTCCTTTAGTTTCATTACGAAGACTCCGCCTGCGGCAGTGCTGCTGAAGAAGGCGTGCAATGTAAAATCAGGCTCCGCAGTACCTAACAAGACAAAGGTTGCTTCTATTTCCAAAGCAAAGCTTCAGGAAATTGCAGAGCTGAAAATGCCGGATCTGAATGCGGCAAGCGTGGAAGCTGCTATGAGCATGATAGCGGGAACTGCACGCAGCATGGGCATCACAGTTGAGGAGTAACAAACAGGAGATTTGTAAAACGAGAATTGGGAGACAACGGAAGTTGTCGTTTGAACCTAGGAGGTAGAATAATGAAACATGGCAAGAAATATGCAGAAGCTGCAAAGCTTGTAGATCGTTCTGCACTTTATGAGCCCGGCGATGCAATCGCTCTGGTCAAGAAAACAGCAACGGCGAAATTTGATGAGACCGTTGAAGTACACATCAGAACCGGCTGTGATGGACGTCACGCGGAACAGCAGATTCGCGGCGCGGTAGTGCTTCCTAATGGCACGGGTAAGACCGTTAAGGTTCTGGTATTTGCAAAAGGTGATAAGGTGAACGAAGCCGAGGCTGCCGGTGCCGATTATGTGGGCGGTGAGGAGCTTATTCCTAAGATTCAGAAGGATGGCTGGCTGGACTTTGATGTGGTAGTGGCTACTCCTGATATGATGGGGGTGGTAGGGCGTCTTGGTAAGGTCCTGGGTCCCAAAGGCCTGATGCCGAATCCGAAAGCCGGCACAGTTACCATGGATGTGACGAAGGCCGTAAAGGATATCAAAGCCGGTAAAATTGAGTACAGACTTGATAAGACGAATATCATTCACGTTCCTGTGGGTAAGGTTTCCTTCACGGACGAAGCTCTTGCGGAGAACTTTAACGCTTTGATGGATGCCATCACAAAGGCAAGGCCCAGCGCAGTGAAAGGCCAGTTTCTGAAGAGCATTACGTTGACCAGCACCATGGGACCCGGCGTAAAGGTGAATGTGGCAAAGTATTAAAGCTTCAGTTCGATAAACTACCGAACCGTTAAGGATTGTTATGGTAAAAGGGTAATAGTTCAGCGCTTTGTTTAAACTGTTACCACAAAAGGAATAAAAAAGACAATAAATGGTCATAAAGGGATTGACTTTTGAAAATGGCTATGCTATTGTTATAAAATCAGGCCGAAGACAGTAGGTGCACGGTAAGCTTTCTGCTTCCGGGTGTAAATCCTACCGAGGAGAAGAATGAGCTGGACAGGAAGGGGTGTGAGGAGTTGTACACACTGCCGAGTGTTATAGCATACATTTGACGATTTGTCCTTCCGGAGTGGAAGGAGATTTTCCGAAGGCTTGTCTGAAGGAAATCTCCCGGCTGCACCGGAAGGATTTTTACTTAAATGTACTTCTTTATCGGCATTCATTCTATAAGGAGGTAGAGAAATGGCAAAGGTTGAATTAAAAAAACCCATTGTAGATGAGATTTCTGCAAGTATCAAGGATGCTCAGTCTGTAGTTCTGGTTGACTACCGTGGACTTACTGTCGAGCAGGATACAAAGCTCCGCAAGAACCTGCGTGAGGCGGGTATCACCTACAAGGTGTACAAAAATACCTTTATGAACTTTGCGTTCAAGGGTACGGCATTTGAAGGCCTGGCCCCTTATCTGGAAGGCCCCAGTGCAGTGGCTATTTCCACTGAGGATGCCACAGCGCCCGCAAGAGTGCTATCTGAGTTCGCGAAGACGGCAGACAAGCTGGAGATTAAGGCCGGCGTAGTGGAAGGTACCTTGTATGACGCCAAAGGAATGGCGGCGATTGCTAATATCCCGTCCAGAGAAGTCCTTATTTCCAAACTGCTTGGCAGTCTGCAGAGTCCTGTTACCAATTTCGCCCGTGTACTGAATCAGCTGGCGGAAAAAGGCGGCGCTTCTGCCTGTGCGGCACCTGAAGCAGCTCCTGCCGAATAGGGCTGGAAAACCTGCATAAGGCAGGATAATAAGAAAATGTAGAAAAATAAAAAACGGAGGATACTAAAAATGGCTAAGTTAACAGCTCAGGAACTGATCGAAGCGATCAAAGAGATGACCGTATTAGAGTTAAATGAACTTGTAAAGGCTTGCGAAGAAGAATTCGGTGTATCTGCGGCAGCAGGTGTTGTAGTTGCAGCGGCAGGCCCTGCAGCAGAAGAGGAAGAGAAGACAGAATTCGACGTTGAACTGACCGAGATCGGTGCAGAGAAGGTTAAGGTAATCAAGGTTGTTCGTGAGATTACCGGTCTGGGCCTGAAGGAGGCTAAGGATGCCGTTGAGAGCGCGCCGAAGATTGTAAAGGAAGGCGTTTCCAAGGAAGAAGCCGAGGAAGTGAAGAAGAAGCTGGAAGAAGTAGGCGCAAAGGCTACTCTGAAATAAGAAGCGGTATATCGAAAAGGCAGTTCCGAAAGAGAAAAAGAACTGCCTTTTTCACATTTTATGTCTGATTTCCTTGAATTCTGCGAATTAATTTCCTAAGATTTCCTAAAATCAACTTGACCCGGTTTTCGATTTGTGATATTATGGATAGTGCACTATTGTGCGATGCACTCATATGAAAATATTGTGTCTCGTATGAAAGTGGTGAAGTACTGAAGCACGGGAAGGTCTGCTCTGTGGGGCAGGATGTTTTTTTGTGCTCTTTCCCGGCATCGGTTAGTTTTTTATACTGTACACCGGTAACTTGCCGTGAGTCTCTACTGCAGACCGCCGGCAAGATACGTTTACGCATTTTCTTACTGTAAATTCCGGTAGTCTGCGGTATACGTCCGATTGCATCAGGTATAATAGAAAAAAGAACGGGGTGAAATGTCAATGGAGAAAAACAGAATACGTCCAGTTGCCGGCACCAGAGTGATGCGTATGAGTTATGCGCAGCAAAAAGAGGTTCTGGAAATGCCAGATCTGCTCGAAGTTCAGAAGGATTCCTACCAGTGGTTTCTGGATGAAGGACTGAAGGAAGCTTTCGATGATATCTCTCCTATCGCTGATTACAGCGGCTCGTTGAGTCTTGAATTTGTAGACTTTGAATTGAGCAGGAATGATGTGAAGTATTCGATTGAAGAATGCAAGGAGAGAGATGCAACTTACGCAGCGCCCTTGACGGTAACGGTTCGGCTCTATAATAAAGAAAAAGAAGAAATCAGTGAACATAAGATTTTTATGGGTGACCTTCCCCTGATGACAGAGACCGGTACTTTTGTGATCAACGGCGCGGAACGTGTCATTGTAAGTCAGCTGGTCCGTTCCCCCGGCATCTACTATGCCATTGGCCATGACAAGATCGGAAAAAGGCTGTATTCCTGTACCGTAATTCCCAATCGCGGCGCATGGTTGGAATATGAAACTGACTCCAACGATGTGTTTTATGTGCGTGTGGACAGAACCCGTAAGGTGCCGGTGACCGTGCTGATCCGTGCGCTGGGCATTGGAACCAATGACGAGATCCGGGAAGTGTTCGGAGACGAACCCAAAATAGAGGCAAGCTTTGCCAAGGATACTGCCGAGAATTATCAGGAGGGTCTGCTGGAACTGTATAAAAAAATCCGTCCCGGCGAGCCTCTGAGCGTGGAAAGTGCGGAAAGCCTGATTAATGCCATGTTTTTTGACCCACGCAGATATGATCTGGCAAAGGTTGGCAGGTACAAATTTAATAAGAAGCTGTCCTTCAGGAACAGAATCAAGAATCAGATTCTGGCGGCGGATGTGGTGGACCCGTCCACAGGAGAAATTCTGGCGGCAGCCGGTGACAAGGTAAATTTGGAGCTGGCGGATACCATTCAGAACGCGGCCGTTCCTTTTGTGTACATTCAGACAGAGGAGAAGAACGTAAAAATTCTCTCCAACATGATGGTGGAACTTACCAGCTTTGTGGACTGCAATCCCAGAGATTTCGGCATTAAGGAGAAGGTTTATTACCCTGTATTGGCGCAGATTCTGGAAGAATATGCGGATGACCCGGAGAAGCTTGCGGAAGCAATTCGTAAGAATATTCATGAACTTGTGCCAAAGCATATTACCAAAGAGGATATCATTGCTTCCATCAATTACAATATGCATCTGGAATATGGTCTTGGAAATGATGACGATATTGATCATCTGGGCAACAGAAGAATCCGCTCGGTGGGAGAGCTGCTGCAGAATCAGTACCGGATTGGTCTGTCCAGAATGGAACGTGTGGTACGTGAGCGAATGACAACCCATGACGCAGACGAAATTTCACCACAGTCGCTGATTAATATCAAGCCTGTAACAGCTGCGGTGAAGGAATTTTTCGGTTCTTCCCAGCTGTCACAGTTCATGGATCAGAATAATCCTCTGGCTGAGCTGACGAACAAGAGACGTCTGTCGGCATTGGGCCCCGGTGGTCTGTCAAGAGACCGTGCCGGATTTGAGGTGCGTGACGTACATTATTCTCACTATGGCAGAATGTGCCCTATAGAGACCCCTGAAGGTCCCAACATCGGTTTGATTAACTATCTTGCAAGTTATGCAAGAATCAATGAATACGGATTCATAGAAGCGCCTTACAGAAAGGTGGACAAATCTGACCCCAGGAATCCCAGGGTTACGGACGACGTGGTCTATATGACTGCGGACGAAGAAGACAATTACCATGTGGCCCAGGCCAGTGAAGCACTGGACGAGGAAGGTCATTTTGTGAGAAACAGTGTTTCCGGGCGGTACAGAGATGAGACTTCTGAATATCCCCGTTCCATGTTTGACTATATGGACGTGTCTCCGAGAATGGTATTCTCAGTGGCAACGGCGTTGATTCCTTTTCTGCAGAATGACGATGCAAACCGTGCGCTGATGGGTTCTAACATGCAGAGACAGGCAGTTCCGCTGTTGAAGACGGAGGCGCCGGTGGTGGGGACCGGGATGGAACCCAAAGCGGCGGTGGACTCCGGTGTCTGTGTGGTAGCGAAGAAAGCGGGAACCATCGATTATGTGTCCTCCGCATTAATCAGAATGACCTGTGATGATGGGGAGAAGATGGAATTTCATCTGACCAAATTTTCCAGAAGCAATCAGTCCAACTGCTATAATCAGAAACCCATTGTATTCAAGGGCGACCATGTGGAGGCAGGACAGGTGATTGCGGATGGTCCGTCCACAGCCATGGGTGAGCTGGCTCTGGGTAAGAATCCTCTGATTGGATTCATGACCTGGGAAGGATACAATTACGAGGATGCTGTACTGCTCAGCGAGAGACTGGTGCAGGATGATGTATATACATCTGTGCATATAGAGGAATATGAGGCGGAGGCCCGGGATACAAAGCTGGGACCCGAAGAAATTACCAGGGATGTGCCCGGTGTGGGTGACGATGCCCTGAAGGATCTGGATGAAAGAGGAATTATCCGTATCGGAGCGGAAGTGCGTGCCGGCGATATTCTGGTAGGAAAGGTAACGCCGAAGGGAGAGACGGAGCTTACGGCAGAAGAGCGTCTGCTGAGAGCTATCTTCGGTGAGAAGGCCAGAGAAGTCAGGGATACTTCCCTGAAAGTGCCTCACGGCGAATACGGTATTGTAGTGGATGCAAAAGTGTTCACCAGGGAGAACAGCGATGAGCTTTCACCTGGTGTGAATCAGGCAGTCCGCATTTATATTGCACAGAAGAGAAAGCTTTCTGTGGGTGATAAGATGGCAGGTCGTCACGGCAACAAGGGTGTGGTATCCCGTGTGCTTCCTGTGGAAGATATGCCCTATCTGCCTAACGGCCGTCCTCTGGATATTGTGTTGAATCCGCTGGGTGTGCCTTCCCGTATGAATATCGGGCAGGTGTTGGAGATTCATTTGTCTCTGGCTGCCAGAGCGCTGGGCTTTAATGTGGCAACCCCGATTTTTGACGGCGCTAACGAAAATGATATTATGGACACTCTGGATCTGGCAAATGATTATGTCAATCTGGAGTGGGAAGAATTTGAAGAAAAGCATAAGGACGAGCTGCTTCCCGGGGTAATGCAGTATCTGTCTGACAACAGGGATCACAGAGAATTGTGGAAGGGTGTGCACATTTCCAGAGATGGAAAGGTACGTCTGCGTGACGGCAGGACCGGTGAGTATTTTGACAGTCCTGTAACCATCGGGCACATGCACTATCTGAAGCTACATCACCTGGTGGATGACAAGATTCATGCCCGTTCCACGGGACCGTACTCTCTGGTAACCCAGCAGCCATTAGGCGGCAAGGCACAGTTCGGCGGTCAGCGTTTCGGTGAGATGGAAGTGTGGGCGCTGGAGGCTTACGGTGCATCCTATACACTGCAGGAGATCCTTACGGTGAAATCCGACGATGTGGTAGGGCGTGTGAAGACTTACGAGGCAATTATCAAGGGAGACAATATCCCCGAGCCTGGGATTCCCGAATCCTTTAAGGTGCTGCTCAAGGAACTGCAGGCACTGGGACTTGACGTGCGGGTTCTTCGTGAAGACCATACGGAAGTTGAAATCATGGAGGCTATTGATTACGGTGATACGGATTATCGTTATGAAATGGGTTCTGACCGCAAGTATGATGACTATAATGATGACTCTCTGGGCGAGATGGGATATCAGGCACAGGAGTTCGATGATGAGAGCGGTGAACTGATCAGCGCTGAGGACAGCGAGGAAGACGGTTTTGACGACGAGGAATACGAGTCGGATTTAGACTCCGAAGAATTCGATGGCGATGAAGAATTCTAAAAAATAGAAGGGAGTGCCATTCATGTCAGAAACAAAGAACGAAACAACTGCATACCAGCCCATGACCTTTGATGCGATTAAAATCGGTCTGGCTTCCCCGGATAAGATTCGCGAGTGGTCTCACGGTGAGGTATTAAAGCCTGAAACGATTAATTACAGGACGCTGAAGCCGGAGAGAGAAGGCCTGTTCTGTGAGAAAATCTTCGGCCCCAGCAAAGACTGGGAGTGCCATTGCGGTAAATATAAGAAAATCAGATATAAGGGCGTTGTCTGTGACAGATGCGGTGTGGAAGTGACCAAATCCAGCGTGCGGAGAGAGCGTATGGGGCATATTGAACTGGCGGCTCCTGTATCTCATATCTGGTATTTTAAGGGGATTCCCAGCCGGATGGGGTTGATTCTGGATCTGTCTCCCAGGGTGTTGGAGAAAGTGCTTTACTTTGCCTCCTATATTGTACTGGATCCTGGTGAGACCGGTCTGGATTACAAGCAGATTCTGTCCGAGAAGGAATACCAGGATGCCCGTGAAATGTATGGGAACAAATTCCGGGTGGGGATGGGTGCTGAGGCGGTGAAGGAACTGCTGCAGGCGATTGACCTGGATACGGAAGCAGAAGAGCTGAAGACCGGCTTAAAAGAGTCATCCGGACAGAAGAGGGCCCGTATCATCAAAAGACTGGAAGTCATAGAGGCATTTCGTGAGTCGGGCAATATGCCGGACTGGATGATTATGGATGTGGTTCCTGTCATCCCACCTGATATCCGGCCTATGGTACAGCTGGACGGCGGCCGTTTTGCCACTTCCGATTTGAATGATTTGTACAGAAGAATTATCAACAGGAACAATCGTCTGAAGAGGCTGCTGGAGCTTGGAGCTCCGGATATCATTGTGCGCAATGAGAAAAGAATGCTGCAGGAAGCGGTGGATGCGCTGATTGACAACGGAAGAAGGGGACGGCCCGTCACGGGACCCGGCAACCGTGCGCTGAAATCTCTGTCGGATATGCTGAAAGGTAAATCCGGACGTTTCCGTCAGAACCTGCTGGGAAAACGAGTGGACTATTCCGGCCGTTCCGTTATCGTGGTAGGCCCGGAGCTGAAGATTTATCAGTGCGGTCTGCCGAAAGAGATGGCCATAGAGCTGTTTAAACCCTTTGTGATGAAGGAACTGGTAGCAAAGGGGATCAGCCAGAACATTAAAAATGCCAAGAAACTGGTAGACAAGATGGACACGCAGGTGTGGGATGTGCTGGAAGAGGTAATCAAGGAACATCCGGTCATGCTGAACCGTGCTCCTACTCTGCACAGGTTGGGAATACAGGCCTTTGAGCCGATTCTGGTGGAAGGCAAGGCAATCAAGCTGCACCCGTTGGTGTGTACTGCTTTTAACGCGGACTTTGACGGAGACCAGATGGCCGTTCACCTGCCGCTGTCCGTGGAGGCACAGGCGGAATGCCGTTTTCTGCTGCTGTCTCCCAATAACCTGCTGAAGCCTTCAGACGGAGGGCCTGTGGCCGTTCCTTCTCAGGATATGGTGCTGGGTATCTATTATCTGACCCAGGAGAGACCGGGAGCCATTGGGGAAGGGAAATTTTATAAGAGTGTGAATGAAGCCATTCTGGCCTATGAGAATAAATATTGTACCCTGCATTCCAGGATTAGGGTGCGTATGTCCAGGAAAAATGCGGAGGGTGAAATAATTACCGGGAATGTGGAATCTACGCTGGGCCGTTTTATCTTCAATGAGATTCTTCCGCAGGATCTGGGATTTGTGGACAGAAGTGCCCCGGAGAACTTCCTGAAGCTGGAAGTGGATTTCCATGTGGATAAAAAAGGCCTGAAGCAGATTCTGGAGAAGGTAATCAATACTCATGGTGCGTCCAAAACGGCGGAAGTGCTGGATGATGTGAAATCCATCGGCTATAAATATTCCACTCAGGCAGCCATGACCGTGTCCATTTCCGATATGACTGTGCCGGCCCGGAAGCCTCAGATGCTGGAGGAAGCGCAGGCTACTGTAGATAAGATTTCCACCAACTTCCGAAGAGGCTTGATTACGGAGGAAGAAAGATATCGTGCTGTGGTGGAGACCTGGAACGAGACGGACAAGGAACTGACGGAAGTTCTGCTTTCAGGACTGGATAAATATAATAACATTTTTATGATGGCTGATTCCGGTGCCCGCGGTTCCAATCAGCAGATTAAGCAGCTGGCGGGGATGCGTGGCCTGATGGCCGATACTACGGGCCGGACCATTGAACTGCCGATTAAGTCTAATTTCCGTGAGGGACTGGATGTACTGGAGTATTTTATGTCCGCACATGGTGCCCGAAAGGGTCTGTCCGATACGGCACTTCGTACGGCTGATTCCGGTTACCTGACCAGGCGTATGGTGGATGTGTCTCAGGAGCTGAGTATCCGTGAGGTGGACTGCAGCGAGGACAGGGCGGAAATTCCCGGAATGACGGTGAAAGCCTTTATGGACGGCAAGGAGACCATTGAAGGATTAAAAGACAGAATCACAGGCAGATATACCTGTGAGGATATTTATGATAAGGACGGAGAGCTTATCCTGAAGCGTAATCATATGATTACGCCCAGCCGTGCGGCCAGAATCCTGAGCACAGGAGTCAACGAGAAAGGTGAACCTGTGGAAGCAATCAAAATTCGTACGATTCTGACCTGCCGTTCCCATGTGGGAATCTGTGCAAAATGTTACGGGGCCAACATGGCTACAGGCGAGGCTGTGCAGGTAGGTGAGGCTGTGGGAATTATCGCGGCACAGTCCATCGGAGAGCCAGGTACGCAGCTGACCATGAGAACCTTCCATACCGGCGGTGTGGCAGGTGACGATATCACCCAGGGTCTTCCCCGTGTGGAGGAACTTTTCGAGGCGAGAAAGCCCAAAGGTCTTGCCATTATCGCTGAATTCGGCGGTAAGGCGGAGCTGCGGGACACCAAGAAAAAGCGTGAAGTAGTGATCACCAATGAGGAGACAGGTGAGTCGAAAGCGTACCTGATTCCCTATGGCTCCAGAATCAAGGTGGTGGACGGACAGGTGCTGGAAGCCGGAGACGAGCTGACAGAAGGCAGCGTAAATCCCCACGATTTACTGAAAATCAAGGGAATTCGTTCTGTACAGGATTATATGCTTCGGGAGGTTCAGAGAGTATATCGTCTGCAGGGTGTGGATATCGCGGATAAGCATATCGAAGTGATTGTGCGTCAGATGCTGAAGAAGGTGCGCATCGAGAACAGCGGCGATACGGATTTTCTGCCCGGTACACTGGTTGACTTCCTGGAATATGAAGACATGAACGAGGTGCTGATAGCAGAAGGAAAAGAGCCTGCGGAAGGAAAGCAGGTACTTCTGGGTATTACAAAGGCAGCTCTTGCCACCAATTCCTTCCTCTCGGCGGCATCCTTCCAGGAGACCACAAAGGTTCTGACGGAAGCTGCCATAAAGGGTAAGATAGATAATCTCATCGGACTGAAGGAGAATGTAATTATTGGTAAATTGATTCCTGTGGGAACCGGTATGAAGAGATACAGGAGTACCAGACTGAATACGGATGAGGTTGAGACCATTTCCTTTGATGAGGGCGATATGGAGGATGAGATCAGCTTCGAAGAAGATGTAAATTCTGAAGAGATGGAAGCCTTTGACGAATTTGAAGAAATCGAAGAAGAGTTCGATGAAGCAGAAATATCCAGGGATGAGAACGATGCTGTGGAAACTGTCCTGATGGCGGAGGATATGGTATAATATGCATATGCTTGTGGCAGAGAACGGCCGAATGGCCATCCATAGCATGTGCGGGCTGTGCACATGGTATAATATGCATATGCTTGTGGCAGAGAACGGCCGAATGGCCATCCATAGCATGTGCGGGCTGTGCACATGGTATAATATGC
>CAJUQT010000071.1 GCA_910588225.1 uncultured Acetatifactor sp.
ATCTTAATTTGGATAAAATGACCAAAAGTTGGTAATTTTCAAACACGCTCTAGCATAAAATCAAAAGAAAGATTCCATGGTCAAAATTCTATAGTAATAATACGCCCATCTTCTCTCCCGCTTCAGCAGCTCCACCAGAATCTGTCGCTTCTTAACCGCTTCCCAGATCATATCCTCCGTCACAGTTCTTGCGCCGTACACCACATCCTCATAGTCTTCGATAAACCGAAGCACCTCCTCCATATCCCGGTCCGCCGTCAGGTCCCGCCGCCCGGTTCCCCGTTCCCGCAGCTCCTGCAACGTCTCCCACTGTCCTCTCTCCAGCCCCAGCAGGGACAGAATCCGCAGATTCCGGCGGATTTCCTCCCGAAATCTCTCCTCCGGGCTCATCCGTCTGTAACGATACCTGCCCAGCGCCTTTTCCAGCAGTACCGACAGGACACACAACAGTGCAGTCACCGGCAGAGCCACTCTCAGCACACGCCGCAGATATCCCGGGGCTTCCACCTCCGTCACATTTATGCCATTATCCTCCGGCTCCGGCATTTCCGGCAGTTCTTCCATAGCCGGCGCATCAAAATCCGGTATCTCAACATAAGGCTGATTTTCAGATTCCACAGTGTCCTCATCCGGCTGATTCAGTCCCCAGGAAGTATATCGCATCTCTCCGTATCCCGGTGTGGGTTCAAAGGGAATCCACCCCACCCCCGCCACGTACACCTCCGGCCAGGCATGCGCCATATACGAATACACATTTATCTCTCTCGCTCCCTGTGCGGGGACACAATATCCCTGCACATAACGTGCCGGAAGTCCCTCTGCTCTGGCCAGCAGAACGAAAGCAGTGGCAAAATATGTGCAATACCCCTGGCGGCTCTCCAGCAGGAAATAATCCAAAAACGTCGTCTGGTCCCTCACCCTTTCCGGCAGGCTGCCCGGCGTCTTCGTGTAAGTCCAGCCGGACAGTTCCCTTTCAATTGCTTTCAGCTTTTCCAAAGGCGTGCCGGCATCCCCGGTGATATCTTCCACATATGCCGCTGTTTTCCGGGAAAGTGAAATCTCCCCCAGATAGTTTTCGTAAATCTCCTGCCGATATCCGGCCACCTCCTCCGGGTCAATCGGCACTTCCTTCTTATCCCGTCCGATTCTCGTCCACATTTCATCCGAAATGGATTCATCCATTTCTCCCGAAGTAATGGCGGCAGTATCCGCCCACTGTTCCTCCACAAACTGCCAGAATTCCTCCTGCCCCAGATTCATCTGGTAATACTGTGTCTGATACGCTGTTCCGTACCCGCCTCCCCGTTTCAGGAGCAATGTCCCGTCATTACAGGTATAAGAAAACTTCCTGTCACCCTCTATTTTCCATGTCTTTAAAGGTGCGAAGACAAATCCGGTATGAAAGTATCGATAATAAATGTCTGCCTGTATCACGCGCATGTAATCTCCCCGATAACGTGCGTTATATTTCCTCACTGCACACAAGGTCTCCGCCGTATCCAGAAAAACGCTCTCCCAGTCACTCTGACCGTTCTGCTCCCACTGCCTGCCGTCGAATGTGTCATATACTTTCCCTGTCAGATACAGATTCTCTGTCTGTCTGCCGTCCGGCCGGACAGTCATCACCTCCCGGGCTTCCTCCTGCAGATTGCCTCCCACTTTTCCGTCTTCGGAAAAGCCACTGAAGGCCATGTCAAAGCCTTCCCCGTTTCCCCACCTGATTCTCTGGGTATATATCCGAAAAGTCTCTCGGATCTGATAATAGACCGCCCGCACCAACGACCATTCATAAGGCTTCTCAGGTGCCGGCATGCACAATGTCAGCACCGTATACAGCAGGATAAAAGGCAGAATCCACAGCATATGTGCCTTCCCGTTCCTGCTGCGAACCTTCTCCCACCGGCTCTGGGTCCATTCCACATAAGTCATCAGCATATACCCCAGAAAAAAAGCCACCGCCGGCTTTATCACCCTTATCCCCGCAAACAGTCCATATGCCAGTCCGGCAAGAAGCAGGCAGGAAAGACCTATTTTCAGTGACGGTAAACGTTCGAATAAAAGTTCCATCAGAAAGCACAGTCCCGCCATGCCTGCGGCCGCAATCAGCTCATATCCCAGCTCCCATTCCGCATATTCCATTCCTTTTCCCAAAAGCCACGGGAAAAAGGAGCGCAAAAAAGCAAGGCATTCCGACTTTTCCACGAACACCATTGCCGTTCCCAGACAGACTCCCACAGCCGCCAGACACAGAATCCGCCCTCTGGTCTTCAGGAAAATCATTCCTGCCAATACCCCGAAAACCACCGCAGCCGCCAGAATCCGGATTCCGATTTCTTCACCATTCTGAAACTGTGCTCTGGCCGCCAGTCCCATACACATCAACAGTCCGGTATTTACCACCCGGTAAATCTTCCCGTCGTCAAACCGAAACTTCTCCCTCATCACAATACCCCTTCCAGCCCGGCTTCTATGGGAATTACAATCATCCTCCTTCTCTCGCTGCTCTGCCGCAGATACACTTCCTGATTCCCATTGGCAATCACGTAAAGCATCGTTACCGTTCCCGCCTCATTTAATCGCTCTGTCATTTCCATGATTCTGTCATCCAGTTTGTGCAAAATGAAAAAAGCAGCCTGGCAGGCCCACAGTCCGCCTCCCGACACAGCCTCCTCCAGTGTATCATACATCTCCTCTTTCTCCTGGAATGTCACGCCTGCAATGGTCTGATAAAAAGCGTCAAAATCCCTGATGCCCTTCACTTGTTCCCGCACCAGCCCATTTTGCCCATAATAAACAGAAAACGGAATCTCCTTCCCTGCAAAGAAAAATCCCAGCGCCAACAACGTCTCCAGCATTTTATTTTCCAGAGGCAGATAAACTTTCCTGTCCCTGTCATAACGAGTCATATCACAGAAAATGCTGATACCCTGTTTCTCCTCGCCGCTTCTGGTTCTGGTCTTCAGCGTTCTCTCCCTGGCCGTAGTTTTCCAGTGAATTCGGTTCATGGGATCCCCTTCCACGTAATTCCGTATATCAACATCCGGCTCCGTCCCGGTAAATGCTTCCTTCCGCAGAAGTGCCTGAAAATCCTCCACACTTTTCAGCTCCGACAGCCGTACCACTTTAGGATTCACCAGCGCTTTAATCGTGCCCGGATTCGCATAACGTACCCGAAACAGCCGAAGAAAATCCGTCACCATCACCTCTTTTACACCTACTTCATATTCCCCGCGGTATTTGCACATAATTCTGGTCTCAAAAGTAAATCTGTCACCTGGAAGCAGCTCGTATTCCGTATCCCCGGGAAGCTCCTCCACATCGGAAAAATCAGAGAACAGCCGCACACTGACACTGGTAAAGGCAAAATGATCTTCATTCTGCAGCACAAAAAAGTAAGTTTCCGGTTGACCGCACACCATGCTTCTGCTTCCGATTTCCTGGTATATTTTAAAATTAAAATAAACACAGGCAATATAAATCAACGAAATTACTGGAATCATGGTCATTCCAAAGAAAAAGCCGTAACTGACCGCTCCGCCGAAATTCGTGATGGTAACCAGCGACAGAATCCACAGTCCCACAAAAAATAATCTGCGTATTTTCATTGTCATTCCCTTTCCTGGTTTCCCATGGATACCCTTGCAGTCCCCGCTTCCCGGACAAGTTTGATTGAAACTAAGAACAGAATAAACCTTTCTATCTCTATGAGCGCTAATTACAATTTTTTCATACCGGTATCTTCACTTTCAGCATCAGGTTCTTTAAGACGGAGGCGGCATCGGTCTTCTGAATTCTGGCCTCAGAGGAAAGTTTCAGCCTGTGCAGAAGTACCTGCACAGCCACAGCCTTCACATCATCCGGCTTCACAAAATCTCTTCCCTGAAGAAACGCTCTCCCCTGAGAAGCTCTCAAAAGCGCCAGTACCGCTCTTGGACTGGCTCCCAGTACAAACCGAGGCTCTGTTCTGGTCAGCACCGCAATATCCTCCATATAGCCCAGCATGGCTTCTTTCACCGTAACTGCCCGGACCTTTTCTTTTATTTTCAATATATCTTCCGCCCTGCACATGGTTTCCATCCTGTCCGGTGTCCGTCCCTCCAAATACAGCGCCGCCATCCGGATTTCCTGTTCTCTGTCAGGATATCCTATGGAAAAACGCATCATAAAACGGTCCAGCTGCGCTTCCGGCAGGGGATAGGTTCCTGTGAATTCCACCGGATTCTGGGTTGCAATCACCATAAAGGGCTCAGGCAGCAAATAGTTCTTTCCGTCCACTGTCACCTGCCCTTCCGCCATGGCCTCCAGCAGGCTTGCCTGGGTTCGGGGTGAAGTTCTGTTAATCTCATCCGCCAGCAAAATCTGGTTCATCACCGCTCCAGCCCGATATTCAAAATCGTTGGTCTTCATATTATAAATGGATACTCCCGCCACATCCCCTGGCATGGTATCCGGTGTAAACTGAATCCTGCCAAAACGGCATTCCATGCTCCTGGCCAGGGTGGATGCCAAAGTGGTCTTCCCCACACCTGGTACATCCTCCAGCAGCACATGACCTCCCGCAAAAAGGCATATCAGCAGATTCTCCACTGCATCCGCCTTTCCGATAAACACGCGGTTTATACCTTCTTCCAGCTTTTTTGCCAGATTGTATTCACTATATTCCTCCATTTGCGGCCTCCTGTCTGCTGTTAGTTCTATGGCTTTCAAAGTGCTGTAATGTCAGTTTAACACAATAGTTGGGGTTTTGCAATTGAGGGACAATGTGCCGGGCTTTAGAGATGCTGGGAAGAATTCGCGTTTAGTGACTAAAATGCTTCGGATAAGTTTACCTGCCAGCACAGCCATCAGAAAATTCTAAAAGTACTTGTGCACAACGCAAAAATCTGTTATAGTAAACGTATTATCAGCCGTCATTTACTCTTCGGTTGTTATGTCTAAATTCAGTGCGAGGATCTGCAATTCTCAGAAGCACTGTATTCTGCTGTATCGGCTTTTCGCCGCTTATTCAAACGAGCCAAAACAAAATAAGGGCAGGCGAAGCAGCATTTCTCCTGTCCGCCATGAAAACAGGAGGAAAGAATAAAGAGAAAAACCACAAGAGGAAAATCTGTAAAAGGGCTGCCTTTGAAAAAAGCCGCCGTAAAGCGGAAAGGACATGGAAAAAGGAACAAATAAAGCAATTGAAAGAAAAAAGCGCAAAAGTCTTACATAACAGCAGATTTACGGTAAAGCAATTTCGAATATTCGAATCTGCCATCAAAAATCCTGCGGTGTGGAAAGGGGAAAAGTATGAGCCTGATATTTCTGTATATTCTCCTTATTACTGGCATTTTTGTAGGAGAATTCCAGATAAAAAATCGAATAGAAAAGAAAGAAGACGGAGCAAAACACACAAAGTTCATTCTGCTCCATAAATATCATAACAGAGGCGCAGCGCTTAATTTCGGACAAAGACACCGGCGTATTGTGGCTGCTGTATCCGTAATATTCTGCATCATTGCCTTTATCTGCTTTCTCCTCAGCCTGGGGCAGAAAGGGAATCACCTGCTTCGCCTGGGACTTGCCATATTGCTGGGCGGTGCCTTCAGCAATACTTATGACAGGCTGAAGAGAAAGTATGTTGTAGACTATTTTTCTTTCAATGTAAAATGGAAACCGCTTCGCCGGATTGTATTCAATCTCTCAGATTTCTGCATCATTGCAGGTGCATTGCTGGCGGCCACCGGAACACCATAATTCACAGTAAACCTCCATGCATCCCGACTGACCCTCCATGCATGGAAAGTAAAGCAATAAAGAGAATTGCCTGGAAGTTCACTGTGAAGATACACACAAACCCGCATGTCGGAAGACCGACTTTGAGCCTGCGGCTTGGCGTACTGCAATGCAAGGTTTACTGTGTTATCACAGTGCCTGCCCTGCCCTTCACGGCATCTCTGACTTTTTTCATGGAAGTAATCAGTACTCTGCCATTTTTCACCTTCTCCAGATAGGCAATGGCAGCTTCAATCTTCGGGAGCATGGTTCCTGCTTCAAACTGTCCCTGCGCGGCTTCTGCCTTCGCCTCTGCCACAGTCATAGCCGTAATAGGCCTCTGATTTCCCGCCCCATAATTCCTGTACACACATTCTACCTCAGTGAGGATTATCAGCTCATCACAATTCAAATCTGCCGCCAGCTTTCCGGCAATGGCATCTTTTTCAATCACAGCGGAAGCACCCTTCAGCACATGCTGCTGTTCAATCACAGGAATGCCCCCACCTCCGCAGGCAATCACCACCTGGTCAGCCTCTGCCAGTGTACGAATGGCCTCAATTTCCACAATGTCTATGGGTTTGGGCGCTGCAACGACTCTGCGATACCCCTTACCGGGATATTCCCGCACGTAATTCCCCTTCTTAATCTCTGTCTCCGCGTCCTCTTTTGCCATATAACGACCAATGACTTTGGTCGGTTCATAAAAAGCTTCATCATAGGGATCCACAGTCACCTGGGTCAGAATGGTGCTGACAGATTTGGGAATCCCCCGGCTCAGCAGCTCTGAACGAAGCGCATTTTGAATATCATATCCCACATAGCCCTGGCTCATGGCCGAACATACGCACATGGGCGCCGGAGTATAATCAATATACACCCGGTGCAGTTCCGTCATTGCCTTGTGAATCATGCTGACCTGCGGACCATTGCTGTGTGTAATTGTCAGCTGATACTCTTCTTCCACAAGATCCGCCAGCGCTCCTGCCGTCACCTTAACCGCATCTCTCTGGGCGCCTGTGGTATATCCCAAAGCGTCATGTCCAAGGGAAACTACTGCTGTTTTTCTGCTCATTTTATCTACCTCTCTGTCCGAAAGCAGGTTTCCTGTGTATACAGGATTCCTGCCTCATGCCTGCGAATCTTCGGCACTGACTCATTTCCTTCGCTTATTATTGAACACTGCTTTCAGGATACACAGGAGCGCCCCAAAAAGCAGTGCCGCCACCGGCCATATCAGCGCGACCGTCTTCCACTCATATCCGCCTAATCCCAGACCCAGGAAAGCTGCCACTACCAGGCACCAGTACGCTCCGGAAATAAGGGAAATCTTCTGTGCTTCTGCCTTTTTCTCCTCTGTGTAATCACCCTCCTGAAGCAGCTTATCATAACTGCCTCTGATACTTTCCACCCACACAAACAGGAACACTGCCGCTGCCACAAATCCCAGCAATACAGTGACACAGATAATCAATACAAAATCTTCTGCAGTGAAGGCTGCTGCCAGCATGGTAGGTACCACACCCAGAATGCACAATACAGTTCCCACGGTAATCCCCATATTGTAAGTCCAGGAAAATGCTTCTTTTTTCTTTGCTGCCATTCCTTTTACTCCGTATTGCAGCGTCAGCTTTTCCTTTTCCAGGTATTCATACTTTTCCAACTGTGTCCCGGTAAATACAAATACCGCTACACCCATTGCCACCAGAACTAATAATATGGCCACCCCGATTCCGCCTGCCATATCTTCACTTAAAAGCATTTTGCCATACTCGGCCATCCCTCCAAGCAGAAGAAGCGGAATCGGTGACAATACACACAGGGCTGTAGCCGCTGCTCTGGGAAGCGCAAACCGCTTCGTCAGATTCAGAAATCGGTCGGCTTCTTCCATGGATACAATCTTAGCCTCTGCTTCCTCTGACACAACTTCCAATTCAGCAGGCTCTGCTTCCTCCGTCTCTTCCTTCAGTAAATAATCTGTGCTGACCGCAAACAGCTGACTCAGCATAATAATTTTATCAATATCGGGAATGGAAGTTCCGCTTTCCCACTTTGACACAGACTGCCTGGAAATGTCAAGCTTATCTGCCAGTTCCTCCTGAGACCATCCTTTTTTCTTTCTGAGCACCATTACCTTTTCGCTGAAATTCATTTCTTTTCCTGCCGCATTCGCAGCTTTTCCTTTCTGTGTTTTCTACATGTATTCGTTCAGCTCGTCTTCTCTCATAACAATTCAAACTACATCTGAATGTTACATACGCGCTGAGCACATGAAAAACATATCAGAAATTCCGGTTGTCAACCACCAACTGCGCTTTGCAATCTGTCAACCGGCGGTTGCAACTGCTTTTTGGCATGCTCGGATTGCACTTTTTATCTCTCTCCTGCTTCAGCTACAGGCATTTCAGAAATCATTTCTGTCCCTCCAGACGCTTTTCCATATATTCATATCCATAATGGGTCCGGAATTTCAATGCCGTTGATTTGGAAATTTTGCCCTGCGCATACAGTTTCAGAAGACTTCCGTCCATGGTGCACATTCCGTCATTCATACCGGACTGCATGACAGAATCCAACTGGTTCACTTTGTTCTCCCGAATGATATTCTGAACGGCATCCGTCACCTTCAGAATCTCAAATACGGGAATTCTGACCTGATTGCCGTTGTCGCCTTCCTCGGTGGTAGGCACAAGCTGCTGACAAACTACCGCTTTCAACACCTGAGCAAGCTGAACTCTGGCCTGCTCTTTATCGGGAAATACATCCACAATACGGTTGATGGTATCCGCCGCGCTGCTGGTATGCAGCGTACTGAATACCAGCACCCCTGTCTCCGCTGCGATAAGCGCCGAATAAATAGTATCGTAATCTCGCATTTCTCCCAGGAATATCACATCCGGGCTCTCTCTCAGAGCGGAGCGGAGGGCGTCCAGATAGCCCGGCGTGTCAATAGAAATCTCTCGTTGGGTCACAATAGCGCTTTTGTGCCGGTGAATATACTCAATGGGATCTTCCATAGTGATAATATGGCAGTCACGAGTACTGTTTATACGGTCTATCATACAGGCCAGCGTGGTAGATTTCCCTGTTCCCGCCGCACCTGTCACCAGCACCAGTCCGCCGCTGGTATCGGCCAGTGAAAGGACATCTTCCGAAATTCGCAGTCGTGCCGGGTCCGGCAGTTCAAAGCGAATCACGCGGATAACTGCCGCCAGAGAGCCTCTCTGCCGGAACACATTGACACGAAAGCGTCCTCCCGGAAATGTACCATGTTCCGTTTCTCTCCTGGGCATAGACAGTGAAAAGTCATCGTCTTCCCCGCGTTCAAGCCGCGTGCGGTCACGATGGGCCTCCTGGTAGATCTCGTCCACCAACTGTCCAATCACATTCGGCATCATCATTTTATCCCCGATTCTCTTCTGCCTGCCATTTCGTTTCATCGTAACCGGCAATCCTGCCACCAGAAAAATATCAGAGACATCTTCATCCCGCACTGCCTGCTCCAGAATCTCATATATGCCAATATTTCTGTCCATCTGTCCGTCCACCTCTCTATTTTACTCCGATGCAACAGTTCTGCCTTCCGGTCTGACCGTTACATATCTGTCACCATGGTTCATACTGCATTAATCCCCAAGCCAGAGATTTCCCATATCCGTTTCCGGCTCCCACGCCTTTCTGATTCTCCAACCACACACACGAAATCCTGAAGTCTCGTCCGGCACAATTTCCACCGTCAGCGTATACTGGTTCTCAGAAAAAGTCTTCCGAATTACACCTGTCTCGTCTGTCTCTGTCTCTTCCATCCGGGTTATATCTCCGCCTTCCGCCAGAAATTCTTTCACCTGTCGCAAAAACGTCTGTCCGTAAAGCTCCAGTTCATATCTGGTCCGCACGGTGTCCGCGTACTGCTGAGCAAGACTTAAATCCGCCCGGGCTGTGGTGAAATTCAAGATTCCCAATGTGGTCATACATATACTGATAACCGTCAGCAGAATCGCCAGCGGTCCCAGCCTGATGGGGATATGTCTCATGATAAATCCACACCTTTCTGCAATCTGTAAGTTCGTAACAATTCCACGACCTGTCTGAACTGTCGCGTAAATTCCCCAAACTGCCTAATGTCCCATATATACCGCCGTCTTCAGCATGTACAGCTGTTCTCCGCTGTCCTCCCTGGACACGTTAATCACACCCTGTGTCAGTCCGTTTTCATTTCCTGCTTCCGGTACCCACAGCACCTCCACCAGAAAGCTGCCATCCGCCGCCGGCTTCATTTTCTCGTCATATCTTGCCTGCAGAACCTCCTGACCGTCCTGCCGCAGAATCTCAACGTTTCCATCCTCCTCCAGCAGAACGGCCAGCATTTCCAGGCTGTCGGAAGCGGCCAGAGCCTCTGCCGCGTTCTCTGCCAGATGTACCGCATTGGTCAGTACCTTTGCCTTCCCACTCATCTGTCCTGACAAGGCAAAAACTTTTGTCAACACCAGAATCACCGCGATAAATATCAGCGCCAAAACCAATGTCTCCATATAAAATGATGTGATATGCTGCCCTTTACCTTCTTCCCTGTATCCTCTCATCTGCTGCCTTCCCGCACATCCGCCTGCCGGCTTCTCATATGAAACAATACTCTTCCCCCATCAGTGGTGACGGCAAATGTATCTTCCGCTATCTCTTCCACCAGGAAACTTTCCGTCTCTCCGATTACCCTTGCCGCCGCCGGATTCATCTCTCCGCCAGCCTGTCCGTACTCTTCCATGAGACAGCCATCCTGCCAATAGATTCGAAAGCAGTATCCGGAGTCCCCGTCCGCAATGCTCAGTATCTGAGAGCCGCCCTCTTTAGAAAGCGTAACCGCCCCTGCACTGTCGCTGGATTTTACACAGGTAGTCAGATAGGACAGCAGCACCCTGCTCTGATTGTTTTCCGTCTGACCTGACACAGTACTGCGATAGGTCTGTGCACCAAAAAGAACCACCAGAAAAAAGCCGGCCAGAAAAAGACAGGCAATTCCCATTGTATAGAAAGCCATCGGCAGATTTCTGTCATGTTCCATGGTTCCTTCTCCTTTTTCATATAATCTATTCTCTGCTCACCACCCGCACATCCGGAGGCAGATTGGAGGCAAAGATATCATATGCAACAAAAAAATCCTCTCTGTTGATCTGAAGTCCGTAATTTTCCTCCAGATACTCCAGACTGGGCGGATAGTTTCCTTCCACCACATAACATTGCAGCGCACTGCGTTCAACGGCAGCCTTCAGCGCCGCGGCACTCTCTTCTCCCATATCTTCACCGGAAGTCCTCGCCCCCCATTGAAGCAGAAATACCGCAATCGCCGCAGTCACCGCCGCAAATATTATCAAAGGATAACGCTTTCGCCTTTTATCCACATACATATTCGTCCCCCCTGCCGCATTTAGGCACAAAATGAAAAGCCTGTTACTGTGAAGATTGTAAACCGTAACAAAAATCCTAACCTACCGCATTCATCATACCAATCAGCGGAAGCATAACACTGAGCAGGGAAAGTCCCACTGTCAGCATCAGAATGCCTGACAGAAGCGGATCCACAATTCCCACCAGACGATCCACCAACGCGGAACAGTGACCGCTCAGCAAATCAGTAAGCTTCTGAAGCACCGATTCCAGATTGCCGCTGCGCTCTCCAGCCAGAAGCATTCTCCCATAGACAGGTTCAAACAGCTTCTCTTCGAATGCGGCCTGCGCTATGCCATGTCCTTCTCCCATACGGCTGATACATCGTCCGATTCTCTCCTCCACAGGTCTGCAGGAAACCATCTTGCAGCTTTCCGCCATTGCCGTATCCTGCATCTCACCGCTGGCCAGAAAAGTAGATAGCGCCGCCGTAAAACGGAACATTCCCAGACTCTCCAATATGACGGCACAAACCGGGATTTTCCCCAGTATGCTCTCCACAATATGCCGCCTCCTGCCGTTCCAGAGAACAAATCCCAGAACCAGTCCCACAATCACAAGCACCATAATTGCCAGTGCAGCCCAGCAGAAGCCATAGGCCCAGCGTACATATGCATAAGAAGAAGCCGTCAGGCTCCCAGTCAGATTCTCATATACTTCGTTAAACGCCGGAAGCACCATAGTCAGCATGACTGCCAGCACAGCCACAATAATGACCAGCATGGCTATGGGATAGATAACCGCATTCTTCAGCTTTACCGCCATGGTCTTCTGTTCCGCATAATACCTTGCAAGCTGGAAAAGCACATCTTCCAGACGTCCTGCATTCTCTCCAGCACTGACCATTCTGACCGCGTATTCCGGAAAAATCCCTGTGGTCTTCATAGCGGCGGATAACCTCCTGCCGGCTTCTGTCTCTGTCTGCATGATCTTCAGTCCCCGTTCCAGGACACCGCCCTGTTCCCTTCCGGACTGCAGCAGCGCCACGGCCTCGTCCATCTGAATTCCGGACCGGACCATCATCGCCATACTTTCACAGAATGCACTTACTCCCAGACTGTCCAGTTTTTTCTGTCTCATTTTATTTCTCCCAATTACAATTCTGCAACTTTCTTCCAGCTCTTCCTTTCCCGGCAATCCCCGGATACTTTCCGTCCATCCCTTTTGCGGCCGCTGGTCAATATGATTGCTGATTTATAGTTCCGGTTTCTTCAATAATAATATACATCCGCATAGTTTGTACCATCTCCGATAAAGGTACCATCCGCACCGTTTGCCGAAAAAGTCAGATCCAGGCGGTTCCAGTCACCGCTTTTCACCTCATAGTCTACGGTCACCCAGCCGGTTTCCTCCGTGTAAAACATATTCCAGGCATGATACAGATTATCCGGCGACACATTGCCGAAAACCATCTTCGTGGGAATCCCCTGGCTGCGAAGCATAGACGCCGCAAGCGCGGCATAGTCAAAACAGATTCCCTTTCCTGTCCGCAGAGTCTCGTCGGGATCCGGCAGATAGCTCTTGTTGTTCTGCACTGTTGACGCCTTTTCTCTGTCATATGTCACCGAATCACAGATGTATTCAAAAACGGCCGCCACAAAAGCAACCGCATCCTCCGCCTCTTCCGCC
Organism: uncultured Acetatifactor sp.; assembly: GCA_910588225.1. Lineage (GTDB taxonomy): Bacteria > Bacillota > Clostridia > Lachnospirales > Lachnospiraceae > Acetatifactor. Next base: position 12,826 of record CAJUQT010000071.1, read on the forward strand.
AGCTCCCCGGCCTTCTTCACACATTCCGAGTCCTTACTGTAGCTGACATAATCACTGGGCCGCAGAAAAGGCTGAAATTCGTCCGTCAGCTTCACTTCCTGGTCCGTGGTATACATAACGGCATAATTCGTCTCCGTCGTATTCACCATGACCCGAAAAGTGTATACCCCATCCCCACACTGAACAGGAAATATCGACGGTGTCCCGTCATTTGCCACATTATAAGTATAAGTGTCCTCTCCCTTAATCACCTGAAACTTCAATCTGGAATCTGCTTTCGCCGAGACAGCCACATATCCCGAAGCCACAGCTGACAGATCTATCTGTGCTTTGTCGTCTCCCACAGCCTTATCGGCATGAAAGGCAGAATCGGCAAACTCCGGAATCTGGTAATGGGTCTTTGTGCTTTCCGTCTTCTCACTTCCTGAAGCCGCATGTACCGTGGACTGTCCTTCCGTCTCTCCGCCTCCCCCTCCGCAGCCGCTGAGACACAGTAACAGAGCCAACGCCAGACACTTTATTCTATTATGACGCATAAAAATATTATCACTCTCCCACGCGTCCAACGGCATCCTATGTGCCGTGGAGAACCAAACTGAACTTCACTTTTCATCAAATGCCCTGCCGGCGCGGAATTGCATCCGGTATTTGAAGAGAAAAATTCCTATGATACTTGATGATAACTCATTTTGGGGAAAATTTCAACTGTATGAGGGAATTATTTCAGACTTCCGTGCTTTCTTATTTTCGTGTTTAAAGCTTACCGGCTGCGCCTCCTTAAATCGAGCAGGAAAATGTCCCTCTCCCTGCTCGCCGCGCGGCCCATGGTTGCCTCAGCGGTAAACTTCCACTTGGGGGCCTGCGCATAACCAAAAAACAGGCAGACCACATCTGATCTGCCTGTCAATCCGTATATTTTCTGTATTTTCATTCCACAGCTGACTTTACGCTTTCTTGTCTGCAGTTATTGTATGAGCATTTATGATTGGAATCCCTCCTTTATAAACGCTTCCACGTTCTTCACGCTGCCGGCAAGTTTCAGCCATTTTCTTAAAATGTCCTCATCTGTTTCCGATGTGATTCTCTTCTCCAGGTCTTCCGGAACAGTTCCTTTTCTTTTAAAAGCTCCAGAATATCCTCTATTTTGCCTTCAATCCTGCCCTTTTCTCTGCCTTCCTCATAGGATTCTTCCCTGATTACCTGCCGTACATCCTCTTCATTATACTCAAAAATGCTCATATGCTTCACCTCTGCCTTGTTTGCAAGCAGGAATTCTCTTAAAATGTCCTGCTCAATGCATTCATCCACGGCCCTGTCCACCGCTTACAGACTCGGCTGCAGATCATTCAATAGAATATATGTTTTTGCAAATAGTTTATCAGGATATCATACATTTTGCAAGGATGAAATTGCAGAAAATGCCAGAGTGCCTAAAGCGACGATATCGCCTCCTTAAGCTTTTCTGCTGCATATTTTATCTCATTTTCTTCCAGGTAAGGATGCATCGGAAGGCATAGTACCCTCCCGCACAATTCTTCCGTCACCGGACAATCCGCAGCTGCACTGAGTGTTCCTGTAAATGCGCCCTGCTCATGCATTGGTTTTATGTAGTAAACCATCGTCGGAATGCCAGCAGATTTCATATAATCCTGAACAGCACTGCGGTCTGTTCCTTCCGGCAACTGCAATGTATACTATAACTTCTCGGAATCTCAATGAATGTGATTCTAACTGAAAATTGACAACTGA
>CAJUQT010000072.1 GCA_910588225.1 uncultured Acetatifactor sp.
TCTTACGCAGAAATTTTGCCATTTTGCGTCAAAAATCATTGGTAAGTGGCCTAAGGGACTGTCCGGGTCTATGGTGTTGCTGTATGGGTTCTTTATGTACACGAACAAAGGCTTTTCGATTTCAAAATTCTTTTTTGCATAATCTGTCGGATATTCTGGAACAATATCAGCCCATTTTGTCTGTTTTAAGTCAATCGGTCTACCTAAATCATCTTGATTATCTGATACAAACGCCTTGTTTGATACCCGATATTCTTTTATCTTTTCAGTTGTTCCATCCCGATTCAGACGTGTGCTAGCTTCAAACCTATGCCATTCTGCTCTCGTGTAAAACTTCTTTTCTTTCTGGTAGTATGAGAAAAATATCGCCCCTGTCACTTCCCCATTGCTGTCAAATTCAGTCACAAGAAACCGATCCGGCGGTATGTAATCCATGCCTTTCCCGTTCCACTTCGCCATAGAGCCGCCCAACATAATCACATCTTGCATAATTCGCTGGGCATTCTTCAAGAAATAATCATCAATGGCTTTCTGGATTCTCTTGGCGGTTTCTCCAGTTCCATATTTTGACTGCACCTTAATGTCAATATTCTGTGTAATCAGCTTAGCCAGTTCCCGGGCAACAGTGTTTGAAAAGCGGATTGTCCGGGTATCGCCCTTTACCCAAGGCGGCTTCCCGCTCTCCAACTGCCCCCACAGCTTAATAGCAGCATCCATTTCCGGCGACAGGTACGTTTCCACACCGAAAGCCTTTTCAGCGTCCGTTTTAAATAACATTCTTATCTTCTCCTTAAACCATGCGATTAAACCCATTATTTATCACCTATCATCAAGTGGCAATCTAAGCCAGATTAAAACCAGTATTGCAAGCCATGTCAGAAAGAAATGATACATCTTAATTTCTCCACCAATCATAATAGAGATCCCGGCAAAAAACCACGGTATGCAGTTCCAATGCTTGCAGAATATGCGTTTTATTTCCTTTCTCATTTCGAATTTCTCCTTTATCCATGTTATCAGTCCTATTTAATTAAACCTCAATCTGCTTTACTTAATCGTTCCATTCATCTTTGCTGCAAGCACATCTTTCAAGTGCTGTTCTGGATTGTTTTTGTAATATTCCGCTTTCTGCTCTGCCATCTCAAAATATTCGTATAAAGGCTTGTAGTTCGGACTGTTTTTCACTTTTTCCCTCATACTGGACACTTCTTCCCTTGTGGCAATGCCTTTTGAAACCAAAAGCTGTAAAATCAACTGCGTTTCCACTTTCACATCTAACAGCAGTTTCTTTTCATTGATTTCATTCAATGCTGTGTCCATATCATAATTCGCATTTCTGCTTAACATTTTCCCATTCCTCCGTTATATTCTTCCAACTCTAAAATCCGATAATGCAGTATCCGTCCATCAATCCGTATTCCGGCATATTCCGAAGAACGTATGTAACGGGTCTTAATGCAACCTCTCCTGTATATCCTTTGTCCGGCTCCCATTCTTCAAGCACAAGTTCATCACCGACTTGCACATCATCTTCATCTTTCCGCAGTTCAAACCGTTTATTTTCGGCGCACACCTCTTTAAAATACTGCGGAAGAATTTTCTTTTTAATCTGCTTTATTCCAGATTTCCTTTTATTACATTGTTTTGATTCACATAGGTATGGGCACGCCATTCCACGCTCCAAACAACACAAATCTATATCAAAAAATCCACACGTCCAGCCGTCAATATTTTGATTGTAATATTTTTTATATAAACATTCAGAACTTTTTGTTGGCATTTTATCAACAACTATTCTCATAATTCTCTTTCACCCCCTCTCATATTCTTCCAACTCCTGCACCTGCCGAAGTTGCCTTTTAGCGTTCAATCGGAATCCATTTCTCTGTTTCTAAATCGTACTTGCACAAATCACCGTCGGAATTGTAATACGGTGTGTATGTTGTTTCCAGTCCATATCTTCCAGTATAAGATTCGATATAGATTATTTGCGTATCATAGTCATAACAATATCCCTCTTTGATAGAAACCATATTCCTATCACTTCTACTGCAAGAACGACTGAATGATGCAATCAAGCATATTAAAATCACACAGCCAATTATTTTTGCTATGCACATTCCAAGTGAATTATTATCTTTATACACTTCCATATCCTCCATTATTTTTTATCTTTTTCGCTCCCCGGTATGGCTTGCGGTGTTCTTTGCCGTGGGTGATGGATTGATTAAGGCTCATAGCTTTGGCTTCTCCATCCATTTCACACAGTTATACATATACTCGTGGCTATTCTCTGCTGAAAATCCTGTTTGCTCACTTTCGTATGTTTCGTGTATGTACCCGATAATGATTTCTCCACAAACATCACAGCAAATCACTTCTTTATCTGGAAGTTTGCCGGATTCGCACAGAATCCACCCACCGTTATAATACCTCTCCGACCTCTCCATATTCGCCGCTTGCAGCTTTGCGGAGAGGGATTCTATGGTATCGGCGGCTTTATTCAAAACAACACTTACCGGATTTATTGGAATATTCGGATTCCAATTCGTTGCAATTTCCCTCAATTCCTTCGTCTGTTCGCTTATCATGCTCATTCTATCAATCCTTCCATCATACTGTTTTTCGCACTCTTTTATATCACAATATTCGCACCTTGCTTTTGGACATGGAGCATTTGTATGTTTGCATGTAAACGCAACAACATTCTTTGGAACATGGCACTCCTTATTCTTTCTGTTTACGCATAGAAATTTGTCACATATTTCCATTTCCCTATCCTCTCCTTACCACATTGTTTAATATTTCCACCTCAACCGCCGCCGCAGGAATGTATAACATAAATAGCGTATCTGGTCACACTGGTGGTCATTCTCCTTTATAACAGCGTCTTCTGGACTTTCCATGTCCCAGGAATACAATCCCATTTCACTCATTACCGATTCGCAATCTTCGTAAAAGCTGATAATTCCTTTATTCAGCATGGTTGTGACAACACGTATTCCGTCCAGTACGTCATTTTCCGCACCTTTGGCAATGTATTTACCATGCTTTTTGATTGTTTCGATAAACGAAGCTGCGGACGGATCAACAATTATAAAAAGCACTTTCTTGTCGCCTATCAGTTTGCACAATTCCTGATAATGCGTTTCATCATCACGCCTTACCCCAGTTTCACGGCTGTCATAGTAATATTCGTACTCCATCTGCGCACGCCTGCCATCAAACGCCCACAATCCGGCAGCAAACGGGTTTACAGTTCCATAGTCCACAGACACAACCCATTCTTTTTCCCCGGTCATGTGCTTGTCTTTGACGTGCTTGTCCTCGTCAAACATGGAGTAGACAAGCCCCTCTGCCACGCACCACAGTCCCAGGATATACCGCTTAAAGAATACGCCCACATACATTCCCCGGTATCTCGCTTTTATCCGCTCTGACAGCGATAAATTATCGTCCATAGTGAAATGCAGATATACAAGCCGCTTTTCCTCTGCCTTATCAATCCAGTTGACCTTGAACCAGTGCCGGGGGCTGTCCGGGTTACAGTTGAACCAATACTTTGAACCGTCCACCGAACACCGCCCGGTTGCCTGATTGACAAATGATTCCGGCATAAGAGCAACTTCATCAAAGAACATGCCGGCCAATGTGATGCCCTGAATCAAGTCCTGTGACCGTTCATCTTTACCGCCAAATATGTAAAAGTAGTTGACTGTGTTCCCCTTGCTTACAATCAGCAGATTGTCGCTTCTCTTGTCTATCACGGTATACTTTCTGCTCGCAAGCATCAGTTTCAGCCAAAACAAAACGTTTCGCCGGAAGGAGCCGATTGTCTTCCCTGCCATACCGAAATTCTGTTGGTTGAAGCTTTCCATAGCCCACAACACATAGGACAGGGACATTGAGAGAGTCTTTCCGCTCCTGATTGCCCCATCTGCTATGATTCCGTCCATATCCTTTACCGGGCTTGCAGGACACCACCAGGTAAGGACTTTCTTTTGTTTGTCAGAGAATGGCTTGAACTGGAATCCCTGCTTCTGCACCTTTGCTTTCATGGCGACGGCTCGTTTTGCTATGCCTTTTCGGATGTTTTCTATGCGGGTATTGATGTTACTCAACTGCGTTTCCTCCCCATTGTTCCGCCATAGCCTTAGCAACTCCCGGAAATGTCTTTGCTCTGTTTTTCTGCCTATCCTTTCCGCCTTTCATAAACCATGTTCCGGTTTCGTGACAGTTGCACTTATATTCAACCTCATTTGTCGGTTTCAATTCCGGCAAACCTCGCAACCATAAGCGCGTTTTTTTCTGTACCGGGTGTCCGAATTGATAAGGCTGTATCTCCTGCGTATGCGGCGGCATACCGAATATCCGGCTTGATACGGGATTTTCTACCGCAATCCTCGGACAATCTGCATTGAGAAACTGCATAAAGAATTTCTTTGCTTCAAGCCCTTTCATGTACCGTTCTTCATTCAGAACATGGTCTTTCCATAAATGCTTTGCTCCCGCATTGGAAAGATATGTACACGGTGGAAATGCTATAATCATATCCCATTTCATTTTCAAAAGCTGTGTCACGTCCTGCTGCAAATGCCATTCCGGGTGACCGCCGGAGCATGGCTCTATATCACAGGAATACGCCTCGTGTCCTAATTTCCGCAATTCTATTGTTACCGCTTGGCTTTCCTCACAAGCTACCAGAACTCTCATTTTCCTCTACCTCGCTTTCCTCCCACACTTCCGCCGCCGTTCCGTTCAGAGCGTCCATGAAATTATCCTCTGCTTCTTCCTCCGGCTGGCTGTCCTTGACCTGGCTTTCCAGCTTCAGGAGTTCGATTTCAAGCTTCTGCTTATCCAACTGGTGCTTCATCGGGTTGTTGATGAATTTATCTATCACAATCCCCATTGCAGTAGCAATCTCTGACAGCTTCGCTGCTTCTATTTTCTCTGGCTTTTTCAAGGCTTCTATGTAAGCGTCTAAGACATCTTTCGCTTTCTCTTTTCTGGAATCCAGATAATCCAAAATTTCAGCAGTGTTCTGCTCTCTTTTTTGTTTGCATTTTTGTGCAATGTTTGCATTTTCATTTACAATCTTTTTTACGGTATTTACAGAAACACCATTCTTTTTTGCAGTAGCGTTATAGCTGCCACACTCAACATAATCAGCAATTATTTCTTTTTTCTGTTTATCTGTCAGCCTGGCAGCCACTTTCTATCACCTCAATCTGTAAATGCTTTCTGCCTGTCATTCCGTAATCAAATCAAGGAAAACAATATCATCTGCGACAGGCATAACGATTCTTCCGTCTGGTAACTCTACAATCGCAACAGAATAATTTCCAGGTCCGCTATCACAAAATTCCTCATAGTTCATTCCCCATTCATGGAAATAACCCAATTCAAACTCCATGCTATTCCATTTCCCATTTTCATATATGTTATATTTCCCTTTACATCTTCTCAATTTATTCATTTCCCTATCCTTTTCCTTTCTCATTATCCAAATGGTTCTATTACCTCAAAACATTCCTCATAGGTTAATCCGGTCACTTTCAGAATCTTATCAATATTCTTTTTCTGAATATCGGTCTTGCCATTCAGGAACCGGCACATTACAGAGGACGGTATGTCGCATTTGGCCGCAAATCCCCTAAGGCTCATTCCTTTGTCGATTATGTATTTTTCGATTCGCCAATACTTCATATCCTCACCTTTGCTTTCTGCTTTGGAGTTAGCTTATCCATTCAACCACCGCCCATACAACCACCGATTTCATTCAATGCCGCCGGATTTTACGATTTCGATTGCTTCAATCATTGCCCTGTTATAATCGACGTTAGAAGATTCTTTTATGTATTCCTCCATTTGCCCAACGACCTTATCCATGTCATAGGCGGTAGGCTGTTCGTCAATCAGCTTCTGTGCCGCTTCTCTTGTATCTTTCGCAAAATCAGAAGCACCTATAAAAACCTTTCCAAAGTCAATTTTATCTGCATCAATCAGTCTCATATTTTTCCTACATTTCCACAATCCCCCTAAATCCCCTAATTCTATTGTACAGGAGATTTTAGGGGGAGTTGTACCAAATTTAACTTCTAACATTTTGCACTGTAATAGCGTCATCACCCATATACGGATCTGGCTCTTTTTCGCAATCTGGCATCCATGCTAAAGTGCCATCCCATTCAATATTTTCACCTGCATAATATTCCACCTTCTGAACCCATCTTTCTCCCGTAAAGAAAACTCTTGTTATCCAAATCATGCAATCTTCTTTTGGAAGTTTCTCTTTATAATCAAAATCACGAATTACAATCCATTGTTCCATTATTTCCTATCCTCCTTAACTCCTTGTCTACAAGACTGTAAAAATATCTCCTAATTCCATAAAAGTCAGTCCGGCAGTACGGAATCCGCTCCATTTCTTTCAGCTCCCATTTCACTCTCAAAGCGTCATAGGACTTGTTTTGAGTAACAGACAGTAAAATGTACTCTGCAATAGTTTCATTGGCTGTATGAGCCGCCTGTGAAGCGAGAGAGGCGTATCTGCCAGACCGTATGCACTCTGTTAGCTGCCTGTACCGCTCTTTGCTGATTCCGTAATACTTCCATGAATGCCGGGGGACTGGATGGCACTGTGGCTCCTGCGGTACATCGAAAATACTCATCTGCTCAAAGCCGTTGTAATTTTCGCAGTATGTAGTTTTTTCTTTGCATTCCACACATTTACCGCATACAGTTATGCATGTCCGGCATAGGCAGGTGTGGCATTTTCTGCGCATGGTATCACCTCTTAAACATCAAACATTGAAATCTGCCCATCCACGTTTTTCTTTGCTTCTTTCTCTTTCCGCAATTTAGCTTCTTTGTAGGCATTGTATTTCTTCCGGTACTCATAGCTTCTCCCAAATATGTTCCATGCAGCTTTCACAACATTCGGCTCATATGGGCGTATCAGCTCCAGGTCTGCTGCCGCCTTATGGGATATCGGGCATCCGCAGCATCCTGTTCTTGTCAATCCATAGACTTCGTAAGCATCCGAGTATCTAATCCCAAACCTTTCCTTGTACCAGTCTTTATCCTTGTCCGTGATATAGTAAAGCGGCCTGAACCTGTACTGCCCGTCACTGGTTTCAGTGAAGCACAGCGCCGTGTTATCCTTGCGCGGAACGGATCTCATGCCTCCCTCGTCCCGGCGCTCACCCGTGATAATCATTTCATAATCCTTCTGGACGTCATGCGCAGCCTGTTTCTTGCAGTAATCGCAGCACTGTGCACTGACCTGGAAATCCGGTGGGTATTCCCTGATAAAGTCCAGCATGTATTTTGATGAGTTAATCACCAGCTGGATTTTAGGCCGCGGCTCCCCTTCAGAATTGCAGCAGCAGAGAAAGTTGATGATGCTTTCGCATTTGGGAAATCTCTCACTCAGCTCCTTCCTTTTTGCCGCCTTATCCTCTGCCTGTGCATATTCATCAGCTATTGACAGGGGAATCCCCTTTTTCTGCCATCCCTCAAGCCCTGCGGACATTATCTTGGACACAAACGGGATGCCATGCTCCCTGACCGCCTGGACGATACCGACTTTCGGCCGGACTTCCTCGATTTCCACGCCGTATTTCTCCGCAGTCGCTTTTACGTGGTCTTTGGTGGCTTTCATTTCCAATCCTGTATTGAAAAAGACATACCTGACTGGCGGCAGCGACGGAGCAATCTTCCGTGCTGTCTCAATCAGGTCGATCATGATATCACTGTCTGCCCCTCCTGAATAGGAGCATATCGCTTTCGGATGCTGTCTGAGATGCGTCATTATAATGCCTGTTATCGCCTGGAATTTTTCCGGTGCGTCAAAATCTGCATATTCTGGTCTGTCCGTATATACCTTACTTCTGTATTGTTCACTCATTTTCCATCAAGGAACCCGGCGCGCCTTTTCCCGGGAAGGTTCCGGCTCCTTTCTGAAATTTACTCCACCTTCAAAAACTTTTCCATGATCTGCTGCTTATAGTCATTGCCCATGGCTTTCTGACTGGGGTGATATTCTTTTGCCACTTCCCGCACCAGTGCATGTTCCAGCGCTTCCTGTGTGGTATAGCCATAATCATTGCAGTATTTATCCACATACCGCTTGAAATCTGCGGACTGGCTATATAATTCTTCTATCTGCTTCATTTCTTTTTCACTCCAATCTTCTCCAGATACAGTACATTCCTGCGCCTGGCAATCCTGACTTCATATATGCCTTTTCTTCTTACAATTGCCAGCATTGATCTCTGGGCCCTGGCAGCATCTGTGATTTCACCATACTCCTTTTTCATCCTCTGCTTTTGAGATTCATAAAATCTCCAGAATACCATTGAGTGGGTTCCCCAGGCGCTTTTTCTATTTGCCATTATCCCTGCCTCCTTTTTCCGATCTGCTCATAAAAGTTTGAAATGCATCCAGAAGATCTCTGCACAGCCTCTCAACAGCAGCTCCTTCCGCACGATATTTCAGAATCAGTTTCTGGCCATCGGCAACAAATCCTTCCCACTGTTCATCCGACAGTCTGCTGCATCCATACTTTTTTATCAGCTTCCAGACTGCAGTTATCAGCTCATATATTAGCTTTAATTCCTCCATCTCCACTCCTTAAAAGGGGATCTCCATATCATCTGGACAGGAAATCCACCCATCGTTTTCATCCCACCCAAAATCATAATCCAGATCATCTCCCTGGCCGTATATCCGTTTTGACTTTTCATCAAACTCCATTATGTATCCGCCTGTTTCCGTCTTTCCGAACAGACGGTTCTTTGATACTTTCAGCCGCCTCTGGCTGCTCCCCAGCTCTCTGTCCTTTTCATAAGCAATCGTGATAGACGCGAGATTCGAAATATCTCCGCTCCCGCTGATCTCATCGTTCTCATTTGCAGAGAAATTGTTTTTCCGCTTGTGGGCCACCAGCAGAATCAGAGCATTGTGCTTTCTCGCCATCCGGGCCAGCCTCTTCACAAACAGGCTCTGCTTATCATACTTGTCACAGGCAGATACATCCTCGAAGTCCAGCGCAGTCATGAGATTATCCAGCAGGACCACATCCACGCCATATTTCTTGATCACCTCTTCCGCAGTTACTGTCAGGCTCTCATGCTCTTCCCCGGTTATCGTGTCACTGTCATACAGAAAGCATCTGCCCCGGTACCAGTCCGCAATCATCTGCCGGTTCGTTGCTGAAATGTTATAATTGCTGTCCCCCCACTGGTTCCGGTACTCGAAGATATGTTTTCGTCCGGCGATCTGAAAGTCCAGCCATGCCCGAAACTGGTAGTTCGGCAGCTCACCACTGTATGCAAAGCATCTGCGCCCCTGCTGCAGGGCGTTTGCCAGGATCTGGCCTGCCAGGGTGCTTTTCCCTTCTCCAGGCTTGCCGGAGATCAGGACCAGGCCGCCAAACGGAAGTCCGCCGTACAGCAGACGGTCTATCTGTCTTATTCCAGTCTTAAGCTTCTGCAGATTGAAGATATCTACATTCTCCACATCCGCCAGATCCACTACCCTCCGGACCGGAACCATCACCGCATTTTCAACACAGGCTTTCAAATACTCCGGACCATATTTCTGCAGGATTTCATTTGCATCCTTACAGTCCCGGTAATCTGCTTCCCCGACATGCTTTACGGTGCATTTCAGCCGGGCCGAAAGCTCATCCAGCAGCGTGATCCTGCCCTTTTCATAGTCCCCAAAAACTACCACTTCCTCAAACCGGTTTATCCAGTCCCAGCAATACGGCACCCATGTGAATCCCTTTGCCCCGGTCGGGACCGATACGGCATTTCCGATTCCAGCAGTCGCCACTGACAGGCTGTCTATCTGGCCTTCCGTGACTACCAGCTGGTCGAAGCCCTCGCACTGCGCCATCCCGAACAGGATAGGCTTGCAGTTTGCTTCGCACCACTCCTTGTTTTTATCTTTCTCCCGGTCAAAATCCGTCTTCCGGTACTTCACGAACTGCATCTTCCCGGAATCGTCCAGGAATGGGAAGACAAGTATCTCCGGATGCTCTGTCTGGACAGTGATCTGGTACTTTTTTATGACATCCTCGGATATCCCCCGGCCAGCCAGATACCGTATCGCTTCTGGCTTAGGCTCGATTGGCTTGTCTGGCGACTTTAGTTTCCTGAACTGCCTCCGAGGGCGGTAATACTCGTCGACCTCATTTCCAAGGGAGAAATCAAAGTCTTTTGAAAGCGTCAGCATATTTCCGGTCACTCCGCAGGATGACCGCAGGCATTTGAACTGGCCGGTCTTCATGTTGATTGAAAACGAGTTCAAGTTGTCCCGTGTAGGTCTCGGATTGCAGTATGGGCAGACCCGGAAAAACAACTCCCCGTTCCGCTCCTGTGCCTGCGCGTGTACATGTCTTGCAAAATTCCAGGCATCATCTGGCTTAAACTCATACATCTCCTATCCCTCCCAGGCATTCGGCCCATACTTCCACCACTCTTCATCGTCTATCAGCTCTTCTTCCAGCTCCGGCCCCACTACTTTCGGCGGCCCGCTTTCAGGCTTCGCTTCCAGATAGTCAGAAAAGATACATTTTTCCAGAAAGTTGTTTGGAAGATACATCTTATCGCCGGATTCCCTGACATATTCCGCATAGTTTACAGCTGACGCGACCAGCTCAGGCTCGGATATCGTTCCGGACAGTATCAGATCGCAGTATGCCTTTTCTGCCTGGTATCTTCTTTGCTTATTCGGATATGCCGCCCAGAAATCCTCAAACTGCTCCGCGCGCGGTATGTCCTTTTCTTTCCTTTTATTTTCTTTTCTTTCCTTTCCTTTACTTTCCTTTATGCCATTTCCGCAGGATTTACTCTCATTTCCGCAGGATTTACTCTCATTTCCGCAGGATTTATTCTGGTTATTGCCGACTTTAATATAGGCAGCTGTGTCATTTTCGTCCAAAAGCCAGATTTCCGCATCAACATACACATCTCTTTTCCGGCTTTTAACAGCTTCCTGGTACCGTTTCTGTATCCCCGGCGAGGTAATGACAGTGTCCGAATTAGCAAGTGTGCTTTTATAAAGCAGTGACCGGCTAACCAAGAATGTCATCACCTGTTCTATGAGCCCTTCCTTGAGATGGAGGTCATCCATGGCATTCTCCACGCTCTCTCCATCCCACTTTATGTAATATCCGTTCCGATAGATTTCCGTCAGCAGATAGATATAAAACAGCATGCCATCGCTTCCATATCTGGAATGCAGCCTCTTTATCCTCTGATCCGCATAGAAGAAATCCGTGTCGAATGAGAAATAGAGCAATCCGTCCTGTCTGGGACGTGCCATACCTATACCTCTCTGATTCTTACCTCTATATGTGGATTACTTTTATCCACCTGGAACCTGTCGAAAAATCCGACAACTTCATTCCATCCGTCATTTTTCAGCACTCCAGCATTCACAAGCGCATCCTGCACGAATTTCTTCGCGAACGCTATATTGTCCCTGTCCGTACGCCTGTCTGGGACAACCCATAGATAATGCATTTCCACAGGCCTTTCAATCTTAACACCCTTAAGGCACTGCTTTATCGCTATGGCGATGGATTTCTCGTTCCTCCGCTTCAATGCCGCGCCTTTATACATGTTCGCACGCTCGTCTTCTATGTATTTGTTCAGGCTGGAAAGCCGGCCTGGTATTATCAGTAAGTATTCCACATGGAACCCCCTTTCCGGCGGCGAATTGCCCCGCCGCCTTAGGCTGTGATGAATTGTAACTTGCATGAAAGTTAACAGTTACCAAATTTAAACATACGACTTCCCAAATACCTCTATGAACTTTCCCCTGGAACCGCAATGCCCATCAAAATACTTTTGGCACTCCTGCTTCAACCGCAGGTCAAGTCCGGTATTCGGATTGCTATGTACGGATGCATCGGACATATTGTGCAGCGCCGGTTCCAGTGGAACAATGAATCCGTATTTCTCGCAAAGGCTTCTCCGCCCCGCTCCCAGAAAGACATGGTGAATTGCCACGTTGCTGCTTCCGGTGATATAGCAATGTTCCAAATCATCCGTCAGTACGCTTTTTATACCTTTTTTCATACTCTGACATCATCCTTTCCAGTTCTTCCGGAGGCAGGGTCTCGATTCCCATTTCCTTACATTCGCTTACCAGTCCGTCTATCAGGTGGGACATCTCCTTTGTGTCATATTCGCTGGAACCTTTTATCTGGTAGAACCACCGGTACAGCTTATTTCCCTTTGATAAAGTCTTCTGTGTCGGTTTCAGATGTGGGTATGGAAACTCCAGATAATCAATATCATCCCGGATGCAGAACGGAATCAAACTCTCATCCTCCATCCGGTCCAGCTGTCCATACCGGTCCAGCATGATGTTATGAATGTGGTTCTTGCTGTCGCCAGTAATGTCCCCGATCTTGCCGATTAAGGTCCAGTAATAGGCATTCGCATCCAGACTCCGATTCTTCCGGTGCTTCTTAATCTCCACGTCCAGTTCTTCCACCTGGGACAGCTCCAGGGCCGCCGCAGTGTCCATCTGCCGGCTTTCTAAAGTTATTGTCAGGCTGCCAGCCAGGGTTCGGCCTATGTCCTTGATTTTCGCCGTGAATTTCATCAGGATGCCGCCTTATCTGGCTGCTTCTTCATTTTGGCGATGCAGTCCTTAATCTGCAGCTTTGTCAAATTGTCAATACTGTCAACTTTATAGGTCTTTGTCACGGCCCCCCATCCATATCCTGTCCTGACAAGCTCTCCTTTTAGTTCTTCCAGCAGTCTATTGCGTTCATCATCAATATTTGGCTGCGAAGTCCCTTTGTCCACCTTTTTGGTGTTTTCATGGGAATCAGCGTCAGGGTCATCCATCAAGTCTTCTGTTGGTATACAAAAAGTCTGGAAACAAGCATACTTGAACGCCACGGACATGGCCTTGTTGGTGGCCTTGTCCCCGCTGTCCATGCCCTCTCCGACCACCACGGCATCGACACTGGAGCCGTCAGTGGCATAGAACCTATATCGCATCTTGCAGACAGAATAGATTAGGGTGGCGCCTTTCGCAGTCGTCCTTTCCTCCCTGGTCTGTTCAAGGACTTCCGGGACACAGAATATCTTATGCTTTATCATTGCAGGATTCAGGGCATTCATAACCGAATCGATTCCGCGGTATTTGAATCCTTGTTGCTTATTCGTGTCGTTCTTCCCAACTACTCCGATATCTTCCATGACTCCGCAGATTGCGGAATAAATCATATTTCTCCCAGATTCTCCCATCACATCATCTCCCATTCGATTCCTACGCTGTCCATGTACATTTCCAGCTTCTCCTTGGCATCTGCGGAAAGCGATATCCTGTACTCGTACAGCTCCGTTTCATCCCCATCGTCCGGGATCAGGCTGTCAATCACTTCCTGTGCCGCTTCTGCCTTCGCCCGCTCTACAGCTGCCGCCTTTTCCTCCTCTGCCCTCCTGGCTTCTTCCTGGCGCG
Source organism: uncultured Acetatifactor sp. (assembly GCA_910588225.1). GTDB lineage: Bacteria > Bacillota > Clostridia > Lachnospirales > Lachnospiraceae > Acetatifactor. The sequence goes on from CAJUQT010000072.1 coordinate 13,492, forward strand.
CCAGTTCCGCCTGCCGCAGGGCTTCCGCTTTTTCCTCTTCCGCCCGCCGCAAGGCTTCCTGTTTCTCCATCTCTGCCTGGCGGATGGCCGCCTCCTTTTCTTCCCTGTCCCGCTGCTCCGCCAGCATCCTCTCCCGCTCTTCCTGGCGGACGCGCTCCTCTTCCTCCCGGCGGATGCGTTCCTGTTCCCTGGCAAGGATTTCCTGCTTCTGCCTTTCATAAGCGTTTATATGCGATACGGCTTCTGTAAGGTCAAGGTTCGTGCGATATATCAGCAAAGCATTTGATTCTGATGCCGACTCCATGGCACTGATTGTGGCAATGTCCTTCTGGACTTTCTCCGCTGCACTGGATATCTCGTTCCGGATGTCTTTCTCTTTCGTGGTGGCATTCTCCCACTTCTTGTTATAGATGCGCTTCAAAGGGATGTATTCTGACAAGTCTTCTGGAACCAGTTCTTCATATATCTGGGATATAAGCTCCCTCTTCTTTGCAATGCGGTTTTCCTCGAATGCCTGCACCTGGCCATTGATGAGGTTGATAGGCTCATCATACATGGCTATCAGACGCTTCGCCTGCGCTTCAAACTCGTCCCAGGGCTGCATATACCTCTTCTTCTCGTCCCGAAGATTGTCCTGGAAGGTCTTCTTCTGCGCCCTCAGGCTTGCAACATGTTTCTTTGCTATCGTCTTGCTGTCTTCCGTAAATACTGCTCCCTCGTACTCTGAGAGCCTGTCATGCAACGCTTTCTCC
>CAJUQT010000073.1 GCA_910588225.1 uncultured Acetatifactor sp.
TCAGTTGTCAATTTTCAGTTAGAATCACATTCATTGAGATTCCGAGAAGTTATCACTATGGATTCATCAATGGCTTCTCATTCACTTTTCACAGTCACGTCGCAGTTACCGCTGCCAGTAATGTCTCCCACTTTGAATTTGGCAGTGTTTTGGATCTCACCGGTACTGTTTGCTGTTACCCATACGTTCAACTGCCTGCTCCCCCTGGCTGGTACCATCACATTTTCCCAGATCGCAATACGAGTCTCCGAATCATATACACCACCATCATTTTGACTGAATCGTACAAACTCCAGCTTCTCATCCAGGCGGTCCGTGACGGTAACAAATACAGGTGAAGTACCATCGTTTGACACTGTAATAGTGTATTTAAACTCTTCTTCCACCTTCGGGTACTCTTTGCTGGCCTGCTTACTAATCGTCACATCGACTTTTTCCCAGACTGCGTAAAGGGTTTTCTCCGGTTGCTCCGGGGTAAATTTAATACTGTAGCTGTGCTGCGGCTCCTTTGGATATGGATACTCAGCCACTTCAGCATTCAAACTTTCACTCCATCCTAAAAATCTGTATCCTTCTCTCTTCTGGTTCTCAAACAATCTGATGCCAGTGGTAGTGCTTAAATCTGTTACCTTTGCCGTATCCACCTTAGATGTCCACCCCTCTATTGTCCCGCCATTTGCATCATAAACCAGCTTATAACTCCATCCTTTTTCCCACACCGCATACAATGTCTTCTGGGACGATTTCATAGCACTCGTCTGAATCTTATCCCCTGCCTCATAACCAGCCCCGGTATCGGCCGCTTCGTCCGCCCATCCCAGGAATGTGTAGCCGGCTCTGACCGGTATCACACCGGACACGATGAAGGCGGCATCTTCCGACGCACTGTCCGTTTCAATGGTCATAGTTGCGGGCAGATTCGTCACATTTCCACCATTGCCATCATAAATCAGCATATACCGCATGGCTGCGGGCAGATTGATCAGCATCAGGTTATCATCCAGCTTGGTCAGCTTTCCGCCGGACTGTTCCGTCTCCGGTGCAAGGTTCTTCAGCTCATAGTTCTGTGTGGCATATACATCCTCGGACACAGTCCACACGGTGCCGTCCGGCACATCCAGGATTACGTACTGTCCGGCCTTCAGGCGAATCTCTCCGCCGGGTCCGGTGGTTCCGTTTCTATTACCGGTTACCTCGCTGCCGTCCACATTATGGATGGTATAGGGGATGCCTCCTCTGGGTTCGGATCTCCATTTGGTTCCATGATTCTCCTTTGTAATCTCACTGACAGAACCGTTAACTGCTACCACCTGCTCCAGTATCATGGTGAACTCCTGGTAGGATCTGGTCTCCATGTATTTCTCGATTTCTATGGAAGACTTCCTGTTGGAGTTGAAGAAGGTTCTCACCTGGTTCTGAGGATTTGACAGTTCAGGCTCCCAGCTATAAGAATCGCTTCCTTTCGTTCCATAGCCAACCAACATGCCCCATTCCTTTCCGGATTCCTCCGGCACTTCCACAAGGCGCAGTAAAGGTGTTCCGGTTGCATGGCCCAATATCCCCAGGAGCGTTTCAGTTATCTCGTTATACAGGTTGATATACACGGTATTCTCTGTAAACCATACTTCCGGATAATGCCCCTCCGTTTTGGTCAGCAGGATTTTACCGTCCGCTTCGGTGGCTTTCACTTCATTGGAAATCGGCGTGCCTGCATCGTCAAAGACTGCATAGCGGATTCCCTCTGCCGGAATCCAGGTCCCGTTGTCGTATTTCTCCAGCCGCCATACCAGCTTCTCCCCTGCGGGTACTTCACTGGAGGCAGAGGTCATCTGCTTTCCTATCTTTGAACCGTTGAATTTCAATGTGGATATTTCATTGACGATAACGGCGTTGGGTGTGCCTGCTGCTGTTCCTGTGATGGAACCGTTATCTGCCGGATATTTCTGGTTGATCTGCAGATAATATGTTCCATTATTGGGAACATCAAATTTAACAATTCTCTTTTGACTTGATTCCACCTCACTCAGGGTGTATGTGACATCTTTCGAAATCTGATTCTCATCGTCTCCAAAATCAATCATCAGAGTGATCCATGGCGGCAGCTTTATACTCTTTCCTATTTCCCAAAAGAAGGTACTTTCTTTCCCATTTTGTTGATTCACGGCAGTCACATATACACCACCCCGCCCTTGCTGTGGCCAAATATAAGTACCCTGATCACCTGTCACCTCTAAAACAAATTCTGATGCGCATTCATCTGAATAATCAGATATTATCGCATTATCAAATTCCCAGGCATTAAGCGTACTTTTCCACTGATAAAGTACTCTTTCTGCAATTATATCTCCCTCCGCAGCCACGTACTCCTTGCTGATACGAAGAGCATTTGCACTGCCGTTTACAAAGGAGGCCTTTCCGCCCTCTCCGGACAAAGTACCGGTTGCCGGCTGTCCATTGGCAGGATACAGCTGATCATATCCGTTATATGGAGTCTCTGTCACTTCAAAATTCTGTCCCAGCATACCGGCATCTTTAAAGGTCACTGTCTGGCCGTCTCTGAGCCTGAATTCTCTGCTTCCGTCTGTCACTCCGGTTCCGCCGTCCACCACATTCCCCTGTTCCGTCACAGTATAGGAGATTCCTGCCGGTAAAAGCTGATTGTCGACTTTTATAGTAAACAGAAATTCCGGATTCGGGTCTGCTTCATTTTTTTCTCCGCTGACGGTCTTCGTCACAGACAGAGGCCGTTTCAGATAATCGTTGGTGATGGTCACTTCCTTTTTCACGCTGTAGGGAGGCATCTTGAACTCTTCCGTGTCTTTCACCGGCCGGTACAGTATGTTGCCATTCTCATCAGGCGCTATGGCCATCTCCTTCACCATGTAGTATTTACCCGCTTCCAGCCCGCTGATTATAACGGTCTGCCCTCCGAAAGCACAGGTAAATTTACCTTCGCTGTCCAGAGTTCCGGCGGCACTGTTTCCTGTGCCGTCATCTTCTGTGCTCAGAAGCCTCCATTCCTTTCCTGCGGTTGCCGTTATCGGATTTCCATTCTCATCCACCGCGGGATTGCCCTCCGCATCCCGTTTTATGACTTCGATGGGATTACCATTCTCATCCAGCTTCAGCCTGCCATTCTCATCCAGCTCCAGTTCCGTGATCTGGAAGGTAAATGCCTGCGTGCATTCCACCGGATCCTGATGGGTGATTTTCTTGGTCAGATACAGGTCTTTCCATCTGTAATAGTTGGTGATGGTTTCGCTGCTTCCCTCCGCCGGAATCGTGCCGGTTACTTCCGGAACGGTGCAGTACCAGTTCTGATTCTGATTCAGACCGTAACCGTTCTCGTCCAGATTCTCCTCTGTCAGCATATATTCCGTTCCCGCTGTACCGGGGAACAGAGCTATAATCTGCCCTTCTCTGATGGTGAAAGTGCCGTCCGCAGCTGTTTTCTTTATATCGCCTCTGCCGTTTTCTTCTGTCCAGACTTCGCCGTCCTTATTGACTCTGGTGGGAACGCCTCCGTCCAGGAGCACGCTGTCCACATACCAGAATTCCGCGTTTGCAAGGGGTTCATATACCCCGTTCTTCTTCACCTGCAGCTTGAAGGTAAAAGTCCTGTCAGATTCGGAAAGCGCCGCGCCGTTCGGAACAGCCGACAGCTCCTTTTGCACATACAGTACCGGGCGATAGGTATTGGTCCAGGTACGCACATGGATATCGCCGTTGTCATCACGCACTCTCCGGGTATTCCCGTTGGCATCTGTCTCTTCCCTGTAAGTCACCTCTCTGACAGGTTCGCCGGGAGCCGGGCTGGATTCCCAGAATACACTGGATTTCTCTTCCACCACAATGCGGTCTGTATCCGCTGCTTTGAAGACTGCTTTTTCGTCTGCTTTCAGGTAAAGGTAACCATTCTCATCCGTTGCATGGAGCTGGCCTTCCTGCTTTACCCATCCTGCATTTTTGTCTGCCTTATAGAGGTCATAGGCCTGGAAAGCCAGGTACTGGGGCTCTCCTCCTTCGGTATATTTCTCATAGAGCCGGAAGGCAAATCTCTCATTCTGAAGGGCTGTGGGCACTACGCCTGCAGTGCGCTTGACAATCTCCAGTCTCTCCGGACGGCTTACGCCCACCCGGACGGAATTGCTGCTTACGGTGGCTCTTGTATCTGCACTGCCTTCTATATAAGAAGAGAAAAATACATTATTATAAGCATAGGCGTCTTTCGTTGCCTCTTCTTCTGCGGGCGCCTGCATCTGAATCCGGAAGGAGATGGAATGGCCCTGTTCCAGCGTAAAATCAGGGTCCACTTTCACTGCCACAGCCTGAACATAATCTGTCCACTCTGCCTCTGACGCTTCCGGATGCTCCGATTTCATTTTTTCCCGGAACGCCTCCTCTGTGTACCAGCCCCTATCCTGGGTGAGAATCTCTTCCGGCGCCTGATTTTCTGTTATTGCAGCATTTCGGTCATCGCTGTAATAAACTGTTCCTGTGGTTCCCTGCTTCTCCAGTCCGCTTAAATCCACTGACAGGAAAGAACCATGCCAGGTCTTCTCACTGAAGGGCGCAAAAGGATCTTTTTCTTCGCTTCCCGAGTTCTTCCGATCCACCGCCGCATTCTCCAGGCGGTCAAACGCCGCGATACCCTGGATATCATTTTCAGCGCTCACTGTAATCTCATAGGTATATGTACCCCTATTCTCTTCTGTGCCGTCATAAGACACTGTGGCGCTCTCCCGGAAGGTTCCGAATCTGTCTTCATCCGCACGGACCAGTTTCGTGATACTGGACTCCGAGGAGACAGCCACATTATCATTGAGCTTCTCTTCCGCATAGAGGACATTGCGGCAGGAATCATACGTACTGATTCCGTCGATATTTCCTTTATTTTCAGGTTTCCCGTTGCCCAGCAGCAGGTCTTTGTACACGGCAGCTTTCGCCGGATCTGTCATTTCACCGTCGTCGGCATACACGCTGTCCCTCAGACCATACAGTGTGGGATTGGTCTCGTTGATATTGTCTTCCACACTGAAATCCGGCATAAAGGCACAGAGGTTGGCGTTGGCATCCACCTTGTTGATGGAGTCCATGTTCTTCCAGTCATAGTAGGCACGGAAGGATACGCCCCATCCCTCTATCCACTTTCCTGCGGTATAGGAAGTAGAATCCGCTCCGCTGTAGGAAATGTGGAAGGCCACCATGGTCCTGCCGGTTCCCTTGTAATCAGGTATAATGTCTCTGTCAGGATCCACGGTTACGGAGACCTGGGTACTGTCCCAGCTCTTGGTCCTGGTCATATAGTCGCCCTTTATATCCAGCTCCTTAATACGGCCTGCAGTCACAGGCGTGGAAGCGTCGAACTGCATTCCATAAGGAAGAAGGTCATAGAACACCACATGCTTCCTGCCCGGGGACATCATGTCCTGGTCATGCTTCGTCAGATAATCCAGGCAGCTTCTGTCATAAATCTCATAGCCGTCATAAGCTGTCAGATAGTAATCCACCAGCACACGGTTGTTGTTCGCATCATTTTTACTTGTATATTTCTTATTGGCCTGAGCCGTCATGTTGAGCCAGCTCACATCCCGGAAAGCATTGTCGCGGACCAGGAGATGGTTGTAGAGCGCCTGTGTTTTTTCCTGCAATTCCGGTCTGTTCTCATAATTGAGATTGCCCGAAGAAGCATCCGCCGTATCACATACTGTGCTTTGCTGTCCATCTGCCTGCTGCAGTCCCAGGACGCCGGAGAGATTCTCAAACCGAAGTACAGGGCTGATTTCGTCTTCCGCCTGCTCCTCACGGGCATTTACAATCTCTGTCAGCACCGGCGAATTCGCCTTGATTCTCACGGCCGCCTTGATTTCACAGACTGTTCTGTAATCAACGGACGCATGTTCCGCCATCACCCGGTAGGGTTCCCGGGCTATCTGTTCTGCGGTGAACGTGTAAACGGCATTTCCTTTCTCATCCATAGAGACTCTGCCTGCAAGTTCCCAGGTTTCTCCCGTATTCTCCGTTCCCTCCGCAGATTTGGCAAACATGGCATAGACATTTACCGCTCCGAACTCAGGGTCTAATTTACCTGCATTTACCAGAGACTGCCGCTCCGAATCTATCATTTTATCTTCATAGATATCATAGCCGTAATCCTTCTGGCTGATTGTGACACTGGAAAAGTAATAGTCATCCGCTCCCAGCAGCGTCTCCTTCCCATCATAGTGTACATAAATAAAATCATCCACCGTCTTGAGTATATAGGATGTATTCTCTTTATACTCTCCCAGCCGGGCACCTTCCACATAATGTGTGGTTTCGTATCCGTTCATGCGGCCTGTGACGGTAAAGGGAATGTCACCGTAATCCTCACCATTGCCTTTTGCCCTTCTGTAGGCTTCCAGCCATCCTGTGTATTCTCTGGTGTCATTTACAGCGCTCCAGCTGTTCTTCTTCGTGACGCCGATCACGTCTCCGCTGTAGCTCCAGTCGTAATTTTTATAGCTCCAGGCAGAGGGAGTCGCCGCCAGAACCACGTCCTCGTCTATCCCGTCTACAGGATGCAGTGTCACGGTGATGTCATTCTTTACTGTAGTATTGGCCTCCACTTCGTCAGCCGGGTAAGCTGTCACCACCCAGAACCGGTGGCCCCAGCTTTTCTGCTCTCCACTGGCTGCAAGGTACTCCATCTGGCGGGATTTTACAGGATAATCATAAACCGTTGTCTGGTCCGAGTTGTCCTTATAACCCACCACTTTCGCCGCTGCACTGCTGCCGTCCACACCCGGGGTATCCATGACGAAAAGCTCCCAGGGCTGTGTGGCGTTTCCTCTTATCTTCACATCCCAGACCACATAGCGGTATGCGGGATTCAGCTTCTCCTTTCCGTCTTCCATTAGGATAAATTCTCCGTCGATCTTATCTGCATAATTCCGCAGCTGACTCAGGGTATACAGACCCGGCGTATACTTCCTCCCCGCCTCGTAATAAGGAGTCTTGACCACGCTGGTCAGCGCCACAGAGGAATTCACACGGCCGGAGAGAGCGCTCCCCTCCACATAGCTTTCCCCTCCGTCCACAGATATCTCCGGCGTCCTGCTCCAGCTGGTCTCATCTGCAATCTGCATCAGCTTCAGATTGCTGTAGAGCACCTGCCAGGCAGCGTTGGTGCCGGAGGCAATCTCTTTATAATTGCAGAAAATCAGCCAGGGGGTCTCCGGACTGTAATAAGGGCTTTTCTGATTTTCGTCTGCATCTGCATAATAATAGTTAAAGGAAGTGCTTCTGCTGGGGTTTGCCGCAGGATTCCCCTCATCATCCCAGCCTGTTACAGGAACGCCGATATCATTCGGCGTGGCAATTGACCATCCGTACCGATATTCCAAAAGGGCTCCGTGGATTCTGACTTTCACCTCCCCCACGCCGAAATCTCTGCTGGCGTGGAACTCCATCTGATATTTCAGGCTGAAGTCATCCGTCTTCGTCACGTTATATCTGTCGGCCTCGTTTACATAGTAGGCATCAAAGCTCCATGAGCCGTCATTTGCCACGCTGTTCTGATTGCCGCCCAATATCCTATTGGCTCTGAATTTGGTAGCTCCCACTGTCTCCGTGGCCAGGCCGCTCAGCTCGTCAAAGGACATCAGATCGCTGAAATCCTCCTCCGGAACTGCCGGTGTCTGTGTGGGCTGTGGTGTCTGGGCCGGCGCCGGACTTCCGGTGGCTTCCGGCACCGGTGTCTGCTCCGTCACAGGACTATCGGTGCCTTCCGGGCTCTGGGTGATCTCCGGAGCCGGGGTGCCTTCCGGGCTCTGACTGGTCTCCGGAGCCGGAGTGCCTTCCGGGCTCTGACTGGTCTCAGGGTTCGGAGTGCCTTCCGGGCTCTGACTGGTCTCAGGGTTCGGGGTGCCTTCCGGGTTCTGACTGGTCTCAGGGTTCGGAGTGCCTTCCGGGCTCTGACCGTTCTCCGGAGCCGGGGTGCCGTCAGGCGCCTGTGTGGGGTCAGAAGGAGCTGCATCGGAGTCCGGTCCCTCTTCTGTCGTCCCCGTTGTCAGCTCAGTATTCGGCTGTTCCGGATTCGCGTCTTCATTTATATTGCCGCTTTCCGGACCGGCGGACACGCCGGCAGAGTTCTCCCCGGGCATCCGGCTCTCCGCGGCTATATCATCCGCTCCCGCCACCACATAGGATGAACCCATGGAAAAGGTCATGCACAGAACAATCGCTATGCTGATAACTCTTTCGATGGTTTTTCTCTTTTTCCTGTTTATATGGAGTTTCATGTATCATATCCTCCTCTATTCTCCAAGAATTTCATCAAACAGCTGAATTAATTCGATGACACTTCTGAACACGATTTCCTGATTTTCATTCTGCCAGATCAATCTGCCCTGCCAGGAGTAATGTTCCCTGAACAGGACCTGAATCCGAAAAACGGAATGCTTCCCGTCCGCTTCCTGTTCCCTGGATACCAATGGCAGAGAGCAGTTCGGACAATCTTCCAGGTCTACCAGGCTGTTCAGGAGAAGAACCATCTGAGACAGGCTCTGAATCTTTTCTCTTCCCTCCAGCCGCGGATGCTGCAGATATCCGTCCATGATACCGTTGCTGTAGGACAGCACTGTCACCACTGCTTCCCGGCTTCCACATGGAATCATCTTCCCGCTTAGCTCCATGCCTTCGTCACCTCTCTCTCAGCTTTGAACCCACTTTATCTGAAGCCCATTGTTTTTCCGTTGTTTTTTACAGATTCTCGACAGAAACTTTTCTCCCTGCTTCCAAAGGCGACATCCGAAACGAAATGCAGGCTTTGGAATGTGAGTATGCCCTGCGGAACGCTTTCTCCAGCCGCTCTGTCACAAGCTGTGCATTTTCCTCTGTAGTCCCCGTCAGCATCAGAATATACGAAGTCGCATCCAGCCTGGCCACCGGGTCTCCGGCCCTGAGGCCGTCCAGCAGGATTCGCTCCAGCCGCTTTGCATCTGTGGCAGGAATCACCTTGTTGCTCAGTCTGACTACCACCAGTGTGGAAACGCCTCCGACTCTGTCAATGTGGCGCCTCTCAAGCGCCACAATTTTCTGAAATATCCGAAAATTGCAGAAAAAGGCGCGGCCGTCGCTCTCTTCCTCCGCCACCAGCTTCAGTATATCTTCATTTCCCTGAATGCCTCTGCTCATGCCTATGGCCAGCGCGTAAATCTGTTCCACATGTTCTGACGGCGCAATCTGGAATTCCTCCCAGAGCTGGTCCCTGAACTGTTCATACTGCTCCGCCGCCCGTGCGGACTGGCCCAGAGAAATCAGTGCCTGCATTCGGTGCGCCACGAAATCCTCCGCGGCAAAATCTATATTCTGTGCCTGTTCGCAGACCGCCACCATTTCCATCCAGCGCTCCTTTTTCTGAAGAAGAGGCAGCACCTCCCTGCAGGCATCCAGATACAGGGTCTGATAATACCGTCTCATGGGAATCGCCCAGTCGCTGTCATTCCCGGCCAGAAAATCTCCCTTATATAAAGGAAGAACCTGGGAGAGCGTCTCCGCTCCTGCTTCTCCCTGTTGTCTCCTGGCTTTTATACAGGCCTGTTCAAACTGCTCTGAATCCAGTTCCAGCCGAAGCGCCGGGTCCCAGGCATAACATCCCTGTAATGTCACAATCATATTCTCCTGTTCGGGGAACATCTCTCTCAGATACTTCCGGACTTTGAAGAGCATACTTCTCAGCGCGTTAATGGGATCACTGCTGCGCTGAGACCAGAATCTGTCGATAAGCTCCTCCGCCGAAATATTCCTTGTATGATTCACAATCAGATACTGGAGAAAAGACAGAGCCTTTCTGCCGGAGGCCGTATTCTGTTTCCACTTGCCGTTTTCTCCGTTTCCCCAGGAAAAGGAACCCAGCAATCCAAACCTGATAATCCTGTTCTCATTCATTTTTACCCATTCTCCCACCCCGTCGTCAGTTGTTCCTGCTCCAGCATTCTGTCATAAGCCTGTTCCAGCAGGATTGTGAGATTCGCTTTTATCCCCTCCTGGGTGGACAGATACATTTTCCACAGGCATCTGGGATTCGCCTTTTCCTCCGCCACTCTGGCATCCCGGCTGACCCTTTTAATGCTCTGCCCTACATTGGAGCGGTCCAGAGGTTTCCCCCCGGATGTAATAAAAATGGGCCCTTTCGTAATTCCTTCCCGCTTCATGTATTCCAGCAGCTCTCCCCGCACCACCGCAGGCAGCCGCAGCACCCGGGTAGTCATACCATTCTGACATTCCGAATATATCACACCTTTCTGCACGGCTTCCGCCGTAAGCTGGGAAAGCTCCTGAATCCGCAGTCCGATACCGCCCAAAGCCTTAATCAGCAGATATGCTCTCTCCTGTCCCAGCTGTTTCGCTGCCGACAGCAGTCGAAGGTATTCTGCTCTGGTAAGCTCCGGCTGCACGTCCTCTCTTATATCGGAAAAAGTCTCTACCTGCCAGTCCCGGTGATTCAGATACTGCATCAGACTGTTCCAAACGGATACCCGCATGTTGACTGTCCGCGGCTTGAATCCCTGTCTCTCCAGCCACTGTTTCCACCATAAGCCGCCGGATGCGGTAAGCAGCCCGCCCTCAGGCAGGTTACCCTGCAGAAGCAACAATGCCCTGCGGTATTCCTGCAGAGATGCCTGGCTGAATCCTTTCCCTGCCAGATGTGTCAGAAACTGCTCCAGCATTTCCGGTGTCAGCCTTTCTTCCGTTTTCTGTTCTGATTTCCATTCCGAGACAGGCATCCTTTTCTCCTTTCTCTCCAATATCCCCGCAGTAAATTGCTTTTTTAGAATTGCCCTTACATGCCACAAATTCACCATTTTGCAGGCAGAGGACCACCTTGCATATTTAGAAAAATGAAAAAACGTATATATCATGATTTTTTTTCAGATTTCAGACTCCTCTGACTATGCATTTCCATAAAATAAAAAGATACAGCAAACGCTGTATCTTTCCAAAAACAGAAAAAAATATCACAAAAAAGAAACCTGGAAAATTACTTTTCCAGATTTCTTTTTTGTGATGCAAATATTCCCCAAAATAAGTCTGAATCCGTCACTTTCCCAATTCTCTGCGCATAAAATAAACTTGAAAATCCTATATCACCGTGCTATACTATAGCAAGAAACAGACAAATCAGGATTCCTCTTATTCTTACAGGAAACAAAATGGTGAATTTGTGGCAATTCACATATTGTATCGTTATCTTTAACTGACCAGCCCAAGTTTCTCCATCTGACGGGCGTGGGTTTCTCCGGTAGAAATCAGATAAATGCGCGTTGTCTCTATACTGCTGTGCCCAAGCACATCCGCAAGCTTTACGATATCCTTGCACATTTTGTAAAAAGTTCTGGCAAATAAATGTCTCAGGTTATGGGGAAATACTTTAGTCGGATTCACGTTTGCCTCTGCGCACAGGCGCTTCATCTCCCCCCAGATTTGACGTCTGCATATACTTTTTCCATTTCTGGTCACAAAAATCTCGCCCGATGTAATCTTTCGCTTTTTAGCATAGTTTCTGAGTTTTTTACATAATTTTCCCGGAATCAGAATCGTTCTGATCTTGCCTTTCAGGGAAATATCCGCCCGTTTCCGTCTGATGGCCTCCACAGTAATGTATTTCACTTCCGAGACTCTGATTCCGGTGGAGCATATGGTCTCCAGCAAAAGCATCAGTCGGATATTTCCGTGCTTTTCCGCCATCAGCAGCAACCTTTCATATTCTGCTCTGCTCAGCTCTCTGTCCTGGTCCCGAAAAGTTCTCCGCTGTATTTTCAGGAATTTAACGCTGCACTCTTCCCAGCCCATGTAGCTGACGAATCCATTCATCGACGAGAGCATGGCATTGATTGTAACCGGGGCATACCCTGTCTTCACCAGATATGCCTTCCATCCGGATATCACTTCCTTGTCCACAGTCACACTGTCCGACCGGGCGGCATATACAGTCTGGCCGGCTTCTGACCCGGACTCTGCAGTCCGGCCGGCTTCTGCTTCCGCACCGACGGCCTGTTCTGTCATTTCCCGGTCATGTCCGCGTTCTCTGTCAGCAGGCCGTGCTTCCGTCTGTATCTGATTGCTTTTCGCCCATGCAGTAAAAGCCCGGATATCTCTCAGATACTTCTGTATGGTGCTTTCCGCATATTCCTCCTGTAACAGCTGTTTCCGGTAGCTCACAATCATTTCATGAAAGATCTGGTGTGTCATGCTCCTGTTCTCCTTATCTGTAGTAAAAATCTGCAATTTCCTTCCTATTATACTGTAAATTTCCCTGCACTCATAGCCGTTTCCTGTTATTTTACTCCCTTTTCGGAAAAGTGTTCCCACTGCTTATTAGCTTGAACTAACCTGTATATCCATACATTTCTTAATTTTTCACGCAATTTGAGCAACTGTATTTTGAATTTTGCTTACCGAATATTGGGAAAAATTGGTCTGGGAATTGAAAAAGGCTATCCGCTTAATCGGGCAGCCTTTTTGCTCATACTTCAAAGTCTTATATTTTAAAATTTTTACTCTTTCTCTGCATACAATTTATAAAATGCGCAAACCATATTGATGATTAGGCCTATTCCCAATATAACTGCTTCTATTGTTATATTATCAGGATTCATATGACCATATATTTCAAGTCCTAATAAGACCACACAAAAAAATTGAATCATAAGTACTACAATCTGAACCCAAAAGATAGCTTTTTTTCATTTCTTCTCTCTTTCCAAGTCATTTTTTACCTTGTTATATGTTGTTATAAACAACACTGCAAAAAGCATAGGAACTGCTGAATATCCTGCGCTAACCTGTCCTTTATTAAACAATACATATGTAGCTCCTACAAAAGTTAATATTGTGAAAACGATACTCAGCACAAAAAGAATTTTCTTTAATACTTTTTTATCCATATTGTCCCTCCTCTAAAAATTATATTTCAAATCATACTATATTTTACTGCATATTTCAAGGCATGGGAAAATAGTTGGAATTGTTTCCGACTACTCCCTATTGGCTGACAGTTCTGTTTAAAAGAATCCCTTTGTATCTATCGGCAAAGGTCTGCCTGCTAAATCATCAGTGGTCACTGGAATCATCTTTGCCCGCATATGGCAATCAACATGACCTGTCACAATATGAAACAGCAACTCTGACATTTGGGTCTGACTTAGGTCTTTATTCTTTTGTAACCAAATGTGAGTAATGGGTTATTAAACCATAATTCTCGGAAAAGGTCTTTTTACAATCTTTGCATAGGCTTGTGTCCAGCCCTTTTCTTCTCTGGCTCTTTTGAGAGCCGCCCCGA
>CAJUQT010000074.1 GCA_910588225.1 uncultured Acetatifactor sp.
TGATAGGGGAAGTCTGCGCTTTTTTGGCTACCCGGAAGGTTATGTTTCACAGTAATATAGAATTTTAATAACAGAATTTTGCTCATAGAATCTTGTCTTAGATTCCGCCATATAGTTTTGATAATAAAATCAGCCTTCTTGAAACAGACATGGAATGTCAGTTGAATTGGAACTGTAGTTGAGGCTGTGGGGCAGGAGGAAGAGTGCTTTGACAAACAGATTAGAAATAGGGGCTGGCAGAAACGATATAACAGAAATCCTGAATAATCCTTTGATTATAGGGCTTGCGAAGCGGTTCCTATAATAAAATCAATATATTATAACAGGGGATGATCTGTAAAGCCAATATATAGAATATTGACGTAGAAAAAGAATTGACGATATAACGACAAAAACAAGTGCGCATACAATATATAGTTAGAAAGGACACTGATTCAGGAAAAACAATACATATTTTGTATGTGCAAAATGCTTACCTGAATATTCAGACAATGAATTTATGCATGGTTGACAATATTCTCGAATTGGGATATTCTGAATAGGGAAGTTGAATATGTAACCGGAGCAGTGCATACTGTGTTCGGAATTCTGAAAATGGAGGTATGGAGAAATGGAGTTGTTAAAAGGGAAAACAGCCATGGTTACAGGCGGCACAAGAGGTATCGGCTATGCAATTGTAAAGCTGTATCTGGACAACGGCGCATCTGTGGCACTGTGCGGTTCCAGGCAGGAGACAGTAGACAAAGCATTGGATAAACTGAAAGCGGAGAATCCGGATTATAAAGTAATCGGACTGTGCCCGGACCTGCAGAATCCGGAAGAGGTTGCAAAAGCAGTTGCAAAGGTAAAGGAAACATTTGGAAGCTTTGATATAATGGTCAGCAATGCGGGAGTATCCGCAAGAGACAGTCTGTATGACTATAAGCCGGAAGATTTTGCGAAGACAATGGCACTGAATGTCAACGCAGTGTTCAACTGTGCGCAGGCAGCAGCAAAAGTCATGAAGGAACAGGGGGGCGGTGTCATCCTGAATACCAGCTCCATGGTCAGTATTTATGGACAGCCTTCCGGAGTGGCATATCCCACATCCAAATTTGCTGTGAATGGACTGACCAAGTCTCTGGCCAGGGAATTGGGCAGAGACAATATTCGTGTCAATGCAGTTGCTCCCGGAGTTACCAGAACTGATATGGTGGCGGCGCTGCCCGAGGAAATGATAAAACCGCTGATTGCGACTATTCCCCTGGGACGTGTGGGAGAGCCCGAGGATGTGGCCAATGCCTTCCTTTATCTGGCAAGTGACATGGCAAGCTATGTGACGGGTGTCATTCTTTCCGTGGACGGCGCGGCCAGAACCTGAGAAAGGAACAGCTGTCTGAAGACAAAATGTGCGGCTTCCTGTGTTGGAACAGTTCTGTTCCAGAGCGGGAAGCCGTTTTCTGTTGTAAGGACAGCAGGGGAATAGATGTAACACAGCCAAGTAACAGATGAAAAGTCCGGAGAATAAATGTTGACGTTCTCCTTTGTTATAAGGTATAATCAGTTTTACGGATAGGTTTTACGATACGGAGACAGGAAAGGAAGACCGCTATATGAGGCAGTTTTTTGGGATGAGCCAACGGGGAGATCTGGCAGAGGCAGTTCGTAGTCTGAGTAATCCCCAGTTTATTATGCTATTGTCAAATAATACGCAGTTTGAAGCGCATGTAAAGGCGCTGGAATCGCTTTATCCGAAGGTTCCCAGCATCGGATGTATCGGAATGAGCTATGATACCAGAATCGTGGAAACAGGAGTGGGTGTCATTGCATTTTCAGATGGAGTCAACGCGACGGCAAATGTTTTGGAACAGGTATCTACCATGCCGGTAAAATATATTGAACGGCTGGAGAAGGATGTACAAAAAGTGGGAGGATCGTCGAGGGATACGGTATGTATTGATTTCTGCAGCGGGAATGATGCCTGTGTGCTGACCACAGTTAACTCAGTTTTGAAGAGGAGCGGAATACAGCTGGTGGGCGGAACCGGAGACGCGGGGAAGGTATCCGCCAACGGCAGGATTTACGAGGATGCAGCGGCATACGCGCTGATTCGGAACCAGGGCGGACGTGTGAAAACCTACAAAGAAAATATTTATCATCAGCTTGGAAATTATCGTTTTATAGCCTCTAATACAGACAGAGCAAACTACATACTCGGTTCCCTGAACGGGACTCCGGCCAAACAGGTATATAAAGATATTCTTCATGTGACAGATCAGCAGATATTGACACAGACATTCAAGAATCCTTTCGGTAAAATCAATGGAGACGATACTTGCATTATTTCCATCAAAGAGGTAAACGGCAACTCTCTGGCCTGTTTCCGCCAGGTAAATGACTCGGATGTGCTGATCTTGCTGGAGTTGGGAGATTACAGGGCTATTGTGCAGGATACTATAAGAAATATCTGCAGAGAGTTTCCGAAACGATCGGCAGTTTTCTCCGTAAACTGTCTGTTCCGTTATAAACTGTTCAGCGAGCATAATTATATGCAGGCCTATCTGAAAGAAATGGGAGCATTGGGGATGCATGCAGGTTTTGTGGGATATGGAGAACATTACAATAACCGCTTTGTCAATCAGTCCATGACATGTGTTGTATTTGAATAAATGAAAAAGGAACTGGAATGGAGGATATAAAATGTTATTTTCAAAAAAAGGCCGGAAAAAATCAGGTCAGATATATCATGATGAAAAAAGTCTCTATCCAATTCTTCATGTGACGGGCAGCCTGAAGGACTACCAAAAAGAACTGGCCCGGAAGGAAGTGGAATCGCTGTCTGAGCTGAGTATGGTGGAAAGACCCTTTTCCGGTGTACTGAGTGAAGCAGACCATTTTCAGAGGCAGCTACAGGATTTTGGACAGTCTTTTTCCAATATTAATGAGGCTGCAGGACAGTTTGCGCAGGTGCGGGAGGATATCACTCAGATGGTATCCGGAGCACAGGATCAGGTGGAAGACTTGAAGGATACTTCAGCGAAGATACAGAATTCTTTCAATGCAATGGAGAGTACTTTCGAACAGCTGCAGACAGCGGTGAAGGATATTCAGCGCTGTATGGGGAAGATTGTGTCCATAGCGGACGAGACCAATATTCTGGCAATCAATGCTTCCATTGAGGCGGCAAGAGCCGGTGAGCAGGGGAAAGGATTTGCTGTGGTTGCGGAAAAGGTCAGAGAGCTTGCCAAAGAAATCAAGGAGTTGACCGACGATGTGGATACCGGTGTGCGCCATGTGGAAAGCGGTACAGTGCAGCTGAGTGACAGCATACAGGCTTCTCAGCAGGAGCTGGGCAAGGGCTTTGGGATTGTAAACAGTACATCGGAAGCTTTTCAGCAGATTACCACGGCAGCAGAGGGTGCTTCTGCCGTGCAGGGGGAGATTTCCGGTGTGATAGAGCAGTCCCAGAGCGCATTACAGGTGCTCTGCCAGTTTTTTGATGCAATCAGGCTTCAGTATCAGGAAGTGATAAAGCATATCGAGCGGGCAAATAATCTGGGTACCACCAAAAGCGCCATGTTTGAGGATGTGGATAATATGCTTTCCCAGATTGCTCCTGTAATCAGAGATAAGGAACTGTGAGGGAAGGCAGAGTGATTATATATTAAGAAAAGATTTATTCCCTGTGTCCCCTTTTTGATAAGGTGGCACAGGGATTCTCTATACACAGGTCACAAAGTTTTGAGATGCTTGAATTGAGCATTGATATGATGTATGTACCTAGAGAAGAGAATGCCTAAAAACGCCTTGCGGATAGTAATAAGAGAATTTCCTTTATTACATAATTTATTAACACAGAAATAGAAGCTGTGAAAAGGAGAAGAAAAGTGGAGATAAGCGGCAGAATACAGGGAGTGATGGAGCAGGCAGTGAAGACTTCACTGGTGGCAGGTGTGAATCTGCTGGTGGAGCAGGACGGCAGGGAGCTGATTTACGCACAGGCCGGGAATGCCGACAGGGAGGAGGGCAGGGAGATGAACCGGGATACCATATTTCGTCTGTATTCTCAGACGAAACCGGTGACGGCTGCTGCCGCCATGATTCTGATGGATCGGGGAGAAATAGACCTGTGCCAGAATGTGGGAGAGTTCCTTCCCGCGTACAGGAAACTGTATGTGGAGACTGCAGACGGGCATATGGAACAGTCGATGCAGCCGCTGCGGCTCTATAATCTGCTGAATATGACTTCAGGGCTTTCCTATCCCAATGACAGCACTGCGTCCGGCAGGGCGTCCGCGAAGGTTTACGAGGAAGCCTGCGTCAGACTGGGGACGGAGAGGGAGATGAGCACCAGGGAGCTGGCGGAAAGGATGGCGGAGGGACCTCTGGCTTATGAGCCGGGAAGCTCATGGCAATACGGTACCTCGGCGGATGTGCTGGGAGCTGTGATTGAAGTGGTTTCCGGGAAATCGCTGGCAGAATTTATGGAGGAGGAAATCTTCAATCCTCTTGGCATGGAAGATACAGCTTTTTATGTGCCGGAAGAAAAGCAGGGACGTCTGGCGAAAGTTTATGAGACCGTTACAGGGGAGAGAGGCGAAGGCGATTTGAATCTCTATTCAGGAGACCATCTTGCCATCAATCATTCCATGGATCACTTGCCGGCCTATATGGCGGGAGGTGCGGGGCTTGTTTCTACACTGGATGACTATATGAAATTTGCTCGAATGCTTCTGGCGGGTGGAAATTACGGAGGGAAACGCATTCTCACGTCCAGAACCGTGCAGTATCTCACAGGCGGTCAGCTTCAGCCCCGGCAGCAGAGGAGCTTTTGTCAGTGGCTTGGACTGGAAGGCTACAGCTATGGGAATCTGATGCGGGTGTGCAAGGAGCCCGGCCAGGCATCCGGCCTGACCAGAAAGGGAGAGTACGGCTGGGACGGCTGGCTGGGCGTCTATTTTGCCAATTTCCCGGAGGAAAACATGACCATTCTCATGGGAACGCAGAAAAAGGACGGGGGGACCTTTTCACTGACGAGAAAGCTGCGGAATCTGATTCTGAGTAACTTTTAGTACTGTTAAGCTTGCAAAGCTATCACACAGGGGGACAGGATTATCGTGGAAGCGATGGTCTGAACGAGGATATTTGGGCAGTATTTTGCCTGTCTGGAAACAAAAGAATCAAGACAGAGAATCTGGTGTAAAGCATGGTATCAGCCTGCATTACATCAGATTTTTTAAATCACAGAAAGTTCGGCGGATTACACAGGATTATATAAGAAGCCGGTTCCTGTTGTTGGCTTCTGGAAAAGCGGGGTTGGAAAATAATGTAAAATGCGAACGTATGGTTGCAAAAGAACGTGTGTTCTGATATAATGATTTCATCAGGCAAAGGATTGGAGGTGTATGGAGTGGAGCGGGAGAATCACATTTATATTTCCATCGATCTGAAATCATTCTATGCTTCCGCAGAGTGTATGGAGCGGGGACTGGATCCACTGGTTACGAATCTCGTGGTAGCAGACAGCAGCCGTACCGAGAAGACCATCTGCCTTGCGGTCTCTCCATCTCTCAAAGCCTATGGGATTCCGGGACGGGCGAGACTGTTCCAGGTGGTTCAGCGGGTCAGGGAAGTGAATGCCGAACGTCTGCGGCAGGTGCCCGGACATGCCTTTACCGGTTCTTCCTGTGATGCCATGGAGCTGAAGGAGCATCCGGAATATGCCGTTTCCTATATTACGGCGCCCCCCAGGATGGCCCTGTATATGGAATACAGCAGGAGGGTTTACAGTGTCTATCTGAGATATGTGGCGCCGGAAGACATTCATGTTTATTCCATAGATGAGGTGATGATGGATGTGACCTGCTATCTGGAATCTTACGGGCTTACCGCAAGAGAGCTGGCTAAGAAAATGATACGGGATATTTTGAGGGAGACGGGCCTCACCGCCACAGCGGGGATTGGCACGAATCTCTATCTAAGCAAGATTGCTATGGATATCGGCGCGAAGCATGTGGCGCCGGACGAGGATGGTGTGAGAATTGCACAACTGGACGAAATATCTTACAGAAGGAGTCTGTGGAATCATCGTCCACTCACTGATTTCTGGCGGATTGGCAGGGGATATGCCGGGAAACTGGAAGAAAATGGAATGTTTACCATGGGAGATGTGGCCAGATGTTCCATGGGGAAAGCGGGCGATTATTATAATGAAGATTTGCTGTACCGGCTGTTCGGTGTGAATGCAGAACTTCTGATTGATCATGCCTGGGGATGGGAACCATGTACCATGGCGGATATCAAGGCATATAAGCCGGATAACAGCAGCATGAGCTCCGGGCAGGTGCTGAAATGTCCTTATGATTTTAAGAAGGGCAGACTGATTGTGCGGGAGATGACAGACCTTCTGGTTCTGGATCTGGTGGACAAAGGGCTGGTGACGGATCAGATGGTGCTGACCATAGGTTATGACATTGAGAATCTGACCGATCCGGACATCCGGAAACGTTATAAAGGGCCTGTGACCACCGACCATTACGGGAGAAAGGTCCCAAAGCACGCTCATGGCAGTATCAATCTTGGGAGGAAGACATCGTCCACCAGACTGATTCTGGATGCCGTAACGGAATTGTACGACCGAATTGTGGACAGGAATCTGCTGCTCAGAAGGGTGACAGTGGCTGCGGGCCGTGTGATGGAGGAGAATCTGGTTTCGGAGGAAAATGCTTACGAACAGCTGGATCTCTTTACGGACTATGAAGTGCTGGAGAGACAGCGGGAGAAGGAGACGGCCGAACTGGCGAGGGAGAGAAGGATGCAGGAAGCTATGTTGACCCTCAGGAAGAAATTCGGCAAAAATGCCGTGCTGAAGGGGATGAATTTGGAGGAAGGGGCCATGACACAGGAACGCAACCGACAGATTGGAGGACACAGGGCGTAATATTTAGACAGCGGAGATTGCGGAATGCCATATGGGGTGAGGAGAAAATGAATCATAATTACGAAGATATTCTATATTTACCGCATCATGTGTCCAAGACGCATCCGCATATGCTCATAGCCGACCGGGCGGCACAGTTTTCGGCCTTCGCCGCACTGACCGGGTATGAAGAGGTCATCAGAGAGGCGGGTCGTCTGACGGAAAAAAAGATAGAACTGGACGAAGATGCAAAAGCGCTTCTGGATGAGAAGCTGCGGATGCTGCAGGAAAGGATAGAGGAATGTCCCCAGGCGGTGATTACTTATTTCTGCCCGGACGGGAAGAAGGCTGGAGGGTCCTATGTGACAGTCAGGGGCCGGGTCAGGAAAATCGACATATATGAGCGGGTGCTGGTGATGACAGACGGTACCAGGATAGCTGTGGGGGAGATTGTGCAGCTTATATGACTTCCTATACAGATTCTGTCACTTTCTATAATTCGGGCAGTCCGAATTTGACCAGGCAAGGATTCGATGATATATTTGTAGTGGAAAGAAAACAGGGTAGTATATAGAAATAGCAGTTTCAAGATCTGTATACAGAAAGGTATGGTCTGGAACCTGCAGGGAGTGGAGGATGTCTGCAAAGGATAAAATAACGATCGATAGCAGAACCAATATTTTTGTGAAGGTTATGGTCAGTTTTCTGCTGATCATTCTGGTTCCCACGGTGATCATGGGGATTGTATGGTATCAGGATATCAGGAAGAAGAACCATGGGGACATAATGGAGAAGGAAAGCCGCAGCCTTGCAGAAGTGCAGGAGGCATACAGGCGTATTGTCAGTTCCGTGGAACAGGACCTGGTAGGTGTGCTCTATGGCACAGCATACAAGAATTATATGACTACAAAAAAGCCGGAGCATATGATACGTGTGATGGCAGAAGTCTCCAGAATTACTAACTGGAACCCTTCTCTGTATTCTGTATATCTATATGAAACGGAAACCGGGAAAATCTGGGATTCTACCTCGAAACAGCAGAGTCTGGAATCCTTTTATGATACTGCCTGGTCGGAGCAAAGGGCTTTAGCAGTCAGTGTGCAGTACCTTCCTGTTCGAAAAAGCATGGATGAAGGCTTTCTTGAAAAGATACCGGCCGGCGGCATGGCCTCACATTATTCAGTGAAGAATGTAATGACGATGATCACGCCCCGGGAGATGCGGGGGGTTCTGGTGGGGAATATAGATATGGAAGCCCTGGGAAAGGAATTGTTCAAACAATTTGGACGCAAGGGCAAGCGCATCTGTCTGTTCGGGAGAGAGGAGGTGCTGTATGACTCTTTTCTCGACAGGGAGAACGGGGGGACAGAGGCCGGGAATCTGGACTGGCATGCACAGGAAGGGTTTTACATGGCCCGGGGCGAGGAACGGTATTATTTTGCATGTGCCCTGACAGAGGAAGTTTACTATATGGAGTCCATTCCGCTGGACATTATGTACAGCGACAGCATTGGATATGGCAGCTATATTGTGAGGGTGGCGGGAATCGTCCTGGCGGTGATGCTGGCCCTGGCTTTTCTGATAGCAGCCCGGATCTATAGTCCGCTGAGCGAGTTGTACAATGTGGTCAGTGTGTACCGGAGGAAAGCAGGTCTGGCAGGACTGGACGAGGAGGCGGAGGGACATGCCATCAAGAAGGCATTCTTCCATATGAAAAATGTGAAAAAAACGGAGGCGGATGCCCGTATTCAGGAGGCTTTTGTCAGTGCGGCCAAGCTGCGAATGCTCTTCGACGGCATCCTCGTCCAGGAGCATTTCTTCCAGGAAACTGCTGCGATCTTCGGTTCGGGGGAGAAGAAACAGTGTTCTCTGCTGCTGTGCAGACTGCGGGAGAACCTGGAGAGTGGGGAAAGAGAAACACGGAACAGACGGCTCCAGGAGACTCTGGACGTATACCTGATGGCCAGGCTGGAGGGAATCCTGTCTGAGACATCAGCCGGGGACTTTGCCGTGCTTTTCAGCGGAGACACGAAGGAGGAAATCCAGAGGTCGGAACAGTTTCTGGTGCGAATCTTCAATGAACTGACAGGGGATGACAATTATTTTGCCTCCAGCAAGGCTTTCTCTGTAAAGGAATCCATTCAGGAACAGTACAGGCTCTGCAGGATCAGTCTGGAGAACGAAGCATTTTTCAGGAGAAAGGACAGCAAAAGGGGAATGGTATATCCCCTGGCAGAAGAAAATTACAACTACAAAAGTATGCTGGCGTATGCACCTTTCCTGATCCGGGCCATTGTCACAGGAGAAGGAGAGTCCCTTTCAGAAAAACTGGCAGAACTGCAGCAGGAAATCTGTACTATGGGCAGAAAGGATTACGCCCAGAACCTTTGTGCCAGGATTCTGGGGGAGATCGACAAGGAACTGGGGCTGGAACCCCTGGAGGACAGCCATGGAGATCCTCTCAGGGAAGTGTATGAAATACAGTCCCTGGATCAGCTGATAGAATATATGCGTAGGATTCTGTCCAGGCGGCTGGAGTCCATGAACAATCAGAAGAATCGTCAGAAGGAGAATAAATACTATCTGGATGCCGTCACCTATATACAGGAAAATTACTGGAAAAATATTAACGTGACGGAGGTGGCGGATGCCATCGGTATCAGCTATGTGTATCTGAACAAAGTTTTCAAGGCCCATCATGAGAAGGAAGAGAAGCTTATAGATTACCTGAATCGGATTCGAATCCAGAAGGCAGCGGAGCTGCTACAGCAGACAGACGAGACCCTGGCAGTGATCGCACAGAAGGTGGGGTATAACAATGCACAGAGTTTTTCTCGCTTTTTTAAAAAGTATAAGGGACTGACCCCGGGAGAATGGAAGCGGCAGTACCGGGAATAGAGAAGCTGGAGGGATTGCATTCCTATACAGCTTCTTTTATTTTCTATAGTCAGAAAGATTTTTTATAGAAAGTGAAGGGAAAAGCAAGAAACACACGATTGTCATGTGCGAATTTGTATGCCTATAATGAATCTGTGGACGGGCCGCATGTAAGGCGCCAATGGCGGCAGGGACATATTGCATTGCAGGGAAAAGAGAACATACAAAGGTATACCCTGCAAGAAAGAGAAAGCTGTATATGCAGCAGGAGGAGGTATGGATTGAAGAGGAAAAGAGGAGCGCTATACTATCTGAAACGTGATTTCTGGCTGTATCTGTGTGTGCTCCCGGTGATCTTGTACTATTTTATCTTTAAATATCTGCCGATGGCGGGAATCGTGATGGCCTTTCAGGATTACAATATTTTCAAAGGAATCCTGGGTTCTGAATTTGTGGGAATGGAGAATTTTCTCAAGATTTTTAAGAACCAGCAATTCTGGAATTCTATCAGAAACACCCTGGCGCTGAACCTGGCGACCCTGGCGGTCAGCTTTCCGCTGACGATTATGCTGGCTCTGATGCTAAATGAGCTGCGCGCCGTCAAATTTAAGAGAGTATCCCAATCCCTGCTCTACCTGCCCCATTTCATATCCTGGGTGGTAGTGGCGGGTATCGCCCAGAACCTGTTTAACATGTCTAACGGCACGGTGAACAAGATGCTGGAGGGCATAGGGGTGGGCCCGATTCCTTTCCTCAGCAACAATGCATGGTGGGTTTTTACTTACATCCTGTGTAATATCTGGAAGGAGATCGGCTGGGGAACAATTATCTATCTGGCAGCCCTGACGGGGGTAGACGAGAGCCTTTATGAGGCTGCATACCTGGATGGAGCAACCAGACTTCAGAGAATCCGTTATATCACATTGCCTATGATCAAGTCGGTGGCAGCTACCATGCTGATTCTGAATGTAAGTAAGATGATGAGCATTGGCCTGGATGCGCCATTGCTTCTGGGCAACACAAAGGTGATGGCCATCTCGGAGGTGATCAGTACCTATGTATACCGGCTGGGTATCGAGAAGGCCCAGTATGACCTGGCCACAGCCATCGGCCTGTTTCAGTCATTGGTAAATATTGTGATACTGGTGGTGGTGGACCGGGCTGCGAAGCTTATGGGAGAGGAGGGAATTCTATGAGAGGGAAAAAAAGGAAGTTGTCTTTTGGAGAAGCTCTGCTGTATGTTATTATTACCCTTATCGTAATTCTGTGTACGTATCCTTTCCTGAATGTCCTGGCCTGTTCTGTCAGTGGAAAGGCGGCCGTGCTGGGAGGGAAGGTAACATTTTATCCCATTGATTTTCAGCTGGATTCTTACCGGGAAATCTTTAAACAGCAGTCTATCTGGCTGTCCATGCGGGTGTCCTTTGTTGTGACATTGTCCGGGACTGCTCTGGGGCTTGCATTAACCATAGCGGCAGCTTATGCCCTGTCCAAGGAGAAGCTGAAGGGCAGGAAGATTATCAGCGGATTTCTGTTGTTTACCATGTATTTTGGAGGAGGTATCATTCCCACCTTTATCGTGGTGCACGGACTTGGCATGTACGATACTTATGCAGCTCTGGTGGTGCCCTCTGCCATGAGCGTGTTTAACTTCATTGTGATGAGGACTTTCTTCCGGGAATTGCCAAAAGAACTGGAGGAAGCTGCTCTGATCGATGGAGCCGGAGACATGAAAGTTCTGTTTCAGATTGCGCTGCCTCTGTCTGTACCGATTATCGCCACAATAGGGCTGTTTTATGCAGTGGGGTATTGGAACGATTACTTCAGTTCCCTCATCTATATTCAGTCAGGGGAAAAATTCTCTCTGCAGCTGCGCCTGCGGCAGATGCTTTTTGCCAATGAACTGAACCAGGCTTCAATGGCGGCAGAGGGCATGGGCACCCAGGCCATGTCAGAATCCCTGAAGATGGCTACCATTGTGTTTGCTACTCTGCCCATTATTGTGGTGTATCCCTGGCTGCAGAAGTATTTTGTGAAGGGTGTTATGTTGGGATCGGTGAAAGGGTGAGCATATAAAAGAAAATGTTTCAGAGAAATGCAGGCGGCGGGATGTATGCTGCCCGTGAGAAAGAACAGCTGCAGGTATCTGCGGCGGAATGGAGTGTATGATGTTAAAGAGGAGAAATGGATTTAGTGCGGCCGTACTGGCCACTGTATTGACGGGAAGTATACTTCTGGGAGGCTGTGGCCAGGGGGAAGGAGGCGGAGCATCATCCGCCGACACAGAAAACCGGGAGAGTACACCTGGGAGCAATTCTCAGACAGAGTCCGGAGAACAGGCAGATGGAAAGGATGGGGAGGAGGCCAGCGGCTATCAGACCACCTATGGAGATAAAACGTTTGACAATGTGACCATCACGGTAGAGATTTTTGACCGAAGCAATGCGCCGGAGGGTTCCACTGTCACAGATAATAAATGGACACAATATATCAACCAGGAGATGAACAAGGTAGGTATCAACGTGGAATTTGTGGCTGTGCCCAGAAGTGAAGAAGTGACGAAGCTCCAGACTATGATGGCGACAGGTACTTCTCCTGATCTGACCTTCATTTACAATATTGAGGTGGCAAAGTCCTATTTTGAAGAGGGTGGTACCTATAACCTCAGCGAATATGTTGACGGAGCAGACCAGGC
>CAJUQT010000075.1 GCA_910588225.1 uncultured Acetatifactor sp.
ATTTATAAAAAACCTGCCAAAAAGTCTTGACTTTTGTTAGCAGGTTTTTATGCCCATAATCAGCCGCAGAAAGTACTCGCTGATGAGGATGCTTTCTGCGGCATTTTTGCGCCCGTTTTCGGGTATGGATTTGAGTGGAAAGCAGAAAAAAGAAAATACGGAGGTAGTAAGCATTGAATATCAGTATCAGGAAGGAAATACCTGGAGATTACCGCATTGTGGAGGAGATGACACGTGAAGCATTTTGGGGAAGTATGGATCATCCGACCTGCGACGGAGAACATTTGCTGGTACACAAGTTGAGGAAGCTGCCTGTTTTTGTGCCGGAACTTGATTTTGTGGCAGAAGTGGAAGGCGAAATTACAGGTCATATCATTTACAGTCTGGCAAAAGTAATGACGCCGGATCATGGGGAAATAGAGGTTTTGAATTTTGGTCCCCTCAGCGTTCATCCGGACTATAAAAGGAGGGGCGTGGGGGCGGCGTTGATGCGTCACTCTATTGCCGAGGCAGCCAGGTTGGGATACCGTGCAATCATTTTCTATGGGCATCCCGATTATTATCCGAGATTTGGATTCAGGAGAGCAGGCAGGTATGGCATTGTATCCGCCGACGGGAGCAGCCCGGACTCTCTGATGGCAATGGAACTGTACGACGGCGCTCTGGACGGTATCACGGGCCGGTATATCGAAGACGAAGTCTATGAGGTTGATCCGAAGGAAATGGCGGAATTTGAAAAAGAGTTTCCTTACAAAGAACCGGTGCGGCTTCCGTCTGCTGAAATCCTGACCGATCGACTTCCCGAAGGGGTAAAACAGACATTTGCGCAGCATGGAATCCGGTTTGTATCACAGCTGCAGCGGTTCAGCGGTGCAGAACTCCTGCGCTGGGAAGGGATAGATGAGCAGCTGCTTATCAGAATCAACGAAATACTGTCACAGCTGGGACAACCTTGTAAGCAGCTGCCTTCATCTTATATTCTGCAGCTTACCGAACTGGGAGTGCGGAATCCGGTTTGTTCGCTGATTCGATCAAAAGCCGGAATCTCTTTGTATCGCGTGGAATCAGAGGGAAGAAAACGGATTCTGAAGGTTTTTGAGAATCAGGAGGATGCCCGTGAAATTGACAATTATCTGATGCTGTCAAAGCTGGAAATACCAACTTTGCCGCTATTGGGTTACACAAAAAACGCAATACTGTTGCCTGATGTAGAGACAAGCGACGAATACCGGCTTGGAAAAGAAGATGATTTGAGTGATCCGAAGGTGGCAAGGGCCATTGCCGGATGGTACAGGATGCTTCATAAAAAAGGTCGTGCTTATCTTTCCGACAGGGAAATTCCTATGTATGACGAATCGGATCTGCTCATCGCAGACAATATGAAGGAAATCGCGGAAAAGACCGGTACTGTGGAAAATGTGCTTTGGCAGATAATCAGAGAGAACTACGGCACAATCCGCAGCCGAATTGACGCTTTGCCCCGGACGCTGACATACAATGACTTTTACTGGACGAATCTGATTGTGTCCCAAAACTGTGAAAGCGCGTTTATGTTTGATTATAATTTGCTGGGTAAGGGTATCGCTTACGGGGATATTCGCAATGTAACCAGCTCTCTTTCCAGGGAAGCGGCGGAAGCGTTCCTGCAGGAATACGGCGATGACATTGCTGAAGTGGAGAAAAAAGCAGATGTCTTTATTGCACCGCTCGTGACACTGGCCGGGGCCTGCAAGAGTGACACATTTCCTTCCTGGGCAAAAGCCTCGCTTGCGGAATTGAAAAACGGAGATATTTTAAGACATCTGAAAGAATGGCTATGTATGGAGGAATGAGGATGCGCTGTCATTGTCTCCTTGGAGAGGAATAAGCTTTCTGTGACAGTATTTTTCCAGTTTTTTTATGCTTTTTTAATTGCAATGGCACAGTGTGGTTACTATAATGTAAGAACGCCTGTGGTGGAAGAAACTGGGACTGCTTTTCCGGCAGGCGCGGAAGGAGACTGGTATGCTGAAAATTTTCAAATACTTAAAAGAATCCAAATGGTCTGTACTGGCGATCATAGTACTTCTGATTGTGCAGGCATACTGCGATCTGGCACTGCCGCAGTATACGGCGGATATCGTGGATGTGGGTATCGGGCAGAAGGGAATCGAAGGCCTGGTTCCGGAGCATATGAGGGAATCTGCTTTCGAATCACTTGCCATGTTTCTGACCGGGGAGGAAAGGGAACAAATGGCCTCCGCCTATGAGCAGACGGAGGATGGGAGCTATGTCTTCCGGGGAGGCCAGGAGGAGAAAGAGGCACTGAATGAAAGTATGGGGCTGGCACTGCTGCTTGTGTCCATGATGGAATCCGGAGGGACTGGGGACATCTTCGGTATGTCGGAGTTTGATGGGACTGTGGGCATTTCCGGGATGCCGGGAGTCGGTGTGGCTGGTGGAAATGCCGTTGCGCCGGAGGATAACGGTATGGCGGCAACTGAAGCGGCTGAGGCACCGGAGGGCAATGTGCCGGCAGGCGGCGTGATGCCGGAACTGACAGGTGAACTGACCGATGCGCAGATTTTGGCCGTACGGGAGCAGCTTTTACAAAGTCTGGGAGATACAGCCGAAACTGTGGCGGCCCAGAAGGCGGTGCTTTTCATTCAGCAGGAGTATGAACAGCTGGGTATGGATTTGGGCAGGATTCAGAGGAATTATCTGTACAGAACCGGCGGTATGATGCTGGTCTATTCGGTGGTGATGATGGCGACAGCCATACTGGTAGGGCTGCTGGCGGCCAGAATCGGCGCAAAGCTGGGGCTGAATCTGCGGGAGCGTGTTTTCACAAAGGTGGTATCCTTCTCTCATGCGGAGATGGAGCAGTTTTCCACAGCATCCCTGATTACCAGGAGCACCAATGACATCCAGCAGGTGCAGATGGTGGTGGTCATGATGCTGAGGATGGTGGTGTATGCGCCGATTATCGGTATCGGCGGCGTGGTGAAGGTGCTTCGGACCAGAACCGGCATGGGATGGATTATTGTGGTGGCGGTGGTGCTGATCCTGGCGCTGGTGGGTGTGCTGATGGCTGTGGCCATGCCGAAATTCAAGAAGATGCAGACCCTGGTGGACCGGATGAATCTGGTGTCACGGGAAATTCTGACAGGTGTTCCGGTAATTCGTGCTTTCAGCCGGGAAAAATTCGAAGAAGCGCGTTTCGACAGAGCCAACAGAGATCTGATGCAGACCCAGCTTTTCACCAATCGCGTCATGAACGTGATGATGCCGGTGATGATGCTGAT
This sequence comes from uncultured Acetatifactor sp., assembly GCA_910588225.1. Lineage (GTDB taxonomy): Bacteria > Bacillota > Clostridia > Lachnospirales > Lachnospiraceae > Acetatifactor. The sequence continues at coordinate 3,285 of CAJUQT010000075.1, forward strand.
TATGAACGGTATCAGCATCATGATTGTGTGGTTTGGCGCAAAGGGAATTGACATGGGAAATCTGATGGTGGGGGATATGCTGGCATTTATCACTTACACCATGCAGATTGTAATGTCTTTCCTGATGTTGACCATGATCTCTGTCATGCTGCCCAGAGCAGGTGTGGCTGCCGGGCGCATTGAGGAGGTAATCGGAACACAGGCCGGAGTGCGGGACAAAGACCAGGTACAGGACGACAGACTGAAAAGCCCGGAAGGTGTGCTGGCATTTGAAGATGTGTCCTTCCGATATCCGGGGGCGGATGAGGATGCCCTGGAACATCTGACCTTTATGGCCCGGCCCGGAGAGACCACGGCCATTATCGGCAGTACCGGCTGCGGCAAGTCCACTTTGCTGAACCTGATTCCGCGCTTTTACGATGTGACGGCAGGGCGGATTACCATAGATGGGGTGGATATCCGGGATGTGTCTCAGCATAAGCTGCGAAGTCTCCTGGGCTATGTGCCACAGAAGGCAGTGCTGTTTTCCGGGGATATTGCCTCTAATCTGAAATTCGGCGGCGCATGGAAAGAGGGCATTCCGGATATCAGCGACAGACAGATGAGGGAAGCGGCGGAGATTGCTCAGGCCACGGAATTCATAGAGAGCAAACCGGACAGGTATCACAGTGAGATATCTCAGGGCGGTACCAATGTATCCGGAGGACAGAAGCAGAGGCTGTCCATTGCAAGGGCTATTGCAAAAGCGCCGAAGATTTTTCTGTTTGACGACAGCTTTTCGGCGTTGGATTACAAGACGGATGTGACGCTACGGAAAGCGCTGCGTGAGAAGACTGCGGATGCCACCGTGATCATCGTGGCCCAGCGCATCAGCACAATTCTGCATGCGGACCGGATTATTGTGCTGGACGAGGGCAGGATCGCAGGTATGGGCACTCACAGTGAACTGCTGCGGGAGTGTGGGGCTTACAGAGAAATCGCCAGGTCACAGTTGTCGGAAGCAGAGCTGGAGGGAGGTGCGTCAATATGAGTGAAGAGAAGAAGAGGTCTGGCGATTCCGGGCCCGGTGAAACTGTCAGAGATGAGAAGCCGGCCCGGAATCCGCAGGCGGTTCGGCGGCCTCATGGTCCCCATGGCGGTATGATGCCGGGAGAAAAGGCGAAAGATTTTAAAGGAACTGCTTCAAAACTGATTGCTTATATGGGCAAATATAAGATTGCACTGATTACCGTGATGATTTTTGCGGCAGGCAGTACCGTTTTCACTATCATTGGCCCAAAAGTGCTGGCGAAAGCCACCACGGAGCTGTTTAACGGCATGATGGCCAAATTTACTGGCACCGGAGGAATCAACTTTCAGAGGATTGGGCGTATACTGATTCTGCTTTTGGGGCTGTATGGGCTCAGTGCGCTGCTGTCCTTTATTCAGGGGCTGGTGATGACGGAGGTGTCTCAGAAGCTCTGCTATCGGTTCCGAAAGGAGATTTCTGAGAAAATTAACCGGATGCCCATGGCATATTTTGAATCCAGGACGGTGGGAGAAGTGTTGTCACGCATCACAAATGATGTGGATACTCTGGGGCAGAGCCTGAGCCAGAGCATTACCACGCTGATTACCTCTGTGGCCACCATTGTGGGAATTCTGATTATGATGTTGTCTATCAGTCCGCTGATGACCCTGATTGCGCTGGTGATTCTGCCAGTATCCGGAGGGCTCATCGGTGTGGTGATTAAGCATTCTCAGAAATATTTCATTGCCCAGCAGACCTACCTGGGGAAAATTAACGGACAAATTGAAGAAGTGTACAGCGGACAGAATATCATCAAAGCTTTTAACCGGGAAGCAGTAAGCCTGGCAGAGTTCGGTGAGACCAATAAAATCCTGTATCAGAGTGCGTGGAAATCCCAGTTTATCTCCGGCATGATGCAGCCTGTGATGACATTTGTGGGAAATCTGGGCTATGTGGCGGTGGCTGTCAGCGGCAGTATGCTGGCTATACAAGGCATCATCGAGGTGGGAGAGATTCAGGCGTTCATTCAGTATGTAAAGAATTTCACCCAGCCCATTACCCAGGTGGCCCAGGTTTCCAATATGTTCCAGTCCACGGCAGCGGCAGCGGAACGAGTCTTTGAGTTTCTGGAGGAGCCGGAGGAGGATGTAATGGCGGGACGGGTATCCGGGGACGCTGTGGACGGCGGGAATCTGAGAGAGGGAGCCGTGGCGGGGAATTTTGCGAAGGAATGTCCCGGGGCGGAAGGGAAAACTGGAAACTTTGCCGAAGTATGCTCTGGGGGCGGAAAGGAAACGAAACATTCCGCAGGGGAAGATTCTGCGGGAGGAATGGAAGCAGGAAATTCCGGAGAAAAAGGTTCCACAGGGAAAATGCAGGGTGCCGTCTCCTTCGAGCGTGTGAAGTTCGGCTATCAGCCGGATAAGGTGATCATCCACGATTTCAGCTGTCAGGTAAAGCCGGGACAGATGGTGGCCATTGTAGGGCCTACTGGCGCGGGTAAGACCACCATGGTAAAGCTGCTGATGCGGTTCTATGATGTGAACAGCGGTGCCATACGGGTGGACGGACAGGATATCAGAGACTTCAACAGAAGCGAACTGAGGGAGAACTTCGGCATGGTGCTGCAGGACACCTGGCTTTTTCATGGGACTATTATGGAGAATATCCGTTATGGCAGACTGGATGCCACAGACGAGGAAGTCATTGCCGCGGCAAAGGCGGCTCATGTTCACCGTTTTATTCAGACCCTCCCCGGAGGATATCAGATGGAGCTGGGAGAGGACGCTTCGAATGTGTCCCAGGGACAGAAGCAGCTGCTTACTATTGCCCGGGCAATTCTGGCGGATAATCCCATATTGATTCTGGACGAGGCCACCAGCTCTGTGGATACCAGAACGGAAATCAGGATTCAGAAGGCCATGAACAATCTGATGAAGGGACGGACCAGCTTTGTCATTGCCCACAGGCTTTCCACCATCCGGGACGCGGATGTGATTCTGGTCATGAAGGACGGAGATATTGTGGAGCAGGGGAATCACGATGAGCTGCTGGCCAGAGGCGGATTTTATGCGGAACTGTACAATGCACAGTTCGAGGGAAGGGCCGGGGTGGAGCCGGCGTGATGAGATGGCTGTCTGCACTGTGCGAAGGAGGGGCAGGTATCTGCATTTGGTGAATGTCACGGGAATCTGCAGTGCAGATATCTGTCTGAATTGCTGTGAAGTATAATTTAAATTCCTGAAAAAATTGTTAAGTTGTTGCAAAATCATATGCCAACGTGCTATAATGAATGTGCAAAAGTAGTAAATATTAACAGCGGAAAGGGATGATGCATATGAAGTTTATTATTTTAGGCAGAAATCTGGAGGTGACGCCAGGATTGAGGGCAGCGGTGGAGGACAAAATAGGTAAGCTGGCTAAATACTTCAATCCCGATACAGAAGTACATGTAACCCTGAGTGTGGAGAAAGAACGTCAGAAAATTGAGGTAACCATTCCGGTAAAGGGCAATATCATCCGCTCCGAACAGGTCAGCAACGATATGTATGTCTCCATCGATCTGGTGGAGGAGATTATCGAGAGGCAGCTGAAGAAATACAAGGCCAAAATTGTGGACAAGCAGCAGGGCGCCGGTTCGTTCAGCAAAATGTATGTGGAAAACGACTATATGGAGGACGAGGATATCAAGATTGTCCGCACCAAGAAGTTCGATATCAAACCCATGTATGCGGAGGATGCCTGTATCCAGATGGAACTGCTGGGGCATAATTTCTTCGTGTTCATCAACGCAGAGACAGATCAGGTGAATGTGGTGTACAAAAGAAAGGGTGATACTTACGGACTGATTGAGCCGGAGGTGTAGGCGGCGGAAGCTGCCGGCGCCGTGAGAGGCCGTCGGAGCCTTAAGGACATCCGGAGAATGGACAGATGACTGTGAAGTCGGTTTAAGTGGGATCAGATAAAGTCCGGCAGAGGCTGCGCTGTAATGAAAAAGCGCATGTTCCTGCCGGACTTTGTATTTTCCTTTTTGTGAAATCAAATTGACGGGAATTATAAACACTTTGTACGGCTTCTGTTTATTTTTGGACGAAAGACTCCGATATAATAGAAAAGGCTCATAAAACGCAAGGACGCGTTTAACGCAGGAATGCGGCAAGCAGACAAGGGGGTCACGACATGAGCATAGAGGTCAATACGAACAGAAATACCGGTGTAAGAGAGATTACCATCAAGAGGCCTGACGGCTCCAAGGTGGGTACGATTACAATTCGCAGCCAGAGTCTGAAGAAGCTGAAAAAGCTGGGCTATAAACAGAGGCGGATATCCACTATGATTACCCAGGCCACCACTTCCGGCAATGCGAAACAGGTTCTGGCCAGCGCGAAGACAGAGACCGTGAATCTGCGCAGAAAGCTGGTCAGCGGCAAGTACAACGACAGAGAGGTCAGGGCTGCCATCCGTCATGCGGAACGGATGGAGCGGGTGGCAAAAAAACGTATGAAGCACCTTCAGCAGGAAGAGTACATCGAAAAGCACGGTGGCGGCACATTGCCCACAGACCCGGATGAAAGGGAGAGGGAAGAGGGCGGCTGGGAGATGGATGCGGCCGACTTCGCTGAGATGAGCGCGGAAGAGCTGGAACAGCTCATGGAGGAGCTCCAGGAGGAGATGGAGGAGCTGGCCAGAGAGCAGGAGATGGAGGAGCTGGAGCTGATGCAGACAGTGCGGACAGATATGGATCCCGCCGAGCTGGAGCAGTTGAAGAAGAAGCACAGAGCGGACGAGATGCGGGAGATCGTGGAGGCCGACATGAAATATCTGAAGGCTCTTTTCAGCCAGCTGGAAAAGGAGAGGCAGGAGGCGTCCTCGGGCGACAGCGGTGTGGCCCTGCAGCTGGCCGGTGTGGAGATACCGATTCAGGTGGACACAAGATCTGCGGCGGAGGTAGCTTCTGCGGCCGCGCCTCCGGCAGCCGGCGGCACCATAGATGTGGCACTGTAGGGAGATAGCGAGATATTGATTCCGGCTCTTTTTTGGAAGGGACTGAAAAAGAAGCCGGAGAATAAATAAATTATAGGATTTTCTGTTTTCAGGCATGAAATTGGAGCTGCTATTCCAGTAGTGATCACCCTTCTGCTTTTGCAACAGCCCTTATTCATGACAATCTGCTTTCCTTTCCGGAATGCAGCCATCTGGGTCCCCATAACAGACTGGGAGAACTCTTCACTGAATTTCTGCGGCGTGAGATACGTCTCCGTCTTGTCGATGCCATTACATATAACTTCTGGCAAACGCCTTATACTCTTTGAGCGTCATATGGTAATATTCTTTAAAGGCCTGTAAAAAACTGCTGAGGCTGGAGTAGCCCACTGCTTCCGCAATATCTTCCGCACTGAGTCCAGAGTGTAAAAGAAAAGCGGATGCCGCGGACATCCGGGAGGCCGTTCTCTTTTTCTGAAATCCATAGCCATAGTATTCTTCCAGCAGCCGCTGTGTTTGACGGCGGCATAGTCCTGTAATTTCACAGATATCATCCAATGTCAGAGACTTATATTGATATAGAAAAGCTTCTTCAATTTTCAGCTGCACCGGCCCTATTTCCATTATGTCATGAGAAGGGACAGAGGTCATATTCCTTGCCAGCTGTACCAGATATTGCTGGAAACAGGCGTTCAGGGCGATGGTATGGCCTATTTTGGGGGAAGAAAGCTCTTCGTGAAGCATTTGAATCGTACGTACAAGGTTCTGAGTATCCTGACCATACCAGAAGGGATGGGCACGTAAAATGTTGAGAATATGAGCATGTTTATCCGGCAAATTATGATCGTCTATGTAGAAGTATAAGCAGTCTTCCTGCAGGGGATTTTGGCTGTCCGGATTTTGGGCATGCTCCACGCCGGGGCCGGTGACGAACAGGGTGCCGGGAGTAATGGCATAAGTTTTATCCTGAGCGATCAAAGTTCCCTTCCCGCCAAAATAATAGTGTACTTCGTAACTGTTCTTGCTATGGCTGTGTTTGGGGATGGCTTCTGAAATGGTTCCATGTGTCACCATCAGAATATGAATTTCGTGCCCTTCCAGATCAAAGGGATAGTTCACTTTAAGCTCCATAGGATTCTCCTTCTGTTAGAATGGCCGCTCGGCCGTTCCCGGCCAAGGCTTATGAAAAGGCGGTTTCCCTGCGCAGGATTGATGCCCAGACAGGCTGGTCCATGGCACATATGGCGGCTGTGTATGCCAGACTCCGCAAGGGAGAAGCCGCAATGGAGTGTCTGGATAACCTGGCGAGAAGTTCGCTGCTGAATAACTTTTTTACTTTGCACAATGACTGGCGGGGGATGAACATTTCTCTGGTTATGGATTCGGCGCCGGTCCCAATGATCTGGGACATTTTATCCTTATGGCAGGGGGAGAGCAGTTGTTATGTGATCTGGGGAGCGGAGAATACACGAAAGATTATTTCGGAGCAAAGCGCTATGATTACCTTGTGAACTCCTCCAGAGGGCATTCGGCGCCGGTCATTGAGGGCCTTTATCAGAGAGAGGGGCCGAAGGCAGAGGTGCTTTCTGTGGAGCGCACGGAGGAAAAGGATGAAATCACCCTGGAGATAAGCAGTGCATACCAGGCGGCGTCTCTGAAAAGCTTCCGGCGAAACATCTGCATTCGGAAAAAGGAGGCTTCTGTTACAGTGCAGGACAGCTGCAGCTTTACAGGGGATAGCCTGTCTGTGACAGAGCGTTTCGTGTCGATGATAGAGCCCGAAAGGGAGCCCAATGGGGATATCCGGATATGCGGAAAAACGGGTTCGGTGGTTCTTTCCGGCAGCGGGCAATGTGAAGCACTGGCGATTTCAAAGGAAGAATTCAGGAAGCCGGGTGGGCAGACAGGGATGGCGTGGTTTATTGATTATCCGGTGTTGCTGCACCGGGATTCGGAGGGGTTCTGCCTTCATATCCTGATTACAGGCGCAGATGCGAAAGGAGGAGGGCTTCTGGAATAGAAAGATTATTGTGGCTTTCCTGGGCAGGCGGCTGTGGATTCTGGTTTATTGAGAGACTTTAAAGGATTTTGACACTGTGTGGCAGGATACAGTTGTGATATAGTATGATAATGGAAGCAGATTCTGTTGACACAGATAACACAGTGCAGAAAAGAGCGAAGGTTACAAGAGCGCCTGGCTGCATCCCTGTGGAAGGAGACCGATGGGGAGATCACTGATCAGTACTTGTTCGGAGAGGGATTGATGGTCTGTCCGGTGGTGGAACCTTTCTGCTATGACAGATCTGGCATATATTTATCTTGTGCTAATGAATTCCCAGGCAGCAGATAGTTTAATGCAGGACTTCGGTGAAGCATTGAAGAGGACGAAGGAATCGTTAAGTGCTGATAATTTTTATTATTTTAACTCTGAGTTTGATAAGCAGTTTTTGAAATAGCAGAAAGGGAGCCTGTCTGGAGGCTCCTTTATCTGCTTTGTGGATTATATGGGAGTGATAGAGGCAGAGCATTTTACATATATCTTTAAATAAGGAAGATATCGGAGCGGAAATGGACAAAATGCGAAAAGAAGGGTATCTGAGATATCTGAAAAAGGGAATACTGATGGAATGTGTGCTGGTCGTTGCGTTTGCGGCGATTGTGATGGGGAAAAGAGGGGAGATTCTCGCGGAAAACAGTTCCAGCGCAAATGTACTTTCCATTGAAAATGATTACATAAAATGGGTGGACTTTACCGTTTCCTACGAGGCGCTTTGCAAGGCCTATGACTGGGATGTGAAGACTCATGACTCAGAACATGAAATCAACTGGGTGGAGCTTCTGGCCTACACCGCGGCGAAGACAGGCGGCGATTTTGGCAAGGATGCGCTGAAGATCATGGAAAAGGCGGCGGAGAAGCTCTCTGCTGGGGAAACTACCATGGCGGAACTGACAAAAGAACTGAAATATTATGCCTACTACAGGGAAGCTTATGATGCAGCCATAGGCGGGCTGGTAGGAGAATACTGGGAAGAAGACCCGGAGGAGAGAGCCGGGTACATAAAAAAGTATGGATTAAAGGGATATTTTCCGTTGGCCAGGGGCTTTGATTATAATCATTATGATGATTTTGGGGCGGGGCGAAGCTATGGATATAAACGCAGGCACCTTGGCCATGACATGATGGGATTAGTAGGGACTCCTATCATAGCGGTGGAGTCAGGTGTGGTGACTGCTCTGGGTTGGAATCAGTACGGCGGCTGGCGCATTGGCATCAGCAGCTTTGACGGGAAACGGTATTATTACTATGCGCACCTGCGGCAGAATTATCCTTACGCGGAGGGGCTGGAAGAGGGCAGCGTGGTGACGGCGGGGGATGTGATTGGGTATATGGGGCATACCGGGTACAGCGCGAAGGAGAATGTGAATAATATCGACGTGGTGCATCTCCACTGGGGGCTGCAGCTGATTTTTGATGAGTCGCAGAAGGAAGGGAATAATGAAATCTGGATTGATCTGTATCCGCTGACGCGTTTTTTGGCGAAGCATACGCAGGCGGCGATGAAGGTGGAGGGGACGAAGGAGTGGGTGCGGACCAATGGGATCAAGGATCCGGCGGTGGAGGAGTATGAGACGGGGCAGGAAATCCAGTAATCCAATCAGGGTTGTTATAAAAATTTCAGGATTATACCAAAGTCAAGCAGATGGTATCTTCATCTGCTTGTCCTGGTAAAAGTGAGTTAACATCTTGGTAGTTTAAGCAAATTGTCATTCGGAGTATCGTTTGGCTCCGAACGGACATATTTTTCTCCATTTGAACTAAGTGCAGGGCATAAGTTCGGATAGGATGTGGACGGAAAACTGATGGTGACCTTGTCGAATCTGATTTATGTGGATGCAT
>CAJUQT010000076.1 GCA_910588225.1 uncultured Acetatifactor sp.
ACGGCTTTGCCTGTTCCCCCATCTCAGATGGGGGATTAAAAGACTTTTTCATTAAACATACCTAATCTGTGTTGATTCTTTGAATAAAATTCTCCAGATTTTATTTATATTTCTTTTCATAAATGTAATAGTTCTTCCATAACAACAGACATTGATTATATAGGAATAGAAATCCAACTTCCAAGTATCTTATCCCATTCAAATGGAGTAAATTCTTCCCAACCTGATCCTGGATAAAAGGTAAGTTCTCCAAAATATAGTTTGCCTTTAATCTCATAAAAATCCACTCTTATAAAAGGAATATCGTTTGCCAGTTTTTCCGCAAGTTCAATCATTTTCTGATAATTAAGTGGCTTTGGAATCGGATATTTAGATCTTGGATAATGCCTTTCAAAAGGCATAACTTTCCAGTCTATATCATAAAATGTCACTTTCAATCCTTCTACAGAAAACCTCTCACTCACGACAAACGAACATTTCACTTTTCCTCCAAAGCACATTAGTTTATAATCTTTTAAATCTCCTGCTTTATCATCTTCCATATACTTTTCTGCAAAAATTTTTCTTTTCACATATTTATACGGCCACTCTCTCCCCCAGAAAAAAGCATCTGTTTTCAATCCTTTTTCCAGCTTTTTTTTTGCCTTTTCTTTATCAAATTGTTCTTTATCCCTACATATTACAACACTTCCTGAATCATGATTACATTTCAGAACAAACTGATTTGGCAAATTTTCAAAATTAATTTCTTCAACAGAATTGTATACTCCAATTGTTGGAATGATATACTCTTTCCCTATTATACGTGCGACATAATCCTTTGCGTTTATCTTGTCTACCATTTTGATATAATTGGGATTATGATCATATAATTTGAGCCATTGTAGTTTTTCATTAAAAGTTTCCAAATGCTCAAAGCAAAGCTTTTTTCCAAATCGAATTCTATATGTAAGTTTAAGATATACCCTGTCAGATAATAAATTCGTAATTCCTGTATGAACAATATTATTATATATCGCAATAAAAAGTTGTCTTTTATCTTCTTGGATTAACTTTTTAAGAGTTTGTAACTTTGCCATATTATTATAACCCCTTCAAGAATTATCCATTTTTTCCATCTATTTCAAATAATTATAACTTCTTCTCTGCGTATTCAAATTATCAGTCTCTACCCTTTTCTCCTTAATTGCCAAACAAAATATAATAGGGATATACATAGTAGAAAAACCAGAGTAAGTTACTGCCATCCAATCGATTATCAAAGTCAATATTGTAATGATAAACCCAAAATTAGCTATATCCTTTTCATTTGACGAAATTCTCTTATAACTCTTAAAAAAGGATAAATGTGGTATATAGTATAAAATAAAACCAACAATTCCAAATGAGCACAATAGCTCTGTCACATTACAATGCGAATATTCATACATTGTCTTTGTATTAGCTTGAAAATAATGTGTTCCCCCACCAAATAATGGATTTTGCAGCCACATATCAAACGCCTCATTTATCATATACATTCTTACTTCCGTTGAGTGGGAATAATGTGCATTCTTGATGTGAAATCCCATTTGTCCAAGCATATCTATTATACGAGAACCTAACATATTATAAAAATAATCAACCCCAAAAATAAGATAAGCAAGAAATGAAAATAATAAAATCATTGAGATTATTCCATTGAATTTATTCTTGGATAAACTATATAAAATGAATATGTTAGCTATTATATATATTATTGTTTTCTTAGAGCCTGTCAACATCATAATGCTCATTACAGTTATCGCAAAAATAAGAACTGATTTTTTTTTAGTCTTCCCAAAATAATAAACTATAAATAGTGACATTATTCCTAAGCTCATACCAACAGTATTGACATTGCCTGCCATCGAACTGCCTACAGATCGCAATTCTCTTCCTAAAAAGCTACCCTCTTGAATATACATTGTCAGTATGCACAATAAAGCAGAAACACCAAAAATATATGCCATTTTTTTTTCAAAACCTGCTTCTAAAACTATATTTTTAAATATTATATAATAAAGTATACATTGAAGATATGAAATAATAAACCGATCAGCGTTAAAAGTTCCTGCTTTCAGAGAAAAAATACCATACACTATAAATAAAGCAAAAATTCCCGTTAACCAAATAATTGGTTTCACATTTTTTATACTTTTGAGGTTTTGAGTTAATACGACTAATACACCTGCAAGAAGATTCATCACTATATAAATAATTTGTGTATCAAGATTGTAAAAACATACATTACTGAATAGTATTAAAATAAGAGCCATTCCTTGCGCTCCTATCTGATCTAAAACTCTTAGTTTCATATATTATTTCCTTCCAAGCCGTATCTAAACCCTTAGATTAAAGAAGTCTTAAAAAGTTTTCCCACTTTGAATAAATAGTGTCTGCTCTAAAATATTTCATGTGCTCTATTGCCTTTTTTGCTTTTTTTGTGATATCTTCTTTATGGTTAAGCGACCAGTTAATCGCATTGGCTAATGCTGTTTTGTCACCCACTGGCACTATTATACCATCTTCCCCATCCGTTATTAACTCTCTTGCTCCACCAGGTCTACAATCAGTAGATACACATGGAATTCCTAAGGCCATTGCTTCAAGAAGAGTATTAGGAATTCCTTCATAGTCAGAACTTAAAACAAATAAGGATGCATCATAGATCAGCTCATGTATTTTTTTACATGTGCCTTTTAAAAACACCCTGCTCCCTAATTGCAATTCCATAATCTGTCTTTGTAATTCACCTTTTAGCTCACCGTCACCATATATTTCTAATGTATATTCTGGTATTTGATCCGCAATCAATGAAAAGGCTTCAATCAAAAGTTTCTGATTCTTCTGTGGATGTAAACGTCCCACAGTAACAATCTTCTTTTTTCTTTCCTTAACTTCCTGAAAATCTTCTGTCCTTACAAATACCGGATTAGGAATTACAACGCTTCGTAACTGAACAGATTTACTAAAATACCTCTGTGCTCCCTTGGATTGAAATACGAACCCATCTATTCGCGGTAATGTCAGCCTTCTAATCCATCCAAGCATGCCATTGTACTCTTTATCTCCAGGGTCACTTCTTTCAGAATATACTATCTTTCCAGTAATGTTTTTCCTCATCAGCGCTGTCAAATATGCAGACTGAAACCAAAAGCTAACTGTAACATCTGGATTTATTTCTATCAATTTCTTTTTTATATCTTTGTAGCGTGTGATTAGTCGCAGAATATTAGTTTTTCTATCTGGAAGAAACTGATATTCTATACACCTGTCAAGCTGGTAGCAATTATTGTCAACGCAGATTGAAATAAGCGTTACATCATGCCCTCGATTAACCATAGCATTAGCAAGCATAATATTTTGCTTCTCTGCACCACCAAATCCATGCAGATATGAAAGAAATACTATCTTCATCCTGTTTTCCTTTCCATTAAAGTTACTTTTGCGGCTTATCATCATTTCGTCTTTATGTATATATATTTCAATTTTTTATACATGCGACTAATAATATAAATTGGAATAATCAAATCTACTTTAATGAAAGGATAAATCATTTTAGCTTTACTATCCATGTGCTTAATATCTATAGGATAGTTTGAATCCATTTCCCGCTTACATTTCAATACCCGCTCCTTTGCCTTAACCTTATATTCACTCCACCTGTATATCCCTGTCATCCTATCCAAAGAAATAACCGCTGACGTTACTATGAATGCATTGATTGTATTCGCATATTGATCATACAACCCCATCTGCAAAACTTTTTCCTTCAGCTCAATTGCAACCTCTCCCCATGGATCTTCCTGAATAGCCTGAGACAAACTGTTCTCGTGAACTTCATAGTTGTATACATCTTTATTTAAAAAAGAAAACGATTTTGCAAAGTGCATTAAGCAAAAGCTATAAATTGCTTCCTCGCCAACTTTATGATTTGAAAAATAAATCTCTTTTTCTATTAAAATGTTATGTTTTACTGCTTTTCTCCAACCCCCCCCATGGCATAGTACCAATCATTTGATACCGAATAATATCATCTTTTTCTTTTGCTTTATATCGGGACATTTTTTCCAACGTGATTGCTCTGGTCTTCTCATCTAATTTTTTTGCGTCTATAAAAACAACATCCTCATTTTTTTCCATCAGCAGAGAAAAATACTCTTTATTCACATAATCATCTGCATCCAGAAAAACAATATACTCTCCTGTTGCTTTGCTTATCCCATTATTTCTTGCAATTCCAGCACCCTGATTATTTTGCGAATATATCTGTATTCTATTATCTGCTTTTGCTTTTTCTCTAATAATATTTTCTGTATTATCTGTTGACCCATCATTTATTACTATCATTTCCCAATTATTATATGTTTGTGCTACAACACTATTTATACATCGTTCAATATACTTTTCCGCATTATATACTGGAATGATTACTGATATTCCTGTTTTTTCCGTTTGGTCTTTCAACTGTTTTATCCTCACTAATTGTTAAAACGATTTTCGTGGTTGTATTCTCCAATGCTCCACTCCAAGTTCATCTCATTTCCTCAAAACCTTCCGATAAACCCAATTCTGCATCCCAACCGGCATAAGATACATTCCCATCTGGGCCACAGCGACCATCACATAATTTCCAAAGGAACTATACCCCATCTTCCAGAACTTCTTAATAGTAGCAATATAGCTCCATGTATTTTCCCAACTCTTTCTCCGCACAGCCAGTTCATCGGAACTGCGGAACCACAGCAGAGCCTCGTCTATATTTTCAGCTCTGTAACCCTTAAAAAGCATCCGACCGAATAAATCTACATCTTGGTTCCGTTTGAGATCGCCGTACCCGCCTTCTGCCAGCACAGCGCTTTTCCGGTACATTACGCTTGGATGATTGAAGGCAGAGCGTTTCTTCGCATAATTATATATGGCTTCTGATGTAATGGGCACCCTGCGCTGTGAGATAATATTAAATGGTTCTCCCACAAATTCATCAATATGAGCTCCCACAATCGCAAGCTCCGGCTTCTCTGCAAAACGCTTTAACTGTTTCTCACATCGGTCCGGTTTACTTATGTCATCTGTGTCCATACGGGCCACAAGCTCATTCCGGCAGGCTTCCAATCCTCTGTTCAGAGCCAGGCCGAGGCCCAGATTGGTCTCATTTACAACAACATGAAGAGTGTCTTTATACTTCTCTACCACCCCATACAGCTCAGCGGTCAGCGGTCCGTCTTCCACCAGCACAATCTCATCCGGCTTAATGGTCTGGTTTATCATGGAATCCAGGGCAAGCTGTAAATATTCGGGGTGCTCTTTTTTATAAAGCGACATTAACACACTGTATTTTTCCATTAGGCCTGTCCTTCACACTCCCTGATCAGGTCCTTTGCACAGGTCTGTAAAGCATCATACTCCTCTCTGCTCACCTTCCCGGCCTTCAGAAGCGCGTCTCCATAATCATCCGTCACATCAAGCTCCTCACTGCTCTCGCCCTTTCCAAATACCTTCTTAACAGTTAACCACACTATTTTCATATCCCCCCGAAAGCTTACTTTTTCTATATATTTCAAATCCCAGTCCATCTTGTCTTCCCATGTTATGGCATTTCTGCCCATTACCTGTGCAAGGCCGCTCAGTCCTGGTCTCGCCGTGTGCCGCATTCTATGCTCATCAGACATGAAAACCATATCTCTTACAAGCTGAGGTCTGGGCCCAATTATACTCATATCACCTTTCAGAATGTTAAATGCTTCCGGCAATTCATCAAGGCTGGACCTGCGCAGCCAGGCCCCTACAGATGTAATCCGATCTCTGTCCGGTAAAAGCTTTCCATTTTTATCTTTCTCATCTGTCATTGTTCTGAATTTATACATATAGAAAATTCGTTCTTTTTGGGTCTCCGGATCAATGCAGCCGGGACGTGGCTGTCTGAAGATGACCGGAGAGCCCAGCTTACACCTTACAACCAGTGCAATTACTGCATACAGCCAACAAAATGTAACCATGGCAAGTAGGGAACAGACAATATCCAAAATTCTTTTTACGTACTTCTCATAAAAGGCTTTCTGCCTCTTAAACTCCATAACAAAACATTACTCCTGTTTATTTTAAGGGAACCCCCCGTAGTAAATTGCGGAAAATTGCCCCTCTTTTTGGTCAAAAGACACATTTGTGGAACTGCATTATTCAAAACAGGCTCTGATGATATCGATGACCGTATTCTGCTGTTCAGGCGTCATCTTGTTATCACTTGGAAGGCAAAGTCCTCTGCTGAAAATGTCCATGCCCACATCTACAGTCGAACCAGCGATATAAGCATTCGTCATAGCTCTGCCATTGCCTTTTTTAGTGATAAATCCATTCATCCTGTAGATTGGCTGCATATGCATCGGCTTCCAGATTGGTCTGCCTTCCGCGTTGATAAAAGCGATTGCTTCCAAAATCTCTGTAGGGCAGGACTTTCCTGCCTCCTTCACATAGCAGACATCCCTTTCATCTCTGATCTGCCTGCACATAGCATCTTTGTCTATAATCAGGCAGCTCAACCAGAAATTCGGTTCACTGTTCTGTGCGTCATATGGATTCATCCTGACCGGAAGACCTTTCAAACCTTCCTTGTATCTCTCATAGATTTCCTTCTTTCGGGCAATATGCTCTTCCAGATGGGGAAACTGTCCTCTCACGATACCTGCGATCACATTGGACATTCGATAGTTATAACCCAGTTCTTCATGCTGGTACCAGGCTGCTGCCTCCCTGGCCTGTGTGGACCATTTGCGTGCCTTGTCGGCGGCTTCCAGGCTGTCCGTCAGGAGCATTCCTCCGGCACTGCCCGTAATAATCTTATTTCCGTTATAACTAATACAGTTGTATCTGCCAAAAGATCCCGTTTGCTTTCCTTTATATGTGGCCCCTAACGACTCGGCGGCATCCTCAATAATGATTGCTCCATATTTTTCGCAGACTTCCTTCAGCTCATCAAGCTTTCCCGGAGTGCCATACAGATGAGCCATAACCACCATCTTTACCTCCGGATAAATCTCAAATGCTTTCTCCAGAGCAATCGGATCCATGTTCCATGTATCTTCCTCCGTATCAATAAATACCGGAATCCCACCCTCGTAGACGATTGGGTTCACTGTTGCGTCAAAGGTCATGTCACTGGCAAAAACCCTCTTCCCCTCCAGGGTGCCATGTCCCATCGGCGACTGACCATACAGCTCCTGCCCCGCCAGCTTCATCGCCAGGTGCAGTGCTGCCGTTCCGGCAGACAATGCCACTGCATACCTGCACCCGATTTTTTCCTGTGCAAGCTTTTCAACCTCATCTATATTCTCTCCAGCCGTAGACATCCAGTTGCTTCTGTATGCCTCTTGTATATACTTAATCTCTTCACCGTGCATAGTCGGAGAGGATAACCATAATTTCTTTTCAAATGGCGCAAATTTTCCTGCATTTTCAAATGCCATTTTCTATTTCTCCTATTGCTGAAAAATCTACTTTATTGCCTCCCTGGCCGGATACTCGCATCAGACATTTCCAGTGCTTCCTATCACCGAATTGGTACAACTCAAAAAGCCTGTCCTTCCCTACACATTTCTGCACAAGGAATACAGGTCTTCCATACAAATACACATTTTACTTTTGTACATTATACGCAAAAAAGACATGGCTTCGCCACCCCGGCACACCTACATGCCCCAGATTACGTCTCCATGTCCTTTTATGTCCGCCGATTCCTACACTGCGCGCGCAGCGTCAAATGCATCTCACAGCTTCCTGCTTCTTCTCCACCACCCCGAGCCCCAGTGTCACTTCCACCGTCCGCCCCAGCAGCGGTACCTCCAGCACCACCAGTCGCTTGTGCCGCAAAATTTTCTTAATCCGGCCCTCGTATCCTTCCAGCGCCCCCGATGTCACCACCAGCTTCTCCCCTTCCAGATAGCCTTCCGAGTATTCCAGCACATGTCCGCTGTCTCCCAATCCCAGCTTTCGCAGATATGCCTCCTCTTCCTCCTGAAGAGGCGTCATGGTCTCGCCGGTCTTCAAAATCTTCGTCATAGCTTTAATCTGCCGCAGACGCATATAGAAGTCCTCTATCCGCTCTGTTTCAATGAATACATACCCGGGAAAAAGCTTTGTTCTAACCACCTGCCATTCTCCGCGGATTTTCGTCTTCCGCTCTGACAACGGAACGAACACCTCTTCATCCTCTGCCATGATTCTTTCGCGGCATTTCTGGACAATCTCCATCTCCTGGCCGGTATAGACCTGTATCACATACCACATTCCATAAGCTCCAGCCTTACTTTTCAATCTCTATCCCCAGATAAAGCACCCGCTTCTCTCCCAGAAAGTCCGTCTCTATCTCTGCAATTCTCTCATGCAGATTCACCTTCCGTACCATGCTTTCCACCTGCCGCAACGGACCCGACAGGAATCTGATACTGCCATCCTCTGCCACGCTCACTCTGGAGACAGCGATTACTCCGCTCTCGTCTGCAAGACACTCCATTAAAGCAGTCTCTTTCGTTTCCATTGCAGTAACAAAAGTCTCATTGCTGAAAAGCAGCTGAGGTCCGGAAGCCTTTTCCAGTTCCCTGTACACCGCCTCCGGCTTGTCCGTATCAATGAAAAGATACCCCGGCAGAAGCTTTTCCCTCACAGTCTGCCACTGCCCTCCATACTTTTTCCTCCTGCTCCTGGTCAGGTGGAAACATCTGGCATCAAGTTTACCGGACAAAAGTCCTTTTACGAAAGATTCTGTTCTGGCCTCATCCCCATCCCGCACGTGTACTGCACACCACATACGCACCTCTCTGTCTTCCTTCCGACTTTCTGACTGTCACTTTTCAGCCTTTTGTCTGTCTCTCACTCTTGGTCTCCTTTTCCCTGACCGCCTTCCATACATTTTCCTGCCTCTCGTTTATCATCTGACAGAACATAAACAGAACAGATACCCAGACAGTTCAGATACTGGTTGATAGCAGGAACATAGCAGTAATTCCGGCTTTCCATAGTGCCTGGAGATGTGGATAAAATACGGATAAAACTATAGTTTTTTCCACGACTACCCTTGCAAAAGAAATCCAAGTGTGTTAGAATGTGATTCAGCGTTTTAGGGAATATTATTTGTTGATATTGCTTAAAATTGCGAATTGGTATCAGAGCTTTCTTGGTTGAAATTTTCTTTCGATTTGTGCCTCACGAATCGCGGATAAATGTATACTTTTTTCCGCGATCCATCAATAGTTCAGTTATCAATGAAGATATTTAATGTCATTTTTCTGCTAATCTTCAGACCATAAAAATATCTGTTAAGCAGCTCTCTGTCTCACGCATTGGGGCTACAAACTGTGTAATGTTCCCGTCGGCAGACTCCAGAACCGTTATTTTCCGGTCCGCCTGTACCAATTGGAACAGGCGGTATACATCCCATCAGTGTTTTTTAATTTCCCTTGAGTTTATATGGCACCCTTCGGCCTTTTTGCTTTTCAGATCCAGCCATGACTTCTTTAGCTGCTTCTTTAATGCAGGCAGTCGCCCTTTGCACAGCCTGTAATCACATTCCAATAAGCAGACCACTCTTCACTTTCAATTACCTAAATTCCATTATACTTCTCCTGGTCCGGTCTGTACGTAACGGTTCAGACCAGACACTGAACTGTTACGTCTGTACCATTAAATTTTACTTCATCCCCCCACATAAAATTGACTTTTCCGCCAAGATATGATACCTTTAATAATGCAGCACTTTACAGTGTCAAATTATCCCGCATTAAATAAATGTGCATCTGCGAAACTACAAATAAGGAGACCAAAAGCCATGCCAGTAACAGATTATCTGGACAGAAATGCCCGAATGTATCCCAACGAAATCGCATTGGTGGAGCTGAACCCGGACGAAAAGGACACCCGGAGAACCACATGGAAAGAATATGAGCTGATTCAGCCTGATTCCTTTCAGCCTTATCGGCACGAGATTACGTGGAGTGTTTTCAATGAGAAGGCCAACCGCTTCGCCAATATGCTCATCGGCCGGGGAATTAAGAAGGGAGATAAAGTAGCTGTTCTCATGTATAACTGCCTGGAATGGCTCCCCATATATTTCGGTGTGCTGAAAACCGGTGCCATTGCGGTACCTTTTAATTTCCGATATGACGCGGAAGAAATCCTCTACTGCGCCGAACTGGCCGAAGTGGATATCATCGTATTCGGGCCTGCGTTCATCGGCCGTATCGAGCTGAATGCCGAACGTCTCTGTAAGGGAAGACTTCTGATTTATGTGGGAGACAATTGCCCCAGCTTTGCCGAGAGCTACCACGAGCTGGTGGCAGATTATTCCAGCCAGGCTCCTGATATCAAAATCACGGAGGAAGATTTCGGTGCAATTTATTTCTCTTCGGGAACCACCGGTTTTCCCAAAGCGATTTTACATAAGCATCAGAGCCTGACGCAGGCGGCGGAGATGGAGCAGAAGCATCACGGCACCAACCGGGACGACACTTTTCTCTGTATCCCGCCTCTGTACCACACCGGCGCCAAATTTCACTGGATGGGCAGTCTGGTGGCAGGGAGCAAAGCCATTCTGTTGAAAGGGACGAAACCGGAGACCATTCTCTCTGCCATCTCCAATGAGCATTGTACCATTGTCTGGCTGCTGGTGCCCTGGGCGCAGGATATTCTGGATGCGCTGGATTCCGGCGCCATAAGAGCAGAAGACTATCAGCTGAAGCAGTGGCGCCTGATGCACATCGGCGCACAGCCGGTTCCGCCTTCTCTCATCAAGCGCTGGAAGGCTTATTTCCCGGACCATGATTATGATACCAATTATGGGCTCTCCGAGTCCACCGGCCCCGGCTGCGTGCATCTGGGAATGGAAAATATCCACAAGGTGGGCGCCATCGGTGTTCCGGGTTATCGTTGGTCCTGCAAAATTGTGGACGAGAACGGTATGGAAGTAAGTCAGGGAGATGTGGGCGAGCTCTGTGTCAAAGGGCCCGGTCTCATGACCTGTTATTATCGGGACGAGCAGGCCACTGCCGACGCTCTGAAGGATGGGTGGCTCTACACAGGCGATATGGCCGTGCAGGATGAAGAGGGCTTCTATTTCCTGGTAGACCGCAAAAAGGATGTGATTGTCAGCGGCGGTGAGAATATCTATCCGGTACAGATAGAAGACTTCCTGAGACGGTATGATAAAATAAAAGATGCAGCCGTCATCGGCCTGCCTGACAGGCGTCTGGGAGAAAAGACAGCGGCAATCATCGAAATCAAGGAAGGCACGGAATGTACCCGGGAAGAAATCGAGCAGTTCTGCAGAGAGCTGCCCAGGTACAAGCGCCCCAAAGAAATCATTTTCAGCGAGATTCCCAGGAATGCCACCGGGAAAATTGAGAAGCCAAAGCTGCGTAAAATGTACGGTGCGGAGCGCCTTGTGGCCCGGGAAAACATGGGGTAATTGCGCTGTTATGTAAAGTATCCTCCAGCCGCCAACGTTTTCTGCTGTTTTTACCACATTTCAGGCCAGTTTACAGGAAACCGCACCCCGACTGTGAAAGGAATTCGGTGCATCCCCAGAGCGTGTTTGAAAATTGCTTTCTGCCAGATGTGCGTCACAATTTGTGGGAGATTTGGGTCAAATGAAGGGCGCATAGCGGGCTATGTAACCTGAATTTGACCCAAAGATACCGCAAAGTAGGGCGTGCAGATGGCGGGAATGAATTTTCAAACACGATCCAGGAGCAGTTCGGACAATTTAAAGCATAAAAAGGCAGGATTTTCACCTTCGGATAAGCTATACTGTTTTCAGGAGGCAGGAAAGAGATGGAATGGCTGGCAAGTTTAAGGAAATCAATCGACTATATGGAAGAGCATCTGCTCACGGATATTGGCGCCATGGAAGTAGCAGATGCGGTGCATATATCTCCTTTCTATTTTCAGAAGGGCTTTAAAATTGTGACAGGCTATTCTATCGGTGAGTACCTCAGGAACCGCCGGCTGTATCTGGCAGGATTGGATGTCATAAGGGGAGGCGGTGATTGCCGTGAAAAAAGCCCATACAGGGAAAGAAACAGCGGATATGCCGAAGAGAAGATCATCGATCTGGCATATAAATACGGGTATGATACCCCGGAAAGCTTTACAAGGGCTT
>CAJUQT010000077.1:0-1181 GCA_910588225.1 uncultured Acetatifactor sp.
GTTGAGCAAAAGTCAGCGTGGGAATGGTGTGGTATCTTTATCTAAGTGAATCCCCCTGCTCCCATTTGGAAATGGTCTGCCGCACCACATTCAGCTTGACGGCAAGCTCTTGCTGCGAAAGTCCTTTTGATTTTCTGATTGCTTTCATATTTTCGCTGAGCATCATACACAGCCTCCTTTCATTTGTTACCACTATTATAGGCAGAACTGCCCATTGCTACAAGCAACGCATTTTAACATTCAGGCAGCATAGGGCCTTATCACGCAAAACAGGCGGCCTCAGCGGACTCCGGCCATATCACGCAAAAAGTCGCCCCATTTTCAGGGACGACCATTTCCTTGCCTGGACTAACTCAAAATTTTTCGGCATGACAAAATTCGAATCATTCTTTTCGCACTTTCCCGTCTGCCTTTTTACCCTTTTTCTTTTTCTTGTTCTTCTGGGGCTTCACTTCCCTCTCGATATCATAGACGTCACGCTCCTCCACGCCCCTGCTGTATTCTCTCAGCTCAGGCAGCACTGCGTGATCCTCTTCCTCCTCCGGATCGTTCTCTTCCATCAATTCCGGATCCATAAACTGCCGAAATATTTCCTGTTCTTCCGACTCCTCCTGCACTTTCTGTGTTTCCTGTACTTCTATCTCTTTGCCGCTCTCCGGACCCTCCTTTTTCTGTGACTCTTTTTCCTGCTGTACCTCGCTGTTTTCCTTTTCCGGCTCTTCCTCTCCGCGCTTTTTCCCGGCAGATTTTTCTTTCCTGTCCGCCTTGTCTTCTTTTCCACCAGTCTTTCCGGACTTCTTCTTACGACGCCCTTTGCTTTTCTCAGATACGGAAGATTCTTCCAGCTTTTCCTTATTCTTGTCTTCCTCCGGCTTTTTCGCTTCTTTTTCTCCGGTTTCTGTCTCTTCTCCGATCCAAGTGTCGGAGGCTTCCTTCTTCCCTTTGAGTGCTGCGTTTTCTCTGGCTTCTGATGACAATGTCTCTTCTGCATCTGTTACCACTGAGACTGCTGCCACTGTTGGGACATCCGTTACTGTTGAAGCTTTTGCTGCTGTTGCAGCTTCCCCTTCTGCCGAAACTTCCGCTGTTTCACGACCGGCCTCTGCCGGTACTTCTGCCACAGACGCCTCTGCCGCATGCTCCGCCTCCCATGTCGCTTCCTTTCCTGTCTCTGCACCGGA
>CAJUQT010000077.1:1281-11387 GCA_910588225.1 uncultured Acetatifactor sp.
CTCCACAGTTGCTTCCTGCCCTGTCCCGGCCTCTGGCTTCGCTTCCCCTTTCTGCTCCGTCTCCTCCCCGGACTTCACAGCCCCTTCCTGCCCTGTCCCGACCTCTGGCTTCGCTTCCCCTTTCTGCTCCGTCTCCTCCCCGGACTCCACAGTTGCTTCCTGCCCTGTCCCGGCCTCTGGCTTCGCTTCCCCTTTCTGCACTATCTCTGCCTTCGCTGCCGCTCCCATCTCCTTCTGCGCCGCTATTCTCCACTGTGCGTCCTCGTCTTCCCTCGCTTCTGCTCCTCTTTTTCCTGTCAAAGTCCTCTTTTCTGTCAAATCCTCTTTATCCTCAAGGAGCTTTCTTACTTCCGGATTTTTCTTTTCTTCCGGCTTTTCTTTCTTCTCCGAATATGCCGGATATTCTTTCTTTTCACAAATCAGGTCAGCCGTATTTTTCCCATTTCCCAGTTCTGCAAAACCTGAAGCTTTCTCCGCTTCTTCAGCCGACGCTTCTTCCTCATTTTCCCCATTTTCCGATTCCAGTACCCCTTCCGCCGCTTCCGTCATCTCTTCCGGCCGCTTCCCAAAGGGAATACTTCCGGACAGTACCAGAGCAGCCTTCGCGCTGACAGGCCCAACCATCTCATAAAGCACGGAAGAGGACAGAATAATCGTCAGCATCATGTTTCCCGTCTCCGGAGGCAGCATTCTCTGTCCCAGAAATGCCAGGCCGATAGCAACTCCGGCCTGTGGAATCAGAGCAAAACCCATATAATTCCGGATCTGTCTGCTGGTTTTCGTAAAAAGGCAGCTCAAATATGTACCCATGTATTTGCCCACAATACGGATGACAAAATAGCTTACGCCGATGGCACCTACCGTCTTCAACGCATTCAGGTCCAGATTCATTCCGGAAACGATAAAGAACACGGACATGACCGGCGGCGTAAAACTGTTAATCTGCCGAAACAGCTTTTTATCCCTTGTCAGGTTGATATAGACAGCGCCGAACACCATGCAGGACAGCAGAGGTGAGATATCGATGGCCGCACAGATACCGCTTAAGCCCAGCAGCATGGCAATGGCAAGAATCAATCTGTTGTCCTTGCTTCTGGCTGGAATCAACAGGCGGCTCAGAAAATATCCACAGAAAATTCCCAGCACAATCACCAGCAGATTGTAAGCCACTGGAATCAGAAGATCATGTGCGGAAAAGCCTCCCGCCGCATTTCCGTTAATTATGGCTGTCACAATGCTGAATGCCAGGAGACAGACCACATCATCCAAAGCTACAATCTGCAGCAGCGTATCCACAAATTCACCCTTTGCCTTATACTGATTGATGGTCATCATGGTACTGGCAGGGGCTGTGGCCGTGGCGATAGCTCCAAGTATCAGGGCGAATTCCCAGTTCAGATTAAAAATAAATTTCAGACAGAAGGTCACCAGAACCCCGGCGGCCAGTGCCTCGCTGATGGTGATGATAATAATTCTCCTCCCCGTCCGCATAAGCACTTCTTTTTTGAAGAATTTACCCACGCCGAAGGCGATAAAAGACAACGCCAGATCACTGACAAAGCTCATCCCGTCAATCACAGGCGCCGGAATAAAATTAAAACAGCAGGGACCAATGAGTATACCCGCCAGAATGTAACCGCTCACCTTTGGCATGTTCAAAGTATTAGTCATCCTTGTCAGAATAAATCCCGAAAACAAAATAATAGAGAGAGACAGCAATATTTCTGTCTCTCCATTCAACTGCGATAAAAATTCAACTACATTCATTTATGCCTCTCCCATATTGATTCAATTGATGATTTAATATACTATGTGCGCAGAAAATCAAGCGGCTCCGAAGGAAGCCAGCCCGCACATGGTATGGATGACCATTCGGCCGTTTTCTGCCACGAATAAGGACATTATACCTTGATATGCCGGAAAATTTCCAGCTGTTTTTGCAAAATTTCCGAATTGAGACTATGTGAATTTTTACCTGAGGCTGATTTTCTGCTGTACACTGCCTGTCCGCCTTTTCTAATGCCCTTACTCCTCCACGTAATCTCTGTAGTCTGCTTCACTGGCAAAGAGGATATACCTGCCTTCCACCAGTCCCATGTATCCATCCGACGTATGATACCCTTTCATTCTGCATTCCCTCCTGTTCAAAATCAGACTTTGTTCTGTTCTGAACAGAAGATAGCATTTTTTGAGGTCTATAAAAATGCCTTAAAGTACTTCTTCCACCCGGAGAATCTTCATTTCCTCCAAAAAAGCTTCCGTTTTGCCCAGAAGAAGCTCGGCGTCCTTCTCAATCAGACCTGTCTTCTTATATTTCAGGGTAAAAAAGGGCTTCCCATATCCTGTAAAAGCAAGATCTGGCCCGTATTTTCTCAGCAAATCAGGAACCTTCGCCGGCTCTAAATCCGCATCCGGCCGAAACGTCACCGCAATTTTCTCGTTCTTTCCCTTAATATCCGTTATATACAGCTCATGCGCCGCCACCCGAATCAAGGCAATTCGCAGCAGATTGTCCACAGACTTCGGAATTTCTCCGAAGCGATCCAGCAGCTCGTCTTTCATGTCATCCCGCTCCTTTGTATTCTCAATCCCTGCAATTCTTTTATAAATATCCAGCTTCTGCACTTCATTTACAATATAGGCGGGTGGAATAAAGGCATCCACATCCAGATCGATCATGGTGGGAAAATCCTCCGAAGCTTTGCCGCCCTTCAACATATGAACCGCTTCTCCCAGCATCTTGCAGTACAGATCATATCCAACCGCCTCCATATGCCCGTGCTGACGCATTCCCAGCAGATTTCCTGCTCCCCTGATCTCCAGGTCCCGCATGGCAATCTTGAACCCGCTGCCCAGATCTGTGAATTCCCGAATGGCCGAAAGCCTTTTCTCCGCCACTTCCTTCAGCATCTTGTCCCTTCTGTACATCAGAAATGCATAGGCCGTCCGATTGGAACGTCCCACCCGGCCTCTGAGCTGATAAAGCTGCGAGAGTCCCAGATTATCGGAATCATGAATAATCATGGTGTTCACATTGGGAATGTCCAGACCTGTCTCTATAATGGTTGTGGACACCAGCACATCGATTTCCCCGTTGATAAAATTGAACATAATTTTTTCCAGCTCATGCTCCTTCATCTGACCGTGGGCATAGGACACAGCCGCCTCCGGCATCAGCGCTGCAATCTGTGCCGTCACATCCGCAATATTGTTCACACGATTGTATACATAATACACCTGCCCGCCTCTGGCCAGCTCTCTGGAGATGGCCTCCCGCACCAGCTCGTCATTATATTCACACACAAACGTCTGAATGGGCTGCCTGTCTCCCGGGGGTTCCTCCAGAATGCTCATATCTCGAATCCCAATGAGGCTCATGTGAAGGGTCCGTGGAATAGGTGTGGCCGTCAGCGTCAGCACATCCACATTTTCTTTCAGCTTCTTAATCTTCTCCTTATGCGTCACACCGAACCGCTGCTCCTCATCAATAATCAGCAGTCCCAGGTCCTTAAACTGTACATCCGCCGACAGAACCCTGTGGGTGCCGATAACGATATCCACCTGGCCCTTTAGCAAATCCGTCACTGTCTTTTTCATCTCTCCGGGTGTGCGGAACCGACTCATCAAATCCACCCGAATAGGGTAATCCTTCATGCGCTGGACAAAAGTGGTATAATGCTGCTGGGCCAAAATGGTGGTAGGCACCAGGTACACCACCTGCTTGCCCTCCTGCACGGCTTTGAAGGCAGCCCGGATAGCAATCTCCGTCTTGCCATACCCAACATCGCCGCAGATCAGGCGGTCCATAATCTTCGTGCTCTCCATATCCGCTTTCGTATCCGCAATGGCAGTAATTTGATCCTCCGTCTCCTCAAAGGGAAACATTTCCTCAAATTCCCGCTGCCATACCGTATCCTTTTCAAACGGATATCCTTCACTCTGCTGGCGCAGGGCGTAAAGCTCTACCAGATCGTGAGCCACTTCGTTGACGGCACTGCGGACCTTCGATTTGGTTCGTTCCCATTCTTTCGAACCCAGTTTGTTCAGCTTCGGCTTCCTGGCGTCTGCGGAAGCGTATTTCTGGATAACATCCAGCCCGGTAGCCAGCACATACAGATTTCCCCCATCTCGGTACTCAATCTTGATGTAGTCTTTGACCACACCCTCCATCTCCACCTTTTCAATCCCCTGATAGATTCCCAGACCGTGGCTTTCATGCACCACATAATCCCCCACCTTCAGCTCATTGAAATCCTTGATTTTCTGACCCTGATAGAGCTTTTGGGCCTTTTTCTTCTTTTTCTCCGCACCGAAAATGTCTGTCTCCGACAACACCACGAACTTCAGCATGGGATACTCGAAGCCCTTATTCACATGACCGTAACAGGTGACCACCTCCCCCGGCAGTACTTCCCGCAACGGATCTTCCGTATACACTGCGGAAATCTCCTGGTCCCGCAAATCCTCCGCCAGGCGCTTTGCCCTGGTCCTGGAGCCGGACAGCAGGAGAACCCTGTACCCGTTCTTTTTAAACAGCTTCAAATCCTTCACCAATGCCTCGAAGCTGTTGTTATATGAAGCCACATTTCTTGCTGATATATCCGTTTTCACGTGGGCCCTGAAATACCCTCTTGTCTCCATGGTGGACAGAGTAATCACGCAGCCTGTGAGCAATGCCGCGGCCACTTGCTCCCCGCTGTACAGAAGATCCATCTGCCCCGGCAGAACATATCCTTTTTCCGCACGCTGGGTTATGCTCTCCCGAAATTCCAGCTCCACGGCTTCCGCCTGTTCTTTCACCCGCCCTGGCTCCTCCACAAAAAACAAAAGCCCACTGTTTCCTGTCCTACCGCCGCTCTCTCCCGGTGTCAGGCGCACTAACAGCTCTGGCAGCGTCACTGTATCTTCATAAAAATAGCGGATATATCCTTCCAGATTTACCTTACTTTTAAATTCCAGCAGTTCTTCCTTCAGCTCCTTCACCTGCACCGCAATCCGATGAGCCTCTTCCGTTCGAAAGGAATCCCGGAACAGCTTCTCCTGCTTTTTCCCATCTTCTTCCAGTTTTATCAATCCCCTCTGAATTCTCTCCTCCTCCAGCACAAACTCCGTGGCCGGGAAAAGGGAAATTCCCTCCAGATTCTCAATGGAACGCTGACTTAAGATATCAAAGCTGCGGATAGACTCCACCTCATCCCCCCAGAGCTCGATGCGATAAGGATTCTCCTCCGTCAAATCGAAAACATCCACAATACCGCCCCGGACAGAGAACTGTCCCGGACTTTCCACCTGATAAGTTTTCTCATAACCCATGTCTACCAGACGCTTACACAGCATTTCTTCGTCCAGTATTCCTCCCTTTTCCACATTGATAACATCCTTCTCCCTGTCCCACACAGCCTGGGGTGTCATCAGTGCGGCATAAGTGGTCACAATGGTCACAGGCTTCCGCTCTATCAGTCTGCGCAGCACCTTCACCCGCTCTCTGACCAGTTGATTCCCGTGAATATCCGCCTGGAAAAAAATCAGATCCTTTGCCGGATACAACATGACATTTCTGTCATAAAACTTATATTCCTCGTAAAGCTCCTTCGCTTTTAAATCACTGTAAGTAACGATAACCTTTATCCAAAAGCCATCGCTCAGTCCGTAAATCATATGCAGTTTCTGGGAATCCACACAGCCGGTCAACGCAGCGGCTGCATACTCTCCCTGTTCTGTCCCTTTTCTGATAGTCTCCCTGATATTGCCGAATTCCGCCAACTCCTGCAGCGGCGCCAATAGTGCCTGCATGTTCTGCCTCCTCGCATGAATAAAGAACTGCCGTACAATTCCTAAGCCTGATTTTCTTTCACAGATTCAGCTGCTCTCTCCCGAAAGCTGCTGCTTTTATCTGTTGCCGATTCCGGCAGCTTTTTTACCTTCCTCTCTTCCTTTTTCCCGCCGTTAAAGCTGTTCATAGCGGCATCCGGCCCCTCCGAGATAACCATACGGACTGCATCCGCCGCACGGTCTGCCGCTTCCTCCACCGCCTCTGCATCCTTCTGCGAAAATCTGCCCAGCACATAGTCCGCCAGGTCCCAGCCCTTCGGTTTCTCTCCAACCCCCATCTTCACCCGAATAAAACTGTCATGTCCCAGATGTGCAATGATATTCTTCAGCCCGTTATGCCCTCCTGCACTTCCCTTTTTGCGAATCCGTATCTGTCCCGGTTCCAGGCTGATATCATCGGAAACCACAATCAGTTCTGCGGTCTCGTCCACCTTGTAATAATCAATCATCTGCCTGACGCTCTCCCCGCTGAGATTCATATATGTCAGGGGTTTGGCCAGGATACACTTCTGTCCCGAGATAATCCCTTTACCGATGACAGCTTTATGCTTCTTCTCCAGAATGGCAATGTTCTCTTTTTCCGCCAGTCTGTCCAGCACACCGAATCCCACATTATGCCGGGTGCCGGCATATTCCCTGCCGGGATTCCCAAGTCCCACTATGATATACATTTTATAACTCCCTTACGTTTCCTGTTCCTGTATTCAGATCCTGTCATCTGATTTCTATTATCCAAATTCTATTTCTATTATAGGCGTTCCCCTCATTTATCGTCAAGGTGATTTCCTTCTATAAAAACAGAATACAATTTTCCGCAAAAAAGCCATGGCTTTTCGCCATGGCTTTTGGGGGATTCTGATGTCAATTCCAATGCTGTCACGTCCCTATTCCCCGTCCGGCTCCAACAGAGCCTTCTCGTAGCTCTCCAGAATCACTTTCTGGATTGCGTCTCTGGTAGAGGAATTGATGGGGTGGGCAATATCCTTATATTCCCCATCAGCCGTCCTCTTGCTGGGCATTGCGATGAATAAGCCCTTGTCTCCTTCGATTACCTTAATGTCATGCACTACAAATTCCTCGTCCAAGGTAATGGACACAACTGCTTTCATCCTGCCATCCTTCGCAATTTTGCGCACGCGAACGTCTGTAACCTGCATCTGCAAAACCCCCTTAATCAGGAATCCAGGACCACTTTTGTTACATTGTATATCTCTCATTCCGCTCCACAACAATGCGGATATGACCATTCTCACCTACATAACGCGAATTTGCACGTAAGGTACTCCGACTCTCCACAATGCAATTCTCAATGCAGGTGTTGTCACCGATATATACATCATTCAAAATTATGGAATTCTTGATGACACAATTGTTTCCTATGTAGCTTTTTTTAAAAATTACGGAATCTTCCACCACACCGTTTACAATGCAGCCGCTGGAAATCAGACTGTTTCTCACGCTGGCTCCCACATTGTATTTTGCCGGTGCAAGGTCATCCACTCTGGAATAAGTATCCGGATATTGTTTGAAAAAGTAATTCCTCACCTCCGCTTTCAGAAAATCCATATTGGTGCCGAAATAGTCTTCTATAGAAGCAATATTTCTCCAATACTCCCGCATTTTGTATCCAAAGATACGTTTCACTTCCTTATAGCGAATCAAAATATCTCTTACAAAATCATATCTGTCCTCCTCCGCACATTTTTCAACCATTTCGATGAGCTGCCTGCGGCGCAGAATATAAATTCCGCAGGAAATCACACCGGACTTTGCCTGAAGCGGTTTCTCCTCGAATTCTTCTATCCGACACTCCTCATTCATGCGGACTGTCCCATAGCGTTCCAGGTTCACGCCCGGCTCCATATTCCGGCAAACCACTGTAATGTCAGCCCTTCTCTCTATATGAAATTCCAAAACCTTGCCGAAGTCCAGTTTATATACCCCATCCCCGGAAGTAAGTACCACATAAGGCTCATGACTGTTCTTCAGAAATGCAAGATTCTGATAAATGGCATCTGCCGTTCCCCTGTACCAGTTACTGTTCTCCGCAGTCACCACAGGAGTAAAGGTGTAAAGTCCTCCCTGCTTCCGTCCGAAATCCCACCATTTGGAAGAGCTTAAATGCTCATGCAGGCTGCTGGCATTATATTGGGTCAGCACAGCTACCTTCTGTATATGAGAATTGGACATATTGCTCAGGGTAAAATCAATACTGCGATAGCTTCCGGCAATGGGCATTGCACAGACAGCCCTCTTCTGAGACAGTTCTTTCATCCGACGGTTATTTCCGCCTGCCAGGATAATCCCGATTGCTCTCATTGATGCTCACCTGCCTTAATCAAAGTTCTGCCGGAAGGCAGACAGAAATTCCCGTAATCCGCACTGGTAGTTACGCCGGAAATCACGGAATTCTTCCCCACGCTGATTCCGTTGGGAATCACACTTTTCTCTCCAACTGTGACAATTCCATGATTATAAATATGCGGCGCCACGTCGTTCTCTGCCTCTTCTCCCACTCCCAGCCGCACCTGATCTCCCATGCGTACATCTTCTGCCACTATCGCCTTATACAGCTCACAGTCATTTCCTATCTGCGTGCGGTTCATGATAATAGAATCCCGTATCACCGTATTCCTGCCTATGGTGACCCCGCAGCCGATGACTGAATTATATACCTTTCCGTAAACATCCGTCCCTTCGCCGATTATGCTCCTCTCTACCACACTGTCCGAAGAAAAATACTGCGGCGGCTGGATTTCACTTTTAGTATATACTTTCCAGTATTCTTCGTATAAATTAAATTCAGGAACAATATCTATCAGTTCCATGTTGGCTTCCCAATAAGACTGCAGCGTTCCCACATCCTTCCAGTAACCGGTGAATTCATAGGCAAACATGGGCGCTCCTTTTCGATGGCAATAGGGAATCACATGCTTTCCGAAATCCAGCGCTGGCTGCCCGGCCATGTCAATCAAAGCCTTTTTCAGAGTCTTCCAGTTGAAAATATAAATTCCCATGCTGGCCAGATTACTCTGAGGATACTCCGGCTTTTCCTCAAACTTACTGATTCTGTGCCTGTCATCCGCTGTCATAATGCCGAACCGCTTTGCCTCTTCCATAGGCACCGGCATAACCGCAATGGTTACCTCCGCATTGTTGGCCTTATGAAAATCCAACATGATTTCATAGTCCATCTTATAAATATGGTCCCCTGAAAGAATCAGCACATATTCCGGATGATAGCTTTCCATGTATTCCAGATTCTGAAAAATAGCATTGGCCGTTCCCGTGTACCATTCGCTGTTGGACATCTTCTCATAAGGCGGCAGCACGGTAACTCCACCGATGTTCCTGTCCAGGTCCCAGGGAATCCCGATTCCGATATGACTGTTCAGCCGCAGAGGCTGATACTGGGTCAATACCCCCACTGTATCCACTCCGGAGTTGATACAGTTGGATAAAGGAAAATCAATAATACGGTATTTCCCTCCAAATGCCACGGCAGGTTTTGCAACTTTTGCTGTAAGTACACCCAGCCGACTGCCCTGTCCACCTGCCAGCAACATGGCAATCATCTCTTTTTTAATCATAACATCCCCCCAATCCGGTTTATATTCACGAGCGGTCAAATTTGCTGTCAACTTATGATGATTTCCGCTCATGAGTCAAACGACATGACAAATTTCAGCGACCGCAAATATAAATGATATATTCCCCGGGTCGTTTTTCCTGATTCCCGAACGATTCACCACCCTCCCGAATACAATATTACAAATTACCTTTCAATTTATAGCTGATACCCATCTGGCTGTTTCCCGCCTTGAGTAAGGTCATTATATCATGTGCCCAAAGTGCACATGATGGATGGCCATTCGGCCGTTTCCTGTCTTGAATAATGTCATTATATCATGTGCCCAAAGTGCACATGATGGATGGCCATTCGGCCGTTTCCTGTCTTGAATTAAGGTCATTATATCATACCTTGCTTTAAAAGGGAATATTTAATGTCGAAAAATTTACTTTGTCGTTCCAGTTTTGTATTAAAATTTTATATATTTTTCTCAAATAAGGAAGAATATTTGTGTATTTATCCCAAAGGCTCCTCTTATAAATGCTTTTTTCCTGTTATCGGCATTTCTTAATCCAACATCCGTTTCGAGAAGAAACACCGAAATGGATGGTTGTTTAAGTTCGCGTTTAATTCACTAAGGACGGTGCCTCCTGCAAGGACCTTTATGGTCCTGAGCCCCGGGGCAAATTCCTGACAATGCCCG
>CAJUQT010000078.1 GCA_910588225.1 uncultured Acetatifactor sp.
GTCTGCTGTCCTAAATATAATTTTTGAGTTTCTCCTTATCTGGTTTCATTCATGTTTTATTATTCAATTTATATTGTGTTATAATGTGCTATGTGATTGTGTAATTTGGATTTGCAGAATCAAAAAGGCGGTGAAATAAATGAAAAAAAGAGATTATAAAACCATGCTGCATACAAAGCTTCTGGCGTATGGTGTCAGTGCTTTCTTATTGGCAGCGGCAGGCATGGGATTAGGCGGATGTGCGGAGAACGGGGGAGGAGCGAAGGCGCCGGAATCCATGGCGCAGGATGTAGACGCAAGTCAGAACAGATCAGAGACGGCAGAAGCAGATTCAGCTCCAGACGTCCTGGAAGTGCATTTTCTTGATGTGGGACAGGGAGATTCTACTCTGATTATCTGCGGCGAAGAGGCCATGCTGATCGATGCGGGTGACAATGAACAGGGTACAAAGATACAGAATTATCTCAGCAATCAGGGTGTGGAAGCTCTGAAGTATGCAGTATGTACTCATCCGGACGAGGACCATATTGGAGGTATGGATGTCATCCTCTATAAATTCCCCTGTGAAACCATATTGATGACGGACGAAGATAAGGATACTGATACGTACCGTGACGTGGCAGATACTATAGAAAACAGAGGATATCAGCGGACCTTGCCTGTGACAGGGCAGCAGTATTCTCTGGGGGATGCGGTGTTTACCATTGTAGGTCCTGTGTCTATGAGCAGCGACAGCAATAATAATTCTATTGCGATTCTATTGGAGCATGGAAATCAGAAGCTTCTGTTCACGGGGGATGCGGAAGAAGACGAAGAAGCGGAAATTCTTGCAGAGGCAGAGGCATCAGGGATATCACTGGATGCGGATATCTATAAAGCGGGACACCATGGCAGCAGAACTTCCTCTTCGGCATCATTTCTGGATGCGGTATCTCCCGTATATGTTGTGATCAGCTGCGGAGAAGGGAACAGTTATGGGCATCCGCATGCGGAGACTCTGAATCAGTTTCGAACCAGAGGGATCAGAGTCTTCAGAACTGATGAGCAAGGGAGTGTAATAGTCAGCAGTGACGGGGAACAGATGACTTGGAACTGCAGTCCGTCGGATACCTGGCAGTCAGGAGAGCCTGTGGGGGCTTCTGACCAAAGCAGAGCGGTATTACCGCAGGATTCGGACGCAGGAGCAACCCAGCAGTCTCCGGCTGTAACAGGGCCGGACAGCTGGGGTGCGGAAGTGCCGCCGCGAATAACAGCGGAATCAACAGCGGAACCGTCACAGACAGCCGATTATATCTGTAACATGAATACCGGAAAGTTTCATTATCCCGACTGCGACAGTGTAAAGCAGATGAGTGAGAAAAATAAACTGCCAGTGAATACTACGAGAGAAGAGTTGATTAATCAGGGATATGTTCCCTGTAAAAAGTGTAATCCTTAATGCACTATATTATAATAACTTCTTCCCATTTTATAACCATTTTTTGTGGACAATATGCAGATGTTTTTCTATGCCATCTTTAAAAAGTCTCAAAGCGAACATAATTTATAAAAATATCCCAATTATAAAAGCCGATTTGCAGCTTTTAAACTGCAAATCGGCTTTTTACCAGAACGTTTAATCCAGATTTATACTGTTCGAATTCCAGCTGCTATCATTCCCAAAGCTGGTATCTGTATTGGCAACTGCATTGGCGAATTCTTCCCGAAGGCTGAACTTGGCAACCAGGCTCTTGAGCTTATCTGCCTGCTCTGAAAGTTCCTGACTGGCAGCGGCGCTTTCTTCCGCAGTAGCTGAGTTCGTCTGTACCACGCTGGAAATCTGATCCACACCCAGAGTAACCTGCTCAATCGCACCGGACTGCTCTTCTGCGGCAGTTGCGATCTCATCAACCTTGGTAGAGACGGAACGTACTTCATCTACCACTTTCACCAGAGATTCTGCGGTTCTGCTTGCAATCTGTGTACCACGTGATACGGCATCAACAGAGCTTTCAATCAGTTCCGCGGTATTCTTGGAAGCTATGGAACTCTTGCTGGCAAGACTGCGTACTTCCTCGGCGACCACGGCAAAGCCTTTTCCTGCTTCTCCTGCTCTGGCAGCTTCAACGGCAGCATTCAAAGCCAGGATATTTGTCTGGAATGCAATATCTTCAATGGTTTTGATAATCTTGCTGATTTCATTGGAAGAACGGGTGATTTCATCCATGGCAACCATCATATCGTGCATCTGATTGTTGCATTCTTCCATTTCATCTCCGGCCATACTTGACTGATTCTTGGCATGAAGGGCGTTGTCTGCGGTATTTTTAACCTGATAAGAGATATTGGTAATAGTGGCGGCCAGCTCTTCGACAGAAGCAGCCTGTTCGGTTGCGCCCTGTGCAAGCGCCTGCGCGCCGTTGGATACCTGACCTGAGCCGGATGCAACCTGGTCGGCACTCTGGTTAATCTGTCCCAAAGTCATGCTCAGATCACGGTTGAGCTTGCGGATGGAGAGCAGCAGGCCGTGGAATTCGCCTACATAGCGATCTTCCGCTTTGGTACGCACATCAAAATTGCCGTTTGCCATCTCGCTTAAGAGCATGGAGGCATCGGAGATAACGGTACCCAGAATCGCAATCATATTTCTGAAGGAATTGGCCAGTGCACCCAGCTCGTCCTTAGATGTATAATTTACTGCGATTTCAAAGTTACCTTTTTCAATCTGGCCGGCAGATCTCTCCAGTTCCCGGAGCGGCCTTGTGATAGAAGCCGTCAGGTATGTAGAAAGCAGTATTGTAATGACCAGCGCACCTCCGGCCATGCCTAACTGGATAAGAATCAACATATCCTGCATGGAAACAGTGCTGTCATAGTCGTCTGCAGCGGACTGCTCCACCACTTCACTGATATGAATCAGGTTGTTCACAGCTTCTTCCACCAGGGGCTGATATTCATTAAGCAACATGGACTGAGCGGCCGCCATATCCGTAGCGGCAATGGTGATGACCTGTTCCTGCAGCTCTACAGCCTGCCGTACATTGGCAGCAAAAGAATCCAGCAGTTCGGTATCGCCCGAGAAATTCTCAAACAGCCAGGTTGCATTTTCTTCCAGTGCAGCCATTTCCTTCTGCATATCACTTAAATATACTTCTTTTTTGGCTTCATCCTTTTCAATTGTAATAAAGGAAAGATCCTTTACAATAATCTGTAATCCACGGCGCATGTTCATGACTTTGTTGGTA
Organism: uncultured Acetatifactor sp.; assembly: GCA_910588225.1. Taxonomy (GTDB): domain Bacteria; phylum Bacillota; class Clostridia; order Lachnospirales; family Lachnospiraceae; genus Acetatifactor. The sequence continues at coordinate 3,225 of CAJUQT010000078.1, forward strand.
ACCTGGTATCCGACATGATAAAACTCGGAATACTTATCCGCATTTTGATTCAGCCCCATAATTGCGATGGCAACCGTCCCGCAGAACAGAATGATGACAAGCATAAAAGTCACCAATAGTTTTGTCCTGATTTTCAAGTTCTTCATTTTTTTCCTCCTACACTCCGCCATAAACAATCCAGGCCCCTGATTTTGTATGGGAATACCAGTTGTTTATAAGTTGATAGTTTTTACATGTAAATTATAATAGATTATTGTCAATCTGTCTACTGTATTCCTCAAATATTCCATTGGAATTATTGTAATTGTGCAACAGTTCAGGACTTGCCTGAACTGTCACGGATTATTCTGTTGAGTGAACCGCATTTCGATGACTTATTGACGGTATGATACAATTATAGCTTTGGCGGAAAATGTGTCGTGGTGGAATTTTTTCAGGAAAGGCTGCCGTTGCCGCCGAAAAGGTTCATCATATTCCGGTAAGTGCTTAGAGCTCCGGCTGCCGAGGGAGAATAGCCCAATCCGCTTTGGCTGTAAAGACTGCGAGATATCATTTGAACCATCAGCTGGCTGGTCAGCCGACATTGTTCACAGCAGGAAATCCCGTTTCCGGATTGCGATTGAGCGGATTCTTTCGTTCTTTCCGCAGGCTGTGGTGTGTCTGGCTGTTCTGCGGCCTTTGACGCAGATGCGTTCCGGAAGGAAGCTTTCTGCATATAATTGGCAAAATTAGTGGCATTTACTGCTCTTTTGCCGCCTCTTCGGGTGTAATACTGGTTTACTTCTTTTACCATTGCTTCATTGACAAACATTTTTAGTGCTCCTTTCTTTTTTGCTGCAAAAGTACTGTTACATGAAATTCTTTATTTTTGACCTGAATATCCACACTTCCGCCATATTTTTCAGCTTCTCTCCTGACATTGGACAGACCGATGCCGTGCAGGAAGGGAGCTCCATCAGAACAGATCTTTCCTTTGGTGGTAAGAGGCAGACCTGTGTACTTGTCAAAGTAAATTTCACCTTCAAAAGAATTGCTGACATGAATGACATAAAATTTGTTCCTCTGCCTGCCGGACAGGCGGATATATTTCGGCCCATCCGCCATTTTTGCACAGGCCTCCAGGGCATTCTGCAGCAAATTACTGACAATAATGCCGATATCATAGACATTACAGGCCTCACGGGCAGGACAGATGAAGTCTGACTGAAAGGAAATGCCCTGCTGAACGGCAGATTTTTGCCGGTCGTTAAGGATAATGTCCGTAACCGGATTTCCAGTATGGATAGTAAGATTAAAAAGATTCATACTTTCGTCGATGCAGGAAATGTATTTTTCCATGTCCTCATAACAGCCGTTTTGTGCCAGGCCCTTGATGTTGGTGAGATGGTTTTTCATCTCGTGTTTTATTCTGCGTATACCATCATAAAGCTGTTCTATATCCTCTACTCGTCTCTGCAGAGCGGAAAGCTGCTGTTCTGTAACGGAACTACTTCTCCGTTCCTCCTGCAGCCGGATAATCTGCTGGCAGAAAACAATGGAGGCGAGAAGCTCAACATAGAACAGAAGGCCCATGACGGGGATTAGCCAGATAAATATCGGAAACTGTTCGTACAGACGGAAAAGCAGGTGCTCATCGCTGACTACCAGCAGATTGATAATAATCTGGACGAACAGAATTCCTGTCACAGGTGTCAGCAACAGGTATCCCAGTTCCCGTATATGAAGTTCTATCCTGGATTTCTGCAGCTGATGCGAGGCGGCCAAAAGCATAAGTGAAAACAGTAGAAGCCGCAGAAACTGTATCAGGAGAAAATTCCATGCCGCAATGCGGAAAACCAGTTCCGGGGTATCTGCATTTTGCAGAAAATATTCTGCGGAAAAATAATCCACGCTGGTCAGGAGCATCATACTCAGATTTCGGACACAGTAAAACAGCATGCCCAGAAAAATCAGGAGCTTCTTCTCCACGCCCAGATAAGCAGAGAGGACAGTCAGCAGGAGAATTACAAGAATTATGTGCATCCAGCCATGTGCAAAGGGAAGCCAACGGACAGGAAGCAGAGACATATAAATCAGTAAAATTACGGCAAAACGCCTTCTATTCACCATAAAGGGGCGAAAGAAACCTGCCATGCAGACGGCATATATAATATTTTCCACTCCTGTGACGAACTGATGAAACAGGACAAAAGAAGATTCGCTCACTTTGACTCTCCCGAAGATGCCTTTGATTTCTCACAGAGACTGCTGCAGAAAATGCAGATGGGCCTTGACGAAATCGGCATATTTGTATTTTGAAATCAGAAGTTTATCACCGTTTATCATAATTACTTCCGACCGGCTGTACTCTTCCACCCAGGCAAGATTCACCATATATCCTTTGTGAATCCGGAAGAAGTGTCCGGCAAGCTCTCTTTCCAGCTCCCCTAACTTCGCATAATATTCCACAGTTTCTTCCTTTAAATGCAGAACGGCTTTATGCCCATGGCTTTCTATATAGTAGATACTATCCCAGGCAATGATCCTGCTTGTGCCTCCGAACTGAACTACCAGTTTCTGCAGGTTCCGCCCGACACCTGCAGAAATCTGCGCCGCCGCACGTCCGAAGACTTCGGCAAATTTTCCTTCGTCCACAGGTTTGACCAGATATTGAAATGCATTTACGTCGAATGCGTCATACACATACTTTTCGTAACCGGTAACAAAGATAATAAGGGGCTGCGGGCTTAGATTCCTGTCCCTTATCCGCCGTGCAAGAGACAAACCGTCCATGGGGCGCCTGTTCGGGGGTGTGCCCAGATCTATATCCAGAAACAGCAGATCATACTCAGTGTTCTTTGAGAGAAGGGCATCGGCGGAAGCGTATTCCTGAATTTCACAGGGAACCGCCTGCTTTCGAATCAGTGCGGCAAGATAATTTCTTATATTAGCTTCATCATCACATATGGCAATTTTGATTATATTCATACCTCCTGCACATATCGGCGTGCCTTAGTAAATGTCTGATGTTAATTCTGTCCGCTTTTTCTCAATTCATGTACCGGCTGATACGCTGGTTGAACTGTCGCACAAATGTTACTTCGTGTATCGGCAAAAAAACATAAATCATAATGCCCATTGCACAAAAGGACATTTTGACAACGCAAATAGATTCTAAAATGTAATTTGCGATAAACAGTATATAACACTTGACAACAGATTTGTGCTGTTATATACTGTTTACACAGGGGAGGTAAAACTTATGCATATCATCATTAATGGCTCCCTGATGGTACCTTTATATGAGCAGATTACAGACCAGATTAAGACCATGATCCGCAAGGGAGAATTAAAGGAAAATGATAATCTGCCCTCTGTGCGTACTCTGTCGAAGGAACTGAAAATCAGTGCTTTGACGGTGAAAAAAGCATATGACAACTTGGAGGCGGAAGGGTTTGTCGTAACTGTACATGGAAAGGGAACCTATATAGCGGCAGCCAATGCTGAGTTGCTGCTGGAGGAGCAGAAAAAGGAACTGGAAGCGGATCTGGAGATGGTGATTCAGAAGGGCAGAAGATTTGGAATCAGCAAGGAAGACATCAGAAGTTTATTTGAATTGATTTTGGAGGGATGACAATGTTGAAGATGGAACATTTAAGGAAAACATACGGAACTTTTTCGCTGGACTGTTCCCTGGAAATCAGGCCGGGCTGTGTGACAGGGCTGATAGGACAGAACGGTTCCGGGAAAAGCACCACATTTAAAACGGCGCTGGGGCTGATCTCAGCAGAGGGCGGAACCGTACAGATTCTGGGCAAAGCTCCGCGGGAACTTAACGTGAAAGACAGACAGGAGATGGGGGTGGTGTTGGCGGATTCCGGATTCAGCGGGTACTTGACCATAAAGGACATTGTGCCAGTGCTTGAGAAGCTCTATGACAGATTTGACAGGGGATTTTTCCTGGAACAAGCGCGAAGATTCCGGTTGCCGGAGAGTGGGAAAATCAAAGAATTTTCCACAGGAATGAAAGCAAAGTTGAAAGTGATTGCGGCAGTTTCCCATGATGCCAGGCTGCTGATACTGGATGAACCTACCGCAGGGCTGGATGTGGTGGCCAGAGATGAGGTGCTGGAGCTGCTGCGGGAGTTCATGGAAACGAAGGAAGAGCGGGCGATTCTGATCAGTTCTCACATTTCCAGTGATCTGGAATCCCTGTGCGATGATCTGTACATGATACATGAGGGGAAAATTATCATGCATGAGGATACGGATGTGCTGCTGAGCGAGTATGCACTGCTCAAGGTAAGCGAAAAGCAATATGCCGATATGGAGAAACGATACATTCTGCGTTATAAAAAGGAAGCTTTCGGGTATAGCTGTCTGACCAATCAGGTACAGTTTTACAGAGAGAATTATCCGGGGCTTGCCATAGAAAAGGGATCTGTTGATGAAGTGATAATGATGATGATAAAGGGGGCTGCATGATGGCGGGATTGTTACTGAAAGACTGGAAACTGATGATGCAACAGAAAAATACGCTGCTGATGGTTGGAGTAATAGCAGTTATGGTGGCTATTGGGGGGACAGATCCCGGATTTGTTATCACCTACCTGACCATTATCGGTGTAATGTATACCATGAATACACTCAGTTACGACGGAGCTGATAATGGAAATGCTTTTTTGTTTACTCTGCCGATTACCAGAAAGGAATATGTGGTGGAAAAGTATATATTCAGCATTTTGGGAGGAGGTGCCATGTGCCTGTACGGCGTGGTTCTGGCTTATGTGATAAGCGTGGCAAAAGGAGTTCTTTCTGTTGAGTATATATTGATGAATATTTTCGCGGAATTTCTGCTGATAATAATTATACTGAGTTTTCTGCTTCCCATTGAACTGAAATTTGGTGTGGAAAAAGCAAGAATTATAATTGTTGTAGTCACTCTCCTGCTTTTTGCATTTGGAATGGCGGTGGCGAAAGTGGGAAATTCCATGTATCTCGCTCTGGCCCCCATGCTGAGTCAAATCGAGGAGAGGCCGGAGCTGGCCGCTTTGGCGGCGCTGGCGGCTGCCGTCGCTGTATTGGGCATATCCTGCAGAATCAGTATCGGAATTATGAACAAAAAGGAACTTTAGAATAAAAAGCTATATCTGATATACTTTTCCATCCTCTATACGCAAAATCCGGTCCGCAATGTGTAATGTGGAAGCTTTACGGGTAATCAGCAGAATGCACTTCCCCTGCTGCTTTAGACCTGATAAACCCGCTGAATCATTCCGAGACAAAAGATATTTATTGCGGGACACATAGATCGGAATGATTCGGAAAAGAATATTCGGCAATATCCATTATGTCTCGGCAATATATAAAATTATAAGTTGATATATTGCCGAATGTGAGGTGTAATTTGCGGTAAGAGGAATATATTAATTACAGAAGACGGGGAGGTGCGTGCTGATGAAAACATGTAAAGAAAAAGCGGCAGAATGGGGAATTGCAGAACGCACAGTTACCTATTTCTGTAATAATAACAGAATACCGGGAGCCGTGAAGGAAAAAGCTGGAAAATTCCCGATGACACGGAAAGACCGGCTGATAAGAGAGTAAAATCGGGAAATAACCGGGAGCCGGTAGCTGTAACAGAGAAAAAGACGCTTCCTATCGGGATTTCCGATTACATTCGCGCACAGTCGGAATATTATTATGTGGATAAGACCCTGCTGATTCGGGAATTTCTGGATAAGAAGCCGTTCAGGCGGTGGTCCTTATCCTCTATGACCTTCAGATGCCGGTGGGGCAGTTCTGCCGCCATATCCGTATTCTTCTCGGCATAGGTAAATTCGGCCACGGAAGTGGTGGTATATTCCTGTTTGAAGCGTTGAATTGCTCCGTCAAAAAGAATACTGCCTTTGGATAAGATAATAATCCTTTTGCATACGCTGTCCAGGTCCTTCATATCATGGGAAGTCAAGATGGTAGTCATCCCTGACTGGCGGTTCCGCTCCCGGATGAATTCCCGTATCTGCTGCTTGGCCAGTACGTCAAGCCCGATGGTGGGCTCGTCCAGATACAGAATGGACGGATCATGCAACAGAGCCAGAGCCACCTCCGCCTTCATCCGCTGGCCAAGGCTCAACTGTCTGACAGGTGTATGGCAGAAAGCCTGCATGTGCAGCATCTCCACAAACATATCCACATTTTTCTGAAACTGACAGGAGTCAATCCGATATATTTCCTTGGTATTTGTGATGCCCTGGGTAAAGCTGGAAAGAATGCTGTAAACAATCATATCGTTCAGAACGATACCGTTTATGGCGCCTCCGCCGGTGCCGTAAAGTCCTTTCCAGAGAGATACTTTCAATACAATACCGAAAAAGGAATACAGCGTATTGACAATATAGTCAAAGCAAAATACGGATTTTTCCTTAAATGATACTGATAGTATTTTCTTAAAAAGTCCCATGTCAGTCCTCTGTCTCCGCCGAATCTGTATCCAGAATAAAATTCTCCGAATGCAGATCACAATACCGCCGGCCCTTTTGCGCCGTGAATTTCAGGACACAATAGTCAGGGTCATTTACGCCCTCCTTATAATATGCTGTGTCCCCTTTCTGCCAGAGTGCCTTCTTCAACTCTATATCCTGCGAAACCTCCATGGACCCCACCAGCATAATTCCCTCATACTGAAAACGCCCTCTCTGGTAGAAATAAAGGCATGCCTTTGGATTTTTCATATATTGCTGGGAACGCATGGCGGAAGTGTTGCAGGAAAAGTAGTAACAGTTTCCCTCGATTTTCTGTGGTGCAAATACTGCCTTGATATTCGGAAATCCATTTTCATCCACAGATCCGATAAATGCGGTCTTCTGTTTCAGGGCGAATTTCTTAATGTATTCTTGTGTAATCATAGTGTGGCCTCCTAATTGAGTCGCTGCGCGACGGCACTAAAGAGTAAAATCACTTCGGCGCACCCCTTATGAGAGGAACTTTCATTCGAAAGTATGCTCATGAAAGTGCCTCTCGTGCGCCTTTGTGAATTTACTGTCCAGTTCCGCCATGCGCCACTTTGGCGCTATTCTTCCAAACGATGCCCGGAAGGACGGCTGTTTGAGTCGCTGCACGACGGCACTAAATATGGTTGTCCTCAAACTGCGTCAGGGTATCCAGAATACGGGCCAGATATCCCTCAAATTCTTCCCGCTCCTCATCCGAAAATCCCTGATAAAAAAGATGGTTCATCTGCTGCGATACCTGCTCGTATTTTTCCTGCAAAGCCTTCGCATATTCTGTGAGGGATATGATGGTCTGACGGCGGTTGGCCGGATTAATATTTCTCGCCAGAAAGCCTTTCTGCACCATTCCGTCCACGATAATGGAAACCGTGTTTTTGGCAAGAGAGGTCTTCTGACTGATTTCACTGACAGTCAGATTGTCTTCTTTCCACAGGACAAATAGAATTCGCCCCTGCCCGCTGCTGATCTCGATTTCGTTTTCTGTTAACAGCTTCTCGAAAATCCTGGCC
>CAJUQT010000079.1 GCA_910588225.1 uncultured Acetatifactor sp.
AAATAGGTTCTGAAAGCACCATGAAATAAGGGCTGAAGATTCCGAGAAGTTATTTTCCGGGAAAGGGGGATTTACCCGGATGAATCGCTGTCTGTGGACGCTACCTTCGGCCGCAGTCAGGGGAATGTTCTGTATTATTTTCTGAGCAGACCCGAAGAGAGGGATTCTCAGCAGGAGACATTGGGCTGCTTACAGGACGAACTATCCCTCAGGGGATATTCATGCCATATCTGTGTCAGCAATGTGTATACCGGCAGCTTAAAGGCTTATGCCGCTTATGAGGAGACCACAGAACTTGTCAGGACGGTTCCCTGGAAGCCGGGAGCCCCCGGTCTGCTGTTCTATGAAGACTATCTCAGAGACAGGCGGCAGAACCGGCTGAAGGAAGATATTACAGCATATATTATGGCCAATTACAGCAATCCGGCCCTCAGCGTGGAGGATGTCTGTGCCGCATTGGGGAAATCGGCCTCCGGGATCAATAAGCAGCTGAAGGAATCGGGTTGTGAGAGTGTGCTGTACTATATCAACCAGGTGCGTGTGGAGGAGGCAAAACGCATTTTCAGGGAAGCAGCAGGTCAGCTTTCTGTGAAAGAGGTCATGCGGATGGCCGGCTATGAGAATCAGAATACTTTTACCCGGGTATTTCGAAAATATGAAGGCATGACACCATCAGAGTATGCTGCCAAGGTGCAGAAGGCATGAAAGCTATTTTAACTGTTCTGTTGTATAAATTGCGGACAGGACCGGTCCACGTCTGCTCCAGATGGACAGAGACAGAATCTGGTTCGAGGCATGGTTTCGCTATGCCATACAGCCTGATCGGGGGGAAACCGCGGAAAAGCAGTATTGGTCGGCGCGTTTTGCCTATCTCTATGGACTGTCAGGAGAGGACGGCGGTCTGCTGTTGGAGGCTATGGAAGCTGCCGGCCGCTGTGTGCCCAGGCTTCTGGGACGAGTGGGCGTCACCGAAGGCAACCGTCAGACCTTCAGTCTGGGCATGACTATGAGTCAGCTCACCAATGTAAGCCGCTACCGGCCTAATTTGGAGCTGTGGAACAGCGTGGCTTTGAAGGGAGAGCAGCCAGAGGAGTACATCAGGAGAGAGCAGGAGGGGCTGTTTCACATTGGGGAGACTCCTTATGACTGTGTGGAGGAAGTGGCTGCCCTGGCAGATGAGGCCCGGGCAAAGTTCCGGCTCATAAAGGAACATGTTTCGGACATGGGTGAGGAATTATGCCGGATCGGTACAGACGTGGAGGCGCTGTGGCTGCTGACTCATTTCTATTGTCACAAGATCCTGGCGGCCATGGAAATATTGAAATATAAAGCCGGTATGGATGAGGAATGTTATGGCGACATTTCATTGCTGGAGCGGGCAGGGGGCTATCTGGGACAGTCTCTGGAGATATATGGGGAGTTGGCCGCACTGACAGAGAAGACATATTACTATGCCAACAGCATGCAGACGCCCCAGAGAAAGATTCCCTTTCCGGACGGAGACCGTTATGGCCACTGGACTGCCTGTCTGCCGGAATATAAACGGGAATATGAGAATCTGGTGAAACATACGAAAGAACTGAAGGAAGGCCGATATCATCCCGGGAAGCAGTCTGAGACCGACATTCTGCCGCTGCGGCCGGCCTCTTTTCGGTTGTTATCAGAAAATGCACATACTTTTGTGATGACATCCGGAAGCAGTATTTCCTGCGACAGGGTACGTAAGCTGCAGAAGCTTGCTCCGGAGCTTCAGGGCCTTACGGGTATTGCAACGGATTTCGAGAAGGCCTTTGAAGGGAATCTGTCCGTTACAGTGGAGCTTTCGGAGGATTCCTACATTCTGATAGGTTATATGCGGGATAAGAGTATCCAATGGCTGCAGCTGCCGGATCTGGAGACCAATACCCATGCGGATGACCGCGGCGGGCTGGCGGTTCTTTATCGGGGGGCGGTTGTGGCCGAAGGGTGTCCCGTGGCGGATATCCATGCATATCGCTATGAGGCAGGAGAGCATACGGTATATTTCGGTACGGGAGCTTACCTGATTGCGGGCATCATCCCGGCGGATACTGTTTTGCAGCCCAGAGAGGCGGACTATGATGGAGAGGTGGCAGATACTCTGGACTGGCTTTATGAGTGACAGTCAGAGAAAGACTTCCCATTGGCAGCAGTTAGGTGAACAGAATGAACTTTAATTCATATCGTGAGGGAAAAGCGATGATAACCCGTTTTGGCGTATTGACAGCTGTCCGCCCGTGTGCTACACTAAGCTAACAATTGAAAAACCTGATGGGGGAGTAGTAAGCGCAGGATGCGTGACAAGTCAACATACTCGACCGCTGGTCTGGCTTGTCTTAAATAACGAGACTCATACATAGCCTTTGCGTATGGATTGTAATCTGATACGCAGAAGGCTGTGCGTGGGTTTTTTCTTTTGAAAAAATACGAAAGAAAGAGGACGGGAAAATGGAACTGGCATTGACTATTTTTTTATTTCTTGTGGGTATTGTATTTATTGTGAAAGGCGGCGATTATTTTGTGGATGCTGCTTCCTGGATTGCGGAAGTGAGCGGGATTCCGAAGCTGATTATCGGCGCCACCATTGTGAGTCTGGCCACCACGCTGCCGGAGATGCTGGTCTCCGTCATGGCGGCGGCAAAGGGAAGCGTGGACATGGCAATCGGAAATGCGGTGGGCAGTGTCACGGCGAATATAGGATTGATTATGGCGATTTCCCTGATCTGCATGCCTGCTGTGATTAAGCGGAGGGATTATCTGTTGAAATCCGTTCTGATGCTGGCGGCGGCAGGGCTGATTGTGGCCTGTGGCTTTTCGGGGCAGACCACAATGCCTATATCTATCGTATTGCTTCTGATTTTCTGTACTTTCCTGTGGGAGAATGTGGCTTCCGCGAAGAAGGCCATGACAGGCCAGGGCAGCGAAGGAAGCAGGCGGAACCCTCAGAAGAAAGAGATTCTGGTGAATGTGACAAAGTTTATTGTGGGAGCCGTGGGAATTGTATGGGGAGCGGATTTGCTGGTGGACAATGGAAGTACACTGGCAACTCTGGCAGGCGTTCCGGAACGGGTCATCGGCGTTACGATTATTGCGGTGGGAACTTCTCTTCCGGAGCTGATTACAACGATTACCGCTATCATCAAGAAGCAGTCTTCCCTCTCTGTGGGGAATATTTTGGGGGCCAATATCATTGATTTGACATTGATTCTCCCTTTGAGTGCATTTGTTTCGGGAAAGGCTCTTCCGATTGCGGAAGCTTCTGCGCGATACGACCTTCCTGCCTGTCTGGTTGTGGGATGCATCGCATTGCTTCCCACAATGATTACCCAAAAATTCCAGAAATGGCAGGGAATTGCACTGTTGCTGGCTTACGGGACTTATCTGTATCTGACGCTGGTGGTGGCAGGGTGAGATGGTAAACGGACTGAAAATTCTGGCGGTCTGCCGGTCAGCCCCTGGATGGATGTAGGATTACAGGAACTTGCCGGAGGATATGGATGGCACAATATTTCGGAGATGGATTCTCATGCGGAAAGCGGTTATGCTATGGAAGCGGCGGATGGAGAAGAGAAAAAGCTGGAAATAGGCACAGCCCCTCCACATTGTTGAAAGCGCAGTGTGGAGGGGCTGTTTTTTGTGACAGGTACCTGCAATTATTAAAAAAGCGAAAACTGTACTTTGTATTTCGACATATTTTATATTCCGGTGTTCTGAACAGAGATAAAGCGATATACAAAATCCGGCTGAACAGGAGGGACGCTCCATGAAAAGCCCATATATAAAATATGGTATGGGGCATCCCCAGTGTCTTAATAATCTGAAGTATAAACAAAGATATCACTTTCCGGAGAGAGATTCTCCAGGATGGTATTCTGACCACACCATACAGCCTGGAAGTCACTGAGGGCTTCCAGCGGTTTCAGACTGGTAACGCTGTTATTGGTGATATCAAGGTACTGGAGACGGGGAAGCTTCGACACGAACTCGATGCTGTCCAGTCTCAGGGAAGCTGCGTACAGCTCCGTCAGATTGGGGAAGCAGTCGAACATGTCATAATGTTCCGAAAGGTTGATCTCATCTCCATTATTGTAAGTAGGATCTCTTAAGATGGTCATCTCGCTCAGCGATAACACTTCCAGTGTCTCATTGACCGGCATCCTCTCGAAATCAATACCCACCTGACAATCGTCCAGATACAGATACTGCAGCGTGGGAATGCCGAAAATTGCCTCTATATTGCCGAATACTGAGGTGTCTTCCAGGCTCAGTGCATTCAGATTCGGCAGGTGGGTCAGCGGATCCAGAGAATCTACATAAGACCGAAAATCATTGATAATCAGTGTATTCAGATTCTGCATGGCGGTAATGGACTCCAACTCCCAGCCGGCACAGTCCGCCAGAGACAGGTAAGTGACATTGACTGCGTCCTTCAAAGGTGTGAGGTCACTGGCATTTTTCACAGTAAGCCATTCTACTTGAGTCAGATTCTCAAAGGAAGGAAGTACGCTGTCATAGCTCATCTCCAATGTCAGATCTTTTAATTCGCTTAACTGACCTATGATGGAATAATCAACTATATCATAATTGTCGATCAGAGAAAGGACTTCCAGCCCGGGACAATTACCCAGAGCATTTATATTGGAAATCTGGCTGTTTTCCACGGACAGACTGGTAAGCAGAGGCATTTCATTGATAAAATCAATGCTCTTCAGCTGGGAAGAGTCAATGGTCAGGGATTCCAGACTGTTCAGTGACATCAAGGGACTGTAATCATTCAGGGAATCACAGTCAATGAGAGTCAGGCCCAGCAGATTGGGGTACTGCAGCAGAGCCGAGATATCCTCCAGAGAACCATAATCCACATAGAGATATTCCAGGTTCGGGAAAGACTCAATTCCGGACAGATCATGCTCAAAGATGCTGTCTTCGGCGCCGATTTCCGTGATGTATTCCGGGTTCGGAATGATATCGGCAAGATCGCTGATAGTATTCTCCGCATAGACACCATACAGATAATTCAGTCCGTCAAGATCGCCTTTGTTAAGGTCGGCATCCAGTGAGAGCCATTCAAGGCCGGTAAAGGATGCAAGATCGGCAAGATCCATGCCTATGTCATTATAATAAGTCAGCGTCTGGGTCTCTCCGTAATTCAGCTGATAATAAATCGAATTCTCATCTCTGTCAATCTGCAGAGCCGTAAGGCTGGCGTATTCTTCCGCGGAAACGCTTCTGTAGGGCTTTTCCCAGATCGCTTCCGCAACTTCGCAGAAGAAAGAGGACTGCGGAAGCCTTGCGGACGAAGCAGTCTGCCCGGAAGAAGAAGCCTGAGAGGCCTGCTCGGACTGGGACGGGGAGTTTCCTTCATCCTCCAGGGAGGAAGCAAGGCTTTCACTTCGGGAATTCCCTCCCGTTCCTGTTATCAGGCCGTCGAAGATTCCGGCGCGGAAGAGTACAATGGCTACCAGGGCTGCCACGGAGATGGAGCCTGCTATCACGGAGACTACAATGGCGACAACGGGATTGCTCTCACCGGGCTTTTTCTGCGTGGGAGACTGACCGGACTGCCATGTGGAACCGGTGCGGCCTGTGGTATCGGATTGATAAGAGGAGCCGGCCCGGTATGTGGAGCTGCCCTGTCCTGGAGTGCCGGAGCGATAGGCAGAGCCTTCCGCCGCACTGGACTGACGGCTGTCTGTGTACTGGCTGCTTCTGCCATACTGTGGTGAGGAGGTGTCGTTCATCTCACTTTGACTCCGGATATAATAACCGCATTTTTTACAGGTCATTCTTCCGCCTATCATTTTCAGTTTTGTGCTGCACATTGGGCACTTTTGTGTTTCGCCTGCCATTTTCGTCCCTCATTTCCATAATTTATTGAAAATCTGATTTTAAGCCTATTATAACAGATTTCTGCTTTTTTGCAACTGATTCGTAACAGGACAAACGAGTCACGGGACTGCTGCATGGATTCAGAATTCCGGTCTGGATGGACTGCTGTTTGGAGTTGCAGAGAGTATTCCGAATGAGGTATAAAGGGGGTAAAGGGAATAGGGATGCAGGGGAAAGAAATGGCGATTGTAAACGGGGAGAAAGAATGATATACTTTGCGTGAAAGAACATGGACGGATGTTGAAACGAAGATGGGCAGTGTCTGACGCAGCGCTGCGGAACGGAACTATCCAGGAGGAGATGTTTGTAAATTACAGGGCAGGGGAGTTGATAAAATGGCTGTACAGGGAGAGACGAGGGAGAAAACGAGAATAAATGTAAGAGAACCGAAGCATTATCAAGTGATTATGCATAATGATGATTTTACCTCCATGGAATTTGTGGTGGAAATTTTGATAGATATTTTCCGAAAGAAACCGGCGGAGGCAGAGCTGCTGATGCTGACAGTACATGAAAGTGGCAGGGCAGCAGTAGGAAATTATCCTTACGACATAGCTGCCACAAAAGTGCAGGCGGCGACGGCCAGAGCCAGGCAAGAGGGATTTCCTTTTCGAATGACAGTGGAGGAGGCGTGAATATGTACGTATCTGTTGATGTGGCGGAGATGATAAACAAAGCGATTTCAGCGGCGAAGGATGCCCGTTTTGAATATGTGACACCAGAGCTGGCGCTGTATGTCCTGTGTGGGAGTGAATGGTTTGTCCGGGCTTTTGAGAACTGCGGCGGGAGTATTGACAGGCTTGTGAGGCGGCTGAAGGATTATCTGGATGAATATGTGGAGCCGGTGCCGGAAGGTGCCCAAAATACGCCGGGCTTATCTCAGGGAATGCACGATGTGCTTGCGCTGGCCTGGGTTTCGGTGCAAAACAGCGGAAAAACCATGGTGGAGCTGACACATGTGGTACATGCGCTGTATGGACTGGAGGAAAGCTATGCGGTTTATTATATGAGAGAGCAGGGCGTGGAACATGGGGAACTTCTGCAGGAAATGTGCATTGTCGCGGAGGAACTGACAGAGGAACAGAGGGACAATGGAAGGACTGCCGATAAAAATGCGGTGCGGGATAGTGAAGCAGAAGAATTCGGTGAAGGAGGAAGCAGGAGAAGGGCAGGAGAAGTCTCCGAAGAAACGGAGAGTCGCCAGAGGAAAACTGTACAGGCAGAAAGTGGCCTGGCAGACAGCGAAGATGTGCTTTGGGAAGAGGCGCCTGAGGAAGAGAACGGGTTGAGGGAGGAGCGGACTGGAAGCGAAGAAGGATTTCAGAGTGGGATTCCTGATAGGGAGAATGGGCCGTGGGATGCGGATGACAGACAGAATACAGGCATGGCCGGGACAAAGAGAAGAGACAATTTCTGGCGGCAGTATGCAGTGTGTCTGAACGAAAATCTGGATGGCATCAACCCTCTGATTGGGCGGGAAGAAGAACTGGAGCGGACAATGCAGATTCTCTGTCGCAGGGAGAAAAACAATCCGCTGCACATCGGGGACCCCGGTGTGGGGAAGACAGCAGTCACTTACGGCCTGGCCAGAATACTGGAGGAAGGGAAGGCCCCCGATCCTCTGAAAGGAGCAAGAATATTTGCGCTGGATCTGGGAAGCCTGCTGGCGGGCACTCAGTACAGAGGAGATTTCGAGAAACGTTTTAAACGGGTTATGGACAGTCTGAGCCATCAGGAAAAACCCATTATTTATATTGATGAGATTCACAATATCGTAGGGGCGGGTGCGGTGAATGGAGGCACTTTTGACATTTCAAATATGCTGAAGCCTTACCTGGCGGCGGGACATATTCGCTTTATCGGGGCGACCACCCATGAGGAATATAAGAAGCATTTTGAGAAAAATAAAAGTCTGGTCAGACGCTTTCAGAATATTGAAATCGGAGAGCCGGGAATTCAGGATACAGTCCGGATTCTGGAAGGGCTGAAAGAAAATTATGAGACGTTTCACGGTGTGATTTACGAAGAAGGCGTGCTGGAATACACAGCGGAGATGAGTGCAAAATATATCAACGAACGCTGGCTGCCGGATAAGGCAATTGATCTGATAGATGAGGCGGGAGCGTGGCGGCGGATGCATCCTCTGGAAACGAAAGAACAGATTGTGGAACGAAGTTTGATTGACGAAATCCTGTCGAAAACCTGTCATATTCAGAAACAGATTGTGGAGAGAGAGGAGACAGAAGCGCTGGCTGCATTGGAAGAACGGCTGTTGAATCGGATTTACGGACAGAATGAGGCAATCTCTCAGGTGGTCAATGCAGTGAAATTCTCAAGAGCCGGGCTTCTGGAAGATGGAAAGCCTCTGGCGAGCCTGCTGTTCGTGGGGCCTACCGGAGTAGGTAAGACGGAAGTTGCCAGAAGCCTTGCCCGGGAGCTGGGGGTCAGCCTGGTACGCTTCGACATGAGCGAATATGAAGAAAAACATGCGGTGGCAAAACTTATCGGTGCCCCTGCAGGGTATGTGGGTTATGAGGAGGGAGGCCTGCTCACAGAGGCAATCCGGAAAAATCCTCACGCGGTGCTGCTGCTGGATGAAATGGAAAAAGCGCACCCGGATATCTATAACCTGCTGCTTCAGACCATGGATTATGCCACACTGACAGATAATCAGGGCAGAAAAGCGGATTTCCGCAATGTCATTATCATTATGACATCCAATGCGGGAGCAAGCCGAATCGGCAGGCATGGCATTGGCTTTCAGAGCCAGGATGTGAAAGCGGAAGCGATTCTGGAGGAAGTAAAGCGGATATTCCAGCCGGAATTTCGAAACCGCCTGAACAGAATTGTGGTATTTAACGGTATGAATGAGAAAATGGCGGAGCAGATTACAGAGAAAAAGCTGGGTGAGCTTCAGAAGATGCTTCTGCGGAAAAATGTGGAGCTGTCTGTGGACAGGACTGCAGGACAGCTGGTTCAAAAGAAAGGCATTTCGGCGGAATTCGGTGCCAGGGAAATAGAACGTGTGATTCAGGGCGAAATCAAGCCCCTGCTGGTGGATGAAATCCTGTTCGGAACTCTGAAAAACGGGGGAAAATGTGAGCTCGCCGTCCGGGGAGATGCGTTTGAGCTGCGGATGTAACGTAATGGTCCAGGCAGGTCGCCGAACGGCTCCGTTACAATAGCCGGGACAGGTCGCGTAGCAGGAGACGGATAACTATATAGCGAAAGACCGAAGATTTTATTGTGTAACGGGAAACGACATGGTAGAATAGACAAGGTAAGGTTTTATGGAAGAGAACATTTAGCGTGATACACCAAATGATAAAGGTAAGATAATCAAGGAGGAACAGAAAATGGTATTATCTGACGGAACGATATTCAGTATGTTGGAAAACGGCACACTGAAAATAAGTCCCATGGAGTGGGATCAGGTTCAGCCGGCAAGCGTTGACATCCGGCTGGGCAATACCTTCAGTATTGTGGAGGATTCTCCAACGGGAATTATTACTCTGGATAAGGAAATCAGGTATAAAACGATAGAAAGTGATACCTATGTCCTGCTGCCGAATCAGTTCGTTCTGGCGACCACCATGGAATATTTTGAGCTGCCGAATGATCTGACTGCTTTTGTGGAGGGAAGAAGCTCTCTGGGAAGAATGGGATTGTTCATTCAAAATGCAGGATGGGTGGATCCTGGTTTCAAGGGTGAGATCACACTGGAGCTGTACAATGTCAATCGCTGTGCCATTGAGCTGAAGGCCGGACGCAGGGTGGGACAGCTGGTTTTTTCACGGATGGATGCCATGGCGCTGAATCCTTATAACGGAAAATACCAGGGGCAGAAGGGAGCCACAGGCTCCAAAGCTTTTCTGGACGAAGAAGTATAGATTGATAACTTGCTGCTGGTGTTGCTGGGAACCTGGCAGCAAAAATTCTATAAAATTTCACCATTCGCTGAATCAAAGCCTTTTCTACTCAATATTACCTTCATTTTCATTCTAATTGCATATTGCTTTTCAGCTAATAAGTAAATGAAAAAGAGCATTCATCCTTGACCATTTGTCTCAGGCCTAATTCCAGTCACAGACCTTTCCCAATAACGCCGCACAGGCTTCCAGACCTGCGCGATCTTCTGCGTCAAAGCGGTTATAAACGGGACTGTCAATGTCCAGAACAGCCATCAGATGACCGGAATCATGAACAGGGACAACGATTTCCGAATTGGATGCGCCGTCGCAGGCGATATGGCCCGGAAATTCATGGACATTTGCCACTACCTGGGTGGCACCGGCAGCGGCGGCAGTTCCGCAGACACCTTTTCCAAACGCAATGCGGACACAGGCTGGTCTGCCCTGGAAGGGACCGAGGACAAGCTGGTTTCCGCGGACCAGGTAAAAACCTGCCCAGTTGATTTCCTCCAGATTCATATTCAGTACGGCGGAAGCATTGGACAGATTTGCGATAGTATCCCGTTCGGATTCTGTGACTGCTTTCAGCTGTGCAAGGATTAAGGGATAATCGGTTTTGATTCGCATGGTATATCTTCCTTTTCATTGTCTGTTGCTGGCAACGTTTAAAGTTCCGAGAAAATGTTATGCTTTGAACTGATGTTAGCACATCGGGGATGGAGATGCAAGGACCGTTTTGCGGAAAGGGTGCCGGAGGCGCCGCCCTTTAGTCACTAAAAGCGAAATTCCCCGACAAATCCAAGCCGGCCGTTTCTGTAAATCTTTCTTTACAAATGTATCCG
>CAJUQT010000080.1 GCA_910588225.1 uncultured Acetatifactor sp.
ACCTTATTATTGTATAAAGGATCTGCCAATACATCTCTTTTTTGAATATGTCCTTTACGTGGCACGGTTCTTCCCTCCTTATTCATCAGTGTAGTCCATGTGCAGGGCACACTCTACACCTGTGCGTTTCGCCGCACTTCAATAGATCGTCGGTACTCACATGTGTTTCCCCAAGTGTTCGCGCTGTTTATCTGTTCATTGAGAGTAAAAGACAACTTCCTTTATTCTTATCTAACAGAATTCCAACACTTTCTTAGTTCGTTTTGTGGACCAAAGATGACGCCTTACTTCGCAGGAAATAATAAAATTATTTCTTAGCTGCCTTGGGTTTCTTTGCGCCGTACTTGGAACGGGCCTGCTTTCTGTTGGCAACGCCTGCCGTATCAAGTGTACCACGGATAATGTGATATCTTGTACCGGGCAAGTCCTTTACCCTGCCGCCGCGGACCAGGACAACGCTGTGCTCCTGCAGGTTGTGTCCTTCTCCGGGAATGTAGCTTGTAACCTCGATTCCGTTGGAAAGACGTACTCTGGCAACCTTCCTGAGCGCCGAGTTAGGCTTCTTGGGAGTTAATGTCTTAACGACAGTACACACACCGCGCTTCTGAGGAGCAGATGCATCCGTAGCCTTCTTGTGAAGAGAGTTATACCCTTTCTGCAAGGCAGGTGCAGTCGACTTCTTTACAGAAACCTGACGTCCTTTTCTTACTAACTGGTTAAATGTTGGCATTCTGTTTCACCTCTTTCTACTTTCTGAAATCTTGTCGTGTATACCGCTTAAATAAAAGCTTCCGCACACACGCTATATCATTATAGCTACTCGCCGATATGTTGTCAACTGTTTTTTACCTGATTATTTATCCTTTTTTTAGAATCATCTTATCTCCGTTTCATTGACAAGTCCTGCCGGTTGGTATTATGATACTAACAGTTTATATTTCATACCATTTATATAAAATTACAAAGCTGACAGCAAATCTGCAGCCATTGAAGGGAGATACTACTCATGCCGGTAATGGATGAATTCAGAGAGGAAAGAGAAGCACTGAAGCATGGAACCTTGAAGCAGAAGATTTCCTATTTCTTCTGTTATTATAAGTGGCATGTCATTGTTACCATTGCCCTTATTGCCTTTGCCGTTTCCATGGCCCATCAGATACTGACCCAGAAGGAAAATGCCTTTTTCGCGGCTTTCATCAATACGGTGGAGCTGGAGACCGCGGAAAATTTCGTTCAGGGCTTTACCGAATATGCCGGCATTGACATGAATGAATTCGACGTTATGTTTGACACCGCCATGCGCATTAACCCGGATCCTGCATCCTATGATGAAAGCACCATTACTTCCACCCAGAAAGTCATGGTATATCTGGCCGCCCAGGAAATCGATATCCTTGCCGCGGGAGATACGGTTATGAATTCCTATGCCTACAATGACAGCTTTTATGATCTGCGGGAAATCCTGACCGCAGATCAGCTTGCGAAATATGAGCCGTATTTCTACTATATGGACAGGGCCTTGGCCGAGGAACGCAATGCCATGGACTACTCGGATCCTGATTACGCCACGCTGCCGGATTATCCGGATCCCAGAAATCCTGAAGCCATGAGAGATCCGGTTCCTGTGGGCATCTATCTGGACAATGCGGACATCTTAAAGGAGCATTATTATTTTCTGGACGAAAATGCCCTCGTTGCGGTAGCTGCCAATACCAGGCATCCGGAGACTGTTTCCAGATACTTTGAATACATTTTCAGTGAAGCAGTTCCTTCAGCAGTCCGTTGACAATGACAGGATCCGCCTTTCCCTTCATGGCCTTCATTGTCTGACCTACCAGATAACCGACAGCTCTTTCCTTTCCGCCGCGATAATCCTCCACGGACTGTGGATTCGCGGCGATGACTTTTTCCACTGCCCTTCGGAGGGCTTCTCTGTCATCTACCATTTTCAGGCCATGTTCTTCCACATACTGCTCCGGATCCACATTCTTGTCAAACAGTTTCTCAAACACGCCTTTTGCCACCGTGGAATTGATGGCTTTCCTCTCTGTCAGCGCAATCAGCTTCGCCAGATTTTCCGGGGAAAAGCGGATGTCATCCGGATCCAGTTCCTTTTCTTTTAAAAGTCTCAGAGTCTCCCCCATCAGCCAGTTGGATACTTTCTTCGGCGGCGCTCCCAAAGCCACAGTCGCTTCAAACAAATCCGCCATATGCTTTGAACCGGTGATAATTTCAATATCATAGTCGGGAATGTCAAACTCTGACTTGTATCTCTGCATTTTCTCTGTGGGAAGTTCCGGCTGCCTGGAACGGATTTCCTCCAGAAATTCCTCCTCTATGCTGATCGGCGTCAAATCCGGATCCGGAAAATACCTGTAATCCTGTGCGTCTTCTTTGGAACGCATGGGATAGGAGATTTCCTTCGCTTCGTCCCAGCGCCTTGTCTCCTGAACCACAGTTCCTCCTGCTTCCAGCAAAGCTATCTGACGCTCCCGCTCCCCTTCAATGGCCCGGGCAACAGACCGGAAGGAATTCAGATTCTTCATCTCCGTACGGGTGCCAAAACTGTCCGTCCCCACTTCCCGAACCGACAGATTCACATCCGCTCTCATGGAGCCCTCCTGCAGCTTGCAGTCGCTGGCCCCAAGATACTGAATGATCAGGCGCAGCTTCTCCAGACAGGCAATCACCTCTTCCGCACTGCGCATATCGGGCTGAGACACAATCTCAATCAGAGGTACGCCGGACCGATTATAATCTATCAGTGTGCAGTCTCCCTGCTGGTCATGAATCAGCTTGCCCGCATCCTCTTCCATGTGAATCTCATGTATCCCGATTCTCTTTTTCCCGGACATGCCACCCTCGAAATCCTCTCCGGTGTCAATCTCCACATAGCCATCTCTGCAGATCGGCAGATACAGCTGAGATATCTGATAGTTCTGCGGATTGTCCGGATAGAAATAATTCTTCCGATCAAATTTGCAATATCGTGTAATGCTGCAGTTTGTGGCCAGTCCCACCGCAACCGCATATTCCAGCACCTTCCGATTCAGAACAGGAAGAGTACCCGGCATCCCGACACATACCGGACAGGTATGGGAATTGGGCCTGCCCCCGAAAGCGGTGGAGCATCCGCAGAAAATTTTGGTTCTGGTGGCCAGCTCCACATGAACCTCCAGCCCGATTACCGTCTCATAAATTTTTGCCATTTTATTTCCGGTGCCTCCAGTCATACTTCTGTCATATGTATACGCTTTATGCTGTCTTCCCTCTGTGCCCCTTCACCGACAGAAAACCTCCCGTCCATACGCATTCATAAGTGCAAATATACCGCCGGTACATCCGCACCGTACAGGTGCTTTATAGCTTCACCATCATCCCGCCGCATCTCTCATAAGTATAAGCTGCCCGGAGAATTTTCTTCTCCTGGAAACAGTCTCCTATGAGCTGCAGGCCGATGGGCAGTCCCTTTTTATCCATGCCGCAGGGAATGCTCACAGCCGGAAGTCCTGCCAGATTCACGGAAACCGTGTAAATGTCTCCCAAATACATTTTCAGCGGGTCCGAAAGACTCTCCCCCAGCTTCGGCGCTGTGGTGGGAGCCACAGGTCCCAGAATGCAGTCGTATTTTGCGAATGCCTCATCAAAGGCCTTCTTAATCATTGCCTTTACCCGCAGCGCCTTCAGGTAAAAGGCATCGTAATAACCGGAACTGAGCACAAAGCTTCCCAGCATGATACGGCGTTTTACCTCCGGCCCAAAACCTGCTGAGCGGGTCTTTTTATACATCTGATGCAATTCCTCCACATTTTCCGCCCGATAACCATATTTCACACCGTCAAAGCGCTCCAGATTAGAGCTGGCCTCCGCACAGACGATGGTGTAATAAGTGGGAACCGCATATTCTGCCAAATCCAG
This sequence comes from uncultured Acetatifactor sp., assembly GCA_910588225.1. GTDB lineage: Bacteria > Bacillota > Clostridia > Lachnospirales > Lachnospiraceae > Acetatifactor. The sequence goes on from CAJUQT010000080.1 coordinate 3,919, forward strand.
GTCAAATTCTTCTATGACGGCACCCTTTCTCCGCAGCGCTTCCGCCGCGTTCAGAACGGCCCCCCGCACCTCCGAATCCAGGCTCTCCTCTGTGCCCTCTGCCGCACCGTCCGCAAGCCAGGCCTTCGGTATCCCGATACGCATTCCCTTTACATCTTCTATTAAAGCGGCAGTAAAGTCAGCCTCTTCTCTCGCCATAAATGTGGAATCCCTGATGACTCCCTTCTCCTCTTCATTCCCGGAAGCAAGAATCTCTAAAATGACAGCACAGTCCTCCACTGTCCTGCCCAAAGCCCCAATCTGGTCCAGAGAAGATCCATAGGCCACCAGGCCGAACCGGGACACAGTTCCGTATGTAGGCTTCAATCCTACAACGCCGCAGTGGGAAGCCGGCTGCCTGATGGAACCGCCGGTATCGGAGCCCAGGGCAAAAAAGCATTCTCCTGCTGCCACCGCTGCCGCCGAGCCGCCGGAAGAGCCTCCCGGCACATGTTCGGGATTATGAGGATTACAGGCAGGGCCGTAAGCAGAAGTTTCCGTGGTAGAGCCCATGGCAAACTCGTCCATATTAGTCTTGCCGATAAGCACCGCCCCTGCCCTCTCCAGGTTCTTCACCGCTTCCGCAGAATAAGGAGGCACAAAATCACCCAATATCCGGGAAGCACAGGTGGTAGGCAGTCCCTCTGTGCACAGATTGTCCTTCACCGCCATAGGCACCCCCGCCAGCGGCCCTGTGAGATCTCCTGCCTCAATTCTTTTCTGTACTTCCTCCGCTCTCTTCAAAGCACCTTTCGCATCCACTGTCACATAACAATGGTAAATTTTTTCCTTTTCTTCTATCTGATTCAGCACGGCCTGCATGGCTTCCACAGCCGTAGTCCGGCCTTCCCGAATGGCTCTGCCCAATTCCACCGCAGACAGGGATAAAAGTTCCATATGCCACCTCTCCATTTTCACACTTGTCAGCCGATCGTCTTCGGCACCACAAACATATCCTCCTTCCGGCATGGAGCATTCCCCAGCATCTCCTCCACTGCCTGCGTTCCCGTCACTTCATCCTCCCGGAATACATTCTTTGCCGGGAACACATGAGACATGGGCTCCACCCCTGTGGTGTCCAGTTCATTCAGTTTGCCAATATAGGCAAGCATTGTGCCCATATCTTTTTTTGCCTGCTCCTTTTCCTTCTCCGTAAGCTCCAACTTCGCAAGAATGCTTACATATTCTATTGTCTCGTCACTGATTTTATCTGCCATTTCCGGTCTCCCATTTTTGTTCTCCAATGTGCCCTCTCATAGTCTCTCACCCTGCTGTACTTCCCTCAGCTGTGCAAAATTCATTTTATTTTCCGCCTTTTGTCAGTTATTATTCCGTATATCATTAATCTCCGAATCTCAAAATATATTTTTCCGGCAGCGCTCCTTTTGGAAGGTATTCCATCCATTCGTCACCATTCTCCCCCTTCACAATAACCGAAACATACTGCCTCTGGAATACGCTTCTGTGGTAATAATTCTGAATATAAGTCAGCAATGCCTCAAGTTCTTCTATCTCCTCCCGGTCGGTGATAACGACCCGACACCCGTCAACCGGAAATTCTTCCCTGTTTATGGATACCGTTTCCGCCTGAATGTTCTCTTTCTCCAGGCGGTCTCCCTCTCCGGCTTCTTGCCCTATGTCCTTCTGTGCCTCTCCCGCTCCATCCTGTCCGGTCTGCGCCGGGATACCATATATCTCCTGTGCCCGCTCAATCCATACTGCCCTGTCTACATTCTCATCATACTGATATCCCAAATCAAGCACAATGGACTGAATTCCCGGCTTCTGAATCTCCATGTCCAGTCCGTCCATCCGGCGAAGCGCCTCCATGGTATGCTCCATAGAGTCCAGAATATACAGGCTGTAGTTTTCCCACCTTCTGCCACTCTCCAGCTGATATCGGAATTCCAGTTCCACCTCTGCCAGCAGCTTGCCCTGGTTCAACAGTACACTGTCTGCATTTTCCAACACATCCTGATTATACGCCCTGATAACGGGCAAAATTTTTTCCGGCAGATTCTCGGTGAAGCTCTGCTCTTTCCTGGCAAGGCTCACATTCATCCCCACACAATTTGCCAGAGAATCTTCGTCAAACATATAGGCATTCTTCAGATACGTCTCGCTGGTAACAATTGGCCAGAGCAGCTCCTTATCTTCTCTCACAACCCAATAATACCGATAATAGCTTTCACCGCTTTTCAACGTAACCTTTACCGCCACACGGTCATAGCTCCCATCAAATACATTTCCTTCCGCTTCCCGCTCCGTCATCTCCTTCAGAAAAGCATAGCTTACCGCCGCATCCTGATAATGCATCTGTTCCAGCGCATTTTCCGCGGCATCATAGAACAGACGATTTGACAGTTCCGCATCATACACGGCAATTTCCGCAATCTCATCCATAGCCGGCAGCCGGGTATCGAATCCGATCCAGTCCCAATAGAAAGTAAAGCAAATCAGCAGCCCCATTGTAACAGTCACCGCCATCTGGATTTTATGTGCGAAAAATGCTTTAAAATCCATCTGAAAAATGATATCCAGAATTCCAAAAGTGAGAATCGAAGCCAGAACCGCTCCAAAGCTTCCCCAGGTCAAAGCCTGCGCATTCGAAGTCAGTAAGACGAACAGCCCCCAGCCGCACATGCCGGCTTCCACCCCCATCAGAATTCTAAAGCAGACCGCTGCCGTTTTGTTTCCAATTCCCTGCCCTGCCGTCTCGGAAGTCCTTCTCCTGTAAAAGAGCCAGGCTGCCATTCCGAAAATGCCTGCTATCCCGGCATTCGTCAGGAGCACCTTCCCAAACTGCCATGACCACTGACTGTCAGAATCTATCCACTGCGCCAGAAGGTAAGGGGCTCCCAGCAGCGGAGAAAAATATGGCACATTCCTCCAATCAACTACTGAAGAATAAAAAGTATCCATATAACCGTCAAAATAAGTCAGACCCAGCGCATAAAAAGAAATCACTCCAAAACCAAGAAAGCCCATGCAGACCAGTGTATTCAGCGCATTTCCCGAAAGCATCACCGCCGTCAATACCAGATGATAGACCAACAGATAGACCACTGTCAGGACCAGCACACTTATTCCCAGGTTCCGCAGTATGGTTCCCAATATCTCTTCGCCGCCCAGCCGCACAATAAAGCCGCCTCCCATAGCCAGCGTCAACAGCAGACAGATGAAAAGTGGAATAATCCAGATCAGAATCCCGTTTGTATAGCAGGCGCCATACAATGTACTTCTTTTTACAGGCAGACTGTGATAAATATCCACCATATTTTTGTGAAATACATAACGAAAGCCTGACAGACCTACGATAACTGCTCCTGTAATAGCCAGGAACCCACATACACCCGGCACATAAGAATTGAATATCCACATGATATTCTCCTGACGTACCAGTTCCTCCAGCATCATCAGGCCCTCCATCCCGCCGTACTGCCTCAGTACATTGCTCCTCCAGAGCAGCCACGCCACAGGCAACGCCAGAAAGCTTCCGAGAAACGACAGTGCTGTCATCCAGATTTTATGACGCAGGTCTTCCTTCATTGCCTTAAAAAATAAGTGCTTTGATGTCATACCCCTTTACCTCCGTTTCACTGATAAAAATTTCTTCCAGAGACAGCGGCAGCAGTTCATAAAAGACCGGAGTCAATTGTTCCATAACAGCTTCCACATTATCTCTGCTCCCTCTGACCGTAAAGGTATAGAGGGCGCCTCTGTTCTCCATGGTCATCACCTCCAGCCTGTCTCTGAGCTGCTGCAGCATACTTTCTTCCTTCACCACACACTGTACCTTGTGGATGTTCAACTTCATTTCGTCCAAATCTTTTTCGAAAAGGATCCCTCCTCTGTGCAAAAGTCCCACATACTCACAGATATCCTCCAGCTCCCTCAGATTATGAGAGGCAATCACAGGCGTCAGCCCCCTTTCCTCCATCTCCCTGACAAACACAGCCTTCACTGCCTGGCGCATTACCGGATCCAGTCCGTCAAAGGTCTCGTCGCAGAACAGGTATTTTGTATTGGCACAGATTCCGCAAATGATGGAAAGCTGTTTCTTCATCCCTTTGGAGAACGTACTGATCTTCCTGCCTGCATCCAGGCCGAATTTCCCCATCATATCCTTCCACTTATCTGTATCAAAACCAGCATAATAAGTTTGGTACAAACGAAGCATATCCCCTGGTGTACCACTCCTGAAAAAATACTGATCATCTGATATATAAAAAATCCTGGCCTTTGCAGAAGGATTGTCATACACAGGTTCCCCATCCACGGTAATCGTCCCTTCGTCCGGCTTCAGAACCCCGCACAACAGGCGCATTAAAGTAGATTTCCCCGCCCCGTTGGTTCCAATCAGTCCGAACACATGGCCTTCCCCAATCACCGCAGTGACATTGTCAATGGCTTTCACCCGGTCAAAGCATTTACTTATATTCTGAAACTCAATCATACTTCTCCCTCCCCATATATCAGATGCATCACCTCCAAAAGCTGCTCCTGGGTTACCCCGGCCTCTTTGGCCTGCAGAGTGACACTTTTCCACTCCTGCAGAACCTTGCCCTGCTTACTCTCCCTCCATTCATTCTCCGCAGTCACAAAACTGCCCCGGCCGGATACCGTATAAAGGTAACCATCCTGTTCCAGCTGAGCATACGCACGCTGCACTGTATTGGGATTCACAGAAAGTTCCATGGCCAGACTGCGCACACTGGGCATCCTGGTCAGCGGTTCCAACCCGCCGCTTACAATCAGACGCTCCAGCTTTTCTATCACTTGTTCGTAGATAGGACGTTTATCCCTATAATCCAACAGAATCATGCTTCCTCCTTTTTTCTGTCTTGTATGAAAAGTAGTATGTGTATTAATTTATTTAATACACTTATAACACAATCAAATTATGACGTCAAGTCTGAATTCACTTCTTAAGAAATATGATTAAAAAAACAGGAAACATCCATACTGCCCTGATGCCTCCTGCTTCTTCTTACTCAATACTCCCGATATTATCTTTCAGCTGTCTGATCATTTCCTCCGCTGCTTTCAGCTTTTCTTCCGCCTCATCAGCCCTGCAGCGTTCCTTTTCGGCAAGCTTTCTCTGCTCTTCTGTCTTCCTGCGCTCTTCCTGTATGCTGATTTTCTCCATATTCTCCCACAGATATCCCATTTTTCGCTCTCTCACTTTCCGGACACATTTCAACCGCTCTTCCGCAGATACATCTATCTTAAAACACAGGCTCTCCATTGCAGATACAATGATGTCTATCACATGTTCCGGACTGTCCTTCACAATCCGGTTCAGTCTGTCCGCAGGAAGCCGAAGAAACTGCTCTGAACTGGGACTCTCTGCTGATTCTCTCCCGGAAATTCCTGGCGGCTGTCCACTTTGCCTCTCCCTCAAAGTACACAATGGGAATAATCACAGGATACCGGAACTCCTTCCTCCTGGTGATACCTTCATGCTTTGCCTCCAGTTCCTTTTTATACGCTGTCCAGATACACATCATATACCGCAGAAGCTGCATGGCCACATCATAATCCACCAGGCTCTTGTGATCAATGAGCGAGATCAGAAAAGGCGGCTCATTTTCCGCTTCCACCACAGAGTCCTTTTCCTTTCCAATATCAAGAATCCGGATTTTCTGTACGGAATCCGATTCAAATTCTGTTCCCAGATAGGGATGATAACGGGAAGAAATATCCTCGATATCCTCCGGCTGTACATTCTGTAAAAACGGAATGTCAAAATTATCCCGAAGAAACTGCGCGCACAGTACAGGATTGGAAAACACATCCTTGCTGCTGATGTCCCTGTTATGTACGCTGCTTTTTCCATATCCTTTCCGTTTTACACCAGCAGCGCCCTTTTTCACAGGCTGCCGTTCTGCAGATTTTGTTCCTGTGGTTTTTCTCTTCATTCTTTCCTCCTGTTCTCTTAGCAGACAGGAGAAGCTCCTTCGCCTGCCCTTATTTTGTTTTATTTCACTTGAAAAGGTGGCGAAAAGCCGATACAGCAGAATACAGTGCCCTTTGGAATTTACAGATTCCTGTACACTGAATTTAGACATTTCATCCGAAGCATAAACCAACGGCTGATAATACGTTTACTATAGCAGATTTTTTCGTATTGCGCAAGCACTTTTTTTATCCTTATGAATGCCTCTATGAGATTTATAATGCAGTTCAGACAGATCACTGCACTGTCAGGGTTTATTGTTGAAGCACTGTTTTTGACAAGATTCCCCACAATCCGCCTTTTCTGTAAGCGGATTATGGGGAACTATATAATAGAATTTCAGAAAGTACAGATTATAGCTGTAATGTAAGATTTAATTTATCGTTTCTTCTTCCTCCGGAAGAACTGTCTCTGAAAAACGACCGCAAATATGCCTGCGGTAAAACGTATCCGGATGATTATTTTCTCTGAGACGATACCAGATATCTTCCGGCACATTCTCATACTGTCTGATTCTGCCATCAACCAATAGCTTGATCTCCAAAATAGCAGTCTGTGGATCATAACCTACAGTTGCAATAAATGTACTGTAAAAGCTTATATGCTTAATGGCTTTGTCCTCTGTATCTAACTTTTTCACTTCTGATCACCTGCTTACTTTCTAAACCCTCATGCCCCACATTTGGCACCACCACAAATGAAACTGTGCAAGCG
>CAJUQT010000081.1 GCA_910588225.1 uncultured Acetatifactor sp.
TATTCATTTGATGCTCCTGTCACAGTTCTTCTGCATAGTTGCCTGTAATTTCGATAGGATTTCCGTCAGGATCCATAAATGTAAAATACCAGTATGGCGAAAAAACATTTATAAATCGAATTTCGGTCATCTGCGCTGCAATCCCCAATTCCTTTATCCTATTGTATTCTGCCTTTAAATCTTCGACTCCTAAGTTAATAAATACCTTACGAGTATTTATGCTATTCGCAATTTCGCTTTGGTTATCGTATATCTCCCAATACTCGCCTTTGGTTACTACTTGACCAGGGTTTTCACTGTCATAATAGCCATTCATGAGGCAGAGGTTAAGTCCTTCATTATTAAATTGGGCGAAACGTTTGCCGTTTGTAGCGCTTACTTTCATATCAAATACTTTCTCATAAAATGAGACAGATTTATCAAAGTCTTTAACAATCAAATAAATTGAACCATATCGCATTGCTGTTCCTCCGTTATTTAAATTTATATTTATTTGTATAAACCGCATCATAAGGTTTTTGATGTCTATCCAAAAGTGCAATAGCAGGCTTTAATTTCTCAACCATTTCCAATGTACTCTCACACTTAAAAAATGTTATGACTGGTTCGTGGTTTTTAAATTGATCATCTCTTATCAGATTCCAACAGAGGCTAAATATCCCTTTGAGATAAATTCAAAGTATAGTATAACATAAACCAGCTGTCTCGTATACAAAAAGGTTAAAGAAATCCATTGCCTAACTCCCAAAAGAATGGTATCAGGTAAATGGTGAAGTGTTATGTGATTTTGTTTCCCTTATGCCTTTTCCACAGGACGTAGTTCAACTTTTATCAAAGTACTTGCAATCTGCACCAGAACTGGTTTAAAATAAGAATCAGCACGGGAAATCCGAGTGGATTTGATTGTGTAGTGTGTCAGCCTTACACAGATAATATATCAGGAAAATATGAAGAGCGAAAGCCCCAAAGGTTTCATAACCTCATCGGTACTTTTTGCAGAAAGGTGGACTATAATCATGAAAAACTATACACAGGTTTATGTAAAAAACAGTATCGAAGCAGCAGAATTTTATTGTAAAGCTTTTGGTGCTGAAATAACGAGAGAGTTTAAGAATGAAACGGACACGGCTTATGAGCATTGTGAACTGTCTGTAAATGGAGAGGGATTTTTGGCGTTAGCAGAAGCTTCAAATCCCTGTGATATTGATGTAGTCCACAAGAACAAATGGGAAACTATGACATTTAATGTATTTGAGATGGGTAGTGAAGAAGCCGTTTACAATGCATTTTACGTTTTAAGTGACGGCGGGGTAATCCTTGAGCCAATCCATGAACTCCCCTGGAGTAAATGCTGTGCAACCATTATTGATAAATATGGTGTTTGCTGGTGGATTTCAATCTGACAACCTGGAATTTGATGGGAGGAGATAACCGTGAATAAAGCTGTTTTCTGGGATTTTGACGGAACCCTGGTACATTCTAATGAATCATTTCTGTGTTCGTTAAGTAATTCTTTACTTAAATATAACTATATAGTCGAACGACATGTAATCAGGGATTTTTTAACAAGTGTATGTTCATGGAATATGCCTCAAAGAGATTATGTAGATATGATTAGAGAAAATTGGTGGAACGAACTTCTTGATAAAATCACCTTGTTCTGTAATAAATATGGCATTGAAAAAGAAGAGAGTGTATTGATATGCAAAGGATTTAAAGAAAATGTCATTCATTATGAGTATAAGCTGTATGATGATGCTGAAAAGGCACTGTCTTCTTGTAAGTTGAAGGGTTATAATAACTACCTTCTTACTAACAATTTTCCAGAAATAGTTCAAGTTGTTGAAAGATATGGATTGGACAAATATTTCTGTGATTACTTTGTTTCAACTAATATAGGCTATGAAAAACCCAGGATTGAAATATTCAATTATGCGCTTAGAGCGGCAAACCATCCAGATGTATGTTATATGGTTGGGGATAATCCGATTGCTGATATTAATGGGGCACAAAAAGCGGGAATAAAAACAATATTGGTTCATAATAAGTCAAACAGTATTTTCTCAGATTTTTGTTGTGAAGAGTTGTTGGATATAACAAAAATTATTTTAGATTAGCAATACAAATTCTTTCGATTAGAACCGATGATCTTTGCATAAGCAAAAATTGCAGAAACCCAAAAGGCGGCAGGGAGAAATCTCTGCCGCAGATTTTTTGAAAAAGGTCTTGTTTATGACGCAGCGTAATGATGTATACTATATCCCAGGAGGCAGGCAATTATGGCAAAACACAGAAGCATCCCGCCCGGGTTTATGACTGTTGGGGAGGCTGCAAAGAAAACAGACGTTACTGTCCGCACATTGCAATACTATGACAGGGAAGGTTTGTTATCCCCCTCTGCAGAAAGTGAAGGGGGACGCAGGCTTTATACAGATAAAGACCTGGTGATGCTTCATCAGATTATATCTCTGAAATCCTTAGGGTTTTCTCTGGATGATATAAAGCATCGCTTAACATCTTTAGAAACACCCACTGATGTGGCAGCCGCCCTTATCGAACAGGCAGACGGCATACGGGAGAAGATAGAACAGCTGACCGCTTCTTTGACAGCGATTGAACAGTTAAAGGAAGAGGTGTTGCAAATGCAGACAGTCAATTTCAGGAAATATGCAGATATTATTGTGAATCTGCATATGAAAAACGATTCTTATTATCTCATCAAGCGTTTTGATGACGATACGCTGGATCATATCCGCAACCGGTTCGATAAGGAGAGCGGTTTGGATTTTATGGATAGATTCAACCATTTGAGTGATAAACTGATAGAACTCCAAAAGGCAGACGTGTCCCCTGAAAGCGAGGAATGCCAACGAGTCGTAAAAGAGTATTGGGGACTGATTACGGAATTTACTGGCGGTGATATGAGCATGCTTCCGAAATCGATGGAGGTGGGCCATATTGATACCGCTGCAAATGCCTGGGAGGAAAGACAAAAATGGTAAATGCCTATTTAGAGTCGGCTTTGCAGGTCTACTTTTCAAGCCTGGGAGAAAATCCCTTTGCGGCCGGCTTACGGAAGCGACATCAAAAAGGTTTATAAAGCAAACGGCGTCCCTGTCTGTTCAGGACTTGTTACCATGTTCCTTTCGGCCTTTGTTCATCTGATGATTACCTGTGTCATGATCATGCTGCTTGCCCCTGTTCTGTTTGAAGCGGCTCTGCCCACACAGCTTTCGCTTTTCTTTCCTGCGCTTGCCATATACATTACCTCGTCGTTAGGCATTGGAAGCGTTTTAGGGCTGACGGTAAAAAATCAGGCGAAACTGACCATGATCGCACAGTTGGTGTTCCTGCCCTCCATCATGCTTTCAGGGATTATGTTCCCTGCCGGCCTGCTGCCCGATTTTCTGGAAGCCGCAGGGCGTATTTTCCCTGCTTCCCGGGGATACCGGTTGCTGTTGGATCATGGATTCTGCCTTGAAAATCTATGGTATCTCATCGTTGTCTTCATTACGGCGGTCATTGTATGCGGAATCGTTTTGAAAAAGCAAAAAGCAAAATAGACTACATTAACTGATTTCCCGGACTGTCTTTCTCACCTTCAGAATCATGGATGGCGCCACAGAAAGCTCGTCCACCCCCATGCGCACAAATTCTTCCGTCAGCTCTGTATCTGCTCCCAGTTCGCCGCAGATACCCACCCGAATACCATGTTTATGGGCATTTTCCACCACCATACGAATCATTCTCAGAATCGCTTTGTGATGGGGGTCATAGTAATCCGCCAGCCTTTCATTCTGTCTGTCTATGGCCAGTGTGTACTGGGTCAGGTCATTGGTCCCGATGCTGAAAAAGTCCACCAGCTCCGCCAGCTCATCACTTATCATGACAGCCGCCGGCGTCTCAATCATGATTCCCTGCTCCGGACATTGGCAGGGATACCCCTCCGCCTCCAGTTCCGCCTGTACTTCCTCCGCAATTCTGAGAATCTGCCGCACTTCTTCCTCCGATATAATCATGGGATACATCACTGACAGATTCCCGAATACCGACGCGCGGAACAACGCCCGCAGCTGTATCCGGAATATTTCCGGCTGTTTCAGACAGATCCGAACAGCACGGCAGCCCATAGCCGGATTTTCTTCTATTCCAATATTAAAGTAATCTGCCTGTTTATCCGCGCCAATATCCAGCGTGCGGATGATCACCCTTCTGCCCGCCATTCTTTGAACAACCCGCTTATATACCTGAAACTGTTCTTCCTCTGCGGGAAAGTCCCTTCTGCCCAGATACAGAAATTCACTGCGGAAAAGTCCTATGCCTTCCGCATCATTTTCCAGCGCATATGCCACGTCATCCTCACTTCCGATATTCGCATATACATCAATCTTCTTCCCACTTTTCGTTGCCGTTTCCCTGCCTTTCAGGCTTTCCAGCCGCTGAAGCTGTTCCTGCTCCTTTTCCATCCTTTTCTCCGTTTGAAGACGGAAATCCTCATCCGGTTCAAAAGTAACCGTTCCCTCGAACCCGTCCACCGCCGCAATCATTCCCGTATGGATTTCCTCCAGATTCACCGGCACCTCCACCAGAGCCGGAATATTCATCATTCTGGCCAGTATGGCAGTATGCGACACGGCAGAGCCCTGTATTGTGGCGAAAGCCAGAATTTTACTTCTGTCCAGAGAAACCAATTCGGAGGGACTCAGGTCATCTGCCACGATTACAGAAGGCTCCTCAGGGAAAAAATCTGTCTCTCTGCCGCCGTCCAGCAGATCGGCCAGGCGTTCGGAAATATCCCTGACATCCGCTGCTCTTGCCCTCATATACTCATCTTCCATACCTGCGAATAATTCAGCAAAATGCTCCCCTGCTGCAGCTACTGCTCTTGCCCCGCTCACCTTTTCCATCCGAATGTCATCGTAAACGGCTTCCAGATAGTCCTCATCCTCCAGCATCATCTCATATGCTTCAAAAATGGCGGCACCTGATTCCCCTGCCTCTTCCAGCGCTCTGTCATACAACGCCTGAAGCTGTACTTTTACCTGCTTTACCGCTGCCCTGACTCTGTCAATTTCAGCCTCCGCATCCGTGATTCTGACACAATGTATCTGTTTCTTCTTCCTGTCCGGCACGAAAATCGGTCCCAGCACAATTCCCCCGGAGACTGCTTTTCCCAAAAGCTGCATCATCTACCGGCACCTCCTTTACAGATTCTTTCCTCAAATTATCGGCTGTAAAATTCTCTAAGGTATCCCGTCCCGCAAAGCATTCGGCACTGATGCCTCATTTCTCTCCCGTCTGAAATCCACAGGTTCTCAATGATTGGGATACCCGTCATAAGGACCCGCTATATAGTCCATTTCCCGGGTGGCCGGCTGCAGATATATCGCATAATAATGTCCCGACTCTGTCTCAATTATATACTCGCCCTGGGTCATTTGCCGGACAGACGCTGCCGCTTCCCCTTTCGCCAGAGCCGAACGCCCGAAGTACCACTCTGCCAGCTGCTCATCCGACATCTCATCCATTTGTTCCGGAACCTTCCGCTGGGTCACAGGGGAATACCATACTGTCCTGTCCGTAGCCAGAACCATGCTCTCAATACATTCCTCAAAGCCTGCGCTGCTTCCGTAAACGCGGCTGTAAAAAGTCCGTGACGCACGAATATCCTCCGGCTTCTGTCCAAACATAAAATCTCCGTAAGCTGATGTGCTGAAGCAGACAGTGTCAATCTTCGTGCCGCTCCATTCATAAAGCTCCGTCAGTGCCTGCTTCGCCCCCTGGACAAATCTCTCTGTCAGCGCACCCCCGTAGACAGTACCATTGTCCCACTCATCTACGGCAGGCAGCGTATAGGCAGTCTCCACATAAGTCAGATCCAGTGTGGGAAATACAGCATCCAACGCCTGATTTTCCTCCACATAGCGCACCATGTGCAGGCAGTTTGTATCATCAAACCGGTAATACTTTGTGGAAATGATTCCGTTTCCATCTTCGGTAGTACTCACAAGCAGCTTTTCTTTCCCGTCTACCCCTACATTGGGAATCATGTAGGCAGGTTCGAACCGGCTCTCCTCCTGATTCCACAGATAACAGTAGTAAGGTACATTTCTGCTCTGATTTCCTTCCTGTCCCCCCTGCAGACAGAAATCCTGATAACCGTCAAAATTCAAATCTGCCACCAGTATCCCACCGTCAGATACATACGACAGCACCTGCCCTTTTGTCTCTGCCTGACCCACGGCATTGGAGGGCAAATCCTCCACTGTATACAGCTTTTTCGCATAGAGAGGCTCTTCCCCGAAAGCATAGGACCACCTGAACCCGTTCCCGCTTTCTGCCTCACCTGCCATTCTGGTATACAGACATCTGACCTCTTCCAGCAGTATGGTCTGCAGCGTGTCTTCCGCTCTGTCATGCACCTGGTTCAGGGTAATCCGGTCAATCCGATATCCTTCTTCAGGAATCACTTCTCCTCCGACTTTCAGCAGGTATTCTTTCCCGTCATTTAAGTCAATGGGAACAAGAGCAGCTGTCTCCACACTTTTATCTGCATGCTCCGTTTTCTTCTGTCCGTCCTCCCGCTCAAATGACGTTTCTCCGTCTCTGTCCTCCATGCCGCTGTCTGCAGAGCTGTCCGCGTCCTGCTCCTGACCGCTTACCTTTCCCGTGAAGGTAATTGCCGAAATCATAATTGCCAGAACGGCTGTTATCGCCAGTGTGCCGGCATATCTCCGAGGCTGCTCAATCACCAGCATCAGGCGTTCCTTCACCTGCTTTTTCCTGCCGGACATGGCTGTGGACAGCTGAAATTCTCCAAAAAACACATCTCCCGGTGCGCTGAAATCCAGCAGCGTCCTGCCATAATTAATTCTTTCTTCTTCCCCCAGAATCTCCAGCGTTTTTTCGTCGCAGGCCAGCTCACAGTCCTGCCTGGCCAGTACCGCCGCAAGCCACACCAGGGGATTATACCAATGGGTGCAGACACAGACCGCCCGCACCAGAACCCACAGTTGATCCAGATGTCTGTAATGTATATTTTCGTGGCATAGAATATATTTTAGTTTCTTTTGCTCCTCCTCGGCCCGGGGAGGAAGATAAATCGCCGCATGCAGCAGGCCGAACATGCAGGGTGTGGACACCACAGAAGAGGTATAGACAGGAAGTACACTTACCAGTCCTGTCCGACATTTTCTCCGGGAACGATACACTCTTCTCCGGTACGCGATGTTGACAGTCAGAACAGTCATTGCACTCAGCATCACCCCTGCCAGCCAGATACCGGTCAGTATTCCCTTTCCTCTTCCCATTCCGGCTTCTTCCTTCTCCCGGAACATTGTCCCGGACGCATTCGATTCCATTCCCCAAGCCTGCTCCTCCCCTTCTTGTACCGCAACAGATATCCCTGTTCCCGGCTCATTGCTTTCCTTCAGCTGTACTTCTCCGCCGGCACTTTTCACGTCCACCGGCATATCTTCCTCCGTCTCATTCTGAGACAGCATTGCAGCAATGCTTCCTTCTGCCTTGTCCATATCCACCAGATTCATCACACTGAAAGAGCTTTCCAGAAATGACATCGGTACCAGCAGCCGCAATGCCACCACCAGCCACAGGGCATATCGCACCCTCATGGCAAATCTGTTGCGAAACAGATAGCGGATGACCAGTACAAAAATAATCAGTACAGTCGAAGATATAATCCATTCACTCATGACATTCTTCCTCTGCTTTATCTAAAATCTGGCGAAGCTCCGAAAGTTCCTCGGGGCTCAGCCTTTTTCTCTCCACAAAACCGCTTACCAGCATACTGATGCTTCCATGGTAAACTCTCTGCAGAAAGCTTTCCGTCTCCCTTTTGACTGCATCCTCCCGTTCTATCAGTGGGGTATAGGCTTTCATCTGTCCATTGTCCTCACAGAAGATCAGGCCCTTCTCTGTCATCCTTTTCAGCATGGTCAGGGTGGTACTGCGGCTCCATCCAATTCGCCCCCCCATGTCCGCAGCAATGCGGCTTCCCACTTTCGGAGACTCCTCCCACAGACTTTCCATGATATTCCATTCCGCTTCACTTAATATTTTCATTCAATTCTTCTCCCCTGTGTATCTGTCCCCGCATGTCTACATTGTAGACACATCATAACATATCCTGTCTGCCTTGTAAACCCCGGCTGCAGGTTCCGGGCAGGGCCCGGGGGCCTGCAGAGACCTGCAAGAGGCCTGACGCCAGAAACCAAGGTTTCCGCAATGCTTTACAGGGGCCTGAGGCCGGGATTCCCGCAAGGACCAATAAAGGCCTTTTTCCTAAAGCAGAGGGACGGCGGACCAGAACACTTGGTCCATATTTGCCCCCACATTGGGTACTGGACAAGGTGGGTGTTTTGCAGGAAATGCTGTAAATTCGGTTTGTGGCTTGTTTTGGGATTCAAGATAAGAGGGTATAGGGGCAAATAGTTCAACTTTAATTCAATCAGAAGATCGACCCTGCCCGGCTGACGGAACTGGACACTACGGAGCTTCTATATGCCATGACGGACGGCAAAACGGCATACTGTGTGGTAGGAATCGAAAATCAGTCAGAAATCCATTATGCCCTTCCGGTCAAGAATGGTGTTTACGATTTTCTCCAGCTATCCCACCAAGTCAGCGAAGCGGCCAATGCTCACAGGCAGGCAGTGAAGGAATCGAAATTGGAATGTCCAGATAGTCTACAAGAAAAACCAACAGACAGTGAATTCCTAAGCGGCTTCTGGAAGACAGACCGCCTTATCCCTGTGATTACTCTTGTGATATATTTTGGCTCGGACAGTTGGGATGCACCGCTCTCCCTGAAAGAAATGTATTCCGATGTGGACGATGCAATTCCAGCACACGCACCGGACTACCATGTGAACCTGATTGCCCCAAAGGAAATGTCGGATGACGAAATTAATGAATTTCACTCAAACTTGCGTGAAGTAATGCTATATATTAAGTATTCCAAAGACAAGAAAACACTGGATAAAATTGTAAAAGAAAACATAAAATTTCAAAGCATAGAACGGCAGGCAGCGGAAGTAATGAATATTGTCACGGGATCCAAGTTGAAATATCCCGAAGGGAAAGGAGAAGTGAATATGTGTTTGGCGATTCAACAAATGCGAGAAGAAAGCGAAATTAAAGGTGCAGTAGAGGCATACAAGGACTTAGAAGTATCTCTAGCAGACACAATAAAACGGATTGCAGAAAAGTTTCATTTATCTGAGAGTGAATCCAATGAAGCAGTAAAACAGTATTGGTAAAAAGTCATGGGAGTGTGTTTAGGTATGAACGCACTCCCCTTTCAGTTTCTGGAATCTGCAATCAGATTTTTACTGTGGCTGACGGTTATTGTTCGAAGATGAAGAATGTTCTCCGGCACTGACTTTCATAATATCATTATAGTTCTCGCTTGGATAAACATAATCATCCGGCTTTATTGTTGTTTCATAAGTATCTCGAACAAGGTCATCCGCAAGTTCATCCATCTGCTGTTCCGCCAGTTCCACTGCTTCTTTATGAGGATTAACCGCCGCAGCTAAAGCCTCCATGCTGCCTGAAACTCTGCCAATTACCATTTTGCACACCTCCTTCCATCATACATTGTCTTCCAGAATGTCCAGCACTTCTTTCATGGAAACCTCCAATTCATGCTGGTTATCATTCTTTATGATTAGAAGATCGTCCTTGATCTTCGGATCATTTTATCTCCCATTTTTAAGTGCTGCCCCTGCCCCAGACAATAAATACCTTCGTCCCAACTCCCGGCTTACTAATCAGGTTCACATCCGCGTCTGTCAGGTTACAGATATGCTTTACAATCGCAAGCCCAAGGCCCGTACCTCCAAGTTCCTTCGATCTGCTCTTATCCACCCGGTAAAAGCGTTCAAAAATTCTCTCCTGATGCTCCAGCGGAATGCCGATACCGGTATCCTCTACCGAAAAGATAATCTGCGTTCCTTCTTTCTGCACTTTTACAGTCACCCTGCCGTTTGGTTTGTTATATCGGACGGCGTTTTCAATCAGATTATAGACAAGCTCCTGTGCCAGTTCCTTTCCGATATGGACATCCGCCCTGTCATCTCCTTCATACACTACATCAATGCCATTTTTCGCCGCTCCAAAGATAAGCATTTCCACACTTTCTTTTGTAATTTCCGCCAAATTTACCACATCAAGGATATCTTTTGCATTTCCTGCATCCAATTGTGAAAGCTTAATAATGTCATTAATCAGAGTAAGCAGCCTTGCCGCGCTTTTTCGGATTTCTCCCGAAAAGCGCTTCATCTCTTTATCATCTACAAGTCCTGCCTCCATAAGTTCTGCGTAGCCTGATATTGCCGCAAGGGGGGTTTTTAGTTCATGGCTTACATTGGCGGTAAATTCCTGCCTTATATTTGCGGCAGACAGGATTTCCTCAT
>CAJUQT010000082.1 GCA_910588225.1 uncultured Acetatifactor sp.
AATAGGTTCTGAAAGCACCATGAAATAAGGGCTGAAGATTCCGAGAAGTTATTTTACAGACCAGGAGGAGCAGGAGATGAAGGTTCAGAACAATATAACCATTTTTACGGGAAATACACAGAATAATGTGCAGGCGGAATCTGCCAGAGTCAATCAGACGGATAAAAGTTCAGGCGGTCAGAAGAGCAAGACGATTTATGCCGGGAATCTGCTGACAGAAGTTCCTTTGAGAGACAGGATTCAGCAGAGAAGAGCTCAGGCTCAGGAGCGGGCCATGAAGATTGTGGGTGAAGCCTGGGGCGGCGACAGGAAGATTGACGAGGAAATTGGAAGAAGTAAAGAGCGGTTGAAAATGCTGCGGGAAGAGATTGGGGAGGCACAGGACAATGTAAAGAGTCTGACAGAAAGCCAGGAGGCACTGTCGAAAAGCTATGGGATAGAGGCGGACAGTCAGGAGCAGCAGGATTTGGACCTGCTTGCGAAGGCACAGGCATCAAAGCACATTTCGTCCGGTGTAAAGGAGCTGTCAGAGGAGGAGCAGGAGCGTCTGGCAGAGATATCGAAGGGGGAGCGAACGGAATACCAGAAACGCTGGCTGGAGCTGAACGAGCAAAGCTGGACATCACGGGATACCATTTTCCGCAATAAACTGAAGGTGGAGGTAGAAAACGCTGTCATCCGGGGAATCCGGGAGGAGAGGCGCAAGTCTCATGAAATGGTGAATGCCCAGGGGCAGGCGGAGGATGTGATGGAGGCCGCACGCGACGAAATCATCGGTATGGTGACAGACGCGGCTAAGGATCATATCGACGAGGAACAGGAGAAGAGAGAGGAAGAAGCCGAAGCCATCAAGGAGAAGAAGGAAGAGCAGGAAGAGATTCTGGAAGAACGGAAGGAGAAGGAAGACGAACTGGAAGAGCTGATGGAGGATATGCCTGTGGATGAGGCAACGAATCTGGACAGTATCCAGAAGGAAATCCAAAAGGAAATCCAGGATGTGGTAAATAAGATGAATCTGGTGGCGGAAGATATTAAGGGCGCCAAGGTGGATGAGATGCTGTGAGAAAAGGGAGCGGTTGATACCGCTTCCCTTTTTCTGCAGCAGGAAGAACTTTGTTCTGCTTGCCTTCTTCGCTTTGAAAGAAACGGCAGGAGCTTAATTTAGACAGCGAACGGAAAACAGCTGCGACAGCCGCTCTTGCACCTGTCCTGAAAGTATGGTATACTTTCTTCGATTTCACAGGAAATCTCCATGTTCCGGCTGCGCTGCCATACAGGGAAAATAAAGCGGCAGGAGTAATTGCTGCTGGATTCCTGTGGGGGATGTACATACAGGAGCGACAGGTTTTAAAGAGTTTTATAAAAATAAAAAGAGACAGATACAAAAGGGAGAGCGTATGGAAGTATTATATCACAGCACAAGAAGCAAAAGAGAGCCGGTGAAGGCGTCCCAGGCGATTTTAAAAGGACTTTCGGAGGACGGCGGCCTGTTTGTGCCGGATCATATTCCGGCTCTGGACAAAAGCCTGAGAGAACTGTCCGAGATGGAGTATCGTCAGGTGGCATATGAAGTGATGAAGCTGTTTTTCACGGATTTTACGGAGGAAGAGCTGAAAAACTGCATTGAACGGGCCTATGATTCCAAATTTGACACAGATGTGATTGCTCCCCTTGCGGAAGCCGGCGGTGCGTATTATCTGGAACTATTCCATGGTGCTACCATTGCATTCAAGGATATGGCCTTGTCCATCCTGCCTCATCTCATGATCACCGCGGCGAAGAAGAATCAGGTAGACAATGAGATTGTCATTCTGACAGCCACTTCCGGCGACACGGGAAAGGCAGCATTGGCGGGATTTGCCGATGTGGAGGGCACGAAAATTATCGTATTCTATCCGAAGGACGGGGTGAGCCCCGTGCAGGAGAAGCAAATGGTGACCCAGAAAGGGGCCAATACACTGGTGGTGGGAATTCACGGTAATTTTGACGATGCGCAGACAGGGGTGAAGAAGCTTTTCGCTGACAGAGAGCTGGCGGCGGAGCTGGCGGAGAAGGGATATCAGTTCTCCTCAGCCAATTCCATCAATATCGGCCGTCTGGTGCCCCAGATCTGCTATTATGTATATGCTTATGCCGCGCTTTTGCGGGAGGGCAGAATCCGGGATGGCGAGCAGATCAATGTGGTGGTGCCCACCGGCAATTTCGGTAACATTCTGGCGGCATTCTATGCGAAGAACATGGGACTGCCTGTCGGAAAGCTGATTTGTGCCTCCAATGAGAATAAGGTGCTTTACGACTTTTTCCGTACGGGGATCTATGACAGGAACAGAGAATTTGTTCTGACGGCCTCTCCGTCCATGGATATATTGATTTCCAGTAATCTGGAACGGCTGATTTACCGAATTGCCGGAAATGATGCGGACAGAAACGGGGAGCTGATGACGGCTCTCACCGGGAATGGAAAATATGAGATTTCGGCGCAGATGAAAGGGGCGCTGGAAGACTTTTATGGAAATTATGCGACCGAACAGGAGACGGCGGAGGAGATAGGCCGTCTGTATCGGGAATGCGGCTATGTAATCGACACGCATACTGCCGTGGCCTCCGTCGTCTATGGAAAGTACAGGCAGGAGACGGAGGACGACACGAAAACGGTGATTGCGTCTACCGCCAGTCCTTTTAAGTTCGCCAGAAGTGTCATGAAGGCCATTGACGAAAAATATGACACCAAAACGGACTTTGAACTGATTGATGAGCTTTCTTCGCTGGCAGGCGTGAAAGTGCCGAAGGCGGTGGAGGAAATCCGTACGGCACCTGTACTGCATAACAGACAGTGCCAGGTGGGAGAGATGAAGGATACGGTCAGAGAATTCTTGAATCTCTGATTCGGATTCCAGGGAGAGGAGGCCGGAATGGGGAAAAAGGTTTTCTGTTTCCGGTGTTGCCTGAGTCTGACCGCATTTCTGCTTTTTCAGCCGGTGTCCGCGAAGTCGCCGCTTGCCAAAAGTACCAGGTCCGGGGAGAAGAGAGAGGTGGAAAACCTGATCAGGGATTATTATGAAGCCTGTACCCGAGAAGACCAGGAGCGGATAGACGAACTGCTGGAGATGGAAGATCACACGCCGGCAGACCTGCGGAGGCAGTGGGCGAGGGAGTGCGGGCTGGAGGGATACGAAGTGATCAGGACGGAGGCACAGCCGATGAAAGAGGACGGCATGTGGTTTGTCTATGCGGAATATGAAGTGTCGGCAAAAGGCATTGAGGTGACCATTCCGGGAGCAAGCTGTCATGTGGTGCAGAAGACGGAGGATAGATGGAGAGATGTATCCGACTCCGCTTCCCTGGAGCTTTCTGAGGAAGTGCAGGAGATTGTTCATGATTACGTGGATGAAATGGGGGAGGTGAACCGGCGGTATAACGATGTGCTCGCTGAGAATCCGGAGGTTTGGGAATGGCTGAATACTGTTGCTCAGGTCATGCAGGAGAAAACGTATGCGGGGCTGCGGAAGGAAGAGGAGAACCTGCAGGAAAATCAGCAGCAGGAAAACAGGCAGGGAGATTCGGGGCAGGGGACACAGAATGACATTTATATCGTGCTTCCGGGCGACTGCCTGTGGCATATCGCGGAGCTCAGGCTGGGAGACGGAAGAAAATGGACGGAACTTTATGAATGGAACAGAGAGGCTATCGGAGATAATCCTGACCTGATTCTGATCGGGACGGAACTTCGATTATCTTGCTTTAGATAAAAAAGCAAAATAGAATGGAAGACGTACACTGCAGGATCCGTACAAAAGGTACGACGAAAGAAAATAACATAAAACAGTGTAAAAAGCAGATACAGGAGAAAGAATCATATGACAATAAAAGAAATGCTGCGAAAAGTAGATCACACTCTGCTGAAACCCTTTGCCACCTGGGAAGATATCAAAAAGCTCTGCGACGAAGCCATAGAGTACCAGACTGCCAGTGTCTGTGTGCCGGCTTCCTATGTGCGGCGGATTCACGATACATATGGGGAAAAGCTGAATATCTGCACCGTTGTGGGATTTCCTCTGGGATACAGCACCACTGTGGCAAAAGTGGTGGAGGCAAAAGAGGCCATTGAGTATGGATGCAGTGAAATCGACATGGTGGTGAACATCGGCGATGTGAAGAACGGGGATTTCGGGAAGGTGGAAAAGGAAATCCGAATGTTGAAGGATACCTGCGGAGAGCATATTCTGAAGGTAATTGTGGAGACCTGCTATCTGACGGAGGCAGAGAAAATCGCCCTGTGTCAGGCAGTGACAAATGCGGGGGCAGATTATATCAAGACTTCCACAGGCTTCGGCACCGGAGGCGCAACAAAAGAGGATGTGGAGTTGTTCAAAAAGCATATCGGTCCCGGGGTAAAAATCAAGGCTGCGGGAGGTATCTCCACTCTGGAGGATCTGGAGCAGTTTATCAGCCTGGGATGCGACCGTGTGGGAACCTCGAAAGCGGTGGGATTATGCTGCTCCAAAAGCTGAGCTTGTTTATACATCCAGACATGTGCCGGGGAATCTTTTTGAAATCAGAGATATAAATGATTATCCGGTGTTCTATACCGCCATTATTGAAAATACAGATATTTTCATTACAGGTGATACAGATTTTTTGGATGTAGATATTGAAATGCCAGAGATTATGACACCGGGAGAGTTTTTAGGAAAGTTTATAAAAAAATAAATTTAAAATTTCTCCTTATTATGTTTCATCCATAAGTGAGAAATAAAGAAGGAAGGCATGGAATCAAAATGGAAAACAAAGTAATTCAGGAAAGAATTGCGGTCCTGCGAGCGCGGATGAAGGCGGAGGGAATCGATTATTACATGATACCCACGGCGGATTTTCACAGCTCGGAGTATGTGAACGACTATTTTAAGGTGCGGGAGTACTTCTGCAATTTCAGCGGCTCCAGCGGTACTCTGCTGGTGTGGCAGGAGGGCGCCGGACTGTGGACGGATGGGCGTTACTTTATCCAGGCCCAGAAGGAGCTGGAGGGCACCACAGTCACTCTCTTTCGCATGCAGGATGAGGGTGTGCCTACCATCACGGAATTCCTGCAGAAGAACATGAAGAAGGGACAGACGCTGGGCTTTGACGGCAGAGTGATTTCGGCCGGCGAGGGGAAAGGCTATGAGAAAAAGCTGGCCGAAAAGAAGATTCAGTTTGCGTATCTGAAGGATCTGTCCGCAGAAATCTGGACGGACAGGCCGGCTTTTCCGGCAGGAGCAGTGAAAGTGCTGGACGAGGAAATTGCGGGGAAAAGCTTTGAAGAAAAACGCAGTCAGGTTATGGAGAAAGTGGAAAAGGAGGGCGCGGATCGTTTCCTTTTGACGAAGCTGGATGATTTGATGTGGCTGTTCAATCTTCGGGGCTGTGACGTGGAGTGCAATCCCGTGGCCATGTCCTACGGGTACTTTACGAAGGAAGAGTCTGTGCTGTTTATCCAGAAGAAGGCTTTGGACGATACTGTGACCGCTTACCTGGAGGAGAAAGGGATCCGGGTGGAGGAGTACGATCATATCATGGACTTCCTGGGAAAGCTCCCTGGGGAAGGGAAGATTCTGGTGGACGACCGTTATTGCAGCTACTGTCTGTACAAGATTCTGGGGGAGAAGCAGACTCTGGTGGAGAAGAAGAGCCCCACCGAGCTTTTAAAGGCCGTCAAGAATCCCGTGGAGCTTGCCAATATGGAGAAGCTGTATCTGCAGGACAGTGTGGCTTTGACCAGATTCATTTACTGGCTGAAGACCAATATCGGGAAAATGGAGATTACGGAGATCACCGCCGCGGACCGTCTGGAGCAATTCCGCCGGGAGATTCCGGAGTGCATCGGCCTGTCCTTCCCCACCATCGGGGGATATAAAGCCAATGCGGCCATGATGCATTATGCGGCCACCCCGGAAAAGCATGCGGTGCTGGAGCCGGAAGGGTTGTTCCTGGTGGATTCCGGCGGACAGTACATGGGGGCTACCACAGATGTGACCAGAACCATCGTGCTTGGGCCGATTTCCGATGAGGTGAAAATGCACTATACCGCTGTGGCTGCGGGAATGCTGCAGATGACCAATGCCAGATGGCTTTACGGCTGTACCGGCAGGAATCTTGACATTCTGGCCCGTCAGCCGGTGTGGAACATGGGGCTGGACTATAAATGCGGCACCGGACACGGAGTGGGATACATTCTGAATGTACATGAAGGCCCTCAGAATCTCTCCTGGCGCTATATTGAGGGCAGGCAGGAGGCCGTCATCGAGGCGGGAATGGATGTCACCAACGAGCCGGGCATCTATATAGAGGGAAGTCATGGCATCCGCATCGAGAATGTGATGGTGGCAGAGAACGATGTGAAGAACGAATACGGCCAGTTCATGCACTTTAAGACCCTGACCTGGGTGCCCATCGACCTGGAAGCCATAGACGAGAAATACCTGACGGAGACGCAGAAAATGTTCCTGTACGCCTATCAGAGGGAAGTATATGAGAAAGTATCGCCCTTCCTGAACGAAGAGGAGAGAGAATGGCTGCGCAGGGAGACTGGGGCGGACAGTACCATTGTTCTGAAAAATGGCAGGGCTTAGCTTTGGTATCAGCCAGAAACGGAAATGCCAGAATCAGAAATCATTTTTGAAGAGCTGTTTCCAGGTGGTTCCTGATTTTCAACTGGGAAACACGGCGCTCTGCCAAATATGAAATCGTTATAAAATCTACAATTGATTTCTTGACTTTTGAATATAGTTTTGAGATAATAAAAAGCAATAGGGTTCGGACTGTTTTGATACGGGATGAACCGTAGAGATACCGACGCTCATCCGTTTTTGTCCGGAGAGCAGGAAAGACAATTTTTAAGGAGGACGTTACCAATGTCAACAAAAGCGTATTACCCGATTTCGGAAATCGGCGCAGGAAAGCCCGGTTTCAGCAAAACACGTTCTATCATTGAGGGCGCTTTCTACGGCAACAATGTAGTAAAGGTGAATACCCTGAAAGAGGCATATGAGCTCGCAAAGAATTCTCCCGGAACCATTGTTACCGACATGCCGGTTCACCGTGCGGAGGAGATCGGTCTTGAGAAGGATGCAAAAGTACTGCTGTTCAATGACGGCGCTGTTACCGGCCGTTATGCACAGGCACGCCGTATTAAGGGAGAGCCCGGTGTAGATGCTGCCAAGCTTGACAAGGTAGTTATGGATGCCATTTACAAGACCCGTTGGCAGACTCTGTATCATGTAGAGTGCTATATCGGCCTGGATCCCGAATTTATGGCAAAAGCACATCTGCTGATTCCTGAAGGGGAAGAGAATATCATGTACAACTGGATGCTGAACTTCCAGTATATGTCTGATACTTATGTAAAGATGTACAAGGAGTCTCAGCCTATCGGCGGAGGCAAAGAGCCGGATATTTATATCTTCTCCAATCCGCAGTGGGCGCCTACTCCCAGCCCTGACGTTGACTACAGCTGCCTGAGTGACGATCTGACTCTGTGCTATTTTGATACAGATCAGAACTGTGCCGCTATCCTGGGCATGAAGTATTTCGGCGAGCACAAGAAGGGAACCCTTACCATGGCATGGGCTATGGCCAATAGAAACGGCTATGCTTCCTGCCACGGCGGACAGAAGGAATATCTGCTGGCAGACGGCAGTAAGTTTGTTGCTTCCGTATATGGTCTGTCCGGATCCGGAAAGTCTACTCTGACCCATGCAAAGCACAACGGCAAGTATGAGATCAAGGTGCTTCATGATGATGCTTTCATCATCAATACCGATACCTGTGCATCTGTGGCTCTGGAACCCACTTATTTTGACAAGACAGCTGACTATCCTACAGGCTGCCCTGACAATACATTCCTGCTTACCGCACAGAACTGTTCTGCCACCCTGGATGAAGACGGAAAGGTTCAGCTGGTTACTGAGGATATCAGGAACGGCAACGGCCGTGCCATCAAGTCCAAACTGTGGTCTCCCAACCGCGTGGACAAGATCGATGCTCCCGTGAATGCAATCTTCTGGATTATGAAGGATCCCACCATTCCGCCTGTAGTGAAGCTGAAAGGCGCTGCCCTAGCATCCGTTATGGGCGCTACTCTGGCTACCAAAACTTCCACCGCTGAGCGTGTGGCAGCAGGCACCGATATGAACGCGCTTCGTATCGTTCCTTACGCTAACCCGTTCAGAACCTATCCTCTGGTAAATGACTATGAGAAGTTCAAGAAGCTGGTGGATGAGAAGAACGTTGACTGCTACATTATCAACACAGGTGATTTCATGGGCAAGAAGGTGAAACCTGCAGATACTCTGGGCATCCTGGAGACCATTGTGGAGAAGAGAGCAAGCTTCAAGCAGTGGGGACCTTTTGAGGATATCGAGATCATGGATTGGGAAGGCTTTACACCGAACCTGGGCGATGCAGAGTATGTAAAGGCTCTTCAGGGCGCCATGCAGAACCGTGTGGATGCAGTGGAAGGCTTTGCTACCAAGAAGGAAGGCTATGACAAACTGCCTGACGAGGCTCTTGCAGCGTTGAAGAAGATCGTGGACGAAGCTGCCAGCCTGTAAAATTGAAAATAAGCTGAAATGAACACGGCCCCGCTTTCCGGAAAAGGTGAAGCGGGGCCGTATTTTGTGTAAGCGGAAGGCAGGCTGTTTCAGGCCTGCTTTTTTATATGGAGGAGAAAGTTCCTTTGTAAAGGGTATAAAATTTTGTGACCATGTGAAAAATCACCAAAACAAGGGAGCTGAAACTGTAAAAACAGTACAATGTCAATAGGGAACTCGGAATACAAAAGGATTTTTGCATGAAAAAACGGGTGACAAAATTTTAAACCGATTACAACTGTGAAGAATCTGCTGTATAGTGGAGGCAGTAAAGCAGAACGTCCATGGGAATGGGAGCGGTTGACTATATGTCGGAGGCCGGAGCGTTCAGAAGCATTTATATCATCTCCGGTATCTGGCAGTCGGCTGGATACGGAACGATTCTGTACATAGCGACGCTGTCCGGTATAGATCCTTCTCTGTACGAAGCAGCTGAAATTGATGGTGCAAGTATCTGGCAGAAAATCCGTTATATTGATCTTCCCAGTCTGCTTCCCACGGCGATGATGGTGTTTATCCTGGACTGCGGTAAGATTCTGAGCAGTGATACCAACAAAGCGCTGGTTATGCAGACACCGGGAAATATTCCGGTCTCCGATATTATCGGCGTATATGTGTATAACGTGGGCCTTGGAAGCGGACAATTTTCCTACACCACTGCGATTGGTCTGTTTGTCAACATTATCAATTTTATTCTGATTATTTCGGTGAACAGAATTTCCAAAAAGACAACGGATGTGGGAATGTTTTAGAAAGGAATGGGAAAGCAGGCATGAAGAAAAAATCATTCAGGAATATGAGCATGAGTAATCGGATTTTCCATGTGTTTAATATGCTGTTCTGGATTCTGATTATGTTTGCCGTTTTATATCCGCTCTTTCTGGTATGTATTGCATCCGTATCGGATCCGGATGCAATCGTGAGAGGGGAAGTGATCTGGCATCCAGTTGACTTTTCCCTGATGGGATACTATGCGGTATTGAAATATAAGGAGCTTTGGTCGTCTTATGGCAATTCTGTTTTCTATACCGGAGTCAGTATCTGTATCAGCATTGTGGTCACACTTGCAGCGGCCTATGCGCTTTCCAGAAAGAAATTTCCGGGCAGCAGAATCATTAATCTGTATTTTGTCATCACAATGTTCTTCAGCGGAGGGCTGATTCCTACCTTTCTGGTGATGAGAAGCATCGGTCTGTACAATACCAGATGGGTGATAATTCTGATGAGCTGTGTAAGTGTATGGAATCTGATGGTGGCAAGAACCTATATTCAGAATTCTATTCCGGAGGAGCTTTACGAGGCAGCCATGCTGGACGGGGCCACACACTTCCAGTATTTTATCAGGGTGATTCTGCCTCTGAGCAAGACGATCATTGCAGTGCTGGCAGTTTATTACGGCGTGGCGAAGTGGAATGATTATTTCACCGGACTGGTTTATCTAAGGGACAGAGCGCTGCTTCCGTTACAGACCGTTCTGCGGGAAATTCTGGCGACTTTGCAGGTAGATAAGACAAGCGACTATATGATGTCCATGGCGGACAGCGCGGTCTCTTTGCAGGAAGCAGTCAGAATTGCAAATGTATCCAAATATTGTATCATCGTGGTTGCAACCGGACCGGTGGTGGTGCTGTATGCACTGATGCAGAAATATTTCGAAAAAGGGGTTATGATCGGTTCCCTGAAAGGATGATCAAATCGTAAAAATAAATGCTGTGTACCAAACACAATTGTGTTAAAAATAACTTCTCGGAATCTCAATGAATGTGATTCTAACTGAAAATTGACAACT
>CAJUQT010000083.1 GCA_910588225.1 uncultured Acetatifactor sp.
TTGCTCCTTTTATGTCCCCATCATAGCATAGATGGGGATTTTTTGCAATCTTTTTGCTGATGAAAACGACAATTAAAATGGTACAAATGAAAAAGCAAAATATGCTATCGTATAGGTTAGAAACCGTGCAACGGAGGAGATGATATGTCAAACGAATTAATGGTAGCCATAGTAGGACTGATAGGCAGCCTGGCAGGGTCTATCATCGGTGTCATGGGAAGTGCAAAACTGCTTACATATCGTATCACACAGCTGGAAGAAAAAATGAAAAAGCAGTGTGAGAACTGCGCTGTTATGGACGGGCGCGTGGACAGGATAGAAGAGAGGCAGTCTGTCATGGAAGAAAAAATCAAAGTGGCAAATCACCGGATTGAGAATCTGGAAAAGAAAGGATGAAGAACATGAAGAAAAGAGACTGGATTGAGTGGTGGAAAAAGGCTGGGGTCAGGGCGGGGAAGACGATGGCGCAGACGGCGCTGGCAATGCTGCCCGCGGCTGCGACAATTACGGCTGTAGACTGGGGGACGGTAATCGGCACGGCGGCGCTGGCTGGAGTCGCATCTTTCCTCACATCGCTGGCAGGTCTGCCGGAACTGGAGGAAAAATAATTGAAGGAGCTTCGGCTTCCTGTTTTATTGCTCAATGAGCAGAAAGGGAAAAGATGATTATTAATGTACATGCCGGGCATAACCCGGACGGAAAGGTGGCCTGCGGGGCCATTGGAATTATCAGAGAGTCAACGGAAGCCCGCAGGGTGAAGGATGCAGTAATCAGCGGCCTCCGGCAGCTGGGGCATACTGTCTATGACTGCACCTGCGAGAATGGGACAAGTCAGGCAAATGTGCTGTCCAGGATTGTAGCTGCCTGCAATACGCATAAGGCAGATCTGGATGTATCAATTCATTTTAATTCTGGCGCTGGTGATGCTGCCGGAAATGGAAAAACTACCGGTATGGAGGTCTATGTATATAATTCCGTCAGCAAAGCGAAAGGATACGCAGAGAGAGTATGTGCAGCCATTGCCGGCCTGGGCTTTAAAACCCGTGGTGTGAAATATAATACAGGGTTATATGTCCTGCGGAAAACCAGTGCCCCGGCCATGTTGATTGAATGCTGTTTTGTGGATGATAAGGACGATGCGCAGCTGTATGACTGCCAGGAGATGGCTGATGCGATTGTCTATGGTATTACCGGTCAG
This sequence comes from uncultured Acetatifactor sp., assembly GCA_910588225.1. GTDB lineage: Bacteria > Bacillota > Clostridia > Lachnospirales > Lachnospiraceae > Acetatifactor. The sequence continues at coordinate 1,199 of CAJUQT010000083.1, forward strand.
CGTGTGGAGCCGGAGAAGGATCCGGACACGGATCAGGATGCCGTAGCTCCCGGATCCGAGACTCCAACCGGAGATAAAAAGAAATTGTATCGGGTCCAGGTGGGAGCATATTCTGTTGCCGGAAATGCTGCAGCGACTCAGGATAAGCTCAGGGCGGCCGGATTTGATGCCATTATAGTCAGTGCATAGCTCTCACATTTTATGTCAGACAGAAAATCAGGGTGAAATAATTTTGTCCAGAAATCATATTTCTACAACTGATTTAGGGTGGTTTGTCATGACAAGATTCATGACAAGAAATGGTATAAATCGAACTTATATGCTATAATCATACTTAATAAAACTGAGCGTCAAAAAGGCCACAAACCATTGATTTCACTGGAAAATCTATGATTTGTGGCCTTTATTTTAAAAAGCGATAGACGGGACTCGAACCCGCGATTTCCACCTTGGCAAGGTGGCGCTCTACCAACTGAGCCACTATCGCATAGAATAAATCTTCCTCTCCGGAATTTTTTCTCTTATCAAGATTTCCTGAATACAAAATGTATTTTACTACAAGATTTTTCTGTTGTCAATAAAAATTTTTATCTTTGACCGAAGTGTTGTATCTGTAGTAAAATGATACCAGTTTAGACAAAATAATAAAAGTTTTCGGGAGATTGGAATATGAATGACAATATGACAAAATCAAATCATGAGTCTCTGACACAGTTGGAGCAGCAGAAACTGACGATTTCAGCAGCCGGGATTACAGTGACTTTTTTTGCGGACAGTCTGTGCAGCCGGGTGGAAGCCGGTAATCGTATCTGGGAACAGACTTGTCCTCCCCGTATTGAGCGGAAGGAGCGGCCCACAGTATTTTTTAAGGATGCGGCTTCCGTTTCCCACAGATATTATAAAAACGGCGTGGGAACAGGAATTTTGTCTTCTTATGACGGTTTTGCAGAGATGGAGGATTTTTCTTTTGAGACGCTCATCTGGATTGAGCATACAACGGGGAATGTGCGGTTTGAACTGATGCCGGGCAGAGACGGGGAGGAATTTTCGGCCATTCACTGGCCGGCGCCTTTTGGATTTGACAATCCGGTTCCTTCCGCATATACGGTTATGCCTGTGCTGCAGGGGCTGTTGATTCCTAATACTTGGGAGACAGCTGTCAGCAGGCTGCCTTTTAACGGCCAGATGTGCAGTGCGGGGGCTTATATGCCCTGGTTTGGCCAGGTGGAGGAGCGCAGAGGTTATATTGCCATATGTGAACAGCCCTGGGATGCCGGATATGAGATTGATCATCCTGCCGGAGGACCGTATTCTCATGTGGGAATGTATTTCCTGCCAAGTCTGGGGCGACTTGCTTACCGAAGGATTACGAGGTTCACATTCCTGGAAGACTGCGACTATAACGATTTGTGCAAGGTCTATCGGGCTTATGTGAAGGAGACAGGGCTTTTTACCACGTTGGTGGAGAAAACGGTGAGAAATCCTCTGGCTGCGAAGCTGGTGGGTGCGGCCATTGTACATAAAGGAATCAAGACACATGTGTCTCCGGATTCCATGTTCTATGATAGAGAGCGTCCGGAGAAAAATGATCTGGTCATTCCCTTTTCGGAGCGTACCCGGGAGATTCTGCGGTTCCGGGACAAGGGAATCCGTAAACTATACCTGCATCTGGACGGCTGGGGAGACCCCGGCTATGACAACAGACATCCGGATTATCTGCCTGCCTGCAAGGAAGCGGGGGGATGGGAGGGGATGAAGGAGCTGTCTGATACCATCCGGGACTGCGATTATATGTTCGGTCTTCATGACCAGTATCGAGACTATTATATGGATGCCCCTTCCTTTGACCGGGAATTTGCCTGTGAGGCGCCGGACGGCTCGATTTTTGACATGGCCAGGTGGGCCGGCGGCAGACAGAGTTATCTGTGCGCCACCCAGGCTCCTTATTATGTGAAGCGGAATTTTGAGGAGGTGTTGCGGCATGGCATTCACCTGGAAGCCTCTTATCTGGATGTGTTTACCTGCAATGAAGGGGATGAATGTGCCAATCCTCATCACAGGATGACGAGAAGGGAATGTTTTGAATACAGAAGTGCCTGTTTCCGGTATCTGTCTTCGAAGGAAATCCTGCCCAGCTCGGAGGAGTGCGGCGACTGGGCCATGAGAGATCTTGTATTCTGCCATTATGGTCCCTATGATTTTATGTTGGAAAAGCCCGGCACGCCCCGGCGGGGAATTCCGGTGCCGCTGTTTAACCTGGTCTATCATGACTGCATCATTCTGCCCTGGCCCATGGACCGGCTGCCGGATACGGAGGATTATATGCTTTATGCCCTGCTGAACGGTGGAGCTGCCTATGTGGATAAGGACGGAGCCTATCCGGACTGTGACGGCGCATTTGACGCGGTAAGGGAAAAGCAGCTGGACGAGGACATTGCCCGTTACAGTGTGGTGGCCGGACTTCAGGAGCAGGTGGCGGCGCATGAGATGGTGAAGCACGAATTCCTGGACGGAAATCTGTACAGGCAGCGGACACTTTTTGCGGATGGAACGCAGGTGACGGTGGATTTAAAAAGTGGGGAGTACTGGATTGGACATTTATAATTGCTTTTTCAAAAGGATATTTCTAAAATGGCGGATATGCAGTGGATTGTTGTGAAGGTTTAAAGATTGTAATGGACATGAGTGCCTGGTTATGGTATACTGGGGGTGTCGGAGAGGGCTTATCGTAAGGAGGAAGTAATATGGCATTAACGAAGGAAGAACTGAAGGCACTGTCGGATTTGCTTGACGAGAAGCTCGACAAAAGATTAGCACCCATAGAGAAGAAGCTTGACAAAATCGAGGGGAGGCTGGATGCCATCGAGACCAGGCTTGACAAAGTCGAGGGGAGGCTGGATGCCATGGAAACCAGGCTTGACAAAGTCGAGGGGAGGCTGGATGCCATGGAGATTAGGCTTGAGAAAGTCGAGGGCAGACTTGACCGGCTTGAGACAGATGTGGCAGCGGTGAAAAAGGGATTGACGGAAGTTCGTGGGGCGCAGATCAAAATCGATCGTAGAATTTCAGATATCTATAATTTGGCACTGGACGCATGGGGACAGGGCGTGGAGAACAGAGCCTGGCTCCAGAGAATGACAAAGTAATACTTATGTGATTCGGGCAGATCGCAGACAAGGGCAGAGACGGATGGAGATTCCGGTCTTTGCCTTTTTTATGCACACGGACACCCAGAGGAAGAGTGTCAGCAGAGGCTGACGGGTGCCCGGCGCACAAGTAGTGGAGAGGGACATTTCCTGCTTGATATGAGGATTTATCAATTATATATTAGTATTGTCCATTGCGGAGAAGCCGGCGGTAGCGTATAGTGGAAGAGAGAGGAGGAACAACACTATGGAGGAAAACGCAAATCTGCAGGAAAAAAGAGGACGGGAAGTCCGTATCCTGGATCCGGAGCTACAGCGCCGGCAGCAGGTGAACCGGGATTACCTGTATCATCTGGAAAATCGCTTTCTGCTGCTGAACTTTAATCTGGAGGCAGGGCGGGATACCTCGCCGAATGCAATCGAAGGGATGCATGGAGGATGGGAATTTCCCACCTGTCAGCTGAGGGGACATTTTCTGGGACACTGGCTGTCGGCCGCCGCAATGCATTATCATGCCACCGGTGACGGGGAGCTGAAGGCGAAGGCGGATGCCATTATCGCAGAGCTGGAGGCCTGCCAGAAAGAGAACGGGGGCTCCTGGGTGGGACCCATTCCGGAGAAATACCTGAACTGGATTGCCCGGGGAAAGAGAATCTGGGCGCCGCATTATACCATTCATAAAGTATTTATGGGACTGCTGGATATGTATGAATATGCGGGAAGTGAGACGGCACTTCGCATAGCGGAGAAATTTGCGGACTGGTTTTATGACTGGAGCGCCGGATATTCTCGTGAGGAATTTGACGATATTCTGGATTTCGAGACCGGAGGCATGCTGGAAATATGGGCCCAGCTGTATGGTTTCACCGGTAGGGAAAAGTATCGAGAGCTGATGGATCGTTATTACCGGGGACGGCTGTTCGAGCCTCTTCTGAGAGGCGAGGATGTGCTTACTAATATGCATGCCAACACTACCATCCCTGAGGTCATCGGCTGCGCAAGGGCTTATGACGTGACCGGTGAGGAAAAGTGGCGGCAAATAGCGGAAAGTTACTGGGATCTGGCGGTGACAAAGAGAGGCTGCTATGCCACAGGCGGACAGACCTGCGGTGAAATCTGGTCGCCCATGAAAAAGCTTTCCGCCCGGCTGGGGCAGAAGGGGCAGGAGCACTGTACCGTCTATAATATGATGCGCCTGGCGGGATTCCTCTTCCGCTGGACCGGGGATTCGGCCTATCTGGATTATCAGGAACGGAATCTGTACAATGGGATTATGGCGCAGGCCTACTGGCAGGGAAATTTTTCCCATGGATTTACCAGTCCCTGTCCCACAAGCGGGCTGTTGACATATTTCCTTCCAATGCAGGCAGGTTCACGGAAGGGCTGGAGCAGCAAAACGGGTGATTTCTTTTGCTGTCACGGAACGCTGGTGCAGGCCAATGCGGCGTTCAACCGGGGGATTTATCATCAGTCCGGAAGAACTATCTATGTGAGCCAATATTTTGACAGCGAAGCTTCATTCGATGTGGAGGGCACTTCCGTGACTCTGCTGCAGAAAAAGGATCCGCTGACGGGAAGCAGCCATATTTCCAGCGACTCTTCCGCGAAGCAGTCGGTGCTTGAGGATACCAGAAAATGGCCGTCTAATCCGGATTGTCTGGTGCCCTGCCTGCGGGTTCGGACGCCGGAGAAAATCAACATGACGCTGATGGTTCGGATTCCCTGGTGGATAGCCGGAAAGGCACAGATTCTAATCAATGAAAAGGAAGTTTCCTGTACGGAGCAGGGAAGTGCTTTTGTGCCGCTGAAGAGAACCTGGGAGGACGGGGATGTAGTGCGTATTGTGCTGCCCAGAGCGGTGAAGGCGGAATCGCTGCCCGACAGAGAGGACACAGTGGCATTTCTGTATGGACCGGTGGTGCTGGCCGGACTCTGCGAGGAGGAGAGACTTCTGCATGTGCCGGATGCGGAGCATCCGGAAAGTATTCTGATTCATGACAACGAAAGGGAATGGGGAAGCTGGAAATCCACCTTCCGCACGGTGGGACAGGAGAGAGGTATCCGTTTCATTCCGCTTTACGAGGTGGGCTATGATACATATGGTATTTATTTCCCGGTGAAGAGTTGAAGGAGAGAAGAGCCATCGCGCAGCGATTAAATAGGAGGAATTACAGTATGAGTTTAAGAGAAAGCTATCAGTCATATTTTAAGATGGGAGCAGCGATTCCCGGCAGAATTTTCAAGGAGGAAGCCACTCTGGCGCACATTGTGCAGGAGTATGATTCCATTACCTGTGAAAACGATATGAAGCCCATGTTTCTGCTGGATGAGGCCCGCAACTGTGCCCAGCCGGAAAAGTATGACCGCTGTCCGGCGGTTAAATTTGATACCATTGAACGCTATATGGATTTTGCGAGAGAAAAAGGCCTTGGAGTCAGAGGACATACGCTGGTGTGGCATAACCAGACGCCCAGGTGGTTTTTCGCGCAGGGGTACAGCAAAGAAGAGGATGCGCCGCTGACGGATCGGGATACTATGCTTGCCAGGCTGGAGAACTATATTCGCGGTGTCCTGGAAGCCATACAGAAAAGGTGGCCAGGTGTCATCTATGTCTGGGATGTGGTAAACGAAGCCATTGATAACGGAGGCCTGAGGGAGTCCCTCTGGACGAAGACGGTGGGAGAGGATTTTATCATCCAGGCATTTCGTTTTGCAAGAAAATATGCGGACCCTAATGTGAAACTGTTCTACAATGATTACGATACCTTTGTACCCTGGAAGAGGGATGTTATCTGCGAAAGTATCTTAAAGCCCCTTCTGGAGGAAGGACTGGTGGACGGCATGGGGATGCAGGCTCATCTTACCATGGAAACTGATCTGGGTGAGTTCGAGAACAGTATGAAATGCTTTGGGGCGCTTCCGCTGCAGGTGCAGATTACAGAGCTGGATATTCATAACGCAGACCCTTCGGAGGCGTCCATGGACGCACTGGCAGAGCGGTATGAGCAACTGTTTAGGCTTTTCCTGGATAACAAAAAAGAAGGGAAGGCAAATGTTACAGGAGTCACTTTCTGGGGACTGCATGACGATATTACATGGCTTACTTTCTTCAGAAGAGAGAAAAGCTATCCATTGCTGTTTGATGGTAATCTTCAGCCGAAGAAAGCTTATGCTGCCGTTGTGCATGCGGCGGAAGAGGCAGCCGCACAAAAATAAGAAGCAAGAGAAAGGCCGACAGAGTATCTGCCGGCCGAAAGAAGGGGGAAGAGGGGAGATATATCCTTTCATCATAACGAAGGGATTCTCTATGCCAAAGCGGTGTAAGACCCTGTAAACGGCGTGCTGGAGGCCAGGACTCTGAAGGCGGGACTCTTAAAATCTGTGATGTGGAGTGACAATTTGAACCCTGCCAACTGGCGGAAGAACAATTACCCGCTGATGCCTTCTGCTTCCGTTCCGGGAGAGTATGGTACGGGACATAACTTTTATCTGACGGATGAGAATGGACTGGTGTGGATTTTTTACCATGTGCGCAGAGGCCTGAGAGGTCCTCGATCCTCCGCTGCCCGCCGGGCGCATTTTGACATTGACGGAGAGTCCATGCTGGATGTGACAGAATCACCGGAGCTGTCTGAGTAGTTCAGGTGGATGGAGGCACATCTGCATTGAGGAAATGACACCGAGGTCTCTGACAGTGTATTGCCTGCTTTGTTTAAAAATGTTTTTAGGGATTTGTTTTGGATTTCTTTAGAATTGTCTGTGTAATATTTTAAGAATTGTCCGCTATACTGAGTACTATCAAAAGAGGCATGTTCGGCTGCCGCAGTGCGGAAAGTCTGCCTCGTATAAAATGACAGCAAAAGGATTTGCAGCGGACAGGGAGAAAACGGACACATGGTAATGAAAGAACAGGTAATGACAAAACAGATAATAACAAAACAGCCAATGACAAAGCACTCAATGACAAAACGGCCGGTGACAGGGCAGGCAGAAAAATATAAAAAATGGGTGACGGCGGGAGTGCTGGCGCTATGCCTGCTGTTTACCGTATTTTTATGTAAAGCTTATTTTGACGGGGAATTTGACTCAGTGGATACTTTCCAGAAATATATGGCAGGCTTCGGTTTGATGGCTCCTTTGTTTCTGGTGGCAGTGCAGGCGGCGCAGGTAGTGCTGCCAATATTGCCAGGGCTTGCGGGTTGTGTGGCAGGGGCGCTTATGTTTGGATCTATGGGCGGATTTTGGTATAATTATATCGGCATTTCCGCAGGCTCTATCATTGCTTTCCTGCTTGCCAGAAAGTATGGAAGCGGACTGGTCAAAAGGATGTTTCCCGGAGAGAAATATGAGAAATGGGCCAACTGGGCAGGCAACAGTAAGTTTTATACGGTGATATTGTTCCTGGGTATGATACTTCCTCTGTTTCCGGATGATTATTTTTGCTACTTTACCGGAATTACAAAAATGAGCACGCGTAAATTTGTGGCAATTATTTTGCTGGGTAAACCCTGGTGTATCCTGGCATACTGTATCATGGCTTCGGCGGCGGTGGCATAAGCAGCCGGCGGCGCAGCCAGCCGGATAATCTGGTTTCTATCAGGGCATGGCTGACCAGCGCCAGGCCCACGCTGACGGCAATGGCTACAGCCGTACCTGCCAGGGCTCTGAGGCTGCAGACAGAAAAATCGAACACGACTCTGTCCAGCAGCATAACAGGATAGTAATGCATCAAATAAAAAGAGAAACTGATATCGCCAAGTCTGATCAACGGACTTGGCATTTTTTTGGCAAAAAGTTCTGTCAGGAAGGCACAGAGTACAATAAGCAGGGCGGGCAGGCCCCACAGGAGAGGCCTGCGAAACCCCAGAATATTCACGCAGGGCTTCATGACCAGAAGCCAGCAGAAACAGCCCAGGACGCTAAGGACTCCCAGCGGGAGACAGATCCTGGGCAGTTTTTTTGCCTGATACAGGCGATAACCTTCCCATGCGGCATAGTAGGCAATGATTCCATAGATAAATTCCAGCATGACAGGATTTCCATAGAAATCCAGAGGTGCAGGCGGGGCGGGCACCAGCCGGGCGATAATTACTGTCGCTATTAGAAAAATGCCGCAGAACAATCCTCGAAATCGGTGACTGATGCGCAGAGCAATGCCAAACAAAAAATAAAAAAACAGTTCGCAGTTAACAGTCCAGCCGATGCGCATCAGAGGCTGAAGAACCCCGCCGCCTATGTCAAAGGGGACAAAGAAAAGGCTTTTCAGCAGGAAGGCCGGGTGGGCTTTTGTCTGCTCGAACATGGACGGAAAAAGCAGCAAAAGTACAAAAGTACCGGTAGTCATCAGATAATACAACGGCAGAATGCGGATGAGGCGCTTTGACAGAAAATGTTGGCTGTCTTTGTGGGTGGAGAACATAATCATAAAGCCGCTGATACAAAAGAAAATATCCACGCCGAATGCGCCGCAGTTTAGAAAGCGGATATGCTCCAACAGGATAAAAATCGCCGTAATTCCCCGCAGTACCTGTATGGAATTAAAATGCATCTGATGAAAATCTGGTAATTTCTCTTCTTCCATAAGTGCCCTTTCCTGTTCGGCCGCTCTGAAACCGTTCCTGCCATAGTTCATTTTGTCATTATACCATGTGCACAGCCCGCACATGGTATGGATGGCCATTCGGCCGTTTTCT
>CAJUQT010000084.1:0-6426 GCA_910588225.1 uncultured Acetatifactor sp.
CTTTATCGGCAAAATTGATTGAATGATACCAATATCTTTAACTATGTGATACCGGATTGTCGGTACCAGATTCGGTTATGTTGATCTCCATATCGGAAGCGCTTGAAACACCTGTGAGTACGTTGCTTGGAGAAAACGTAACCCTGTCGGAGGTTGATGATTTAAAGGCGATTTCCGCAAAACTGGAGGTGGTAAATTTGCAGCTCGCACGGAGAAAAACTACAGGAAAAAGAATGCTGCATTGGGCTCTTATCTCATTGTGTGTACTCCTGGCAGCAATTTTTGCAATCTTATCTGCATTAGAAAGTCCTTACCTGGATTGGGATTACAGTGATCCTGAAACCACTGTTCTCGCAGTGGCATTTCACTCAATTGAGTGGCTGTTTGTCAGAGTGGCGCCAATTGTTCTTATTGGTGCAGGCATTGGAATTTTCCTGACACGGAAGAAAGAATAAGATTTCTGGATTTGCCTGCCCGGTTGACGGAGGAACGGATGGAATTCTCAAACGGCGTTGACCGGCGGCGTCCTGCACTGGCGGTCTCAGCAAATCAGCGCTGCCGGGACCGCCGGGGCTTACAGATTATATTTTGTCTTAATGACAATATCTGTATACAGAAATTCCGCTGCGGGCAGCTGTCCTTTCATCAGGTAATTTGCCAGCAGGAAGGGCGGACGGTAGCCCTGTTCAAATCCGTTCTGATCAATGAGAAAATCGGCAATTTTCTCTTGAATAATTTTCTCATTTTTGGGAGTCTGATCATAAATAACCACAAAGGGGCGCTTTTCCAGCCGAAGCTTCTCAAAGGCTTTTCCGATTCCTCCCTGTCCTCCCGATACGGAGAAGACAGCATTGATACCGGATACATTCAGCAGAGTGCTTTCGATAATTTTTTCTACCTCCGCTGTGTGGTTAAAGCTTGCCTGTACCCCGGCAATCTGCAGTTTGGGATAGCTGCGTTTGATTTCTTCCACAAATCCGTCAACTCTCTGGTTGTTCAGAGCACTGCTGAAGTGTCCGGTGATGACCAGTACCTTCCCCTCGCCTCCGGTAAGCATGCCCAACAGCCCTGCGGCGGTACGGCCGCTGCGGTGATTGTCCATGCCCACGAAACAGAGCCTTTTCGTTCCCACAATATCGGAGTTAAAGGTTACGATGGGGATATTTCTTTCCACAGCCAGGCTGTTTAACCGTGTCCTGATCAGCTCACAATCCACTGGCATGACGGCCAGGGCGCAGATACCCCGTTCCGCCAGACGGTCGATGGCATCCAGCTGTTCCTGCTCGTCTACGGACTCCCGTTCTTCTATCAGAAGCTCTATTCCCCGATGCTTTAATTCTTCTCTGGCTTCTTGGATTCCCCGGTTGATTTCCAGCATGAAGGAAGACTTGCACAGCTGGGTTACAACACCAATTTTTATCTTTTTATTGGGATTCTTTTTTCTTGCCCTGTGCACATAGCCCATTTCCTCTGCGATTCTGTAGATTCGTTCCGCTGCTTCCGGGGAAATTCGCCCCCGGTGATTTAACGCGCGGTCCACAGTTCCCCGGGATACTCCTGCCGCGTCTGCAATCTGCTGTATTGTTACTGCCATAAAATCTTCCTTTCTGTCAGACGGTGCCGCATCTGCTTTGCTATAATATCAAATAAATTTCAGAGTTATGCAAAATTCATGTGTAAAGCCTTCGTCCGCTTCATGCTTGTCCAGATTTTGCTGTTCCAAATTCTCTTTCATACAACACAGGAAATAGTAATTATCCATCTGGCAAAAAAGTATGTCTGGAGTCTGCTCCCAACATCTAATAATTTCCCTGTTAACTTTTTCATAATAATTTTCCTGTGAATTTTGTAAACATTCAGCTGCAAATTAAGTATATGGTTCGTTTTTTGGTATGCAATTCCGAAAGGACAATGATAGTATAACACAATAAAGGAAAGCACGCAACATAAAAAAGCACGCAATAAACATAAGATTACATTGGTTCGAGTATGCGTAAATGAAAGTGATATACAGCATTTTTTCAGGTTTGGGACACATAAAATATAAATAATATTTTCAAGAAGAACTTGAATAAAATTTTAAAGTGTGCTATTATAAAAAGCACATAGAAAAGCATAAAAGCACGCAAAGTTGAATGCACGCAGTCTGCAGAATCAGGCAGGAATCAAAGAACTAAAAACAGTATCTGTCCGACCAGCACCCCAGAGGACTTATGGACGCAGGTACTAAGCGGCCGGAAATCCTCTGCCGGCATGTGGGTACGAGCCGGACAGATACGGAACCGGGAATGGAGGGAAATCATGAAGTACATTGAATTTGACGAATCACGACCAATGGATCTGGCGCTTCTGGGCAGGGTGGCAATCGATTTCAATCCGGCGTACAACGATCAGGTAAAGGAAGAGTTTAAGCCATTAAAGAAGGTACATATGTTTGAAAAGTTTGTGGGTGGCTCTCCGGCCAATATTGCGGTGGGCGTTACCAGACACGGCTTAAAGGCGGGATTTATCGGCAAAGTGTCCGATGATCAGTTCGGGGATTTTGTAGTGGAGTATTTTGATGATCAGGGCATTGATACTTCCCATATTACCAGATGTACCGGCGGAGAGAAGCTGGGACTGACCTTTACTGAAATGCTGTCATCGAAGGAGAGCAGTATACTGATGTACCGCAACTGTATCGCGGATCTGCAGCTTCATGTGGATGATATTGATGAGGAATATATTAAAAATACGAAGGCAATCCTGATTTCGGGAACCTCCCTGGCGGAAAGCCCCTCCAGAGAGGCGGCCATCAAGGCGGTTATGCTGGCGAAGAAGAACGATACAAAAGTGATATTCGATATAGATTACAGAGCCTATAACTGGAAGAACAGCGATGAGATTTCCGTCTATTATTCCATCGTGGCCAAGGAGGCGGATATCATCATGGGCTCCAGGGAGGAATTCGACCTGACAGAAAAGCTGATTCAGCCAGGGATGACCGACCAGGAGAGCGCGGCGCTCTGGCAGAAGTACAATGCGAAGATTGTGGTGATCAAGCACGGAATGAAGGGATCCACGGCATATACCTGTGACGGCCAGAGCTTCAGCATCAAACCGTTCCCGGTAGAGGCGAGAAAAGGCTTCGGCGGCGGCGACGGTTACGGCTCCGGGTTTCTGTATGGATTGTATCAGGGATGGGAGATTATAGACTGTCTGGAATTCGGTTCCGCGGAAGCATCCATGATGGTGCGCAGCAACAACTGTTCGGATGATCTTCCGAATCCGGAAGCGGTGACGGCGTTTATCAAAGAGGAAAAGGAAAAATTCGGCGAGATGATAGCCAGAGTGTAAAAAGGGAGAGGAGCAGGAGAATGGCAGAGACAATCAGAATGACAACCGCTCAGGCGATTGTAAAATTTTTAGACAATCAATATGTATCCATGGACGGAAAAGAGACGAAATTTGTAGAAGGATTTTTTACCATTTTCGGGCATGGTATCGCAGTAGGGCTGGGAGAAGCTCTGGACAGTCAGCCCGGCGGGCTGCGGGTCATGCAGGGAAGGAATGAGCAGGGAATGTGCCATGCGGCTATTGCATTCGCGAAGCAGAACCAGAGGAAAAAAATCATCGCCTGTTCTTCTTCCGTGGGGCCCGGCGCAGCCAATATGGTGACAGCCTGTGCCACTGCCACGGTAAACAACATTCCGTTGCTGGTATTCCCGGCGGATACTTTTGCCTCCAGACAGCCGGACCCGGTGCTGCAGCAGCTGGAGCAGAGCTCCTCGCTGGCGATTTCCACGAATGACGCGTTTAAACCGGTCTGCAAATACTGGGACCGCGTGTCCAGACCGGAGATGGTTATGACGGCGCTGATCAACGCAATGCGAGTTCTCACAGACCCTGCGGAGACAGGAGCCTGCTGTATCGCTCTTCCCCAAGATGTAGAAGGGGAATCCTTTGACTATCCGAAGTACTTTTTTGCGAAGAGAGTACACAGAATCACCAGGCCGGCGGCGGTGGAAGAAGAGCTGGAGGATGCGGCCCGGGTGATAGCAGAAGCCAGGAAACCGCTGGTCATTGTGGGCGGCGGCGTCCGGTATTCCGACGCAGGGGAAGAAGTGGAGCAGTTCTGTACAGAGTTCGGGATTCCCTTCGGTGAGACACAGGCAGGGAAAAGTGCATGTGTGTCCAGCCATCCCTACTGCCTGGGCGGTATCGGCGTCACCGGAACCTATGCGTCCAATGTGATCGGGAAGGATGCGGATGTGGTAATTGCCATCGGTTCCCGTATGTCTGACTTTACCACAAGCTCCAAACATCTCTTCCAGAATAAAGATGTGAAGTTTGTCTCCATCAATAACTGCAGATTCCATGCATATAAAATGGATGCGGTGAAAGCGGTAGGTGACGCGAAAGCCACAATAAAGGCTCTGGGAGAGAAGCTGCGCGAAATGGGATATCATTCCGCTTATACCACGGAAATTGTAGAGGCGAAAAAGGTCTGGAATGAGGAAATGGAGCGTCTGGCCGGCATCGCCTATACCGGAGAGGATTTCGAGCCTATGATCAAAGCCAGAGATCCCAGAACCATTCCGGAATTTGTAAAGCTTACGGAGGGAAAAATCACACAGACAGCGGCTCTTGCGGCAATTCGCAGAACCATTGACGAAGATGCGGTGATTATTACCGCAGGCGGTTCCCTTCCCAGCTGTATGCAGAGAATGTGGACCACGGATAAAAGGGGCGGATACCATGCGGAGTACGGATATTCCTGCATGGGATACGAGGTGGCGGCCACCCTGGGCGTTAAATTTGCTGATCCGGATGCGGAGGTGTACTGCGTGGTGGGTGATTCCAGCTTCCAGATGCTCCACAGCGAGATTATGACCATTATGCAGGAAAAGCAGAAGGTAAATATTCTGGTATTCGACAACTGTGGTTTTGGGTGCATTAATAACTTGGAAATGAATCATGGTATCGGAAGCCTTGCAACGGAATTCCGTTATACAGACGGCAAAAAGCCCACCGGGGACCTGATTCCGGTAGATTATGCAAAGGTGGCGGAAGGATACGGACTGAAATCTTATACCTGCAAAACTGTTGAAGAGCTGGTGGAGGCCCTGGAAGATGCCAAAACACAGACAGTGGCATGTCTGTTTGATCTGAAAGTGCTTCCGAAGACCATGACCGACGGCTATGAGTCCTGGTGGAATGTAGGTATTGCAACCACCTCTGAGAAAGCATCAGTCCGGGAAGCCTGCGAAGGCGTTCTAAAGGGACGAAGCGAGTCGAGGGCATATTAAAATCAGTATCTGTCCGGATACTGTCTGGACAGATCCGGGACTGGAAACAGAAACTGCCCGAACAGTACCCCAGAGAATGAACGGACGCATGCATTAAGCGGCCGGGAATTCTCTGTTAATGTCTGGGGATTGGAGGGACAAATAGTGCGAAGAGCACGCGCATGACGGAACTGGAATAAAGGAGAACGATATGAGTAAGGTTTTTGGATATCCCAGATTTGATGAGAACGGGGAAATGATTCTCACAACCTATGACAATGACTATAAGGAAATGCGGATGGACATACGTGTCTATCAGATGAAACAGAACGAAACCAGAAAATTTGACAGGGAAGGGGAGGAGACTGCAGTGCTTCTCCTTTCAGGAAAAATCACGTATGAATGGGAAGGAAACCGGAAAAGCGTTTCCAGAAAAGATGTGTTTACGGAAGGGCCCTGGTGCCTGCATGTAAGCGGTGGAAAGAAGATAAAAGTGACTGCGGAAGAAGAGGCGGAGATTCTGGTACAGTGCACACAGAACGAGCGCTCCTTTGCCAGCCGACTTTATGCGCCGGAGGACGCGCCCTGGGGGTATTCCAGCGTAGGGAAGTTCGGCAATGTGGCAAAGCGGCGAGTGAATACCATTTTTGACCATGACATCTGTCCGGAATCCAATATGGTATTGGGTGAAGTGCTCAATGACAGAGGGAACTGGTCCGGATACCTGCCTCACAGACATCCCCAGCCGGAGACTTATCTGTTCAAATTCGACCGGCCGGAAGGCTTTGGAGCCAGCTTTGTAGGGGATCAGGTATTTAAGAGCGTCAACAACAGCTTTTCGGCTATCCCTGGTGGAGAGTTGCATCCTCAGGCGGCTGCACCGGGATTCCAGATGTATACCTGCTGGATGATTCGTCATCTGGAGGGAAATCCATGGCTCCAGACAGACCGCTGTGAAGATGAAAAATACGTCTGGATGCATGATGCGGAATTCTAAAATGTTGAAGGCAGCGGAACTATAACAGCAGCCCTTGCGACCAATGCCCGGAAGAATAGCCGGACGCCGGAGCGTACGGGAATTCTTCCAGAAAAGGGGCATTGGAGGAAGGCAGCGGAACTATAACAGCAGCCCTTGCGACCAATGCCCGGAAGAATAGCC
>CAJUQT010000084.1:6526-9652 GCA_910588225.1 uncultured Acetatifactor sp.
GCGTACGGGAATTCTTCCAGAAAAGGGGCATTGGAGGAAGGCAGCGGAACTATAATAAGGAGAAAGAAAAATGGCAAGAGAATTTATTATACCGGGCCAGATTATAAACGGCGCCGGAGCGCTGGATATGGCGGAAAGCTCCCTGCCCGGCTTTGGCAGGAAAGCGCTTATCGTTACGGATAAGGTCATGATTCAGCTGGGGAACTGTGAAAAGCTGGAGACAGCCCTGAAGAGTCAGGGAATCAATTACGCCATCTATTCCGAAATTACAGGGGAACCAACGGATAAGATGATCAATGCAGGCCTTGCGCAATATAAGGCGGAAAACTGTGACTTTCTGATTGCACTGGGCGGAGGAAGTCCCATTGACGCCATGAAAGCAATTGCTTCCCTGGCGGCCCATGGAGGAAGCATTTCCGACTATATGGGAAAAGAAATCAATGTGGAGATGCCTCCTATTATCGCAATCCCCACTACGGCAGGTACCGGATCGGAGGCAACCCAGTTTACCATTATTACAGATACGGAAAAAGACATTAAAATGCTGCTGAAAGGAAAAGTGCTGATGCCTGACCTGGCAATCATTGATCCTCAGTTTACCATGACGGCGCCGCCTAAGATTACGGCCGCCACCGGTCTGGACGCTCTTTGCCATGCAATGGAGGCTTATACCTCCAGAAAAGCTCAGGTGATGTCCGATACCTTTGCATTGTCGGCTGTAAAACGGATCTTCACATATCTTCCTGCGGCATTTCATGACGGACAGAACGAAGAGGCCAGAGTGCAGATGTCGATTGCGGCGCTGGAGGCGGGCATTGCTTTTAACAATGCAAGTGTCACTCTCATTCACGGTATGAGCCGTCCCATCGGTGCGTTGTTCCATGTGGCCCACGGACTTTCCAATGCAATGCTGATAAAGGAATGTCTGGGATTTGCTCTGGAAGGCGCCTATGACAGATTTGCTGATCTGGGACGTGCCATAGGCGCGGCGGAAAGCAGCGATTCTGATCAAGTGGCAAGCGAGAAATTTTTAAAGGCTGTGACAGCGCTTACAGACGAACTGGAGACCCCCACCCTGGAAGAATATGGAATCAACAGGGAGGAATTCTTCGGAGTGATTGAAAAGATGGCACATGACGCCATGGAGAGCGGCAGCCCCCAGAATACCCGTCGGGAAATCATACAGGCGGATGTGGAACAGATGTATCGCAACCTTTGGTAAAAGCAGGAGAAAGAAAAGTATGGCATTGGTTACAATGAAAGAATTGCTGGCAGAGGCACAGCAGGCTCATAGAGGAGTCGGCGCCTTCAGCGTGGGAAATATGGAGATGGTCAAGGGAGCAATTCAGGCGGCGGAAGCGCTGGATACCCCTGTCATATTACAGATTGCTGAAGTGCGTCTGAAACATTCGCCCCTTCACCTGATGGGCCCCATGATGATACAGGCGGCCAGAGAAGCGAAGGTGAATGTGGCGGTCCATCTGGATCATGGCCTTACTATGGAAACCGTACAGAAGGCACTGGACCTGGGATTTACATCGGTTATGTTTGACAGTTCCACGTATCCTTTTGAAGAGAATACAGCACGTACGAAAGCGGTAGTGGAGCTGGCGGCAAAGTATGGCGCAACGGTAGAAGCGGAGCTGGGATTGGTGGGCGGAAGTGAAGACGGAAGCTGTGATCATGGAATCAGGTGCACTGACCCGTTTGATGCAAAACGATTCTGTGCAGAGACCGGAGTTGACGCATTGGCAATTGCAATCGGTAATGCACATGGGAATTATCCGGTTGCTCCTAAGCTGGCTTTTGATGTGCTGGAGAAGATTCACAGGGAGACAAACGGACTGCCATTGGTTCTCCATGGGGGAAGCGGAATCACCGATGAAGATTTCAGAAGGGCTATTTCGCTGGGAATCGTGAAGGTAAATATTGCAACCGCAAGCTTCAACTGCCTGACAGAGAAAGTATCTTCTTATATGAAGACAGAAGGGCCTCACAATTATTTTGCTCTGAATGAAGCAATGGTGGCAGGGGTGTATGAAAATGCCATGCATCATATAAAGGTATTTAACTGTGTATAGTACATAGGAAAACAGGAATAGCTCGGGAAGGTCGCAGGGCTGCTCCTTAAAATAGAACAAAAATCTGGAGAAAGAGAGGACGTATTAATGTTAAGCAAAGAGAGAGTACATTTGGGAATCGCCCCCATCGCATGGACCAACGATGACATGCCGGATCTGGGAGCAGAGAACACTTTTGAACAGTGCGTGTCGGAGATGGCTCTGGCCGGGTTCACGGGCTGTGAAGTGGGCAACAAATTTCCTAAGGATACGGCCGTGCTGAAAAAAGCACTGGATCTTCGGGGAATTCAGGTGTGCAACGCATGGTATTCCACTTTTCTGACCACTGCTCCTTATGAGGAGACAGAAAAAGGATTTATCCAGCATATCCGCTTCTTAAAAGAAATGGGAGCAAAGGTAGTAGGTGTTTCTGAGCAGGGGCATTCCATTCAGGGTACGGACAAGGCCATTTTCACAGAGAAATATGTGATGGACGACAAGGAGTGGGAACTGCTGTGCACGGGACTGAACAAACTGGGCCGTGTGGCCAGAGAAGAAGGAATTGCCCTGACTTTCCATCATCATATGGGAACTGTGGTGCAGACTGCGGCTGAAATCGACCGGATGATGGAGAATACGGATCCGGAACTGGTGGGACTTCTCTTCGACAGCGGTCATCTGGCCTACTGTGGAGAGGATTATCTGGCGGTGCTGAAAAAATATGTTAGCAGGGTCAGACATGTGCATTTGAAGGATATCCGTCCGGAGATGGTGAAAAAGGTAAAGGATGAGAGCTTAAGCTTCCTGCAGGGTGTACGGCTGGGCGCATTTACGGTGCCCGGAGATGGCTGTATTGATTTCGGTCCCATCTTTGATGTGCTGGCTGGGAACAATTACAGCGGCTATGTACTGGTGGAGGCCGAGCAGGACCCGGCAGTGGCGAATCCGCTGGAATATGCCATCAGGGCGAGGAAATATATTGCCGAGAAGGCGGGGATTTAAAAAGGGAATCTTCGCGTTTAACACACAACGAGCGGTGCTTTGTGCGAGGACTTTTATGATCCTG
>CAJUQT010000085.1 GCA_910588225.1 uncultured Acetatifactor sp.
AAGGTTTCTATTAGATTTAGATACAAAAAACAGGGTAGTTTTTGACACTACCCCAAAGCGCACAAAGGGTATAAAAATGAAAAATAAGAAAAATAATGCGTATTTAACAGTATGTGTCACTTTATGCCTGGCTGTCATTTTGTCTCTGTTTTTGGTGTTGCTCGATGGAACACGCCAAAACGGGGCCAGACTGGAAGTGGAATGTGTTACAGATATTGGCCTGCAGAGTATTCTGGCGGAGTATCATCGCGAGCTGATGAAACAATATAATTTATTTGCAGTTGACGCATCTTATGGCACTGCTTTGTGTAGTAAGACCAACACAGAAGCACATCTACGGAAGTATTTAAAAAAGAATCTGGACTATGGAGATGTTTTTCTTTCCGGGTATTTGTATGGAGACTTTCTTGCTTTAAGCCTGGAAGAGGCAGAATTGACAAAGATATTGATATTGTCGGATTATGATGGCGGTATATTTCGCAGGTGTGCGGTAGATGCCATAAAAGCGGATGCAGGATTGGAACTGTTGGAAGAATTACAGGATTGGATGGAGACGATGGAGGTAAACGGACTAGAGGAAGGAAATAATGAGGCGGAAAAACAGAGATTGGATGCAGAAATTGCAGAATACGACGGTATGGAAATTGAAATTGAAGAAGACGAATGGGAGACATTGGAAGTTAAAAACCCAACAGATACTTTGGAAGCACAAAAGAAACTGGGAATTTTGAAACTTGTGGTAGAAGATGAAGGGATAGTATCTTCAAATGCCATATGTACAGACAATCTGATAATGAACAGAATGGAACAGGGACAGATTAATCGGGGCAATATAGAAACGGAAGTACAGACAGGAGTGGTTGAGAGATTTTTGTTTCAGGAATATCTGTTGCGGTATATGGGACATTATGGGACTGAGTATGAGGAAGATGCACTGCGCTATCAGATTGAGTATTTGATTGCAGGCAAGGAAAATGATGTGGATAATCTGAAAAGTATAGTTAACAGACTGTGTATGATTAGAGAGGCGGCAAATGCCATTTATCTTTGGTCCAATGAAGTAAAACGGGCAGAAATAGCAGCCATTGCCGGTGCTGTTTGTACACTGATTACACTACCGCAGCTGACAGCACTTCTGGAGGCGGCAATTCTTCTGGCATGGGCTTATGCAGAAAGCATCTATGATGTCAAATCTCTTCTGGCGGGCGGCAGAATTCCTCTTGTTAAAGATGACAACAGCTGGCATTATAGTCTTTCTTCGGCGCTGGGAGGAAATCTTCAGGAGACAACCAGCGATGGGAAGGGGCTGAGCTATGCAGATTATCTGAGAATTTTTATGATGATGACTAATGTGGATACTTTGACTGCACGGGCCATGAATATGGTGGAGGCAGATATCAGAAATACACCTGGGAATTCAGGATTCAGACTGGACGGATGCTATGAAACTGTTGAAGCCCGTATTCGAATGGGCAGTGTCCATGGACATCAATATGAAATAACACGAATAGCAGGCTATCACTGACAGAGAGCGAGGTGAACAGAGATGTCCTCTTCATGGAGCGTAAAAAAGAACTTAAAATTGCCAACTATAAATCAAAATCCTTCTCCGACCTGTCAAAGAAAAAAGTATTTGCAGGATTCTGCCCGGAATTCTGTGTCAGCCGTGGATGATAGCGAAAGCCATCCGTCCACTGTCAGCCGTTTTATGGAGAGGACATTTCTGTTTGCCTCTCTTTCCGAAAAAGTAAATGCAAGTATGACGGTAGAGGCTTCTATTTTGCTTCCTTTGTTTTTATTTTTCTTTCTGAATCTGGGCTGTGCCATAGAGATGATCCGGCTTCATGGCAATTTGCAGCTGGCTTTATGGGAGATTGGAAGCAAGTTGTCCGTGTATGGGTATACAGTGAGCAGTGGAGAAGTTCCGGAGGATGATTCTGGAGAAGAAGATTGGTGGAAGGAATTGGCGGGAACAGCGTTTGCGTCTTCTTATGTGAAAGCGCAGATGATAAAAACTGCGGGAGAAGAATATCTGAATCATTCTCCGCTGACAAATGGAGCCGAAGGCTTACAGTTTTGGGAAAGTGAGATATTTGGTTCGGGAGATGAAATTGATATTATCGTCACTTATTCAGTGTCGCCCTGGAGCAGTATAATTGGAATTTCGCCTTTCAGGATGACAAACAGGTATTATGCCCATATCTGGAATGGGTATGGATTGTCAGGAGAAGAGGAAAATACACAGATTGTCTATATTACAGCTAGCGGTACCGTATATCATCTGACAAAAAGCTGTACACATTTACAGCTTTCAGTCAGTCAGGTTTCTGCTTCCGGAGTGGATGATGTCAGAAATCAATATGGAGGGAAATATCATCCCTGTGCCAGATGTGCAAAAGGGAATTCACCATCTTTTTTCTATATTACAACTGAAGGAAATCGATATCATTATGACAGAGAATGCTCTGGATTGAAGCGTACAATATATTCGATTAGCATTGAAGAAGCAACAGAAGAAGGATATCGTGCCTGCAGTCGATGTGGACATTGATTGCCTTTTGGAAATGTTTAGAATGTTGAAGGTTTTAATAGAATAGGATTTCAGATATTGAATGAAATTTAATACTGAGTGGAAGGTGCTGAAATAACGATTTTTATAGACGAAAAAATAAAAAAGAATCAGGGGAGAAGTTATGTGGATGATTTTGCCAATAACTGTATGGCTTTTGACAGGAAGTGTAATGGATATACGAAATCGCAGAGTACCAATATGGCTGCTTTTGACAGGTGGTATTCTTTCGTTGACTGTCATTTTTTTTCAATGTGTGATTAGTGGAAGAGAAGTTGTGGATATTTTGAAAGGAATGCTTCCGGGAACAGGACTTTTGCTCGTTGCTTTTGTGACAAAAAATGCGGGATATGGGGATGGAATTGCTTTATTATGCCTGGGAATTGTGTTGGGAGGGGGAAAGAGCCTGCTGTTGTTGGGACTTAGTTTATTCCTGATTTCAATATTTTCTCTGACTATGTTGGTTACACGAAAAGCGGGACGCAATACAGGAATTCCGTACTTTCCTTTTTTGACAGGAGCGTGGCTGATTGTTGTTGCATCAGGTAGCGTGTAAGATGCAGTCAGCTATGGACAGAAATGTGATTGGATATATGCTGTAAAACGAAAGGAGAAGCCGATGAAAAAGGAAAACGCTTATTTAACTGTGGAGGCTGCGTTAGTGTTTCCCATAGTAATCAGTGTGATTTTATTTATCGTTTATATGCTGATATTTCAATATGACAGATGCCTGTTGGAGCAGGATTTGGGGGCAATGGCACTTTGGGGAAGCCGTGTGGAAACTTCTTCCGGAGTGTCCATGGAGGAGCTGACGAGACAGAGAATGGCATCTATGTATAGAGAGAAGTATGCAGCCTGGAAGATTACGGCACTGGATGCTTCTCTGGAAAGAAATTGCTTTTCCGTGAAAGGAGTGGGACAATTGACATTTCCGCTGCCAGGATGGAACTTTTGGAGTAGAAGAAATGTATGGAGTACACATGCAGACTATAGCTACAATCGCCTGTCACCTGTGACTTTTGTCCGTTTATGCCACAGGTTTTTGAAGGGAGAGAATGAAGAAGGAGACGACTGAAATGCTGCATATGGAATATGTGAGAAATGTAAATTGTAATTACGAAAGAATCTTATTGGAAGAAAAACCGAATGGAAAACTGTACCAATATTGCATTTTGGGAAGAGGAGAAGTCGGAGGACTGCTTCCCAGCAGCCTCAGATATATTGATGGCTCCGCATATCTTTATTACGACATCACTTCCAGACAGAACGTATCTCATTTGTATAGCAACCGTTGTATTACCAGAGAGTGGCTGACAGATTTCGTGTGGAGCTTGAAGCGAGTACAGCAGGAGCTGCAGCGTTTTCTTCTTGATATACGTAATATTCTCTGGTATCCGGAGCAGATATTTCAAGATCTGGAGAGTAATATTTTTTCTTTTGTATATGTACCCTATTACAAAGGAGAACCTAGTTTTATAAAACTTGTGGAGTTTTGGGTAGAACATATTGATTACAGCGACGAAGAGCTTGTGGAATGTGTCTATCGCATGTATGAGAAGATAGAGCGTAACGGCGAGATATATTTGCAGGCCAGAATTTTTGAGGATACAGAGTGTTTGGAAAACCGGAAAAAAGATGTGGGATTTACTACTCTGTCTGACTCTGTTATGGGAGAGATACAGATGGACAGGGACGGAGATTCAGGAGAGACGGAGACATATGATATTCGTACAGAAAATGAAACACGTAAAAGCGAGACTGGAGAGAAGAAGGGGATTCGAGGATTTCTGGGAGCAAAGAAGAAAAAAGATAAAAAATCGAGAGAAGAATATCAAAGGTCAATGCAGAGAGCTATGACCGGTTATGCGGTGGCGGAAGAAACACCATATACAGATGAAACATATGGACAGACAGTATACGTCGAAGAAGGTGTACAGACGGAGCGTATACACAGGCTGTGTACACCGGAAGGAGAGCTGCTTGGAAGCCTGGAAGTATCAATGTTGTCCGTAGGAAAGAAAAAAGGAGAGGTGGATTTGGCATTGAAAGATTCTTCGGTCAGCAGAATTCATGCTCGTGTAACCAATGAGAGCGGAACTGTGTATCTGGAAGATTTAAATTCCACTAACGGAACATTCAGAAATAGTGTACGGCTTCAGCCATATGAAAAGCAGAGGCTGGATGAGGGGGATGAGATAAGGTTCGGAAATGTTGTTTTGATTTTTCACTAAAGGAGAATCTGTCATAGTTACCATAGCAGAACAGGGAATGAGTAACAGTTCAGGGTCCTGAACTGTTACTGGGAATGAGACCTGAAAATGAAAGGGAAGCGGTATTGATTGAAAAGAATTATAAACTGTGTTAGAATAGAATGCATGTTATAGAAATTCACCAGAGGGGGATAGCGTTTTTGAGACAGATAAAGTCCCAGCCTGTTGTCAGTACCGTACTGGTTGCCATAAATGTGCTGGTTTTTCTTCTTTGTAATTTTTTCGGCGAAATATTATATAATATAGGTATATTGGACACGTACCATGTAATGATTGAAAAAGAATATGGCAGAATTTTGTGGGCCATGTTTCTTCATAGTGGAATAAGCCATCTTTTTAATAATATGCTCATTCTATTTTTCCTGGGAGCAATGATTGAAAAAGAGGTTGGGCATGTCAGATATGGAATTTTATATTTTCTTTCGGGAATCGGTGGAAACATTTTGTCCCTTTGGACAAAGACTATAAATAATGACCTTTCAGGCTCTGTGGGAGCCAGTGGAGCAATATTCGGATTAGATGGAGCGTTGCTGGCAATGGTATTTTTCTCAGGCAGACAAATGGAAAATGTAACATTGCCCAGAGTGCTGTTGATGATATTCTATTCTCTTTATACGGGGTTTGCGGGACAGAATATCGACAATGCAGCACACGTGGGCGGTCTGCTTGCAGGATTTGTGTCGACAGGTATTATGTGCTTTTTGCAGCGAAGAAGGAGAAAGTCCAGTAAGTAACTAAGCCTGAATTATAGGTATGAAACAGTAAAATGAATGATTGAGAGGTGTGGCTTTGAACATTAATATTTATTATGGCGGCAGAGGTATTATTGATGATCCAACACTATTTGTTATTGGCAAAATGCAGGAAATTTTAGAGGAACTCAGGGTCAATGTCACTCGCTATATCTTATATGAATGCAAGAATACCATACCTACTCTTCCGCAGACATTGAAAGACGCTGATGGAATTATTCTTGCTACCACGGTAGAATGGTATGGTATTGGAGGATATATGCAGCAGTTTCTGGACGCCTGCTGGCTGTTTGGAGACAAAGAAAAAATTGCGGAGATATACATGTGCCCGGTGGTTATGTCCACAACATATGGGGAGCGGGAAGCAAAGCTGAATTTATCAACGGCATGGGAAATTCTGGGAGGTCTGTCCTGCAGTGGAATATGTGGCTATATCGAAAAAACGGTGATGTTGGAAATGAACGAACAATATCTCCGGATTATTGAAAAGAAAACGGAGGATATGTACCGCTCCATTAATCAGCATCTTGCCTGCTTACCTGCCAGCAATCAGGCTGTAAAACAGAAAATTGCAGTGTCCACTGATAATAACCTGACTCCACAGGAGACAGAACAGTTGTCGCAGTATGTTTCTGATGACAGTTATGTGCAGAGACAGAAACAGGATATTCAGGAACTTACCAGTTTATTTCGCGATATGCTCAGCGAAGAAGATATGGATAATAATGTGGAAGAATATCTTGCTTCTTTCCGAAAAGCTTTTAAGCCGCAGCCTGGATTTCGTGCAGAGTATTCCATTGGCATAGGAGATAGAAAGCGTAGACTGATTCTTAGAATTGATGGGACGCAGTTGGAGTGTACTTATGGAAGTGCTAGTCAACCGGACGTGGAAATGCAGCTGGAGAAAAATGCTATGGAAGATATTGTAAGCGGAAGAATGACATTTCAGAGAGCTTTTATGTCAGGGATTATGAAAACCAAAGGGGATTTTAAGATTTTAAGAACTTTGGATCAGATGTTTGTATTTGAAGAAAAATAAGACGTTCGGGGGTAGAGAGGATGAAGAAAGAAGAATGCATTTTCTGTAAAATTGCTAACGGAGAAATCCCATCAAAAACTTTATATGAAGATGAGAAGTTCCGTATAATACTGGACTTGAAACCAATTGGTAGAGGGCATGCCCTGATTCTGCCCAAAGCGCATGCAGATGATCTGTATGAGCTTCCAGAAGAGTCAGCTTCAGCTGTAATGATTCTGGCCAAAAAAATGGCGATTAAAATGGCGGAAAAGCTTCACAGTGTCGGTTTGAACCTTGTACAGAACAATGGTGAGGCGGCGGGACAGACAGTCCGACATTTTCACCTGCATATGATTCCACGGTATTCAAGTGATGATGAAAAGATTAACTGGATTCCGGGAAGCCCTACAGAAGAAGAACTGGAAACCGTGAGAAAGCAGATTGTAGAGTAGAGGAGCAATAATGGGATGAGAACGCTGAATGTCGATGAAATAACACAGGCTGTAAAAGAAATGTGCATAGAAACTAACCATTTCTTATCCGAAGACATGAAGTGTGCCATGCAAAGGGCAGCAGAACATGAGAAATCACAACTTGGCAGGCAAGTATTAGAACAACTTCAGAAAAATCTTGAAATAGCGGGTGAGGATATGATTCCCATATGCCAGGATACTGGAATGGCTGTAATTTTTTTGGATGTGGGACAAGATGTACATTTACAAGGCGGTGTTTTGGAGACGGCTGTCAATGAGGGAGTACGCCAGGGATACAGAGAGGGATTTCTGCGTAAGTCTATAGTCAGGGATCCAATTTTCAGAGAAAATACGAACGATAATACCCCGGCTGTCATACATTACACTATAGTGCCCGGAGAACAGGTGAAAATTACGATTGCGCCAAAAGGATTTGGCAGCGAGAATATGAGCCGGGTATTTATGCTGAAACCTGCAGATGGAATTGAAGGAGTAAAGGCAGCTGTGCTGGCAGCAGTGAACGATGCCGGCCCAAATGCGTGTCCACCTATGGTTGTGGGAGTAGGGATTGGAGGGACTTTTGAAAAGTGTGCTTTAATGGCTAAAGAAGCGCTGATTCGTTCTGTGAATGAACGTTCGAATATTCCTTATGTGCGGGAACTGGAAGAAGAACTCTTAAGCATGATTAATGATTCCGGCATTGGGCCGGGGGGACTGGGAGGGAACATTACTGCTTTGGCTGTAAATATTAAGACTTACCCTACTCATATTGCAGGACTTCCGGTAGCGGTAAATATTTGTTGCCATGTGAATCGTCATATAGTGAAAGTATTGTAAATGCAAAAGCATAATCCAAAGATCAAATTTAGTATGAATTGAAGTATGCTGGAACAGATGTGCCAAGGCATACAGGGGGATAAAAATGAATAAGCATATTACTGTGCCTCTGACAGAAGAAGCAGCGGCTTCCCTGCATGTTGGAGACTACATATATCTGACAGGAACTGTTTATACAGCCAGAGATGCTGCCCATAAAAGAATGTGTGAGGCTCTGGAGAAAAATGAAAAGCTGCCACTGGAAGTAAAGGGGAATGTGATTTATTATATGGGGCCATCTCCGGCTAGAGATGGAAGGGTGATTGGTTCTGCCGGACCGACCACTGCCAGCCGAATGGACAAATATACACCTGCTCTTTTGGATATGGGTTTAAGGGGAATGATTGGAAAAGGCAGACGAAATCAGGAAGTAAAGGATGCTGTTGTGCGTAACGGAGCTGTTTATTTTGCAGCGGTAGGAGGAGCAGGGGCATTGTTATCACGGGCGATTATTTCGTCTGAAGTAATCGCTTATGATGATCTGGGGACAGAGGCGATCAGAAAAATGGAAGTGAAGGATTTTCCTGTCATTGTGGTTTTGGATGCACAGGGGAATGACTTGTATGAAACGGCTGTTCAGCAATATGCGGTGTCTCATTCCTGATAATCGCAGTGGATGAAGGGGGAAGTAATAAAAATGCCAGAGTGGATCAGCAATATAGATGCATATATTTTGCTCTTTATTCAGGAAGTGGTCAGAACCCCATTCCTGACACCTGTCATTAAGGTTATTACAATGCTAGGGGACAGCGCGATATTTTGGATTGTCATATCATTGATATTATTGACAATTCCAAAAACCAGGAAGGCAGGCAGCGCTGGTCTGCTTGCATTGCTGTTTTCTCTTATAGTCAATAACATAATCCTTAAGAATTTAATTGGAAGAATCAGACCATATGATATGATAGAGGGCTTGATACCGTTGATAGAAAAGCCAAGAGATTTTTCTTTTCCATCAGGGCATACGGGAAGTTCATTTGCTGCAGCATGGGTACTATTTAGAAGACTGCGTGGATGGAAAGGAGTTCTGGCACTTATACTTGCAGGGTTGATAGGACTATCAAGACTTTATCTTGGTGTGCACTATCCTACCGATGTTCTCTTCGGAGTGATAAGTGGAATTGGCTGCGGCCATGTTGCAGAGCTTATTGTTAAAAAGATATTCAAAGAGACCACTGCACCATAACCGTTTGGCTTTTGACCAAATAATTAGCTGTTTTGTAACAGCCCGGACCTTTGGTTAAACAGTTAATCTATTTGTTGTTCTATTTTTATAAAATTTAAAAAAGAAGTTGACAAGTACGGCCGGTTTATGTATAATAACTTTTGCGTCAAGGATATTGCTGACGCAAACAATGTATATTGGCAGAGATGCATTCGGATTAAGGAGAAATACTCAAGAGGCCGAAGAGGCGCCCCTGCTAAGGGTGT
>CAJUQT010000086.1 GCA_910588225.1 uncultured Acetatifactor sp.
ACGAATACCATTGATAAGCCCAATAAGAAATGGAGGAGAGTAAAATGACAGAGCAGAAATGGGTACAGGAAGCAGCAGACAAAATCAAATGCAAAATGCGAATTGTAGCGGAAAGAAGCAGACACAAGATTCCCTATACTACAAAAGAGGGCATCCATGATGACTGTTCGGGAGAAAGAGTCGGCTGGTGGACCAACGGATTCTGGGGCGGTATAATGTGGCAGCTGTATCATGCCACCGGCGAGGAACTGTATCGGGAAATTGCTTTGGAGAATGAGAAAAAACTGGATGTTGTTTTGATGATGCCACGGACTATGGACCATGACAGTGGCTTTAGATGGCTTCCCACGGCAGTGGCAGATTATCGTCTGACAGACAGTGAGGAATCCTGTGACAGAGGCCTGCTGGCAGCTAATGATCTGGCAGGACGCTTTAATCCGGCAGGACGCTTTATTCGGGCCTGGAATGATACAGGGGACGGAAGCAGGGCAGGATGGGTCATTATTGACTGCATGATGAACCTTCCGCTGTTGTATTGGGCGTATGAAGAGACAAAGGACCCCAGATATATGCAGATTGCAACTATGCATGCAGATACCGCACAGAAATATTTTATCCGGGAGGATGGCTCTTCTAACCATATAGTAGCATTTGACCCGGCTTCCGGTGAGTATGAGGATACCTTTGGAGGACAGGGCTATGCGAAAGGATCCTCCTGGACCAGAGGACAGGCCTGGGCATTGTATGGATTTGTCTTGAGTTACGTTCATACGAAAAATGAAAGCTATCTTAATACTGCGAAAAAAGTTGCAAATTATTTCATCATAAACATACCGGAAAACGGTCTGATTCCGGTGGATTTCAGACAGCCTGCAGAATGTGTGCTGGAAGATTCCACTGCTGCCTCCATTGCTGCCTGCGGCTTGCTGGAGATTGCAAAGCAGCTGAAGGAGCAGGGAGAGCCGGGGCAGACAGAAAGCCACATTTACAGCAGGGCAGCTCTGAAACTTTTGAAGGCGCTCTATGAAGAACGCTGCAATTGGAATGAGAACCAGGACAATATCCTGGAAAAATGCACAGCAGCATTTCATGACAAAGAACATGAGTTTTCCATTATCTATGGCGATTATTATTTCATAGAGGCGATTTGGAAGCTGACGGGAGAAGAACTCTTTATTTGGTAATCTTTTCCCTGTATCAGTTCAGGTTTCCGAACAAAAAATATTTTAGGGGACGGTTCCTGCTGGTGGTAAGTAAAAATAATATCTTGTATAATGGGGTATAGGCAGTGTCAAAACTATGACAAAAGTGATAGGAAGGCGCATGGAACAGCAGGTGGAAAACATGCGCCTTTTTGCGTTCAAAAGGAGGAATAGGAAGATGGCACCTGGACACTGTCACCCGGCGGAACTGGGATATCAGGCGTCCTGTACGGCAAGCCAGTTTTCCATCCATTGATGAACCAGAGGAATCCAGGTGCCGGCAGCGCATTCCGGACCATGGCCCTGAGTGTTAGTCAGGCGGTTGGCAAGAGAGAGTCCGTGACCGCCTTTTTCAAACAGGTGGAATTCCACTGGAATACGGTTGCTGACAAGCGCATTTGCCAGCAATAAAGAATTTTGAACAGGCACACTCTGGTCTTCACAGGTATGCCAGAGAAAGGTACGTGGCACCTGTTCGCCCACACAGTTCTCCAGAGAAAGCATAGCTTTTTTCGATTCATATTCGGCCCCCAGCAGATTCTGGAAGGATCCCTTATGAGCGTATTCTCCTGATGTAATCACCGGATATCCCAGAATCATTCCATTGGGACGCAGCAGTTCAGTTTCTGTGTTCAAACCTTCTGCCATCCATTTCTGATTCCAGAACATACAGTAGCTGGCAGCCAGGTGACCACCGGCTGAGAACCCTGTCACCACAAGCTGATTGGGGTTTATATTCCATTCACCGGCGTGACTCCTGATCTGCAGCACTGCACTGCCCAGCTCAAAAGCTGACGTGGGGAATACGGCCGGTGCCGTGGAGTATCTGAGGACAGACGCATGATAACCCATGGAAAGAAACTGCAATGCCACGATTTCCGCTTCTCTGTCCGAGGTATAGGCGTAGGCGCCTCCCGGACAGACAATGACCATGGGACGCGTTTTAATGGTGATTTCTTTGGAGTCGTCAATCAGATATATGTTGCAGGCGGCGTATTCCATAGAGTGACTTTGTTTTACATCCAGTTTAAAGTATTGCATAAAATTCGGTTTCCTTTCTGCCCGTTCCGGCGGGTCTGGTTAGCGATATGCAGATGATAGTGACAGTTCAGTGAAATGATTGAACTGTTATCGATTATATGCCCTGATGTTCAAAAAGACAAGATAATTCTTCTCAAAGTCAGCCCTAAAGTTGTCTTTTGTGGTATTCTTTGGAACTTTAACAGATATTTATAAGGAACATCTGGTAATTTGCAAAATGAAAGCCAGAATTACATAGTATTAATATGGAGAAACGGAAGTCTGTTTTACAGGAAAAAAAGAGGATTTGATATGGTCCGTTTGTTCCATAACGTTTTAGATATTTCAAGAAAATTAAAGCCGAAAATTCCCTTAATTGGTGAGAATTCCATACCTTTGCGTCATGAAATTGAAGTTGAACTGCTTCTTTAAATTCGGCTTGTAAAGATTTTTATTTAATATATAAATCAGAATTCGAAGGTGAAATTATTGAAAGAGAAAATAACATTGTGTGGTGATAATTGTCTTGAATGCCCAAGATACAGTGCGCATATTGACGAGGAACTGAAGGCAGTTGCAGAACTGTGGTACAAAGCAGGATGGAGAGATCGTGTTGTATCAAATGAAGAAATTGTCTGTAGTGGTTGTTCTTTACATAAATAATGTACGAAGTGTAAAGAAGTCTGCTCTGAACAAGAATATATCATTTTGAAAAAGACATTTTTTGAAAAAGAGAATAACTTAAAAAAGTAGAATAATGAAATCGAATGTTTCAAATATGGACATGTCCTCTCCCCTGTAGTATAATGTGTTCATATCACAGAAACCGCTTTGCGAATCCTGCATTCAAAGGACGATTCCCGGAAGGAAACGGCTGAATGAATGCTTTTGACCGTAAAAGCGATACGGAGGTAGAATATGCAGCTGGACGATTTATTTATAAAAGCATGTCAGAACGGACAGAAGAGTGTGGTGATTACTTTTCTGAAAAGGGGCGGCATCAATGTGGACAAAAGGGATGCGGGCGGCTTTACACCGCTTCATTATGCCTGTAAAAAAGGAGCGAGAGATATTGTCAAACTTCTGATTGACAATCAGGCAGATGTGAATCTGGCCTCGAATACCAGTGTCACACCCCTTCATTTTGCGGGAACAGTAGGGAATCAGGAGATTATACAGTGCCTTCTGGATGCAGGGGCGGATATCAATGCCACGGACAAAGAGGGAAAAAGCGTCCTGATTTACAGTGTGCTTGCCAAAAAGGTGGAGGCGGCAAAGTATCTGATTGCAAAGGGAGCGGACATTGCGGTTAAGGACAACGATAACCGGACGGCACTGGACTATGCGAATGCGCTGGGGCTGCCTTATCTGGTGGCGGAGGTATCGCCGGAGGGGTTCGGAGAGACAGATGCTCATGGCAATACCCCCCTTCACCAGTCCTGTTTCAACGGACAGAGCGAAGTCGTGAAAGTGATGCTGGCGAAGGGGAATGTGGATGTAAATGCGGTAAACAATGACGGAGAGACACCGCTGTTTATTGCGGTGATGGAAGATAATATCTATGTGTCCGAGCTTCTGCTGGAGGCGGGAGCAGAGGCAGATAAGGCTACCAATGCAGGGGACAGTCCGATTCATGCAGCGGCGGAAAACGAGAATGAACATATGGTGGATATACTGATCCGGCATGGGGCGAATGTGAACGGCAGAAACCGGGACGGAGAGACTGCACTGATTATCGGCGCCAGGAACGGCCTGAACAATGTGGTGGCAAAGCTGCTGGAAAAAGGAGCCGATGTCACCTGTGCGGACGAGGAAGAACATACTGCTCTCTATTATGCTACAGAAAAAGGCTATAATGAGATTGTGGAGCTGCTTCTGATGGCTGGAGCGGAAAGCTGAGGCAGGGATACCATTACTGGCATGGAAAGGATAATGGATTAATATGTCAGCTACGTGAAGAGGATGAGCGTAATGTGAATCTGGTATGTACCGCGAGGCGGAGAAAAGGGCAGAGAATTTACGCAAATAGGCAGTCATCTGGTTGTCAGATTCGGCGCGGCATGATATAATGACTTTACTTTTGTGGAAACAACGAATGTTCATCCATAAATCAGAATCCAGACTTTTGAAGGAAAGGTGAAATTATGTCTGTGATAGCTGCCATGTTGGAAGAAATACTACATACGGCCAGGGCGGCCGGTGCCAGCGACGTTCATCTGGCGGCGGGAATGCCGCCCAGAATGCGTGTAAACGGCGCGCTTGTCACGATGGGGTATTCCAGGATACTGCCTTCGGATACGCTGGATATTCTGATTCATGTGATGCCGGAAGCTCAAAGGAGCAGTTTTGAGGAAAAGGGAGAATGTGATTTTTCTTTTTCTCTTCCAGAGTGTGGACGATGCAGAGCCAATGCCTACAAGCAGAGAGGCAGTGTGGCACTGGCACTTCATTTGGTAGATAAGGAGATTCCGCTGCCGGAGGAGCTGGGAATGCCGGAGTCTGTCATCAGACTGCATGAGAAGGCCAGCGGGCTTGTGCTGGTAACAGGACCCTCTGGAAGCGGCAGAACCGCGACACTGGCGGCATTGGTGGAGCAGATTAACGAGAACAGAGACGCCTTGGTAATTACACTGGAGCATCCCGTAGAGTACATATATCAGCATAAAAGATCCATGATAAATCAGCGTGAAATCGGGTTGGACAGCAGAAGTTATGTGGATGCGCTGGATGCGGCTCTCCGGGAGGATCCGGATGTGATTCTGGTAGGGGAACTGCGGGACGCGGAGACCGTCAGTGCGGCTATAACGGCGGCAGAAACGGGACATCTGGTGTTGTCCGCATTGCACGCATCTAATGTGACTAATGCGGTGGAAAGTATTATTGACCTTTTTCCATTGTACAGACAGGAGAGCCTGCGCAGTCGTCTTGCCGACGTACTGGAGGCTGTTGTTGCTCAGAGACTGCTTCCTGCCGGAGACGAGAGCGGACGCGCGGCGGCTTTTGAGATATTGCTTGCATGCCCTGAAATGCGGGATGCTGTCCGCAGCGGCAGGACATCCTTGCTGCCCGGGATAATGCAGGGTGGCAGAGAACAGGGAATGATTACTCTGGATGAGTCTCTCAGTCAGCTGTATGCAGAGGGAAAGATTGATAAAAGTACGGTGAACCATTACATGCAGGTGATGGACGGGCTGGTATAAATGAGCTGACAAACAGTGGATGACAGACTTATGATACGCATTGAAGATTGACAATAATACTTGATGCTTAGATCTTTCTCTATGTATTCTATGATCTGTGAGCAGGACTCACAGATCCCCATGCAGCAGGCTGCAGCATTATGCATGAAAAGCAGGGCAATAAAGAGAATTGCCTGAGGGTTTACTGTGAAGATGCACACAAACCTGCTATCATGCATACCATAGAAAGCAAGTAAGCATTCTATGGTATGCATTGAGCAGGGGAGCTCATTTTGTCTGTGTGGCTTCTGTAAGGCAAGTTACAGGACTTTCGCAGCAAATTCTCAGACCTTTACCCATGGTGGTACTACTGGATGCATGGGGATTGAACATGCCTTCTATAATTCAAATATTTCTGATTTTTCAGACGATTTCATATTTCTATTTTTTCAAACTTATAAAATCATTTTTAACATGAATCAGGAGGTGCTTATGTACAGTACGGCTTTTTCGGGAGCTGTTCATGGAGTATCCGCGTATCTTGTCTCTGTGGAAGTGGATATTGCCAGTGGGCTTCCGGCTTTTTTAATGGTAGGTTCTCTGAGTACGGAAGTGCGGGAATCCAGAGAACGAGTGACAGTGGCCCTGAAAAACGTGGGGCTGAATCTGCCTCCTTGCCGCATTACCGTTAACCTTTCTCCGGCAGATACCCGAAAAGAGGGAACCGCTTTTGATCTGCCGATTGCGGCGGGAATGCTGGAAGCTATGGGAATAATCCGGCAGGGAGCGACAGAAGGAATCTTATTTCTGGGTGAACTGGGATTAAACGGTGAGGTGAAGAAGGCCAGAGGCGTACTTCCCATTGTGCAGGCTGCAGCGGCAGGAGGATTGACACAATGTATTGTTCCTGCCGCAAATGCCAAAGAGGCGGCGGTCATTCCTGGTATGATGGTCTGGGCGGCGGATAATATACTGGATATTCTGCATTTCCTCACAGCGGAAGGGAAAGAGAGGGGGAAGTTTCTTCAAAGAGTCACTGTAAATACGGAGAGCCTGTTTGAGAAAAGGATTGGAGGAATAGACGGAATAAGGCCGGATTTCAATGATGTGACAGGACAGGAGATAGCACGACGTGCCGCGGAGATTGCGGCGGCCGGTTTTCACAATTTACTGATGGTAGGACCTCCGGGAGCCGGTAAATCAATGATTGCAAAGAGGATTCCAGGTATTCTGCCTCCTCTGACGCTGGAGGAAAGTCTGGAAGTGACTTCGGTGGTCAGCGTGGCAGGATTGATGGAAGAAGGGGAAGCACTGGTGACGGAGCGGCCATTCAGAAGTCCCCATCATACCATATCTCAGGCTGCACTAATTGGAGGAAGCATTGTGCCGAGGCCGGGCATGATATCCCTGGCGCACAGGGGTGTGCTTTTTCTGGACGAGCTTCCGGAATTTCAGAGAAGCGTTCTGGATGCGCTGCGTCAGCCGCTGGAAGACCGTCGTGTGAACATCTCGCGGATAAGCGGCAATGTCACATATCCCAGCGATTTTATGTTGGTCTGTGCTATGAATCCCTGTCCCTGCGGCTATTACCCGGATACGAACCGTTGTCATTGTTCTCAGGTTCAGGTGGGAAAATATATGGGAAAAGTGTCCGGACCCATTCTGGACAGAATTGATTTGTGTGTGGAACTCAAGACCGTTGATTATGCCAGCCTTAAGAATAAGACAGGCGGAGAGAGCAGTGCGGACATCAGACGCCGGGTGGAAAAGGCGAGATTACGCCAGAGGGAGCGGTTTGCTGGAACGACATGGCGCTTTAACGGAGATATAGAAGTTTCGGCTATCGATAAATATTGTGGGCTGGGAGAGGAACAGCAGCAATGCATGGAGAGACTTTATACATCACTGCAGCTCAGTGCCAGAGCCTATCATCGTATCTTAAGGGTAGCAAGAACCATTGCAGACCTGGACGACGCGGAAATAATTGGGACCGATCATCTGATGGAGGCATCTTTTTACAGGCCGTCGCTGGAATATTGGGGTCATTGAGGGGGAAAAATGAATCAAAAAGAGTGGAAAGAAAGAGAAAAAATATTTGCCTGCTGGCTGTGTAATTTTCCATACATTGATAACAGGCAGCTGCATAAATTGTCAGAACTCTGCGGTGGTTCGGAAGCTGTTTACCTGGCTGACAGCGAGACCTGGGGACAGGTGCTTACGCCGAAGCAGGTAAAATATTTGAAAGAGTATACGGCCTCCTGGCGTCCGGAGGCGGAGTATGGGAAGATACGAGAAGAAGGAATTGACATTTTGACAATTGAAGAGGACGAATATCCTGAGAGACTGCGAGAGATTCCGGATGCGCCTTACGGCATTTTTGTCAGAGGAAAGCTGCCTGTGACGGATGCACCGGCCGTTGCGGTTATCGGGGCTCGGGATTGCTCCGAATATGGAAAATATGTAGCTGCGGAACTGGGAACTGTTCTGGGGCAGCAGGGAGTAATCGTGGTCAGCGGCATGGCCAGAGGCATCGACGGCATCAGCCAGGAGGCGGCAATGAAGGCAAAAGGAAGATCACTGGGTGTACTGGGCTGCGGCGTGGACATTTGTTATCCCGCACAAAACAGAAAAATATATGGTCAATTGCTGGAAACTGGCGCAATCCTGTCTACTTATCCTGTGGGAACACCGGCCAGACCGCAGAATTTTCCGCCCAGAAACCGTATTGTCAGCGGTCTGGCTGATGCCGTGGTAGTGGTAGAGGCCAGACTGAAAAGTGGGACTCTGATTACTGTGGACATGGCTCTGGAGCAGGGTAGAGATGTATATGTGGTACCGGGGCGTGTGACAGACAGGTTGAGCGACGGCTGCAATCGCCTTATTCGGCAGGGGGCAGAAGTATTGCTCAGTCCCGGAAGCTTTCTGGATGAAGTCTGGCAGAACTGGGAAAAGAAAAGACAAGGGGCGAGGGAACAGTCTGCCGGTAAAAGACCGAAAAGTGGGTGTGAATGTACTGTTTTTGGAGGGGAAAAGTGTAAAACTGGAAGCAGAAAACGTTCTCATGAAAAAGAAAACAGCTCTGACATTGTTGAGAGACTGGCTTCGGAACTGGCAGCAGTTTTCAGGGTATTGGATTTTACTCCACAGACACCGGAGGAAATCAGGGAGAAGCTGCCGGAGAAGTATCAGAGGATACAGGTTATCACCTGTCTGATGCAGCTTTGTGTGGAAGCGCTGGCAGTACAGGTCAGCCCGGGGCGGTTCTGTCTGCGTGGGAGACGGGCAGGAGAGTGAAGTTCGC
>CAJUQT010000087.1 GCA_910588225.1 uncultured Acetatifactor sp.
AGGTACTGTTTCCAGAGGCCACGATCTTAATAAGTGCCTTCCCGGCCGCCTTAGGAGTTACTCTTCCTTTGCTGTTGACAGATGCCACTTTTGGCTTATCTATAGAATATTTCAGACTGCCTTTCGCACCGGTCACTTTCAGTGTCTGTGCCTTGCCTCCCAATTTGAATGTGAGCTTGGCTGGCTTCACAGTAGGATTCTGCACTTTCTTAGTAACAGCCGGCGGTGTGCTGGTTTTGACTTCCAGCTGTACCGCCTCCGGCATGCGCACCTTCATGTTCTGCATGTTATAGGCCGCATTCACTGTCTTCAGGCTGTCTTCCACCACCTGTACAGAAGCCGCCGCATTGTTCCCGGCTTTGGAATCCAGAACCACCTTACCAATAACGAGCTTCTTATTCTCAAACAGATTCTGCTGTCCGGAAATATACACATTCAGTGAGCCCGTTTCCTGCTGATAGCGGTACTCCTTCACATCGCTGGTAATCCCCTCATCAAATACAAAGGAGATATGTTCCCGGCTGCCGGACGTGATTTTCATCCCCAGCTGCAGGGAATGTATTCTATCATAGTTGGCTGTCTCATTGTCACTGACGCCTTCCGCTGGCAGCTCCAGGCTGACCACGGCTTCATTGCCTTTTGCCTCCAGAGAGACGGATTCACCCGCCGCATACGCCGGAAGGGCATAGGCCAGAATGCAGCCTGCAGCAAGCCCCATCCTTTTTATCCACTTCTTTACCATTTTCCGTTCTCCTTTATTTCTTAGTCTGCCTCAAGAGAAATCGAGGGAAGTTCTGACGAACTTTTCGGAAGATCCACAAATTTCGTATCGCTGACCAGTCTCTGTCCTTCATTTGTAAGAGCATTATCAACCCGGTACAGCTCTGCCCGTACTTTCTGCGGCCATTCCATTGTTTTCGCATCGTCGGGCTCAATCCAATAGATCCATCTGCCGTCTGAGGTTTCTCCGAGCATCGCCTGGTCATCTGTCAGCTTGGGAGCCAGAACAATCTGATGTGCTACCAAATCGCCGTTTGCATCTATGCCGCCCACAATCTTGCCGCTTTGGTCATAAACTGCGGTCACGTTGTAAGCAGGATTTCCCTTATACTCTCCGGTAAACACAATAGAACCTGCCGGAATCTTCTTCGAGGTAGTATTTCCAGAGATACTCTCTTCATAGCCATAGTCGCTGGCCAGTATGCCGATTCCCGTCTGTCCGTCTGCAGTCAGGAATTCCACATTGTCTCCGGATGGTCCATACAGATCCACTTCTGTGATGGAAATATCTTTCCCTGCCTGCCCTACAGCAGTCAGCTTCACGAAGGATGCGTCATAAGTACAAATCCACTTATCCTGGCCATTTTCCAGGAATACTTTCGCTTCTCCATTGGCATCCAGTGCGAATGTTCCTTCTTTCACGCTTCTGTACTCTGCTCCGTCTGTACTCACCTCAATCTTATATTCGGTGACAGGAGTAGTTCCTGTTCCTTTGCAGGTATAACTCAGAGCATTTACTTCTGTACTCTGGTTCAGTTCCAAAATAATGTATGGATCTTCTGTAGCTGCTGATTTTCCCACGTATGTGGTATCCGTGCTGTTGTCGATGATCTTCTGTGTCGCCGGCACTTTAACTGGTGAACAGGAGGTATCCCTGTCCTCGTCCTCATTCTCATTTTTGCCGTCATCTTCATAATCATCCTCAGAGGTCATATTACTGCTGATCGTCCAGTCACTCTTATCCTGGAGTCCCTCTCCATTGATTTTCACGGCTTCTGTTCTCACCGTCTGAGAACGGTTCAAACATTTTCCAACAGCAGTTACTTCATACGTAATGACACGGTTGGACGCAAACGGCACATGGTCTGTGAATGTTTCGTCCCTGGTAAATCCTGCTGTTTCTTTTCTCTCTTCACCCTGGTCGATGTAAACTCTGGTGATCTCGTAACCCTGCAGGGATGTTTTATCAACAGAAGAAGAAACCTGCATATTCACAGTAACATCGCTTCTATTCTGAGAAACTGACGCAGTCACAACATTATTGCCGGAAATGGTATTATCATTGCCGCCTTCTATCTTGTAAGCCCGCGCCGCATCGTCACCATAATAGATTGTCCGTGTCTCTTTCGGGAACTGTGCCATATACTCTGTTGTCTCTTTCGTGGGTGTCATACCCCATCTGTCGAAGAAATCACTGAGATCTCTCTCGGCTGCCGCACTTGCCAGACGCATAATGTTCTGATCTCTGTCGCCAGGAAGTGTCAACGCAATGCCGCCTGGCTTAGGCGCCCTTGAGGTATATCTTGAGTATGTGTCTATTCTGGCAAAGAGCAGATTATCGAACATTTCCTGATAGGTATCATAAGTAGTGTAGTTATAGTCTTTATCGTATGCCAGATGAAGCTGCCAGTACATGCCAAGCTGGGTAAATACGTTACTTGCATAACCTTTTGTTCCGGAGGTCACCTTCTTAAACACATTCTTGTACTGGAAGCGGACAGAATCATTGGTATCTTTTGCCTGTGCCAGTACAGAGAAATAGTTGTTGGTTATCTCCGCATGGGAATAGGAACCCTCATTGATATCGTGGCCGATTTCATGGGCGATTCCCCAGCCAAAGTATCCGCCGCTTACCCATTTTCCTTTTTCATCAGCTGTCACAGGTGTACTGTTTGCAGTCATTCCAGGAGTGGAACCCCATTCAATACCGATATGGTTGCCCGATGCATACATAAATGCCCCGGCGAACATCCTCATATAGCGGATATTCAGATAACGATATGGCAGATGGTTCTTAGCCCTGTATGCCTCTGTCGCCTTGTCAAAGGAATTGGTCAGCCCTTTGTGCTGATAGAACAAAATCAACATCTCTTCCATGGATCGAATGGAATTTGTCAGACATGATACCTGTGATGCCTCAGTGCCTTTTCCGAGACCTGCCAGGGCCTGGCTGGCTGGTATGGACAGCATCATCTGATCCATTACAATATCCGTGGAGTTTGCGATACAGTTTGTTGCATCATAAGCATAATCAACATTTTCGTTTCCGCTGCCCTTATGTACCTTTCCATGTTCTGATTCGATCTTTGGCACAAATTCATTCAGCTCTTTTACGTAGGCTTCAATCTTCGCCGCCCGTTCTTCCTGCGGCACCCCATATACATTCAGTACCGGGAATTTTACGCCTCCGCTGACTCTGACTGCATATTTATCATTGCGGTTATTACCGCTGTACTGCACATACAGTGCTCCGCCTTTTTCCACATCTGTAGAAGAAATCTTCGGCACTGTAATCTGGTTCCGTCCGATCTTCAATGCCTGAGACTTAAAGAATCCCCCGGACTCTGCGTGATACTGTGTAAATACAAGGCTTACACTGGTGTTTGCTCCCTTATTTAATTTGGGATTGCTCACATAGACCACGATTTCATCGTCTGCCGCTGCCGCCACACCGAGAGGCTGCCATGGATTCAATCCACCTACGCCCACATCACCCTGATGGGTAATATTCGGATTCACCGCGGTCACGCCGCCGAGATTTTTCGTATTGTAAAGTTCTCTGGCTGTGTCAAGCTCTAACTGGAGGGCATCCTTTTCCGGATGAAGTTCTCCGCATGACGGGTCTGGTGTATCAAGCCGTTTCTGAAGGTCTGTAAATGTTGCTGTATCCACATTATCCTTTAGGGTACTGTGAAGGTCATCCTGATAAAGATCCAGAATATCCTGTTCAATACTGTCATACGCGTGGAACCGGATCTCGGAAATCGTAATTTTTCTTGGAGAATTAAACCTCCCGATACCGATTTGCACTTTTGCAGTATTAATCTCATCAAATTTAATCAGATAATACTTTCTTCCATTGACTGTCTTGGTTATAATTGATGTATTCGTTGCATTCTGAGCATTGCCGCTGGCATCCCAATACCGGATATACGCACGGGTATAAGTTCCGATATCCACAGGCTCTGCCAATGTGATCATTCCTATGGAATATGCCTTATCCAGCTCCACCGTAATGCCTTTGCCGTTGGCCGGATAAGCGGCTCCCCAATCCCAGTCGTCGCATTTGACATAAGAAGCAAAATTATTGTCAAAGAGTCCCAGAGCACTCCTTGTTTCCGCATCGTCCAGCGGACTGTCTACCATGGTGCTTCCCGCATGGTTATTGAAAACAGCCGACTTAATATGACTGCTGAGCTTCCCTTCTCCGTTAGAAGTATTAATCAGCTTATATTACGGCATCTCCACCGGCGCCAGCTCTGCCAGAGTCTTATCCGTCGCTATCAGGGAGTCTTCACTTCTGCCCTTATCATTGTACGCCACCACATACACGTAATACTTCGTATCATCCGGAAGATTTTCAATCGTATAGGAAACTGCTGAGCCATCTTTAATCTCAACTTCCGTGAACGTTTCTTCTCCGTCTTTCCTGTAGTATACGAAGAACTCATCCGCCTCATCTTCCATATTGGTCCAGCCCACTGTCAGACTGCGGTAACCGCCTTTCGCAGTAACCCGGTCCGGTTTCGGCGGCTTCTTCGTGGGTCTGGGCACTACCGTTACCGCCTGGCTGAATCCGCTTTTCCACTCACCGTTTAAGGACTGTACAGAAACCCTGTACTCCACATTATTATGCATTTTATCTTTATTGAACTGTGACACATCCAGTGCAGTCTGTGTGGTCCTCTGATAGTCTACCAAAGGCTGGTCTGCGCCTTCCGGTGTATTCTCTATCCGGATTTCATAGGCTGTGACATTATTCTCCCTCTTCCAGCTCAGCGAGAACCTCTTATTTCCCGGCACTGCTGTCAGTCCTTGGGGGATATTCATATCCGGCTCTGGAATTCTCTTTTCCATATCATTGAGGAATTCCACCGTAGAAATCTCCGCAAGATTCTTCGCGTTGGATGTCTTGGTAATCCGGAAAGTCACTTTCTTAACGGCCACCATTCCCTTCAGGCTGATGGTCATCATGCTGGTCTTTGGCGCTTCGCCCTCTCCGGCTCCCGCATTGGCTTCCCCGGACACTGGCTGGCCGCCTCGTATGACAATGGTCTCTGTACTGCCGTCCGCCTGCTGGACGATAATCTCGCCTTCGTCAATGTAGTTCTCTCCAGGGCTTCCCAGTACAATGCCCCCCATCATCGCGGCGGAATCATGCATGTCGAATTCCAACGTCACAGGATTCTCCGCACTGATAGCAGCATCTGCGTTTGCCGGCTGCAGGGAAACCACCTGTTCTCTGGCAAACAGCTCCTGTATCTGGTCAGCAGATACAGACTGTCCGTTAATGGACACTGAGCTCACCGCTTCCTTGGGAACAAAGGTTTCGATTGTGGATTTCTGTCTGGCTCCTGCCATGTACTCTGTCAGATAATTCAAATCCAGCAGATCCACTATCTTGTCACCGTTTAAGTCACAGGGCCTTCCGTCTCCGCTGTTTTCTACCCCTGATGTAGCCTCGATCACATCAATAATGGCATTGGCATCCGCCTGATCCAGTGTTCCGTCTCCATTTACATCCCCCCGCACCAGCAGTCCAGGATGTACGTTCTCGTCCCCTAATTCTACTTTACCTGTATAGAGCTGTGCCCGGCATCCCAGACCTTCACTCACGGTGATCTCCTGGGTATAGGCCATGTAACCGCCGCCGGTAACACTCAGCTCCCATACACCGCTCTCCAGCTCTGGAAACCGCGCCAGCACACGGGAAGCTTCTGTCTGCTCGTCAGCTGTCCTGGGAAGGATCATCTTCTCTTCCCTGCGGTCCCCTGATACCTGATGGGTCAGCACTGCCTGGAACTCCTGGTCAGACTGGGCTGGGGCCCCTGCGGTAATCCACACTTCCACCACGCCCTTCACAGGCGCTGCTGTTGCAGCCGGCTCAGTCTCGTTGGCCGAAATCTCGTTCTCTCCACCTCCTTCTTCCTCAATCTCAGAAACTGATACGGCAGGCTGATCTTCCTGTTCCTCCGCATTTGTTTCCGGCATTTCTGCTTCCGCAGCATCTTCCTCATTGGCTTTCGGAAGCTGGCTGCTGTCTGTATCTTCCGGTTCTATATCCGGTTCCGACACTGTTTCAGATTCCACAGCCTCCAGATTACCGGCTGTATCCTCCGCCACGGCAAAAACCGAATAGCTCCCGGAAGAAAGGACCAGCGCTACAGACAGCATTCCCGCAAGAAATCTGGAAATCCTTTTCTTCATTCCTTCCTCCTGTTATGGTGTGCTCTGCTGCGTAAATATTAACTGAAAACACAGCCTGCTTGATATTTAATACAGCAAAACACAGGTATGGTTTACAGTTGCCCACTGGAAAACCGCCTCGTTTCCTCCTAAATAAATTCAGCGGGGCATAGTTTCCCAATTATGGATATTATATTATAAAACGCCATGAAATGTAACCCCCAAAAATAAAAAAACAGAAAGCATTCTGATAGCTCAAGAACACTTCCCGTTTTTATAGAAATTATCTTATCCGAATATATTTTTAACCTTTCCTAAACACAGGTTTCAGCAATATAGGCGCAATAATAGTAGTTATAATTACCACAATCACAATGGGCCCCATAAGATATTGATCCATCAGTCCAAGGGCTTCTCCTTTATTTGCCACAATTAAAGCTACTTCTCCCCTGGAAATCATCCCCACGCCTATCTGAAGGGCCTGGTCATTATCATAACGGCACAATTTTGCCCCCAGTCCACAGCCGGCCATTTTTGTCAGAATTGCCACAATTGT
This sequence comes from uncultured Acetatifactor sp., assembly GCA_910588225.1. Lineage (GTDB taxonomy): Bacteria > Bacillota > Clostridia > Lachnospirales > Lachnospiraceae > Acetatifactor. The sequence continues at coordinate 6,743 of CAJUQT010000087.1, forward strand.
TAAAATAACAGAGAAAACAACCACTGCATAACTCATTTTCGGCAATGCAGCCTTAATACCGATACTGGCAAAAAATATAGGTGACAGATATAAATAAGAAAGAGTATCAAACCTGGACATAATATAGTCCTTCTTAATTGTCAGCGATATGATAACCCCTGCCAGATACGCTCCTGTAATATCCGCTACACCAAAAAAATCTTCCGCCATATACGCCATCAGCAGACAGAATACAAACGAAACAATCACATGCCTGCGCATACCTTTTTCCGATTTCCTGCTCCACCTGGTAAAAAACTGGTAAAACAGAAACCCTGCAGCAATCACAGCAACGAAGAACCCAGCAATTTTCAAAAGCACCACCCAGACCTTTACCGAACTGTCTGCCAGACTCGTGATCACTGTCAGCGCGATGATTCCCAGGATATCATCGATTACCGCAGCTCCCAGAATAGCATTTCCCGCCCGGGTTTTTAATTTTCCAAGTTCTTTTAGAGCCTCAACCGTAATGCTTACAGATGTTGCCGTCAAAATTACCCCTATAAAAATATTCTGAAGGAAAACACTGCATGCTGCATTTGTCTCAATAAGTCCAGGACGGTTAAAAAACATGGCGACAGCGTAGCCTCCGGCTAACGGAATAATCACCCCCATCAATGCGATGACCACAGACGCTTTTCCGGATTTCTTTAATTCCTGCACATCTGTCTCCATCCCCGCGCAGTACATCAGGACAATGACCCCCACTTCCGCAGTCTTATTGATAAAATCCGTCTGTGAAATCACATCCAGCACACCTGGCCCGAGAATCAGACCCGCCAGCAGCGCCCCCACAACCTGCGGCATAAAAAATTTTCTGCTGACAAGCCCTAAAACTTTTGTACTGAGTAAAATCAATGCTAAATCCAATAAAAACTTATATGTATCCATCTTTCTTCCCTTCTTCCCTCTTTTGTCTGGTCTTTTTACTCCTGTATATAAAGTATTTGACGATACAGCCTGCTAAACCGCTGAAGAATTTCCAGGGTTTTCCCCGAATTTCTGGATAAAAATGAAAGTATGTTATATTCCGTCCTGGTAAAACGGATTTCCTTTTCCTCCACATATATTTTCCTCTCCTTATAATCAATCCGCATATTTTTCAACTGATGCTGATTTAAGATACGGCTAAGAAAAACCCCTCTTTTTTTATCCTCATTCGGCCGATACAGCCCGGGGCGGCACCCCTTTGCTGCTCTTTATATGCTTTCCCACAATTTCCG
>CAJUQT010000088.1 GCA_910588225.1 uncultured Acetatifactor sp.
TTTATTGAATTTTCAAGGTGCATAGGCACTTATGCGAGTGCGAAGTTTGAGTTTTATACTAATAATTCCTTTGGGACAAATATTTGCACACGCTGAACAACCTACACATTCACTATAGGATACTTTATCAGTTACCATACTTATACCTCCACCATCAATACAAATAAACATTCTTCCCCGTCAATATCTCGTTCTATTGGATTTATCCTATTTGAATAACAGTGATACCTTTATATCTCAGTATTTTACATTAATTATAAAATCCTTTTCTAATATTTTTTATCGTACCTCACACCTGTTAATTTTCTTTTTAAGTACTCTCTCTCCACTGATTTTAATGCGCCAAAATATATGGAAGCAAAATATAACAGGCTATACACAACAAGACCTGACATAAAGTACTCCCACCTGTAAATATCAATCATATGCCTTACTCCCCATATAATCCCTACAGGTACTATAGTTGCAACAAATACCCGAAGAATACCCGTATAAAATTGTTTTAAATTAATCTTTGTATGCCGCTTTATATAAAAATTTGTAAATGGATAGTACACCAATCCCATAGAAATCATGGTGCCCAAGGCACATCCAAGTTCCCCATATTTTTTACAGAGAGGAATGCTGATAATAAAATTTAAAATACCAATACCAAAATTCACAACTGCCTGAATACGGTGCTTCTCATAAGCTCTGAATATTTCGATATTCAGATTTTGTGATAATAAAATAACAATAGGCGTCATCAGTAATACTGCGACCCAATAGGAATTATTGTAGCCTTCTCCCGCCCAAAAGCGCAAGAAAGCCATTCCAAATATAATAAACCCATAATAAATATATAAAATAACAATAATCTGAACCCTTCCAACTTTTGCAAAGAGTGAATTCAGCTCTTCATCCCTGTTATTTTCTATCAGTACATGTACCTTAGCTGCAAACATCTCTGATATTGCAGTACTGCATTTGATGAATATTGTATTGATCTGTGAGCCCAATGTATATACGGTAATGGCCAGACTTCCCGCATATCTGGCAAGCAGCCATTTATCAATTTGCCAATTCAACTCATATGACGCATCATTGCTGCAGCCACATCGTGGCAATTCACCACAGTCCCATCCTCCAGTACATTTGATGCCGCCCTGTTCTCAGGAAACCAATATTTCTTCCCCCTGATCGTAAAACCAACCCTGGCCAGCCGTCCGCCGACTTTCAAATTCAGATATGCCCTGCGATCTCTGAGATTCACATCCACGATACGATCCTCATGCCCTTTCAGCGGCCCCTCCATAACAACATATCTTCCGTCTTTCTCCTGAAAGCCATAGGACATACCTACAGCACCGGCAGACGGCAGCTTTCTGCGGCAGTTCCTTTGCCCCGCCTCTGTTCCATTCCCTGCTGCATCGCTTTCTTCCCCGAAATGCTGCCTCTCCACACTTTCCGTGGGAAATCCCAGCATAAAGTCCAACAGTTCCGCTTCATTGTCATTCAAAGCATTCAAAGTATCATCTTCCCCATCGACAGAAGTCGCTCCGGCAGCCCCGCCAGTCCTTCCTTCCCCTATGTGGAGTTCCTTTATGAATGAGTGCACCTCTCTCCTGCAATCTCTTATAAAATCCGACATCTCATTCTGGTTCATATCGGAACGTATAAACACATACCCTGGAAAAAGTGCCTCCACAACCGTCTGTCCCAGGCTTCCCATCCAAAGTTCCACGCACGGATAGAATACTGTGCCCCGCCCCTTCGGAAGTGTCTTTCTTATTGTCTCTGTCACATCCCACTGCTTCAAGGTCTGTGTAAAAAGCACATAATAGCGCATCTTACTGCCATTTCCCATCAGTTCCTCATGTCTTCATCAATATTTTTCAGCTGGAAGTCAGCTGCTCTCGGGATGTATTCCGAATAAAATGTCAGCTCCGATTTTCGCAGAATTATATATTCTGCGAAAAATATACCTTTTTGAGATACTAAAAACCGCTTGTCCGGATCCGGAAAGCGGTTTTTGTTTATGCATTTTAAAAATGGAGATTGGGTGACCATTCCCGGCCATGTCCAGATGCCATATCCAAATTCCATTGCCGGTCCACCACAGGAGTATCCCGGAGATTCCTATGTTTATTTAAAAAAAGCTGGAAAAAATACAGCTGGAATGATAAAATTATTTCCAGATGGGAGCTGCCTGCACAGGCGCCGGGAAGCATATCCTGCTCTCTTTAAGAAAAAACTGTGGAAAGGGATATCATATGTCTGTAAACTATTTTATCAAGAGAAAAAGAAAGTGTATTTCAGCCATAGCAACGACCCTGATACTACTGCTCACACTCAGTGGATGCGGGACACAGAAAATCGACGGAAAATCCCTGCGGGAGCACGGCATGGATATCGTTAAGATTATGGAAGAAATGGTCAAAAACGCCGATTATGGAAAGCTTACCGGCGGTGACAACAGCACGCTGGAAGAAATCCGCGTCCAGCTGGCAACCGGAGACTATGCCGCCCCTGCGGCAGTCTATGAAATGTCCCTCCCATCTTTTCAAAGCATTCTGACCCTTGTGGGCGAATCAGAGGAGTCCTATAATTTTTCAGAAGCCCTGAACACACAGCTTGACAATAAAAGCGCTTCGGTCCTGGTCAACCAGCTTAATTCCATGAAAGGTGTCTCCGCACTGGCAGGCACTTCTCTCTATACTGCCGGGAAAGTCTTTGTCAGCAATGAATTGACCGAAAATACCATCTATTTATACACTTTCCAAAACGGTTATCCCATAGCAGTGGTTTTCACAGTGGGAGAAGATCACGCAGTGACAGCCCAGGGAACCTTTCTTCTGTGGGAGGATATAGACCAGGGATCTCTGGAAACCCTGCAGAATCTGTTAAAAACATTCGGAATTTCCGACACACTCCGCCAACTGCCGGAAACGCCCTGATTCGGGGGAAATGCTGATTATTTCAGTTTACAATATACACTGAAACCAAAAGCCAAAGGAGTATATCATATGGATAAACTGATGTACATGATGATGATTGAAAAGAGCAAGACCTATAATAAACTGACGAAAAAGGCAGTTACAGAGCATGTTGAGAACATCCGAAAGCTGGATGATGCGGGAAAGCTGGAAATCTGCGGCGTGTTTAAAGGCTATCCGGGAATGGCCGGCATGTATATCCTGAAGACAGACAGCCGTGAAGAAGCAGAAGAAATCTGCAGGATGGAGCCTTTGGTTGTTGGAGGATATGCAACCTATAAATTAGTCACCCTGCAGATTGCAGACAGAGAGAACAACTACCTGCTGTAACCCCATTATTCGGATTATATGCGGAAATGAAGCTTACTCCCGGGTCACAGCCCTGAAAATGCGCAATATTCTTATTGACAGGTAAAATGTATACTGTTAAAATTACACAAAATAAGGGAAGGATAAGCCCATGATAAAATTTTCAATTATTTCAACCATGAACAAAAGAAACCAGCAACAGCAGCTTATTGTCAAAACTGACAACGGGCTTTTTGGGCTGTGTTCATGACAAGTGTCTTATCCTGGTTAATCTGAACCGAACGGTCGAAAGCTCGAAACGAGTTTTCGGCCGTTTTTTATATGCGCAGGCCATGCAGGGAAAATATGCCGTCCAGGCGGCGCAGGGGCCGCGCGGCGAGCAGGGAAGAAGACCGTTCCCCTACTCGCTTTACAGGTTCATTTGTTCAGAGATTCGGAAAGGAGATATGCTATGCCGGAACAGTCAGAGCTTCCCCGGCAAAGTGGGAAGCAGGCAATCGAAAACAAAAAACGGAAAGGAACAGAATAATATGATATGTAAGAAGTTAACATCAAAAGAACGCCCCACATTTCCCAGAAGGGCAGTGATTACGGCAGGTATGCCTTATGGAAATAAAAATCTGCATTTCGGACATGTAGGCGGCATGTTCATCCATGCAGATATTTTTGCGCGGTTTTTAAGAGACCGAATCGGGAAAGACAATGTGATCTTTCTTTCGGGAACGGATTGTTATGGCTCTCCGATCATGGAAAGCTACCGCAGGCTGCAGGAAGCCGGGTATGAAGGTACTTTGGAAGATTATGTGCGCGGCAACCATGAGGATCAGAAGAAAACCCTGGAAAACTATGGCATCAGTTTGGATTTCTTTGGAGCATCGGCTCTGGGAGAAGCCGGTTCTATTCACAGGCAGGTATCGGCGGAAGTGTTTCGCACTTTATACAAAAACGGATATATCAGAAAAATGACCATGCCTCAGTTTTATGATGAAGAGAAAAAGGTGTTTTTAAACGGAAGGCAGGTAACGGGGAAATGTCCCATACCGGGATGCACCTCGGAAAAGGCGTATGCCGACGAGTGTTCGGCAGGACATCAGTTTCTGCCCTCGGAACTGATAGGTCCCGTCAGCAGCTTATCCGGTAAAAAACCTGTCCTGAAAGACGTGGAAAACTGGTATTTTGATCTGGAATATTGTATTGACACGGTAAAGAAATATAATGATTTCCTGCGGAAAAATACGAATACACGTAAGTATCAGTTGGAAACCGTAGAAGAATTTTTGAAAAAGCCTTTCCTATATGTACCGAGAAAGTATATAGTGGACCTGGCGGAACTGGCCGCAAAGCTGCCTCCGCATAAATTGACCGATGAGGAAAAGAAACCCTCTGTCGTTTTTGCATTCGAAAATCTGGATGACCGTGACCAGGCTAAAAATGTATTGGACGCAGAAGGCATTCATTATACTTCCGGAAAGACACTGGTTCCCTTCCGGCTGTCCGGCAATGTGGAATGGGGTGTGCCGTTCCCGGAGTGTGAAGGATTGAAGGACCTCACCTTCTGGGTATGGCCGGAATCGCTGTGGGCGCCCATTTCCTTTACTTTAGCCTGTTTGAAAGCGCAGGGAAAAGAAGCGGACCTATCCCGGTGGTGGTATGATGAGGAAGCAAAAGTGTACCAGTTTATCGGAGAAGATAACATTTATTTCTATGCCATCGCTCAGACAGGCTTATTTACAGGATTGCAGGTTCCCAAAGGGGAAGTGCCGGATATGGAGACAGTGCACTTGTCCCATATCATAGCCAACAGACATTTACTGTATATGGATACAAAAGCCAGCAGCAGCTCCGAATGTAAGCCTCCCATGGCAGATGAACTGCTTGATTATTACACAAAAGACCAGCTGCGAATGCATTTTATGAGTCTGGGTCTGTCATCCAAAAGCGCAGGTTTTAAACCTCAGGTATTTATGAATGAGGAAGAGAAAAACGGCGTAGATATGGTTCTGAAAGACGGTAATCTGATTACCAATGTGTTTAACCGGCTGATTCGAACCTGTTTCTATGGGATTCAGAATAATTGTGAGGGAAAAATTCCCATAGGCGAAGTAAACGAACAGATAAAACTAATGACGGAGAAAGCCGTTCTGGATTATGAGCGTCATATGTATAACCATGAGTTTCACCGGATCTCCTATGTCCTGGATGACTTTATCCGGGGAGTAAACAGGCATTGGGTAAACAATGTAAAGATTGCGGATGCCACAAATGATGGGGAATTCAGAAAACAGCTTATTATTGATTGTCTTTACGCCTGTAAGGTTATGGCAATACTGATTCATCCCATTGCGCCGGAAGGATGCGAAATGTTCAGGGAATATCTGAATTTGGGAGAAGAACTGTGGGATTGGAATGCTATATTGGAACCGGTTTCTTTTTATATTGCAGACCTGGAAAATCATCAATTGAAGTATCTGGAACCGAGAGTGGATTTCTTTAAAAAGCACGACAGTCAGCTGATGGAACTGTAAGCAATAAAGGGGGTGCAGCACCAGGCAATTAATGTACAGCTTCCTTCAAAACTGCCGGCCCGAAGGCCGGCAGTTACTGGATTGTCTGGGTTTCAGATTCAGTAAAGGACTTCCCTTATTTTTCTCATCTCCCTCCAGACATTATCTCCATAGTTGCTCACCAGAACAGAAATGATCCCATTATTCGGATTGTATTCGGAAATGAAGCTTACTCCCGGATCACAGCCCTGAAAATACGCAAAATCCCTGCCATGTGGATTATCCATAATCCACATTCCATAGCCATAATACCCTTCTTCTGCGTCAGTTCCGTCTCCGCTCTGTCTGCTGAGCATTTCTGCAACAGACTCTCTTGAGATCAGATTTCCTTCCAGCAAATTGGTCCAAAAACGGATAATATCTCGCACCGTAATAAACGCTCCGCCTGCACCTGTCCCTTTTACATCGACCGAAAATATATTGGTGCGATAATCCTTTGTGTCATCGCAGTAAATGTAGTTATTGGCACATTTAGCCGGCAATCTGTCCAGCTCATAATAGCCTGTTGCGTTCATACCACAGATATCAAAAATATTCTCTCTCAGGTACCGGTCAAAATGCATTCCTGTCACTTTTTCCATAATCATTGCAAGCAAAACATATCCTGAGTTGTTGTATTGGAATTTTTCACCTTTCGGGTACATCATGGGTTTATTTACAAATAAAGGAAGCAAGTCGCTGTTATGTCTGACTTTATAATTGGGAAAATCAGTCCATAATTCTTCATATTCGTTCATAACACTTTCATCAAAATAGTCCGGAACACCCGAAGTATGATTTAAAAGCTGCCTGACCGTCACATCCTTATCAATATGATGAAACGGAATATCCAGCAGCCTGCCCAATGTAGGCCTCTCTATTTTGCTGTATCTTATTCCAATTTTCACAGTGTACTGTCAATTACAATAAACGGAGAATCTGCCTCTCAGCAGACAGGAAATTTTTCCTGGTCTGATTATTACAATTCCAGCCTCATATAGACAACCTCTTGAAATCCTGTCATACGGGAATTAAAGCCTTTCGGATTTCTGCCGTATTCAACAAATCCCGCTTTCTCATACATGGATAATGCCCTTGCATTTTCAGCAACTACCTTCAGTTCAAGCTGGCTATATCCGGCAGCTTTTGCACATTCAATACAGGAAGTCATCAATGCCCGCCCAATTCCAAGTCCCCAAAACGCTTTCAGAACACTGATGCCTAATTCGTGTCTGCTGATTAAGTTCAGCTAAGCCACACAAAACTTAATACAGCATATTTTGTGTCAAAAAATTGACATATCCGTAAAAGGGCAGAATGTATCCGCCTCTGAATCTTAAA
>CAJUQT010000089.1 GCA_910588225.1 uncultured Acetatifactor sp.
ACAGGCCCATAATCATCACCGAGCCGCGCGACAAGAGCATTTGTTCCCGTGTTTAGTGAACACATATGGACATCAGATGAAAATCTGGTGCCGATATGTGTTTATTTTTGCACAAATTTAAAGAGAAAAGGAGAACATTTATGTTAAAAATTCGTGATAGGCCTTAAAAAACATCAAGAAAAATCAAAGAAGGAGGATAATATGACACCTGAAGAAGTGGCGGTAAAATTCGAAGGACATGATCATGAGATTAAATCACTGAAGCACCGCATGGATGCCCAGGAGGAAGAGAGTAAATCAATCCAGGCCCTTGTTGTCTCCGTTGAAAAGATGGCAGTCAACATGGAGAACATGCTTGCAGAACAGAAAAAGCAGGGAGAGCGCCTGGAGGAGCTTGAAAGGGAGCCGGCGGAGGCACACCGGCAGATCAAGATGTCAGTTGTTACAGCATTCGTAAGCGCCATTGCAGGAGCCATAGCCGGTGCCGTACTGGTGCTTCTATAATTTTGAAAGGAGATTTTTATGAAGAGAAGAAACTGGATTGAGTGGAGCAGGAGAGCTGGAATCAGAGCAGTAAAGACAGTTGCTCAGGCAGCTATTGCCGGAATTGGTACTGCAGTAACAATGGGGCAGGTGGACTTGAAGTATGTGGTGTCTGCATCAATGCTGGCGGGTGTGCTGTCCCTGCTGACATCCGTGGCGGGCCTGCCGGAATTGGAGGAGAAATAATTGGGAGCTTCGGCTCCCGGTTTTATTGCTCAGGATTGAGCGGAAGGGAGAATAAAAATTATGCTTATTGGAATTAATGCAGGACATACAAAAAGTGGTGCCGGATATGGCGCGGTGGGGAGGATCAGAGAATCGGAGCATACCCGTAAGGTAGCAGCAGCGCTTAAGGCGTATCTGGAAGCCGCCGGAGTGGTGACTAAGGATTGCACGATTGATACCGCCAGTACGCAGAATGCGTATCTGGCCAAAGTAGTCGAACTGGCAAATGGAAAAGAACTGGAATGGTTTGTGAGTATCCATTTTAATGCAGGTGGCGGTCGTGGGGTCGAAGTATATACCTATGAAGGCCGGCAGTATCAGGATGCAGTGGAAGTCTGCGAAAATATTGCAGCATTGGGATTCCGGAATCGGGGCGTAAAAGCAGGGACTGGTTTGTATGTTATCCGGAAAACAAAGGCAAAAAGTATGCTGATCGAAGTGTGTTTCGTGGATACGGATGATGCAGATAAGTATTTATCAATTGGGGAGGATAAGATTGGGCGGGCTATAGCAGCAGCCCTTGTGCCTTACGTTGCACCGACACTTCCCCAGGCTCCTGTGCATCCACCGTTACAGCCCCGAAAACAAAAATATGCAAAAGTGATTGTGCCCGAACTTAATATCCGGAAAGCGCCGTCGTGGGAACAGAAAGCTGTGGCCGGAGTGGTGCATAACAGAGAGGTGTTTACCGTTGTAGATACTGTTATAGTTGGCAACACTCCGATGCACAAGCTTAAAAGCGGCTTGTACATCACTGGGAGTCCTAAGTATGTCGAAACATACGAGAAATAAAAGGATCGGATATATTGTTTTGGCAAAAGCAGGCAGTTGGTGATTAGCCTACTGCCTGATAATTTAAAGTACATATAAGATGTCTCACTTTTGTCTCATATTATTGGCTAGAACCCTATATTTTATGGGGAATTTGCCACAATATACGCTGACTCTTAATCAGGGTGTCCAGGGTTCGAGCCCCTGGCGGCGCATGTGAAGGACTGTTTTTGGGGATTTAAGGCCCTGGGGGCGGTTCTTTTTTCGTGCAAATATACCAGAAACAAAAAATCAGTTTTCCGAATACTTCATCCCGTCGCCGGCATTTCCCAAAAGCAAGCTGACATAAATCTGTCATCAAAAATGAATTCCAAATCAAATAAAATCAATTTATTGAAATATTCCAGATTTTTTTGTATAATATAGCAGATAAATAATAACGAGGAGAGGGCATAATGAAAAAACTTTTAAGTATTGTAATAACGTTATGTGCGCTGGCAGGCGCGGCTGTATTCTGGATTCTCGGCGGCTCGCTGTGTACGAAGATGAGGGGAGGGCCGGAGGAGCTGGCTTCAGGCACGACGTTCAGCGAAGCGGAAGGACGTTACATATCATATGAAGCGGCGTATCCGATTGCATCCCGGGTAGAAGAGTATTATTCGGGAGATCCTGACAGGGTGAGAACCATGGGGTATGTGGTATACGATCAGGAGCGACAGGCGTTTATCTACATCGTGGTGTCGGACAATGACAAGGGCAGACTTGAGAATCTCATGTGGGACCTGCATTTGTCGGCAGAGATGAGAGCAGGCAAGGATATGGAGCCGTTTACGGCGTGGGGATCACTGGAGCCCATGGAGTCGGAAGCAGTGGAAGAGATGCTCGCCGCTGTGGAAGACAGTGAGATTGTAGACAGCTATATGAGTTCCGGAGGAAGCGGCTCCCATTATGAAGCTTATTTTAATTCGGATGAATACGGCAAGGTCCTGGCGGCTATGGGCAAGGCACTGGAGGAGGGCTGGCAGCAGTCTGACTGGTATTATATAGTAGACGGCAGTATCAATGGTCTGTCAGGCGGTGATATCTGGATTTGTGCATTTGCGGCAGGGCTCAATCTTCTGATTGCCGTGTTCCGGCTGATTGCTTTGTTCAGGGGCGCTGGAAAGCATTCTGACAAGGCAGAGAAATCCGGAAGTAAGCTGGATTGCTTTTTGGCCGCACAGAGAGGCTGGGTGGAAGATTGGTGCGACTACAGTCTCAATCGCGGACGCCGTCTGGGTTATCTGTCGGTTCTGGGCGGTGTGGTGATTTTCTTGGCCATCGGCATTTTTGTAAAAGTGCCTGTGCAGAAGTTACTTGTATTTTACCTGTCTCTCGGCGTGCTGCTGGGAGAATTGACAGGATTGCTTTTCTGGTTCGGACAGAAGGGACAGGCGAAACCCGGCAAAATTTTGAAGAAGCTGGAAAAGAGTGTCAAAAAGGAACTTCCTTCGGCGCCGGAACAGGAAGATTTTGCAGAGGATGTTCTGAATGCGGGCAGTGAGTGGCAATTCAGGGAGAAGACAAAGGATGCCATGCTGCAGGGCGTCGTGGGGAGCCGCTACTGGGCGGCGCTCTCCTGGAACGGACAGGCGACAGTCATTGACTCCGAGCGCCTGGATAAGATTGAGACGGCCACCATATCAGGGCAGGTACGCAGCGGGAAGGTGCGTGTCAGCTATGTTTCCTATGTAGCCAGGTTCTATTATAGGAACGCCGCTCCGAAGAAGACCTTTGATAAGGCACTGTCTTTCAACCGGGAAGATTCTCTCGGACTGTTTATGGTGCTTGTGAGAAAGAGAGTCGGCGACAGTGTAAAGATTACGGCAGAGTGAGAAGTGGGAGGGGCGGAATATGGTAGGAAAGCTGACTTTAAAATATTGGATGAGCATATTGCTCTTTTGTCTGATTTGTCTGGCTTTGAGCGCACCTTTCTGGAAGTATGGGCCTGCTGCTCTTGAGGCCCTGCAGGGAGGGACACCGGAACTGGCTGAAAGCGAGTCCATGAGCAACATTTACGGGCTGGCCGGACTGGGACTTTTTTTCCTGTTGATTGTGGTGGCTCTTATAATCAGAGGTCTTACAAATTCAGTGGGAAAGCGGGCGCGGAAATATCTGGAGGGACATTCGGGAGTCACCATGGAGCAGCTGGATACTGATTTCGCGGCAGCGGAGAAGGTGGGCAATATATGGGTCGGCAAGAGCTGGATATACAGTCATGACCTGAATTGTCTTCTGGTGGGCAATGATATCGTGGTTCTGGTGTATGGTGAAACGGAAAGGTCCAGAAACAGAGTGAATTATTATCTTTGTCTGGGACTTAAAGACGGCAGTGTGGAAAGAGTCCGGGTATCTGAAAGCAATCTGTCACGGATACAGGAGATATATGAGAGATATTCTCATATAGTTGTGGGGAATAATCCTGAGTACAAATACATGTTCAAAAATGACAGAGACGCTTTCCTGAATATAAAGTATCGCCGGAATATGGAATAGAGGCAGGGAAGGGGACAGAGGTGAAAATATACCTTTTCAGACACGGCGAAACAGAATGGAACAGGATGCGCAGGCTGCAGGGACAGAGTGATATCGCGCTGAATGCGTTTGGAAGAGAACTGGCAGTGAAGACAGGGGAAGCGCTGAGAGAGATCGCATTTGACAGAGCATTTTGTTCTCCCCTTGTCCGGGCGGCCGAGACGGCACAGATTATTCTCGGGGACAGGCCTGTTTCGCTGGTATCCGATGAACGGCTGAAGGAGATGTTTTTCGGGGAACATGAAGGAGCTGCTTTTGATGAAGCAAAGCAGCAGAAATCCACGCATCCCCTTCATAATTTCTTCTGTGATCCGGAACATTATATCCCGCCGGAGGGCGCGGAATCTTTTCAGGATGTCATGGACAGAGGCAGGGCATTCCTGCAGGAGCAGATTGTGCCTCTGGAAGGAGCCTGTGAAAATGTACTGATTGTGGCTCATGGCGCGTTTAACAGGGGACTTTTAAGCGTTGTGTGCGGTATTCCGCTGGGGGATTTCTGGCAGCTCAGTCTGCCCAATTGCGCGGCATCTATTCTGACTCTGGATAAGGGAAGATTCCGGATTCTGGAGAAGTGTCGGATTTATTATGAGGATCCGGTAAACGGAAGGCCCTGAAAGAAAGGCAGCGGCGACAGGAAAGGCAATGGCCGGCCGGGGAGAAGCGGCAGAGGAAGGCTGAGACTGGAATAGCACAGAAGTGAAAAAAGAAGAGAAAGCGATAAAAAGGAACCACACACCATTGATGGAAGAATTTCCCACAGGTGTTGTGGTTCCTGTTATCTTGTTCCTGAAAATCTACTTAAAACATTCTCATCAGGGAACTGATATTGCTGATCTGGTCACGGATGGAACCGGGAATATACAGGGACAGCGCCACTTTGGTGCCAATCAGCCAGAAGAGGAGAATGAATACCACCATCACGCCGAATACCATGTAAGATGCCAGATCGTCCTTTACGCCGGTTAAACCCTTGATTGCACCGAGAAGGAAAACGGTGGCAAGGAAGAAAGAACCATAATACAGTACGAGACCAAGAGAGATGGTGGTGGGGGTGTTAATAATCATGAATACATTGCCGAGAATAATCATGGGAAGCAGTCCGATGGAACGCACGGCTGTCAGTGACAGTATCTGTTCCAGATTCGTAGACACTTTCATGATAATGGCGGCACCCCACAGCAGCAACAGCATTATCCCGGAGAAGATCAATGAGAACAACAGAGTCAGGAAGAAAGCTTTCAGACCGGAGAATTTATAGCTTTTTTCCAGATCAAGAGCCAGATTGACTCTGCTTACCATGATAATGCTGAAGAGGCAGGAGAAAAGTGTCTGAACGGCAATAATCCCAATTGCCGCGATTTTATCTCCCTTTTCCACGAACTTTCTGCCTTCTGTGGCCGGCTGCTTTAACACTGCCAGTGTGGTGGACAGAATTTTCTTCAGGCCGCTGGTAAGCGCATCCTTGTCAGGAAGTGTGATGGTGACGGAAGGCTGGGGGGCGGAACCTTCTCCTGAGGCGGCAGGAGCCGGTTGTACCGGAGGTACAGGCGGTGCCTGCGTGGCTGATTCTACAGCCGTACTTTTATCCGTGCTTTGAGTGGCAGTTTCCGGAGCCTGTGCGGTGGCTGCCCGGCAGCTGCACACTTCTCCTTCCTGTAACTCTTTTCCGCAAAATTCACAAAATGCCATAATATTTCTCCTTTTCTTTACTGCGTTTGTTATTATTTTCCTATTCCATATTAAGTGAAATTCTGACAAAATGCAACAGAATTCATTAAGAAACTATAAAAAACATGAAAAAATAATTTCTTTTTGCTTAAAAAAGTATGATATAATACTATGTATCTCAGATGACAGCGACGGAATTTTACGATGAAACGGCACCGCTGAAGGGTTTGGAGAGGTCTGAATATTCAATAACTTCTCGGAATCTCAATGAATGTGATTCTAACTGAAAATTGACAACTGAATATGGTGCAGGAAAAGAAATTTGAGAAAAATGGACATAAACATTGGACATAGCGGGTACTATGCCTTGAAAAATCTCATGGAATCGCTTAAGATATCATTATTAGGCGGCTAAACCTAAGAATGATTTTTGAAATGCCTTGACAGAGGGCATTTCCCAGGCATCAAGGTGTTGGAGCATCATGATGCCGTAGAGGCGGCAGTACCACATCTTCGTAGAGCGGTGCCTGCCGTCTTCTAATTTATAGTCCTCTTTCTCCCGCTTGTTGGAGCGCTCCACAGAAGTTCTTCTGTCATATTCCGTTTCCCATGCTTTAGAGTCCCTTGGCGGTATGTTAAATAACCTTGGATTATCATC
>CAJUQT010000090.1 GCA_910588225.1 uncultured Acetatifactor sp.
AACACCAGCCTTCCAAGCTGGATATGTGGGTTCGATTCCCATCACCTGCTTTTTTAATGCAATATTACATACAGACAGCTTATGCATATGACTTGATACTTCCTGACCATGTACTCCCATTTTTACAGTACAGGGACCGTCTGTGCAAATTCCCTCATATTCATAATCAGAAGCCCGGGAGCCGATAATCAGTTTTGTCAGTTCATCTGCGGCAGCCTGACTGCTTTCGTTATGGCTGCCTCCGATTGCAGGTCCACTGGCTCCACTGTATACATGGAGGTATAGAGAAGCGCATCCTGGTCAGTGGCGAGAATACAATAGGAATATTGATTCTCCAGATCTTCTGTAATGTACAGCGGCTCACCAAACAGCGTTTTCAATTGTCCCAGACACAATGCCATTCCCTTTGAATAGGCTTCAGCTCCGTTGTGAAAATCCAGGATATTTCTGATTTTAGATGTTCCTGATGTAGTTTTCTTAAAAATTTCCATGTCCTAAGCAATAAAAGTAAATCTCATTTTCGTACCTCTCCTTTTTCTGTTTAAATTTGACAAGCATACATTATAATAATGGGAATGTAACTGCCTGGACTTTGACGCAATAATAATATTTGCTGTTACCGGATTTATGATAAAAGATATTTGCCACTTGTATAAATAAGGCGGATATGTTAAAATATGACCAGGGAAATCAAGATAAATTTAAATTGTCGGTGTACCACCACAAGAGGTTGCCGCCTCTTGTGGCAGGGTATGGTAAGAACACTACCACACGATACAGAACAAGTCTGCGATACACACGTATTTATTATAAAGCATTTTGAACAAAATTACAATGCTTTTTGTGTTGTTGGCAGGACCTTGTATCTGGCCTTAAAATACTTAAGAGGTGTAAAGTGTGGACGCATACTTTGCACCTCTTTCTTGATTCCCCTTTGTTACCCACGGCGGCAGTGTAATCTGCCGCCGTGGAGTATTTCAGGATGAAAGCAATTGCAATAATGACAGAAAAGTTTTAAGGCTGAAAGATCAGGAGATGCGGGAACCATGAATGATGTATACAGTTTATTTGTAGATGCGGATGAAGAAATGGTTGCTGTGTTCGGAGAAAAGTATTTTCATAAATTCCTGGAATATGGATTTTCTGGGAAGGGTTTTTGCGTACTGAGTGACAGAAGGCTGTATTGTTGCGGAAAATGTTATCATAAAGTATGTGGGCTGTATGTGGCACATAACTGCAGGTATATCATTAACGTAGGAGACGTGGCCTGTACTGGAACAAATTCGGCCGGGATGGCAGTTATGATTCTGCTGGACCTGTTTTTTGCAGGAGTATGGCTTTTGCTTGTTGCATTAAGTGTGGCAGCAGTGAACACAGGAACGGGTTATCCTCTGTTTTCGTTTCGCGATGTGGCAGTAATCAGTGGGGGGCTTCTGATTTTCGCGTTGGCAGCCGGCATACTGTATTTCCACAGAAAAAAGACAGAGCTCTTTGTCATTCAATATGCAGGTAATGAAGTTGCTTTTTTGACTCTGTTTTATCCCCGGGGAGAGTTAATGAATTTTGAAAAGAAATTACATGTGTTAAAAAATAAATTTTTTGCTTGACAGAAACAGATATTTCCCGTATACTATTTTAAGTAAACAACAGACAATTGATTTTGCGATAGTGGCTCAGTTGGTAGAGCGCCACCTTGCCAAGGTGGAAATCGCGGGTTCGAGTCCCGTCTATCGCTTTTTTATGTATAGCGGAATCCTATAGAATGTGGGGTTCCGCTGTTTTTGTGTGTCTAAAATCCTGCAGACAGCTGTAGATAGTACAAATGTCCTGCTGTAGTGCTTTCGACATGAGGTTATAGGTCTGGCTTTCCGTCAGGGGATTGTAGATATAGTCCAGTGTCGTATTCAGGTTGTCGTGCCCCAGCATCTTCCGGATGCAGTCAAGGGGAACGCCGCTGGCATTCAAGTTGCCGGCATAGGTCTTGTGCATCTTATGGCTTGATTTTACAGCCATACCCTCGTACCTTGCGAACATTCTGGGAATAACGGCAATCCGGTTAGCGGCAAATTTTTTTCGTCCCACATGAACATGTACTTGCCCTGTCTCTCTATTCGCTTCAATGTTTCAACGATTTTTGGAATCGGTATGACAAAATGGTCTTGATTCGTTTTGGTATGCTCCACGACTTTAAAGCGGTTCTCAGGGGGAATTTTTCATAAATTGGAGATTAATATAGCTTAACTTACAGGGAGATTTGACCAAAGAGAAAAATTATTAAGGAAATGGTTGACAAATACCATTTTTTATCATATCCCAATAAAGATTAGCGACAACTAACTAATGTTTCGCGTTTCTGGTCAGTAATTACTAATTCCATACATATTCAGAAATAGCAGAAAGATTTGCGTCCGCGCAATATCCGCAAATCTGAGAAAAACTGCGCAGAAATGAGGAAAAAAGGATGCCGTTTACATTGGCGGAAGCTGGAGAAGAGAACATTATCAAAAGGATTGGGGGAAAGCAGGAAGTCAAATCACACCTTGAGATCCTTGGCTTTGTGGCGGGAGGGACAGTCACAGTGGTAACTGCTGTGGGAGGCAATGGGATTGTGAATGTAAAAAATCCCGGGTCGCAGTGAGCAGAGAGATGGCACAGAAGATCATGATCTGACCTGCCAGGGGAAGGCTGCATAAGGTGTGGAGCTGAATGCAGCAGAGCAGTATCGGGCAAAAAACAGGGAAAGCAGCCTGTGAAAAATCTGATTAACAGAAGACGAACGTTATATTGATATCAGTGAAGTAATCAGGAAATGTCTGAAGAAAAGCTCCACTGGTAAACTGTCACATTCCGATAAAATTGACAAGGCGGTCACAAACCGTTTTCTGGGATTGCCGATATTTGCTGCCATTATGTTCCTTGTATGTTATCTGCCCATGGTCACGGTGGGGACAACAGCCACAGACTGGGCAAATGACGGACTGTTTGGTGACGGATGGCATCTGTTCGGTATCGGATCTTCCACATATGCGGAGGCGGAAGAGGAATATAGAAAGGCGGCTCTGATTGTGGACGGCTATAGTGCTTACATGGAAGAAAACAGAATGGCTCCCAGGGGAACTTTTACCTATTTGACAGAAGACGAAGAGACTCTGGAAGTGACAGAGGAGACAGTAACTCTTCTATATTATTACTTTGAGGGGGCGGTTTTTAAGTTACAGAATTTGGATGGTCTTTTTGTAGAGAGCAGTCTGTTACTGTTCACTCGTTCACAGCAACAGATGCACAGAAGCCGTAAAAACAGCAGTTTCATGCACAGCAGCCTCGGTTTTGTCATGTAAAGAGGGCATGAAAATACCTTGCGGTGAAACTGAGTGAACAGTAAAAAAGCATACAAATGTGTTTCACAGACACCTTGCAATGCTTAACTTCGCGGATGGATTGACGGGGGAACAATTTGAGTATAAAATAAAAGACGCAAAGGACCACGGTTATTTGCGGGAGTCTGGAAAGAAAGCGAAGGAAAAAGGATGAAGACTAATTTTCACACGCATACGCAGCGTTGCAGACATGCACAGGGCAGCGAGGAGGATTTCATAAAAGAGGCTTTGACAAAGGGACTTTCCCAGCTGGGATTTTCCGATCATGCCCCTTATCCGGATGTGGATTTCGGGCGGAGAATGCTGTACGAAGAACTGGAGGATTACCTGGAGACAGTGGAGAGGCTGCAAGGGGAATATCGGGAGCAGATTCACATCCGAAGGGGGCTGGAAATTGAGTATTTACCAGCGTACAGGGGATATTACGAGGAATTGTTGGCAAAACAGAAGGTGGAATATTTACTGTTGGGGGCACATTTTTATATGGATACCACAGGAAAACGGGCTAATACTTACGAGATATCTTCTTCCACTCGGGAATATATTGCCTATGCGGAAACCATCGCGGAAGGAATGCGGACAGGCTTGTTCAGGGCGGTGGCACATCCGGATCTCTATATGCTGAATCATTTTGCATGGGATGAGAATTGTAAGCGCGCGGCCGACTTGCTCATAGATACTGCGGTGACTACGGATACGATTCTGGAATACAATGCCAACGGACTGCGTTGGGCCCGAGAAAGCTATCCGGAAGGCGTGCGGCCGCCATATCCTTATGCGGGATTCTGGCAGATGGTGGCAAAGTCACCTGTACGGGTAATTGTGGGATCGGACTGCCATGAACCTTCCAGTCTGTGGGATGAGGCTATAGAGCAGTCATACAGGAATCTGGAGGCACTGGGGATAGAGCCGGTGAGAGATTTGTTCGCGCAGAAATGATATTGCTGCTTGACATATAATTCGGTTTCTATTGTAAAATTTAAATATTTTAGTATAATGAAAAAAAGAACACGCGAAAAGGAGAGGAAGCATGAAGCAGGATATGATAGTTATTCTTGATTTGGGCAGTACTGAGAATACTACAATTGCCAGACAGATTCGGGAACTGGGTGTGTACAGTGAAATCCATCCTCATGATATTACGATGGATGAGCTGAATGCACTGCAGAATGTAAAGGGAATTATATTGAACGGTGGCGAGAACCGTATCGTGGACGGCAAGGCTGTGGATGTGAATCCGGTGCTGTATGAATGCGGTTACCCGATGCTGGCCATCGACCATCCCACGGCAAAATGTGACAGGAAGATGGAGACTTTGCCGGATCAGCTGACGCTGCGGGAATTTATATTTGATGTCTGTCGTGCACAGGCGAATTGGAATATGAAGAACTTTGTAGAAGACCAGGTGGAACTGATTCGCCGGCAGGTGGGAGACAGGAAAGTGCTTCTGGCTTTGTCAGGCGGCGTGGACTCCTCCGTGGTGGCAGCCATGCTGATTAAGGCTATCGGCCGGCAGCTGGTATGCGTTCATGTGAATCATGGTTTGATGCGGAAAAATGAGTCAGAGAGTGTAATTGAAGTCTTTGAGAGGCAGCTTCATGCCAATTTGATTTATGTGGATGCCACAGAGAGATTTCTGGGGAAACTGGAAGGTGTGTCAGATCCGGAACAAAAGCGCAAGATTATCGGTGGTGAGTTCATCCGGGTGTTCGAGGAGGAAGCGAGAAAGCTGGAAGGTATTGATTTCCTGGGGCAGGGAACCATTTACCCTGACATTATCGAGAGCGGAACTAAGACCGCTAAAATGGTGAAGTCTCATCACAACGTGGGTGGTCTGCCAGAGGATTTGAAGTTCGAGCTGGTCGAACCTCTGAAGCAGCTGTTCAAGGATGAGGTACGTGCCTGCGGCGTGGAACTGGGCCTTCCGGAAGACATGGTGTACCGTCAGCCCTTCCCGGGCCCCGGGCTGGGAGTGCGTTGTCTGGGTGCGATTACCAGAGACAGGCTGGAGGCTGTGCGGGAGTCGGATGCTATTCTGCGGGAGGAGTTCGCCAGGGCAGGACTGGATAAGAAAGTATGGCAGTATTTTACGGTGGTACCTGATTTCAAATCTGTTGGTATGAAAAACCATGCACGTGTGTTTGAATATATGGTGATTATCAGAGCTGTCAACACGGTGGATGCCATGACAGCTTCTGTGGAGAAAGTGGACTGGGATGTATTGGAGAGGATTACGAAGCGGATACTGACAGAGGTGGAGAATGTGAATCGGGTTTGTTATGATATGAGCCCAAAGCCGCCGGCGACGATAGAGTTCGAGTGATGAAATGGGATTGAGAAATCCAGTGTTTATGCGGATTGCAAGC
>CAJUQT010000091.1 GCA_910588225.1 uncultured Acetatifactor sp.
TTGAAGAGGGTGGTACCTATAACCTCAGCGAATATGTTGACGGAGCAGACCAGGCCAGGAATCTGAAAGCTTATGTGACGGAGGATGTGCTGGATTACGGGCGCAACGAGAACGGTGAATTGTTCGCTGTCACAGCCAGAAGAGCCAGTGGAGCCATGATGGAGACCTTTATCCGCAAGGACTGGCTGGATGAGCTGAATATGGAAATTCCCACTACTGTGGAGGAGTTGCATACGGTACTGAAAGCATTTAAGGATAAGTATCCTGACTGTGTACCCTATTATTCCGCACAGTTTGGTGCTTATGCTCTGGCACCGCTGGCACATTCCTTCCTGGAATCCGCGCCGGATGGAAAGACCTACAACAAGAATTTCTGGAATCTGCTGTATAAGGATGAGGGCGCGGTAGAATATCTTAGATTTCTCAACACATTATACAACGAGGGCCTGGTGGAAGCGGAGTACTATACGGCCGCGGACGGAGAACTTGGGAAGCTGGCGGTAAACGGCCAGGTGGGTGTATACGAGGCAAATGTGAACTATAATGTGGCAACGGACAGAGGCTCATTACTGCAGACCTTAAAAGAAACCGATCCGGATGCAGAGTATGTCTCCATTCCGCCTTTCAAAAATGTGAATGATGGACAGCTCTACAACCCCGGCTATGCTTTGAACGGTATGTCCATCTTCGTTCCAAAGACAGCAAAAAATGTGGAAGCCTGCATTACTTACCTGGACTGGCTGGCTACCCAGGAAGGAGGATTTACCCTGTATCATGGCTTTGAGGGAGAGCATTTCCAGTATGAAGACGGAGTACCTGTGGTCAAGGATATGGATTACAATGCAAAGGATAAAGACTGGATCTGCAATGATCTGTTCCTGGTAGGAAACAGCGGATACTTTAAGTCAGAAAAGGACTTTATGGAGTCCACAGCCCAGAGCTATGGCGAGTGGAAGCAGTATGTGCTGGACAATTATGTCAATGCCACGGCAGGGACGGTGAGAAGTCAGACAGTGTGGGTATCTCCTACTCACAGGGAGAATTCTACAGAACTTGGACTGGCCGGGGATGAATATTTGGTGAAATGTATCACCTGCGCACCGGGAGAATTTGACGCCAATATCGAAGCCTACCGGGCAGCCTTGAAGGAAGCGGGGGCGGACGATATTCAGAAGGAATATGAGGATTATTACGATTCTTTTAACTGAGACGGAGAATTCTGTTCGGTGAGAAGGAGCTCAGATATAAAGAAATCATTTTGAGTGTGAAAGGAGACTGTTGTGCAGGTGGCAATGAGATCTGTGCAGCAGTCTCTGATTTTTTCAATTGATTTATATATGGCTTATAGCGTACAGAGGAGTATAAAATGGAAAGAAAAAATTACTGTTTTCCTTTTTTCTGGCTGCGGCAGGGAAGAAGGCAGGAACTGCCAGGCCGGATACAGGAGGTATATGAAAGCGGATGCAGGGCTTTTTGCGTAGAATCCAGGACACATGAGGATTTCTGCGGGCCGGAGTGGTGGAAGGACCTGGAGGTGATTTTGGAGGAAGCCGGGAAGCGGGGGATGAAGGTATGGATTCTGGATGACAGGCATTTTCCTACAGGATATGCCAACGGAGTGTTGGAGGAAGGCGGGGAAACAACTGACAGTGACAGACGCTGGTTCCTGCGGGAACACCATGTGGATGTAGCGGGTCCTGCCCGGGAGACTGCGGTGTTGTGGCCGGGGTTGGAACCGGGGGAGAATGTGCTGGCAGCAGTGGCTTACCGCAGAGCAGGAAGAGGGGAGGAGCTGTCCGGAAGGGGGATAGATCTGACTGCGAATGGGGAAGGAGGATTCCTCTACTGGGATGTTCCGGAAGGGTATTACAGGATATTTTTCCTGATCAGGACCTTTCGGGGGAGACTTCCGGAACAGGCAGCTTATATCAGCGGATTGACCGGGAGTTCCGTGAAAAGACTGATTCAGGCGGTATATGAGCCGCATTATATGCATCTTTCCCGATATTTCGGAACGGTTCTGGAAGGCTTCTTCTCGGACGAGCCAGGGTTGTACAGTCAGCAGACAGGGCACTGGGGAGAAGACGCGGGACAGTATTACCGGACCCTGGGACAGCCGGGACTGGCACTTCCCTGGACGGAAGAGCTGCTCTTTGTAATGCCAAAACGGCTGGAGGAGGAAGGGATACCTTCCGGTAAGGGAGAGATATATGGTCTGCTGCCACTACTCTGGTATCCCCATCGGGAGCTGGCTCCACAGGTCAGGCTTGCCTACATGGACGGGGTTACGAGATTGTGGGAATGTCATTTTTCCGGACAAATCGGGAAATGGTGCCGGGAACATGGGGTGTTGTACACAGGACATCTGATTGAGGATATGGGAGCGCATATGCGCCTGGGCGCCGGTGCGGGACACTATTTCAGAGCTTTGTCAGGCCAGGATATCAGCGGGGTTGACATTGTGCTGCAACAGGTCCTGCCCGGGTTCGCAGGATATGATGCCGCCTCCATTGTGGCCGGCGGTGTGGCCGGCAGCGAATTTTTCCACTATGTGCTGCCAAAGCTGGCTGTTTCCCTGGCCAGGATGGAGTCGGAGATGCAAGGCAGGGCTATGTGCGAGGTATTCGGAGCTTATGGCTGGGCGGAAGGGGCCGATTGCATGAAATGGCTGATGGACTTCCTGCTGGTCAGGGGAATCAACCGCTTTGTGCCTCATGCTTTCTCAGACCGTTATCCGGATCCCGACTGTCCGCCCCATTTCGGTGCTATGGGAAATGACCCGCAGTTTCCGGGTTTTTCCAGCGTGATTCGTTATGTAAACCAGGTCTGTCATATACTGGAGGGAACTGACCTGCAGGCGGCAGGGGCCATACTCTACCCGGCGGAAGGGGAGTGGATGAGTACTCCACGATATTGCACCCCGGACAGAATTGCCCGGGAGTTGTACGATGCCCATGTGGATTTTGATATCCTGTCTCTGGACTACCTGGAGCAGGGGCAGATCCGGGAAGGGAAACTGGAGGTGAATGGATATGAACATACCTTTCTGGCAGTTCCTTATGCAGAGCAGTATCCAAAGAGGCTGTATCAGATACTTCGCAGAATGGAAAGTCAGGGGCTGACGGTATTCTGGCAGGACAGGCCGGAGGCTTTCGATAAATTTTCAGAGGGGTTGATTCGGGAAATACGAGACAGAAAGCTGGCCTGGCAGTATGGAAACGTACCTGCGGGATTGCGGATTGGATGGTTTCAAAAAGGAAGCGCCAACTGGTTCATGCTGTTCTGGGAGGAGATCGGGGAGCCCTGTGACTGTGTGGTGGAGCTGCCCTGTGATGGAGCTTTTCTTCGAATCGACCTGATGGGAGAAAAAGTGACCAGAGGGGAGGCAGTGGAGGGAAAAGTGCATGTCAGCCTTACACCGTACCAGTCGTGCCTGATTGGATTTGATGATTTTTCGGAAAAATACTCAGCGGGAGCAGGCGCAGAGGATCGCTGGGAAGAGGTTACGATTCCAGACCTTTTGTGGGAGATTGGACTGAAAGAACAGGGACTGGAGAAGGACTACCGAATAGTGAGGGAGGATTCCACGCTGTTTGCCATCACCGGCAGAAAGGGCTGGCCCCGGTTTTCCGGGAATATCCGCTATCGTACATGCCTGAAGCTGGAGGCTCCGGGAGAGTGGGGAATCGATCTGGGAGATGTGGGTGTCACAGCAAGGCTCAAGGTAAACGGCAGGGAGCTCGGCATACGGATCTGTTCGCCCTACCGGTGGGAGATCTCGGAAGCGGTCATTGCGGGAGAGAACTTTTTGGAAATCGAGGTGGCCAACTCGTTAGTGCATCGTGTCAGAGATCGCTTTTCGGAGTACATGCAGATACGACCCGGTGGTTTGCTGGGGCCGGTGCGGGTGTTTAAAATTGTTCCTGGTTCACAGTGAAGACAAACCTTTCCGGCATCTTTACAAAAGGTGAAAATAATAGTATACTTTGAACAAATTTCGAGAACAAAACTGATTGAGGGGAAACAGCTGGCTTGCAGGCAGGGTACTGCTGCTCAGCGGGAGATGGCAGAGGAAATTCTGAAAATTGTAAGGGACAACTGGGAAAGCTTAGCTGTGAAGTACAGCATTCCCCGTGGCAGGATGGAAGACATGCGCCCTGTATTCAGTGCCTGTTACGAACATCTGTAGCCGCCATGGTCATACAGAACAGACTGACAGATTCCATGGAGAGGAGCATGTATATGCCGTGGAAAGGGAATAGCAGACGACTGGATTTCGGGAAGAGATGGCAGAACGGGCAGTCATCAGATAAAAATGTACTGCGCAATATTATATTTTCTTATCTGCTGATTATGGTAGTGATTGTCGGTATCTGGATTGTGTCCATGCGGCAGATGTCCCGGGTGATTGCATCTCAGAACGAAATCATCTATAAAAATGTACTGGAAGTACTGTCCATGAGTATGGACAAGGATCTGGCGATTATGGAGAGAACGGCATTGAGTATTGCGCTGTCTAAGGAATCCAAACAGCTGCTGTCCTCCTGGAAGGAAGAACGGGGCAATATCCTGCAGATCAGGAGCCTGAAGGAAAGCATGGCCAGCGCCATGGCCAACCAGAGTGTAATTACCAACTGCTTTGTCTATATGCGGAATAAGGATTATTGCATCGCGTACAACACATCCGGCCCTACACTTACGTATTACCGGACTTACATTGCCGGGCTGGGAGCGGAATATGAGGAATGGGTGCAGTGGATGGACGGGATGGAACGCAACGGCTATTACCTCCTGGAGACAGAAGGAGAACAACATATCTATTATGTGTATCTGATGCCCCTGAACAGCTTTCGAAGGGAGGCAATCATTTTCCTGGAAATGTCCAGGCAGGGGATACATGAGCGTCTGAAGCGCCTGAAAGAATCCCCGGACACACATTATGAACTGATTACTTCTAATGGCGTTTCCATTCTGGGTGAGAGTGACGGGGAGGAGGACTGTCAGGTCATAGAGCTGATCTCCGGGGAATCCGGGTGGACTTACCGCAGCTATGTCCAGAACCGTCAGTTCGACAGATATCTGTCAGACTCCACCAGGCTTATGCTTCTGGGGATTATCGGTATTACGGTCATCTGTGCGGCCGCACTGCTTATCTCTTTTAAGGCAAACTATCTGCCATTAAAGAAAATCATCAACAGTTTGGAGATGTCCATGGACAGACCTAAGGGTAAGACCGGTGAATATCGGTATGTGTGGGATTCTTTTGAACATTTGCTTCTGACCCAGAAGAAGAATCAGGGGGAACTGGAGGCAAACCGCAGGAAGCTGAAAACCGTGTATCTCCAATATTTGCTCAGCGGCAGATGCAGGCCGGAGAATATACATACCAATGACCTGAAGCTTTTTAATCTTGACTTTCTGGAGAACGGTTTCCGGGTGCTGGCATTTGTACTGACCTCCGAGGAGGATGCGGAGAAGAGCGGTTATATTTTCATAACTTCTCGGAATCTCAATGAATGTGATTCTAACTGAAAATTGACAACTGA
>CAJUQT010000092.1 GCA_910588225.1 uncultured Acetatifactor sp.
ATATAAAAACTTGCAAAAAACAGGCGAAGGCCCTCTATAAATCCTTGCAGGAACCACCGCCCTTAGTGAATTAAACGCGAACTTACCTGAACTCACAGACTCAAACAATCAATTCGCATCCATCAAAAATCTGTTGCACTCCTGCCAGAACTGTGTTAACCTGTTCTCAGCCAATGAATCCTGGTTTCAGTTTAATGGCTGCCCAAAACCTTTCACATATCAGTTCGATCTTCTTGTCAGGCACAAGCCCAACTCCCAGAAATAAGGACCCCAGTCCACAGCAGGAAGAGCAAGCATTTTCCTGCATATTTCAGAAAAGGAAAGATAGCTTATAGACAAAATAGTTTATAAACTAATGGAAGGAGTGGAATGCATCCATATGGCATACAAAAAATTGGAATTTAAGTAATATCATTTGTAAAACAGGAAAGGATTTCAACAATGATTGTTTTAATAACAGGTGCATCACACACCGGCAAAACCGCTCTTGCCCAGGCACTGCTGGAAAAATATAAATATCCGTATTTATCAATAGACCATTTGAAAATGGGGTTGATTCGCAGTGGAAGAACAGACCTTACTCCATTAAGTGAAGATGATGATTTGACGGAATATTTATGGCCTGTTGTCCGTGAAATGATTAAAACAGCCATAGAGAACAGGCAGAACCTTATTGTTGAAGGATGCTATATCCCCTTTGACTGGGAAAAGGATTTTACAAAAGAATATCTGGCTGATATAACGTATTATTGTCTTGTTATGAGCGAGAGATACATCCAAACGCATTTTAATGATATCAAAAAATATGCAGGTATTATCGAAGAGCGTTTAGATGATGCGTATTGCACTTTGGACCATGTGTCAGAAGAAAATGCAAGAATGCTGGAGCTTGCTCAGAAACATAATGTAAACTATATTCTTATTGACGATGAATATAAAATCACCATCAACTTGTAGCGGCGGGATCAGATACCCTTTCAAGACTCGCAAGTAAAACAATACAATATTGCAAAGGAACAACTCATGAAACTGGAAATTCATACCAACAAAATGCAGGAAGCGATTTCTGTCATGCGGGAAGTAGCCCTCTGGGGACGCCGGAAGGGTTATCGTGTATGGCCCGACGAATGGCTGACCCCGGAAGAGCTGCTCACAGAAGATGTTCTCCCGGAAAATTTCTGCACCGGTACCGTCCATGGGGAAACTGTCTGTGCTTTTCTTCTGCAGTGGAAGGATTCCGAATACTGGCCGGATGCACCGGCATTTGAAGCAGCTTATCTGCACAAGCTGTGTGTACGACGCACTTTCGCAGGGATGGGGATGACCAGATTTGTGGTGGATGCCGTCAGAACGGAATGTCGGGAACGAGGAGTTCGTTACATTCGTCTGGATACTGCATTGGATGAACAGACCATCAGAAAAATCTATCTAAAGGCAGGCTTTAAAATCGTCGATATTATAGATCATCCCAACGGCAGATCCACAGCTCTTTATGAGCTGGAAGTATAACCGGACACTTTATATCCCACCATTTCAACCTGCATCCAAAAATTTCCGGGCTTTCTTTCCGCAAGCACCTCAAAGAACCGTTTGCCCTTCGAACTTCACCTGTCTTCCAATCCATGTTTGCCGGACCTTCCGCTTCTGGCTCCCAGATTTCTCCTCCGAAAAGGCACTTTCAGCTTTATTTGTCTAAAACGGTTCTCTGAGGACTCTTCTTTATGCACTGATTTCATAAGCTGCTTTTCAGCCTTTCGGACCCGATAAAAGCCCCTGAAAGCGTCTTATACGGGAACTTTTATTTCCTTATACTCTGCAATCTTCCGGCTCACAAGTTCCCATGAAATGTCAGAGCCTACGATAAATTCATAATCGCCCCAAATGCGATCCAGCTCAGCTTTTATTCCCGGAACATCTGTCAGAATATCCGCACCTGTCCGTACATAATAATCCGGCAGCAGTGCTCCCACGATGATTCCTGTCTCCGGACCACCAGGTTCTTCCCCCTGTGCCAGTGCACTCATCATTTTAAGATGACTGTCCAGATAGGCATCAATCTCCAGATGCACTCCCATCATTCCGTTAAAATCAAAAACCTGGAATGGTGCCTGCCCCGGGACCTCAATCTCATTCCCTGCTCCCCAGAAAGCCGGGCTGTCCCCCAGCTCATAAAGTGCGCTGCATATGTCCTGCAATCCCTTGAATGTTTCTTCCGAAAGCGGTTCCTGAAAAGACTTCAGTACCATATCCACCGCCCAGCCCAGCTTTCCAAAAACCTCACAGCCGGGAAGAGAAGCCAGCCGTTCTCCCAGCTTCACAAGCCTGGCCAGGGACAGCAGACCCCAAATCCGAATCTTTACATCGTTCAGGTTCGCTGCCATGCCTTCTATCTGCGCAGGTAAATCATTGTACAGCGTAGATATATCCTCCAGCTGCCCGATGCGGTCGGAGCAGTCGTCCATCAGCTTCTCACCGACCTTTTTGTAAATCAGATCATCAGCACTGTAAATGGTATCCGCCCGGCTCAGCCACAGCTGCGCCTGATATGGGTTCCCGGCTTCCATAGCCTCCACACCCATTCGATAATAAACCTTTACCAGCCCTGCCCAGTCTCTCTTCCGACAGCATTCTGCCAACTGCTCCTCCGAAGATCCTCCCTTTTTTCCAAATAAATGAAACATTTGTACACACTCCTTTATTCCTGTTTTTATATCCGAGCCGAAGAAAATCTGCACCGGAATTCTATGCTTCTCTATGTATCCCTGTAATACAGGCTCACTGACAGCCCAGACGCATCAGAGCGGCCTGCGCCTTCTCATGGCCCTGCGCGGCAGCTTTGGAGTACCAGCTGACGGCCTTGTTGGCGCTCTGTCTCACACCGAAGCCCATCTCGCAGAAAACACCCAAATTAAACTGTGCTGCCATATCTCCCTGCTCTGCCGCTTTCGTATACCATTTAACCGCCTGTTTCTCGTCCTTCTCCACGCCAAGTCCGTAGGCATAGCAGAGACCAAGGTTTGTCTGGGCCTCTGTGTTACCCTGTTTCGCGGATTTCAGAAACCACTCTGCCGCTTTTGTGCCATCCTTTTCCAGCACTTCTCCCCTAAAGTAACAACGGCCTATCAGATTTTGTGCGTCCGCATGACCGTTCTCTGCCGCCTTCAGATACCATGCTGCCATCTGCCCGGAATCCTGCTCTGTCCCCATACCTGCACTGTAACAACGACCCAGATTGTACTGTCCGTTGGCATTGCCCCTCTCTGCAGATTTCCGGTACCATTCCGCCGCTTTTTCGTCATCCTGTTCTACGCCAAGCCCTCTTTCATAAAAAAGTCCCAGCATGTACTGCGCCTGATCATCCTCCTGTTCCGCGGCCTTTCCGTACCATATGGCTGCCATACGGAAATCCTGCTTTACTCCTGTACCGTTTTTATATAAAACAGCCAGGTTATACTGTGCATCTACTTCCCCCTGTTCCGCGGCTTTCAGATACCATTCCATGGCTTTTTCATAGTTCTGTTCCACACCTCTGCCGGCCTCGTAATAATAGCCCAGGCTGTACTGTGCTGTAGCATGCCCCTGCAGAGCAGCCCTCTCAAAATATTCCGCTGTTTTATCATAGTCCTTATCCACACCCTGGCCATTCTCATAACACTTGCCCAGATGGTACAGCGCGTCCTTCTGTTCCTTTTCCGCAGCCTTCCGGTACCACTCCAAGGCCTGAGCATAATTCTGCTCCACACCCTTGCCCATTTCATAGCACCAGCCCAGGCTGTACTGAGAATCTGCATCTCCCTGCTGCGCGGCTTTCAGATACCATTCCGCCGCTTTTGCAAAACTCTTCTTCACACCCTGACCGTGTTCATAGGCAAAGCCCAGACTATACTGGGCCAGGCAGTGTCCCTGCATTCCGGCCTTCAGATACCAGGCTGCGGCTTTTACATCATCCTGCTCCACGCCAAGTCCCTTCTCATAGTGACAGCCCAGATTGTACTGGGCGTTGGCATCCTCCTGTTCTGCCGCCTTCCGAAACCATTCTATGGCCTGAGCGTAGTCCTGCTTCACACCCTTGCCTTCATGATAGCAGAGCCCGAGATTGGACTGACCGTCGGCATCGCCCTGGCTGGCAGCCTTCCGGTACCATTCCACGGCTTTCACGAAATCCTGTTGGACACCCATGCCATCGGCATAACAGTTCCCGATTGCATTTTGAGCATTGGAATAGTTCTGGCTGGCAGCCTCTTTGTACCAGTAAATCGCCTGGTCATAGTCCTGCTCTATTCCCTCGCCGAGCTCATAGCACACACCCAGATTGTACTGAGCATTGCCCCAGCCTTTTATCGCTGCCTTCCGGAAATATTCCACCGACTTCTCGTAGCTTTGCTCCACTCCCTTTCCGCCGGAATAGCAGAGCCCCAGGTTATACAAAGCCACCGCATCTCCATGGTCAGCGGCTTTCCGGTACCACTCTACAGCTTTCATGAAATCCTGCGGGACACCTCTTCCCAGCTGATAACAGAATCCCAGGCTGTTCTCCGCATCCGGGTGTCCCTGCTCTGCAGCCTTACGGTACCAATAGGCAGCCTTGTCGAAATCCTGCTCCACGCCAGTGGCAAAATAATAGCAGTTCCCAAGATTTCGAATGGCGTCCACATCGCCGCCCTCCGCGGCTTTTCCGTACCAGTATACCGCCTTTTCCTTGTCCTGTTCTATCCCCTCTCCATAATCATAACAATAACCCAGACTACGCTGGGCGGCGGCATTTCCCTGAGCGGCGGCCTTGCGGTACCATTCCACGGCCTTCGCCCAATCCTTTTCCACACCATAGCCGCGTTTATAGCAATCCCCCAGTCTGTCCTGGGCCTGTGCGTCTCCCGCTTCCGCCCTTTGCCTGAGCTGCTTCGCCCTTTGCAATGACAGCTCTGCTGCAATCACATCCACGCCTGCAGTCCCTTCCTCCTGCTCCTGGTCAGCCTCCGTCCAATCCTCCTCATCGGCTTCGTCAGGCAATTCTGCCTCTGTATCTTCCCGAAAAATTTCTTCCTGTTTATCTGACATAGCTTACTCCCTTCCCTGTCAAAAGCGTTCAATATATATACCAATTACCAATGTCATTCTACCATATTTTCTCTCCTGCTTCCATACTTTTCCATACCCTTCGTGGAAAATCTTACCCCTGAAATATCAGACTCCAAAAGGAAATTGGATCCAATCCCACCGTTTCCAATGCGGCTTTTATCTCCGCATCCTTAGACTTGTGAACATCGTTTTGCCTGTTCCTTTGCTTTGACTGACCTTTCCCTTATGGGTTAATCACGCCTGGTCAGAATTCTGAGCTCCCTTTCTCTCCTGATTGTTTCCTTCCACAGAGAAGAAAACCGTGGAGATTCTTTCATAAATTTGTACTCCTCCTGCCTGGATTAATAACTTCTCGGAATCTTCAGCCCTTATTTCATGGTGCTTTCAGAACCTATT
>CAJUQT010000093.1 GCA_910588225.1 uncultured Acetatifactor sp.
CTTCAGAAACTGCAAAAATTTTGTTGATTTTATTCTTTGCACAGTTTATTATGAATCATAGAAAGAAATTAAATACCATACTCATTATCACTTCCTGTATTGCTATGTTTGCTCTGCCATGGATTCTGGTCTGGGAACAGCCGGATCTGTCTACAAGTATGGTGCTGCTGGTTATTTTCTGCATCATTATGTTTGCGGGCGGTATCAGTCTGAAACTGGTATTTGCAGTATTGGCGGTTACAATTCCTGCGGTGGCACTGTTGATATCACTGGCACTCCAGCCGGACAATGAGCTCCTGACAGATAATCAGAAAAATCGTATTCTGGCATTCGTCAATCCACAGGAATATTCGACTACCTATGCGTACCAACAGCTGAATTCCGTGAAAGCCATTGCCTCAGGCCAGCTGGATGGAAAAGGGTATAAGAACAACGAAATTACTTCCGTAAAAAATGGTAACTTTCTATCGGAAGCAGAGACGGATTTTATTTTTTCCGTGATTGGAGAAGAGTTTGGATTTAAGGGCAGTATCGCAGTAATTGTTCTTCTGTTCGGCGTTTCTATTGAATGTATTTCCGTAGCGCGGAAATCAAGGGATGTAGCCGGTACAATTATCGGGGCCAGCATGGGGGGCTTGGTGGCCTTTCAAAGTTTTTTCAATATCGGTGTGGCAACTTTTATTCTGCCCACCACAGGACTTACTCTTCCCTTTGTCAGTTATGGACTGACATCATTGCTTAGTTTGTATATCGGAATGGGGTTTGTACTGAACGTAAGACTTCAGGCAAAAAAGACAAAACAGTAGAAAATACGTGGAGGTACTCTTATGAACATTGCGCTGATAGCACATGATGCAAAAAAGAAACTGATG
Organism: uncultured Acetatifactor sp.; assembly: GCA_910588225.1. GTDB lineage: Bacteria > Bacillota > Clostridia > Lachnospirales > Lachnospiraceae > Acetatifactor. Next base: position 873 of record CAJUQT010000093.1, read on the forward strand.
CAGAACTTCTGCATTGCGTACAGGGGAATTCTGAGCAAAAATGAATTATATGCCACAGGGACCACAGGGCGTCTGATTGAGGAAGTTACCAATTTGAATATCCACAAATGCCTGGCGGGACATCTTGGAGGAGAGCAGCAGATTGGTGCGCAGATTGAGAATAACGAGATGGACCTGGTGATATTTCTTCGGGATCCGTTGAACCCGAAAAAGCATGAGCCGGATGTAAATAATGTGGTGCGGCTGTGTGATACGCACAATATTCCTCTGGCAACAAATCTGGCAAGTGCGGAACTGTTGATCAAGGCTCTGGACAGAGGGGATTTAGAGTGGCGTGAAATGTACAAATAGCAAAAAAGCAGTGAGAAAAAAGGGAAGGCCTATAGTTGCCGTGCTGCTGACCATTCTGTGCTTTACCGGGTGTGGAAATCTGTCCTATGATATGGCTTACCATGTTGACTATGATGTCAGCAGCTTCAATGTGGTTTCCAGACAGGACACACGGACGGCAGTGCCGTTTGCGGCAAATTTGTGTGTAACAACAGGAAATGTGATGGAGGAGGACGGCCCGGACATGTCTCTGGCGGGTGCGGCGGCTCTGTTTGGACTGGATGAGAAGAAAGTAATCTATGCAAAAAATGTTCACGAACGCTTGCAGCCGGCCAGTCTGACGAAAGTGATGACCGCTCTCGTGGCATTGGAAAACGGTCAGCTGAATCAGACGTTGACGGCAACAAATGCGGTTAACATCACGGAATCCGGTGCCGTGCTGTGCGGCTTGAAAAGCGGGGATACAATGACACTGGATCAGGCGCTCCGCATTCTGCTTGTATATTCATCCAATGATGTTGCCATGATGATTGCAGAGAATATTGGCGGAAGTGTAGAGCATTTTGTGGAAATGATGAATGCGAAAGCACATTCGCTGGGAGCCACAAATACCAACTTCATGAATCCTCATGGGCTTACGGATTCCGAGCATTACACGACGGCTTATGATTTGTATCTGATATTTAAGGAAGCCATCAAGTATGAAACCTTCAATGAAATTATACATATGTCCAGTTATCAGACCGTATTTTACGACAAGGACGGTAAGGAAAAGGCTTTTGACAAACAGACTACAAATCTTTACCTACGGGGAAATTATCAATCTCCCGCAAATGTGACGGTAATCGGCGGGAAGACCGGAACCACAAACGCCGCCGGAAACTGTCTGATCCTTCTTTCCAGGGATGAAAACGGTTCTCCATATATTTCCGTTATTCTGCGTGCGGAGGGAGGAGAAGCTCTGTATAATGGGATGCAGGAATTACTTGGTGAGATTCATAAATAGAGGTTGTTTTTTGAACATGTTTCCCTTATAATGTTTATTAGGGTAATACAATATTAATACTATAGGAGGGTTTCCAATGGTTCAGTTAATTGTAGGCAAAAAGGGTAAGGGTAAGACAAAGCAGCTATTGGATAAGGTGAACAGCGAAATCAAGGAAATTTCAGGTAATATTGCATATCTTGATAAAAGTAAAAAGCATATGTTTGAACTGAACAATAAAGTACGCCTGATTGATATTTCGCAGTTTATGATTGAGAGCAGTAATGAATTTATCGGTTTTGTAAGTGGTATTATTTCACAGGATCATGATCTGCAGCAGGTGTATTTTGACAGCTTTCTGAGAATTGCATGCCTGGAAGATCAGGACATTACACCCACATTGGAAAAATTGGAAAAACTCAGTAAAATATTTGATGTGAGCTTTGTTTTAAGTATCTCTCTGGATGAGACGGAAATTCCAGCCGGATGGAAAGATAAAATTATCGTATCCCTGTAGGGAAGTGTTTCTTCGTGCGGCAAAAGAACTGTGGCACGAAGCTTATCAGGAAAATGGAAAATGGTTACGCATGAAAGCCTCGGAACAATTTGCCGGGGCTTTTATATGGAGGCGGGAGAGTGGCGAAAAGCAAAATTAAAAAATACCGAAAACCTCTGAATCTGAATATCGGCATGATTATTTTCAGCGTTATTTTCATTTATGTGGTTATCTGTGTTATAATGTATTTTCAGACCAGCCATATCGTGCGATATGAGGTGAAGGAGGGATCGCTTGCCGCCGATACGATTTACCGGGGAGTCATCCTGCGTGATGAGACTGTGGTCTATGCCCAGGAAACCGGATATGTGAATTATTATGCCAGAGAAGGAGAACGTGTGGCTAAAAATGATCTGGTGTATATTGTGGATGAGACAGGCCGGCTGAATGAAGAGCTGGAGAGTCTGAATCTTGGTGAAAACTCTCTCTCCGACAAGGAACTTGCAGAATTTCGGAGTGAAATTGTCGCTTTTGCACATGGCTTTGAAGCAAGTCGTTATGATAACATCTATGATTTCAAATATTCACTGAAAAATACAGTGCTGAAACTGGCAGGGATAAATATGCTGCAGAGTGTGGACGAATTGAGCAGTGCCGCCGGTGTAAGTATTATGAGTCGTTCCTTTGCACCGGCCACAGGAATCGTGGCCTATTGGACAGACGGCTATGAGAATCTGACAGCGCAGGATATTACAGCTCAGATCTGGGAGGAAGATGAGACCTATGAAAAAAAGAGAATGATTGGAAACGCTCTGTTGGCGGCGGGAGATGCTGTGTATAAGCTTTCAACCAATGAAAACTGGTCTGTTGTGATTCCCATCGATCCAGTCAGAGGAGCGGAGCTGCAGGAAGAAGGATATGTTAAAGTTCGTTTTCTCAAGAACGGATATGAATCCTGGGGAGCCGCCGAGCTGTTCACCGGCAGCGACGGGAATACATATCTGCAGCTTACTTTTACCAATTCTCTGGTTACGTTTATGGCAGACAGATTTTTGGATATAGAACTGATTGTGGAGGATGAAACAGGATTGAAGATTCCGGTATCCTCTATTGTACAGAAGGAATTTTTCCTGATTCCGGAAAACTTTGTCTCTCCGGGCGGTAATAACGGCGGAGACAGTATTGTCAGACAATATTATCTCGATGACGGTACCATTGCCCAGGAGACGTTGGAGACAGAAGTATATTATTTTGACAGTCAATCAAAAGAATATTATCTGGACAGTTCCATACTGAATACAGGAGACATTCTGTATTCCACAGATGGACAGGAAACTTATGCGGTAAGTAAGAGAGCTACACTGATCGGTGTTTATAATATGAATAAAGGATATGCAGATTTTAAGCAGATTACCATTCTGTACCAGAATGATGAATATGCCATTGTAAAGCCCAACACAAAATACGGACTGAGCGTTTATGATTATATTGCACTGAATGCAGAATCCGTAAGGGACGATCAGTTTATCAACCAGAAATAGCATAACAGTTGAGACAGGGTACTGAATGACAAATCGAAGATAGCCGGAGGAATTGAGAATGATACGGGAAAATTTAGAATCCGTGAAAAAATGTATGACAGATTCAAGCAGAAAAGCCGGACGTGATCCCGGTGAAGTGACATTGATTGCCGTCAGCAAGACAAAACCTGCTTCCAGCCTGCGGGAGGCATATAATGCAGGAATAAGGGACTTCGGTGAAAATAAAGTACAGGAGCTTCTGGACAAGATGCAGGAGCTGCCTTCTGATATTCGCTGGCATATGATTGGCCATCTGCAGAGAAATAAGGTGAAATATATTGTGGGCAAAGTGGCCCTCATTCACAGTGTGGATTCGTTGCGTCTTGCGGAAGAAATCAGCTGTGAGGCAATTAAAAGGAAGACAGAAGCAGATATCTTAATGAAAAAGTCTTTTAATCCCCCATCTGAGATGGGGGAACAGGCAAAGCCGT
>CAJUQT010000094.1 GCA_910588225.1 uncultured Acetatifactor sp.
AAACTGCTATACTGAAAAGGACAGATAGCAATGGAGACCGTGGAAACAGGAGGCGCTTATGGCAAGGACAGTGGGAATCGGTATACAGGATTTCACGAAAATGATTACGAATGATTGTTTCTATGTGGACAAGACGGAATTCATCCGGGAATGGTGGGAGAGTATGGACGATGTGACGCTGATCACCCGGCCCCGGCGCTTTGGCAAGACTCTGAACATGAGCATGCTGGAGCAGTTTTTTTCCGTGGATTACGCCGGGCATGGGGAGTTGTTCCAGGGCCTTTCCATCTGGAAAGATGAGAAGTACAGAAAGCTTCAGGGGACGTATCCGGTGATCAGCCTTTCCTTTGCCAATATGAAAGAAAGGGATTACAGGACCACAAGGGAGAAAATGAACCGGCTTCTGAACAATCTGTATGTAAAATACTTATTTCTGAAAGACAGCGATGTGTTGACGGACACAGACAGGGCCTTTTTTGACAGAATCCTGGCAGTGGAAATCAGCGACAGCGATGCCACGTTGGCGCTGTACCAGCTGTCCGATTATCTGTACCGCTATTATGGAAAGAAAGCGATTATCCTTTTGGATGAATACGACACGCCCATGCAGGAAGCTTATGTGGGAGGATACTGGGAAGAGATCGTAGGCTTTACCAGAAGCCTGTTCAATTCTTCTTTTAAGACCAATCCCTGGCTGGAGAGGGCGGTTATGACAGGTATTACAAGGGTCAGTAAGGAGTCTATCTTCTCTGACCTGAATAATCTTGAAGTAGTAACATCTACCTCAGATAAATATGTCACATCTTTCGGCTTTACAGAGGAAGAAGTGTTTGCGGCTCTGGAGGAATGCGGACTTTCCGCAGAGAAAGAGAAAGTGCGGCATTGGTATGACGGATTTATTTTCGGGAAGCAAAAAGATATCTATAATCCCTGGTCTATCATAAATTTTTTAGATAAAGGAAGATATGGAACCTATTGGGCCAACACCAGTTCCAACAGCCTGGTGGGAAAGCTGATTCGAGAGGGAAGCCGGGCAGTGAAAGAGAAGTTCGAGGGATTGCTCCAGGGAGAAACCATTCAGTCGCCCATTGACGAGCAGATTGTGTATAACCAGCTAAAGGGAAACGAAAGCGCGGTCTGGAGCCTGCTGTTGGCCAGCGGGTACCTGAAAGCCCTTTCCCATGAAAGTTACATTGACATTCCGGAGGGAGTACAGCCAAAGTACGAACTGACCATCACCAATCTGGAGGTGAAGCTGATGTTCCAGAGCATGGTCCGTGACTGGTTCAAGGAGGCCGAAACAGACTACAGTGATTTCATCAAGGCGCTGCTGCTGGGGGATAAAAAGGCCATGAATGTCTACATGAACCGCATGGCCCTGAATATGTTCAGCTACTTCGACACCGGAAAGAAGCCGTCGGGGGCAGAGCCGGAACGGTTTTACCATGGCTTTGTGCTTGGGTTACTGGTGGAACTGCAGAACAGGTATGTCATTAATTCCAACAGAGAAAGTGGCTTTGGCAGATACGATGTGGTACTGGAGGCGAAGAATCTGGAGGATGCCATGATATTGGAGTTTAAAGTCCATGATCCGGAGGATGAGGAGACTTTGAAAGATACCGTACAGGCGGCGCTGAAGCAGATAGAGGAAAAACAATACGCCGCCCAGCTTCTGGCCCGGGGGATTCCTGCAGAGCGCATCCGCTGTTATGGCTTTGCGTTCGAGGGGAAGAAAGTGCTGATCGGGTGAAAGAGAAAACATGGAGGGGCACACTTCCAGACATGCCGGCGCAGCAGGCACATACAACAGAACACAGTTCTGTTGTCATGAATAATTGGTGCAAGTCCGGAAGAATGCCCGTCCTTTGAGCATTCTTCTGTGTGCAATTTAGATTTTCAAGCGCCATGCTTTTGGCACTTTAGGCTGTGTACTTTACAGCCTTAGAAAATCTTTGCACACTTTGAAAATGCAGCATAATGCAGGTGGTTTGAGGTGCAAAGTATCCAGGGGAAAGGAGCCGGGAAGACGAAAGAACAAATAGAATATATCATCGAGCAGGAATTCATACTGGAGCACAATAAGGCATATGGCCAGATTATTCGAGAGGAACGAAGCAAGAGAAAACTGTCGCTGGAAGACCTGTCCTGCGGAATCATGAGCCGGACAGCGCTGGAAAAGGTGGAAAAAGGAAAGGCCCAGTGGACAAAGCTGGCAGGAGACACCCTGATGTTGCGGATGGGAATCTTGCCGGAGCACTTTGAATCCCTCTCCTCGGGGGAGGATCTGGACAGATGGCGGCTGCGGGAGGACATCTGTCTGCTGGTGCCTGACGAACGGGAGCAGGCCGTGGCGAAGATTCAGGAATACCGGGAGACCTACGGCAAACGGGAGCCGCTGGAAGAGCAGTTTCTGCTGAAAGCGGAGGTTGTTCTGATGCTGCTGCAGAACATGGCGGAGTCCGGGGAAGCCTGGCGGCGGGATGGGAGGGCTTGTCCCCGGGTACATATGGAAAGCGCCGCAGAAGCCGGGAGCCGGATACCTGTGAAAAACGGGACTGCGGCCAGGGTTGTCCTGGAGAAAGCCAGGCAGGCGCTGGAATGCACTGTCCGGCCAGGCTGGGAGCAGCAAATAGGCAAGCTTGTCCTGTCTCCGGGGGAACTGGAGGCGGTTCTGCTGGTCAGCGCCGTCCTGCTTGCAGGCGGCGGAGAGGCGAAAGAAGCGCAAGAAGCACAAGCCTGGGCGCTGTGGCAGGCTGTGTGGGAATATCCGGGGAGCCATGGCTGGACCGAGGGCGCCAAGATGCTGATCCTGCCCCAGGCTGCCGTTTTCGGCATCAGACTGGCTTACGCATCCGGCAGATTCTCGGACACGCTGGTTCATATGGGGATATCGGAGGAAGACATGGCTGTCAGAGGACAGGAAGCCCTGGAACTGCTACGCAGGAATGGGGGGCATTGCCATGCGCTGCCGCTGCTGGATGCCCTGTGCGGGATGAGGGAAACGCTTTTTGGGGAAGCGGGGTGTCAACCGGGATATCCGGAACAGATCAGGCGGTTTCGGGAAATGTTCCGAGAGATTTATGAATGGTTTGGCTATCCCGGGTACAGGATGTGGCAGGGGATCTCCGTTGACAATACCAGAGATGCGGGGAGCGTGCTGAAAATGCTGAGGACATTCTACGGAAAGTCCCGGGAAGAGGCAGTCTATGACGGAGATGAACGTGTAGTCACTCCCAGACAGCTGGAAAAGATAGAGAAAGGCATCCATAAGCCCTCTTATGAGAATTACAGGAGGCTGGTGAAGCAGTACGGGAAGTATGGGCAATGGAATATGCCCCTGCTGGAGACGGATTCTCTGGAGGTTCTGAAGTTGCGGCAGGAGATCAGCAAGTTGATTGAATTTAATGAATGGGAGCATGTGGAGTGGGAGATAAGGAGATTTCGTAAACTGGTTAATCCGGAGTATCCAAAGGTAAGGCAGGAGTTGCTGTTTTTTGACGCAATCCTGAAATGGCAGAAAGAAAGTGCTTTGCAGGAAAGCCTGGAAATGATGCTGGAGGCGCTGTACTGTACAGTTCCTGATTTTGAGGGTCGGGATATGAAGTGGTGGGTTTTTCAGCGTGAGGAGATTATCATTGCCAGTGATATTGCGGAGCTTTATCACAAATTGGGGAATCTGGAGGAAGCAAAGAAATGGTATGAGGCAGTGCTCTTTTCGGTTGAACAGAATTGTGCAAGAACGGATACTGTCAATTGTGGCTATGATCTTGTAGCATTGGGATATAGCGACTATCTGGGGGATGTCCATAGTTTTGACTATGCTACAGACCTTAATGAAGAAACGCTCCCAAAAGTTTTGCTATTTTACAAAATTAACAGCATCCAGTATTTATTTTATCACATTGCCTGGAATTCCTATGAATCTGCCTCCAAAAAGCCGGAAAGATACGAATCTTTCCGGCAGAAGTGGAGGAAAGCTTTTCGAATCAGCGAATCTTTGGCAGATTATATGTATGATGCCCATATGAGCGGATTGCTGAAAGAGCGGGAAGAGAAATATTTAAAATAGGCAGACAGCTAATTATTCATCCATATTAGATTTTGTTATCGGTTTATCTATATCCGACAGAGGCCGAATCCCATTATCCTCATCCCTCTCCGGCTCCTCTTCCTCTATAGGGATCTGCGGGAGGATGGGATTCGGATCTTCCGGCAGGGTACCCGGCAAAGCAAGATTGCCTGCAAGTGCCAAGGCCAGCGCCAGGGTGGATAGTGCTGATTTGAGTTGTTGCTTTTTGTTTTTCATAGTTGAATTCTCCTCGTATAATAAGTTTATAGCCAGTCAGAACAGGCTATAGACTTATTCTT
>CAJUQT010000095.1 GCA_910588225.1 uncultured Acetatifactor sp.
GATATAAGGAGATATGGAAACCATGATAAAAATATTATTTATATGCCACGGCAATATCTGCCGCAGCCCCATGGCCGAGTTCATCATGAAGGACCTGGTCGAAAAAGCCGGTCTTTCCAACCAGTTCCAGATTTCCTCCGCCGCCACCAGCACAGAGGAAATCTGGAACGGCATCGGCAATCCTGTCTATCCGCCTGCCAGACAGAAGCTGGCAGAGCATAACATCAGCTGTGAAGGAAAGCGTGCTGTCCAGCTGCAGCGTTCCGATTACGTAAAATATGACTATCTCATTGGTATGGACAGCACCAATATCCGCAATATGCATCGGATGCTGGGTGGTGACCCGGAAGGAAAGATCGCAAAGCTTTTGTCTTTTGCCGGTTCTGACAGAGATATTTCGGATCCATGGTATACCGGTGATTTTGAAACTACTTATCGTGATGTAATAGAAGGCTGTGAGTCTCTGTTGGAGCAACTATCCTGAACAGGACATCAATAAAGAACCCGAAGTACTTGTTTTCATATATCAAGGCGCTTCGGGGTATGATTCGTTATTTTACATACAGCATATCTACTTTCTGAATATGATTGATCAGCCAGCTCACAAGGAAATCAAGAAGATTTGAAACGGTCTCATTCTGACTTTCAGGATCATCATCTACCAGATTTAAGTCAAATTCCAGCAGACTGTCTTCGAATTTTCGATGCTGAGCCACATGCGCTGCTTTCTGAGCATAATGAATGCTTTCCAGATAAGCTTCCTCGTGGGAAAAATGGGTTTTGGTATAATCAATGAGCTCGGAAAGAAGGTGGGTAAGGCTTTCTGCTTTGTCATGCAGAAGCTCATCATTCATGAGATCATATGTTTCCTGTGCCAGTTCGAACAGTCTGGTATGTTCCTGATCTATTGCCTTTATTCCTGTATAATATTCTGGTTTCATTTTGTACATGACAGTTTCTCCTTTTATCTTATGGAATTTTAATTCTTTACTATTTTACTTCTTTTTAGGAAGGCAGTCAATAAATTTTGCTAACATTACGACGGATGAGAACATCAACTTTTTGTTACAATGCAGTACCTGCGGTTATCCTTTCAAACTAATTTCAAAGTTTTGAGATATACAGATGGCAAAGGATGAGAAAAAAGGATATACTGGGCATAATAGAACCTGGATTCCAAGGCTCGTGGGGTGGTTCCTGTAGTATTGTAGAATATAAATTGCCGGAAGATAAAACCAGTGGCATTTTTCCGATACTTCGGGAACCAGGATGGAGCGTATCGAAGCCTTGCAAAGAAGTCCGTTATGCAGATGCAGCAAATCTCAAAAAGCAAAAAGGTGACAGAAGAGGCTGAATTTCTGTCACTTTTTGCAGTCAGAAAAGATATCAGGTGCTTTGGCACACAAGAATCTCTCCCCTAATATAATAGAATTAAGATTACAGGGTTTGTGAAGCGGTTCCTGGAACAGAATAAAAGGACAGGGGAAACAGAATATGGAAACAAACAGAAAACCGAACATCAGCAACTGCAATATGGCTGGGCTGCGGCCTGCCATGCTGGAACTGCCCTACCCGCCCATACAGGTAAAGTGCAGGAACCATGATTATGCGGATTTACTGAGCTATGATTACTGCGGAGCTGTATCGGAGCTTTCCGCAATCACACAGTACATTAACAATGAGAACAGGCTGTGCCAGGAGAATTGCCGCCTGGCGAGGACGATTTTGGAAATTGCCGTTGCGGAAATGATGCATTTGCAGAAGCTGGGGGAATTGATACAGCTGCTGGGCGGAGAAGTGGATTTTAATGCAAAACGGCCTGATGGGAAACAGATCATGTGGACGCCGGCCTGTCTGACGTTATTTCAGAATGTGAAGAAAATGCTGTGTGCGGATATCGAAGCCGAAAGAGAGGCGATAGCTCAGTACAGGACACACATTTGCAAAATCAACGATGATTATGTGAATGCTGTGTTGAGGAGGATTATCAAAGATGAGGAGTATCATATAATACTGCTGCAGGCTCTGCTGGAGGAACTATAACAGATAGTATAGGAGTTGTTTTGTGAACTCTGTAATCAAAAGAGTACATTATATGGACATACTTTGCCTCCCGCAAGCATAGAATTGCAATGCAAACAAGCTTCGGGAGGTTTTGTGTGTTTGATCAATACAGTATTGCAGAGACCGCAGAAGAATTAAAGAGCGACAGAGATTTGGGACTGAGCGGGAAAGAAGCCGGAGAGAGGCTGCGAAGAGACGGCAGGAACGAGATGAAGGCGCCCCGGAAGAAGACACCGGTGGAATGCTTTCTGGAGCAGCTTAACGACCCTCTGATTTATGTGCTGATTGTGGCGGCGGTGGTTTCCGTGCTGCTTGGGGAAATCAGCGACGCAGTGATTATTGGTGTGGTGGTCGTGCTGAATGCGGTGGTAGGTATGCTGCAGGAGGGGAAAGCCAGAAGAGCGCTGGAATCCCTGAAAAAGCTTACCAGTCCGCAGGCGTGCGTAATCAGAGCCGGCAGGCGCATGGAGATTCCTGCGGCTGAACTGGTAAAGGGGGACTTGGTATGTCTGGAAGCCGGGTGTCAGGTGCCTGCGGATCTGCGGCTGACGGAAGCTTCCAATCTGAAGATTGAGGAATCCGCATTGACAGGAGAATCTCTTCCTATGGAAAAGGACGCCGGATTTATCAGCATGCGGGGCAGTCATCTGCCTTTAGGAGACCGGCAGAACATGGCTTATATGTCCACCATTGTCACTTATGGCAGAGGGCAGGGCCTGGTGACTGCGGTTGGTATGAGCACAGAGCTGGGGCAGATTGCCACCATGATTACAGAAGCCAAAGAGGAGATGACACCGCTGCAGAAAAGGCTGGGAGAGCTGGGTAAGGTGCTGAGTCTTCTGAGCCTGCTGCTTTGTGCCGCTTTGTTTGTGATTGCAGTGCTTCAGCATCGCAATGTCCCGGAAATGTTGATTAC